>NZ_PZZM01000001.1:4525000-5125000 GCF_003046175.1 Bosea sp. 124
TGAAGGTGCGGACGAGCCCGTCCATCTCGGACGGCACGCGATCGAGCGAGAGACGGCGATCGAGCGTCGCGGCCTCCATTTCGGCTGCCTCGCGAGAGACCCGGCGAATGGGCTTCAGCGTAAGCCTGACGATGATCGGGATGGCGACCAGGGTCAGGATCAGCGGCAGGAGCACCGCGACCACCGACGCCTCGGTCAGGGTGTAGAGCACGTCCGCTTTCGAGATGGCGTTGCCGAGCAATGGCATCGAGACCTGCACCAGGAGACGATCCCGCGCGGGGTACGTCACGACGATGCGCTGGGCGCCGCTCGTATCGGGCAGGATCAACATGACGGAATCGCCGCTGTTGGGATCAAGCCATCTCTCGATGGAGAAACCGAACGGATCGTCGATATCGTAGCGCCTTAGAGTGGCGGGCGAGACCTCGACGCCCCTGAGCCCATAGGATTCCACCACCTGTCCCCGAGAATCGAGCAGCGCGTAGGAAACTGGCTTGCCGGCCTCTGCGGCGAGGTTGCCAAGCTCCAGCGTCGGGCTGCCGTCAACGAACCGGATGCGCTCCGCGAGGCCTTCCGCCTGGACTGTTAGGCTGTTTTCCTGGATTCGGAAGAAGCCGTATTTGGCTTCGCGCGCGAGAACCAAGAAGGTCCCGATCAAGGCCGTCAAAAAAACGAATGCCGTGGCAAGAACGATCCTGGAGCTGAAGGATTTCAATTGCGCCGCCTATGACGTCTTGTCAGCAAGCATGATGTAACCCAGCCCGCGAACCGTCTTGATCGATGGGCGGGCGCCACTGTTCTCCAGCTTGCGCCTGACGCGGTGGACATGCACCTCGACTGCGTTGTCCGTGTAATCCTCGTTGAACGAGTAGATGCTCTCCGCCAACTGCTCCTTCGTCAGCACACGCCCCAGGCAGCGCATGAAACGTTCGACGATAATGCCCTCGGCGCGCGACATGGCGATGCTGTCGCCGTCGACCGACATCATGCGCGAGAGCGGGTCGAAGGTGGTGTTCTCCACGGTCAGTGCCATCGTCGGCGATGCCATCAGCCGCCGCTGCAGCGCCCGCAGCCGCGCGATCAATTCGTCGACCGCAAATGGCTTCACGAGATAGTCGTCGGCTCCGGCATTGAGGCCGTTCACACGGTCGCCCACGGAGCCAAGCGCAGTCAGAAGCAGGACCGGGAGATCGAAACCCAGGCGCCGCGCTTCGGCGAGCGCCGCGAGTCCGCTGCCGTCCGTCAACAGGATGTCGAAGATGGCTGCGTCATAGCGGTGCGATTTCAGCGCGTGCAGTGCGTCGCTGCGACTGTCGACGAGATCGACGACGAAGCCGGCGGCCGTCAGGGAGGCGGCGGTTGCCCGGCCCATGGCCTCGTCATCTTCCGCGAACAAGATCCGCATCCCGAAACCCCCCACTCGCCGGCGCCGATCGCAGTTCGAACATCAAGCTTGCAGCAACCTTGCAGCGCGGGTGCGATGGCAAATTGATCCGCGTAAGGGGCTTGTAAGGTTGGCGGCCGATCAGCGCAGGGCGAGGCAGAGAGCCTTTCGTTGACGGAGATACTGAATGCGAATCCTGGGACCAGCCATCTTTCTGGCAATCATCGCCGGGCCTGCCGCCTCGCTCGCCGCCGACGTGTCCAGGCCCGCTGCGCGGCAGCCGGAACCTCAGCCGCCGGCTCCCCGTTCGCCCTGGAGCGCCTATATCGCGCTCGGCGGCGGGATGATGCCGGAGTTTCCAGGGTCGAAGGACTACAAGTTCATGCCCATCGGGATCGGTCGTCTGGCCTATCACGACTACTACATTGAGGTTGTCGGGCCACGGGCCAAGATCAACGTGATCCCCGGCGGGATGTTCGAGGCCGGTCCGTTGGTGGGATATGATGGCGGGCGCGACAGCGATGTGAAGAATCGCCGCGTCAAGCTTCTTCCCGAGGTGGACAGCTCGGTCGAGTTCGGCGGCTTCGCGAAGGTGAACTTCAAGCAGGTGATGATGCCGACCGACACGCTCTCCTTCGGGGTGGAGTTCGCGAAGGCGTCCGAAGGTCATGAAGGCTACACCGCCAGCCTGAAGACGAGCTACGGCATCCAGATCGCCAAGCCCTTCTTCGTGTCGGTCGACGCCGAGATCGAGTTCGCTGACAAGAAGTACTCGAACGCATATTTCGGGGTGACGCCGGTCGGCGCCGCAGCGAGTGGTTTGCCGACCTATACGGCCTCGGCTGGCCTTACGAAGGCCGAGATCGGCTTGAACGCGCGGTACCTCTTCTCGCCAAACTGGGGAATCACCGGTCGCGTCGCTTATGGCCGACTGCTCGGGGATGCCGCCAAGTCCCCCATCGTCAAGCAGGAGGGGTCGGCGAACCAGTTCAGCACTGTCGTCGGTGTTCTTTATCGGTTTTGACCGTCCTGTGGACGGCAGACCGCCTCTGCCGTCCACAGGCCGTCTTGAATAGCCTCCCGTGACCCCGCCGCCGACCCGGTGCCACCCTCTCGATAAGCGCGATGCGCGCAGGTCACAGGCGCACCATCCGGATCTCACCACGCTTCGCCAACCCGCTGTCGCTCGACAAGCGCGGTCACGAGGGGCGGTGGCGCCGCCGATGCCTGCGGCTCCGATCAGACTGAGAGTTTCGCCCGATGATTTCGGCCTGCTCCACCGTGCTCGTCCTGGCCCTCGTGGTCGGCCTGGCCGCGCCAGCCGGTGCAGTCCTGCAAGCGCAGTCTCCGGCTCGACAGGGAGCGCCTGGACCTTCCGTCGCGGTCACCAGGGCGAGCTTGAGCGAAATCGTCCAGGGCGTCGTCGTCCCGGCTCGACAGTGGCGCGCGACGAGGTTCTTCGCCTGCTTCATCGGCCAAGCCGAGCATGACGGCCATCGGCAAGCACATGGCACGACCGCAGCGGCGACTCCGGGTGAAGTGAGGGCGAAGGCGATGCTGCGCTCGATGCCGCGACCGCTGGCTGCCGAATGAACGGCGAGTGGCACTCCGCTGACATGTCAAACCCAAAGCAACCGGACTTACTCTCGGGAGCAACACAATGATCAGTATCCCTGTCTTCGACGTCGCCACATCCAACCCGGACCCATCATTCCGGCAGCCGAGGACGAAGCGTCATTGTCCCGCGGCGAAATCGATCTCCGCGCAGGGCTGCGTCTCGCCGCGCGGTCGGGGCGTTTCAGGTGACTGGGGCAAGACCGTCATGACCGTGGCGATGCTGGCATCGTTTGCCGCCGGCGGCGCAGCCCGGTTCCACGCTGGAAAACAGGGACGTTCAACCACAGCCCGCCGCGCCCTCGGCATGCGACACGGCCATATGATCGAAGCGTGCGGTGAGGGCTCGACGCGATCGTTCGGCAGCGCCGGGTTCGTTGGTCTGCTGGCCATGGTCGGTTCTCTGGCGGGCTGCGCCTCCGCGCCACTCGTACAAGGTGCCGGCCTGTCCTCCTACGACGCGATGACGCCTTCCGACGGGCTCATGACGAAGTCCCGAGCGCGCGTTCGCAAGGATCAAGTCTTGACGGCCAAGACGGTCAAGATCGTACCGACGTTATTCCCCGCCGCTCTTGCGCCGAATCTCTCCAATCAGCAGCGCCAACTTGTTGCGAACGCCGCGGATCGAGCACTCTGCGTCAGACTTAGTGATCGGTTCAAACTCGTGATGGCGGACGAACCGGCCGACCTGCTCGTGGGCGCTTCCGTCACCCAGGCGACCGAGACGAACGAAATTGCCGCGGGTGTTTCGGTCGCCACGTCAATCGGCATGAATTTCGTGGATATCGGCGTCCCGGTTCCGACACCGCGCATCCCGATCGGATTGGGGAGCCTCTCAATGGAGGCGGAAGCGATCGACCCAACGGGGCGGCAGCAAGCGGCCATGCTTTGGGCGAGGGGAGCGAACGTGCTCTTCAGCTCGGCCAGGGTCTCCAAGACGAGCGATGCCTATGATCTCGCGGACACATTCGGCGACGATTTCGGTTCGCTGCTCGTGAAAGGGGAAAGCCCTTTCGGCTCTTTTGGAATCGACCTCCCGTCCTTCCAGAAGATCGGATCGACGATGGGGCTCGCCCCGAAGTTCGTGGCCTGCGAACGGCACGGCCGGTACCCGGGCGTCTTCGGTCTCGTCGGAGATCAGCTCGGGTTGCCTCCCGAATGGACCGACAAGGGCGCCCGGCAGGCAGCCCGCTAGAGTTGGTCAGGCGGTGGTCGTCATGCCTCGGCTGGTCGCTATCCTCATAGCGGTATTCCTGGCTGGCTGCCTGGCGCCGGGCCGTATTCCCTATGGGTCGGGAGCCGCATCGACGGCCAGCATCGATGGGTTCGGCGATGTCCGGATCTATGCGGATTCGGGTGGAACACTGCCCCGAGCACGGACCTGGCTCCCGGTCTCGCGAAAGAAGGACGTCGACTACCTTGTCCTGTCGGGCGGTGGCGCGGGAGGCGCGTTCAGCGTCGGCGCGCTCAAGGCCTGGTCGGACAAGGGAGGACGACCCGAATTCGACATCGTCAGCGGCGTCAGCACGGGGGCGCTGATTGCGCCCTACGCCTTTCTCGGCCGCAGCTACGACAAGGCTCTCGTGGACCTCTACACGAGCGGCATTGCCGAGAAGCTCGTCGACATGGGTTTCCTGCCGCTCGGGCTGCTCGGCGCCAGTCTGCTGAAGCAGGAACCGCTCCGCGAAATGGTCGAACGCTATCTGACCCGCGACATCGTCGCGAAAATCGCTGCCGAGCATCGCAAGGGGCCCCGTCTGCTCGTTTTGACGTCGAACCTCGACTCCCAGAGAGCGGTGATCTGGAACATGGGCGCGATCGCGAACAGCAACCGGCCTGACGCGCTGACCCTGTTTCAGGACATCATCATGGCTTCGGCCAGCATTCCCGGGCTTTACCCGGCCGTGCTCATCAAGGTCAGGGCTGGCGGGCAGGTGTTTGAGGAAATGCATTCCGATGGCGGCTCGGCTTCCCAGATCCTGACTATTCCGGAGGGATGGATCGCCAATGCGGAGAACGAAGAGTGGCCCAAAGGGCCGAAAATCAACATTTATATCCTCATCAACAACGCCCTCATGCCGGAATTCTCGATGACCACGAACAACATGTTCATCGTCATGGCCAGAGCAAGTTCGTCGCTGATCAAAGCCCAGACGCGCAGCGCTCTGCTGGCCACTTACGCCTATAGCAAGAAGGCAGGCTTTCGGTTTCGAATGGCTTCGATCGATCGGGAGATATCCTATAACATGACAGAACCGTTCGGCACGAATTACATGCGCGCCGTATACACGCTGGGTTATGAAAAGATGGCCGGCGGCAGCTTCTGGAAGGACCGCCCTTCGTTTTCCGACAATGTCGCGGACATGCAGCGAGCGCCGGCACAATAGCTGCTCTGCCGTCGACCAAAGGATCGCCGATCGATCGGCACAGTTTTGCCCGGAGCACCCTGATGAACGTCCGCCCGACCAGCCACGGAATCGACGCCGCTTTCATCGTGCGCAAGCGCCTCGTCATCTTCGATTTCGACGGCACGCTGGCAGACAGCATCAACTGGTTCGGCGGTGTCGTGAACGAGCTGGCTCGACGCTACGACTTCAAGGAGACGACACCCGAGCAACGCGACGAACTTCGGCGCAAGTCGCCGCTGGAGATCCTTTCCGCGCTGGGAATTCCAAAGTGGCGATTGCCGTCGATCGTGAAGCACACGCGCGCACTCGCGGCGCAGAATATCGACCAGATCAAGCTTTTCGGATGGGTCGGCGATCTGCTTTCCGAATTGAAGTCGAATGGCATGCTGATCGCGGTCGTGAGCTCCAACTCGGCCGCAAATGTAAAATCGGTGCTCGGGCCCCATGCGTCGCTGATCGACCATTACGAGACGGGATCGTCGCTCCTGGCAAAATCGGCGAAATTCAAGCGGGTGCTCAAGCTGCTCGACATTCATCCTGGCGAGGCCGTATCGGTCGGCGACGAGGTCAGGGACATCGATGCGGCCGGCGGCGCGGGTATCGTGAGCATCGGGGTCGCATGGGGCGCGTCTCATTCCGATGCCCTGGTCGCGGCCAAAGCGGCCATCGTGGCGATAACATCAGAAGATCTGAGAACGTTGTTGTTGCCCCGATAGCTGGCCGCTGGACGAAAAATTCTCATCGTGCCTGTATTGCTGACGAATTACTGTCGAACGACGAAGAAAATAAGAGATACACATATAACGACCATTACTGCGGCGCAAACCCAGCAATCCACCAAGGGACCGATCAGGAATTCGTTGACCAGCAAGATCCCCCAAAGGGTGTTGTCCATGAAAATCTCCGCGTCACTCAAACGAGCGCGGACGATATGATCTGACAACCTTTCAGCAACCTGTCAGAGATATGCGCTGCAAACGCGCCTCCAGCATCGACGCATTGCCTGCCGGCGAGCACGCCGTGTCGGCCTGAACGATACCGGCAAGGTTCATCGGGCCGGCGCCTCAGCCCCGCTCAGAACCGCAAATCTCGATCAGAACCACCGCGGCTGCCAAATGCGGAGCGTCCGATGCCCGTCGACCGGCAGATCATTCGCCGCCGGCGGTTCGTATCGCGACACTCCGAAACGCCGCTTGCGGCGATGGGAAGGCGAGCACTACTGTATCCATGGGGGCCGTGTGATGAAAAACAGGCTTGGCGGGGAAACGGCATGTCGGATGCCTTGCGCATCGCGCATGGAGCTTTTGGGCGGGTGGCGCTGCTGGATATGGACCGAAGCCTGGTCCGTCACGCGCACCCCCATTGCCATGTCCTGCTCAAGGTCGATGGCGACGACACCCAGTTTCTGGTTGGAGATCACGTCGCGTCGCTGACCGACGATCTCGCCGTTCTGGTCAATGCCTGGGAACCGCACGCCTATATCCACGACCCGCGCCGCAAGAACGCGCTGATCCTGGCGCTCTATATCGAGCCTGAATGGCTGCGGAGCTTCCGGCCGAACTGGGCCGCCAGCGGCGCGCCCGGCTTCTTCGAGCACTCGGCCGGGGAGGTGACCGCACCGATCCGCCAGACCGCGCTCGATCTCGCCGCCGAGATGGTCCATGAGCCGGGCGCGTCGCGCCGGCAGGAGAATCTGCTCTCGGAGCTGATGATCGCCGTGATCGAACGCTTCACGCCGTGGCGGACGGTCGGCGCTTCGCTGCGCGAGATTGCCCGCTCCAGTGCGATCGACTGGCGGGTTGGCCGCGCGATCTCGTTGATGCGCTCGAACCCGTCAGCCACGCTGAGCACCGAGAAGCTGGCGAAGGAAGCCGGCCTGTCACGGGCGCATTTCTTTCGCGTCTTCGAGGATTCGACCGGCGTGACCCCCCATGTCTTCCTCAACGTGCTCAAGGTCGAGCTGGCCGTGGGAGCGATCGTCGAGGGCGATGAGACCTTCGCGGCGATTGGAGACAGGCTGGGCTTCAGCGCTCCGGCTCACTTCACCCGGTTTTTTCGCGACCATTGCAGCGTCGCGCCCAGCGAGTTCCGCCAGGTGGCGCGGCTGGGGAGATAGCACCCGCTTTTTGAGACTTTTCGGTAAGTCGCGAGACCCTGCGGGATCGCGCCGGCGCGGCTGATCGCCGAGCCTCGTTCCCAGACGCCGTTTGCAAGAGCGTCATCGGGAGCAGGCACCAGGTGAAGAGCGAAACCATCTCGTGGACGGGTCAGTCCGTGGAGCGCGTCGAGGACGCGGCCCTGCTGACCGGTCGCGGGCGTTTCATCGACGATCTCGGCGTCAGGCCCGGCACGCTCCATGCGGCAATCCTGCGCTCGCCCCACGCCCATGCCGAAATCCTCGGGATCGACATCGCCACGGCCGCCGCCATGCCGGGCGTCGCTGCGGTCATCACAGGGCGCGACCTGGCCACGCTCACGACACCGATGGTCGCGGGGCTCAAGGTTGCGGTCGAGAACTGGCCGATGGCGGTCGAGCGCGTGCGCTATGTCGGCGAGCCCGTCGCCATCGTCGTGGCGCAGGACCGCTACCTCGCGGAGGATGCAGTCGATGCGGTCGAGGTCGAATACGACCCGCTTCCCTGCGTCGTCGATACGCTCGCGAGCCTCGAAGCGGGAGCGCCTGTGCTCCATGACAAGACCGGAGCCAACCTCGTCAGCGACCGGTATTTTCGCTATGGCGATCCCGATGCCGCCTTCGGCGAGGCCGCGCATCGGGTGTCCGTCTCCGTCTCCTATCCGCGCAACACCGGCGCGCCGATGGAGACCTTCGGGGTCGTCGCCGAATATGACCCGCATGAGGATGTCTACGACATCCTCGCCAATTTCCAGGGTCCGTTCAGCATCCATGCGGTGCTTGCCCGCTGCCTGAAGGTGCCGGGCAATCGCTTGCGGCTACGCATGCCGCCGGATTCGGGCGGCAGCTTCGGCGTCAAGCAGGGTGTTGCGCCCTATGCGGTGCTGCTTGGCGTCGCCGCGCGGATGACAGGGCGGCCGGTGAAATGGATCGAGGACCGGCTCGAGCATCTGGGCGCCGCCGTCGCGGCCACCAACCGCGTCACCACGCTGAAGGCGGCGGTGACGGTGCAGGGCCGCATCACGGCGCTGGACTGGGACCAGGTCGAAGATTGCGGCGCCTATCCGCGCGCGCCCGAGCCCGCCACGCTCTACCGCATGCACGGCAATATGACCGGCGCCTACGACATCCGAAACCTGGCGATCCGCAACCGCGTGGTCCTCACCAACAAGGCCCCGACGGGCCTCGTGCGCGGGTTCGGCGGCCCGCAGGTCTATTACGCGCTGGAGCGGCTGATGCAGCGCATCGCGGTCGAACTTCGGCTCGATCCGCTGGCGGTGATCCGCGCCAACCTGATTCCGGCCGGCGCCTTTCCCTACCGCACGGCCTCGGGCGCGCTTTACGATTCAGGCGATTACATCAAGGCCTTCGATCTCGCTCTCGCCGAGGGGCGACTCGCCGATCTCCAGGCCCGTCGCGATGCCGCCCGCGCCGCGGGCAAGCGCTACGGCATCGGTTTTGCCGCCGCCGTCGAGCCCAGCGTTTCCAATATGGGCTACATCACCGCGGTCCTGACCGCTGCCGAGAGAAAGAAGGCCGGGCCGAAGAACGGCGCCCAGGCCACCGCGACGGTGTCGCTCGATCCGGTCGGCTCGGTCAGCGTTCATGTCGCCTCCGTTCCGCAGGGGCAGGGCCACCGCACCGTGCTGGCGCAGGTCGTCGCCGATGTCTTCGGCCTGCCGCACCACGACATCCGCATCGTCGCCGATCTCGACACCGGCAAGGATGCCTGGTCGATCGCCTCGGGCAACTACTCCAGCCGTTTTGCCGCCGCCGTTGCCGGCACGGCGCATCTCGCGGCAACCCGCCTGCGCGACAAGCTCGGCCTGATCGCGGCGAGCCAGGTCGGCGTCGATCCGGACCAGATCGGCTTCGCCGGAGGCGCCGTCTTCGCCAAGGGCGAGCCCGGGAAGGCGATGCCCTTCGCCCGCGTCGCGGCGCTGAGCCACTGGTCGCCGGCGCTGCTGCCCGCGGGCGTCGATCAGGCGATCCGTGAGACCGCCTTCTGGACGCCGCCCGAGCTTTCGGCGCCGAGCGAGGACGATCAGGTCAACTCCTCACTTTGCCACGGCTTCATTTTCGACATGGCCGGTGTCGAGGTCGATCCTGTCAGCGGCAAGGTTCGTATCGATCGCTACGTCACCATGCATGATTGCGGGCGGATCCTGCATCCCGGCATGGTCGAAGGGCAGATCAGGGGCGGTTTCGCCCAGGCCCTCGGTGCGACGCTCTACGAGGAACTCGCCTATGGCGAGGACGGCGCCTTCCTGACCGGAACCTTCGCCGACTATCTGCTGCCGACGGCGACCGAAACGCCCGACATCGACATCCTGCATATCGAGACGCCGTCGCCGTTCACGCCGCTCGGCGCCAAGGGGGTCGGCGAAGGCAACTGCATGTCGACGCCGGTCTGTCTCGCCAACGCGATCGCCGACGCGCTCGGGGTCGCGGAACTCGACCTGCCGCTCAACCCCGCCAGGGTCGCGGCGCTCGCGGCCGCGCCGGAACCTCCGCGCCCCGAGACGGATCGCGCGGCCGTGACGGCCAGGCCCGGCGACCGCGCCTTGCGCGGTGAGGGCCAGGCCAGGGTCGCGGCGGCGCCGGAGGCGGTCTGGGCGATGCTGCTCGATGTCGACACGCTCGCCTCGATCATTCCAGGCTGCCACGGCGTCAAGCAACTGTCGGACACGCATTTCAAGGCCGATGTCACGCTCGGCGTCGGACCGGTGAAGGGCCGCTACAAGGCCGAGATCAAACTCTCCGATCTCGTCGCGCCGCAAGCTGCGACCCTGACAGGCTCGGTCTCGGGGGCGCTCGGCACCGGCGGCGGCTCCGGCCGCGTCACGCTCGCGGCGGGCGAGGGTGGCGGCACGCTCATCGCCTATACCTACGAGGCTGCCGTTGGCGGCAAGGTCGCCGCGATCGGCGGCCGGCTTCTCGACGGCGCGGCCAAGGCCATCATCGGCCAGTTCTTCGCTGCACTCGCCCGCAAGGCGTCGCCCGCCCGGCCGGGCCTCATCGCCCGCCTGTTTCGGAGGCGTGCATGAAGCCCGCTGCCTTCGACTACATCCGGGCCGGCGACCTTCAGGAGGCGCTCGACGCGCTGGACCGGCACGGTTCCGACGCCCGCATCATCGCCGGCGGTCAGTCGCTGCTGCCGATGCTGAACATGCGGCTGGCGAGGCCGTCGGTGCTGATCGACATCATGGGCATTGCCGGGCTGGACGCGGTCAGGCGCGACGGTGACGCGATCGTCGTGCCGGCCGGCGTCCGCCAGGCCGCACTGATGAAACGTGCCGACCTTGCCGGCGAGCAACCGCTGTTGGCGGCTGCACTGCCTTGGCTCGGCCATTACCAGACGCGGGCGCGGGGCACGGTCTGCGGCTCGGCCGCCCATGCCGATCCCAGTGCCGAAATCCCGCTCTGCCTCGTCGCGCTCGACGGCGAGATCAGGCTGCGTTCGCGCCGCAAGCGCCGCAGCGTCAAGGCGAGCGGCTTCTTCGGCGGCATGATGGTGACGGACAAGGGCGATGACGAACTGATCGAGGCGGTCGCCTTTCCCGCCGCCAGGCCCGGCACCGGCTACGCCTTCCGCGAGGTTGCGCGCCGCCATGGCGACTTCGCCATCGTCGCCTGCGCGGCGGTCGTGACGCCAGACGCGATCCATCTCGCCGTCGCTGGCGTTGCCGACAAGCCGGAGCGCCGCAGCCTCCCGCTGCTCGACGGCTCGGCGCTCACCGATGCGCTGAACGCCTTCGCCTGGGATCTCGATGCTCGCGAGGATCTGCACGCCACCGCGCGGCTGCGGCGCGATCTCGTGCGTTCGCTCGGCCTGTCGACGATCGAGGAGGCCAGGCGATGCCGCGCCTGAACGCTGCAAGCCGCCACCGCATCGGCTTCACCCTGAACGGCAGGCAAGTCTCGCTGGAGGCAGAGCCGCGCCTGCTGGCGAGCGATGCGCTGCGCCATGGACTCGGCGCCACCGGCACCCATGTCGGCTGCGAGCATGGCGTCTGCGGCGCCTGCACGATCCAGATCGACGGCCAGCCGGCCCGCGCCTGTCTGACGCTCGCAGTCCAGCTCGAAGGCCGCGACGTGACCACGGTCGAGGGGCTTGCCCCGGGACAGGACCGGCTCTCGGTGATGCAGGCCGCGTTCCGGCGCCATCACGCGCTGCAATGCGGCTTCTGTACCGCCGGCATCCTGATGTCGCTCGACGCCTATCTGCGCGAGGAGCCCGAGCCCAGCGAACAGGCGCTTCGCGAGGTCGTCGGCGGCCATCTCTGCCGCTGTACCGGCTACACGCCGATCATCCAGGCGGCGCTCGAAGCCGCCGCCCTCCTGCGGGGCGAGCCTGCGCTGAAACCTCAACTTCGGGGGCCTGCCCATGTTTGATCTCGGCACCAGCTTCCTTGCGAGCGTGGCGCGCGACCCCGATGCGCTCGCCATCGTCGACGGCGATGTCCGGCTGACCTACGCGCAGTGGCTCGGGCGGATTTCGTCGCTGGTCGCCGCCTTCGACACGATGGGCCTGAAAGCCGGAGACCATTTCGTCACCATCCTGCAGAACCGCTGGGAGGCGGCGAGCCTGCACTGGGCCTGTCAGTTCGCCGGGCTGACGATTACGCCGATCAACTGGCGCGCGAAGCCGGACGAAATCGATTTCGTGATCGAGAACTGCGGCGCGAAGGCCATCGCCTTCGAAGCCGTGGCCGCGCACGCCTTGGCCGAGAGCGAAACGGCGGCTGCGATCCCGCGCATCGCGGTCGGGGCCGATGCCGGGCCGGGCGGCCTGACCTTCGACGAGATGGCAGCCGCCCCGGCGCTCGCAGCCACGCCGCGCGTGGCGGCCGACGCGCTGTCGCTGATGCTGTACACCTCCGGCACGACCGCGAAGCCCAAGGGCGTACCGCGCCGGCATCGGGCCGAGCGCATGGCAGGCCTCGCCCATGTCGCGCAGAACCTCTACGGGCGCGGCGAGCGCACGCTCGGCGTGATGCCGCTCTATCACACCATGGGCGTCCGCTCGCTCGTCGCCATGTCGCTGATCGGCGGCGTCTTCGTCTGCCTGCCGCGCTTCGACGTCGCCAGGGCGCTGGAACTGATCGAGGCGGAGAGGATCACCAACCTCTACCTCGTGCCGACGCTGTATCACGACGTCGTCCACCACCCGCGCTTCACGCAGACGGATGTCTCCAGCGTGCGCAAGCTCGGTTTCGCCGGCGCGCCGATGACCGACGGCCTGCTCGGAAAGCTGACCGAGGCCTTCTCACCCGAGCTCTTCGTCAACCATTACGGCTCATCGGAGATCTACACCTTCACGATCAACCAGAGGGCGGCCGAAAAGCCGGGCTCTGCCGGCAAGGCCGGCCTCAACCAGCTCATCCGCGTGGTCAGGCTCGGCGCGAGCGGCGCCGACGATCTCGCCGCGCCGGGCGAGGAGGGCGAGATCGTCGCGCTCGCCAAGAGCGACGAGGCCTTCGAGGGCTACTGGAAGCGCCCGGAAGCCGACGCCAAATCGCTGCGCGGCGGCTGGTACTTCACCGGCGATACCGGATATTTCGACGCCGATGGCGATCTCTACGTCTCCGGCCGCGTCGATGACATGATCATCACCGGCGGCGAGAACGTCTCGCCCGTCGAGATCGAGAGCTGCCTGTCCCTGCACCCCGGCGTTCTCGAGGTCGCGGTCGTCGGTCTGCCCGACGAGCGCTGGGGCAAGATCGTCGTCGCCTTCGTCCAGCGTGGCGGGCCGGTGACGGCCGACGAACTCGACGCCCATTGCAAGGCCACCGGGCTGGCCAACTTCAAGCGGCCGCGCCGGTTCGAGTTCGTCAAGGCCATTCCGAAATCGCCGGTGGGCAAGCTGCTGCGCCGCCAGCTCGTCGCAGGCGAGTTCGAGCCCGAACAGCCCGGCAGCGCCGCCGCCTGACAACATGTTCAAAACCTCAGACCCCCAAGCCAAGACGCTGCCAAGAAAGGTTTCTCATGAATTCGGTTACACCCACGCACCCGGCTCTGATCGATCTCGACGGCTTCTCTGTCGAGATCGATGCGACCCGCGAGCGCGCCGACATCATCCTCAACCGTCCGCCGATGAACGTGATCTCGATGCCGCAGCGCGACCAGCTGCGGAAGGTCTTCGAGGCGCTCGACGAGGATGATCGCGTCCGCGTCATCGTGCTGCGCGCCATCGGCGAGAATTTCTCCTCCGGGGGCTACATCAAGGGCTTCCTCGAGGCCTCGCCGGAGCATGTCTCGAAGCTCGCCTGGAACATCGCCGCCCCGGCGCGCTGCGCCAAGCCGGTCGTCGTCGCCAATCGCGGCTATGCCTTCGGCGTCGGCTTCGAGATCTCGCTCGCCTGTGATTTCCGGATCGTCTCGGAGACCTGCCAATACGCGCTGCCCGAGCAGAAGCTCGGCCAGATCCCCGGCTCGGGCGGCTCGGCCCGGCTGCAGAAGATGGTCGGCATCACCCGCACCAAGGACATCGTGATGCGCTCGAAGCGCATTCCCGGGCGGCAGGCTCTGGACTGGGGCGTCGCCACGGAATGCGTGCCCGATGGCGAGCTGGAAGCGGCGACCGACAGGCTGGTCGACGAACTGCGCGGCTTTTCGCCGATGGCCCAGCGCACCGCCAAGAAGCTCCTCAACGATACCGAGGATTCGACCCTCTCGATCGCGATCGAGCTGGAGGGGCATTGCTACAGCCGCCTGCGCCAGTCCGACGATTTCCGGGAGGGCGTCGAGGCCTTCCACGGCAAGCGCGCCCCGAAATTCATCGGGAGCTGAAACGATCCGCGCGGCGGGATCACCGCCGCGCGGCCGCCTGAGCCTTCGAGAAGCACAACAAGCACAACATAAAGGGAAACGTCATGGCATCCGCAATCATCAAGACCCTCTTCGGTGGCCTGCTTGCCGCCACCGCCCTGTCGGGCGGCGCGCTCGCCCAGAGCGGCCCGATCAAGATCGGCGTCGTCACGCCGCTTTCGGGCACCTACACGCCGATCGGCCAGCAGGTCCGCTGGGGTCTGGAGCTCGCCGCCAAGGAACTCAATGCAGCTGGCGGCATTGCCGGCCGGCAGGTCTCGCTGGTCTTCGAGGACGAGGAGGCCAACCCCGCGGTCGCCGTGCAGAAGGCCGAGAAGCTGTTCCAGGTCGAGAAGGTCGATTTCCTCACCGGCACGGTGAATTCCGGCTCGACCCTTGCCGTTGCCCAGCTCGCCGAGCGTAACGGCAAGCTTGCGGCAACGACCGTTTCCTTTGCCGACTCGATCACTACCGACAAATGCTCGCCCAACATGTTCCGGGTCAACGCGCGCGCCGAGCAGCAGTCCGTCGCACTTGCCGCCTGGCTCGCCAAGGAGAAGCCCAAGGCGAAGATCTATTATCTCGGTCCCGACTACGAGATGGGCCGATCGACCGTGGCGGCCTTCAAGTCGAGCGCCGAGAAGTCCGGTGCGCAGACGGGCGGCGAGGTCTTCGCCCCGCTCGACAGCAAGGACTACACCCAGTATTTCGGCCAGATTCGGGCGACTCGTCCGCAGGTCATCTACACCTCCGTCGCCGGCAACGACACGGTGCGCCTGCTGACCCAGCTTCAGGATTTCGGCCTGCTGTCAGGCCTCAGCGTCGTCGGCGCCTCCGGCACCGTGACCTCGCAGAACATTACGGCGATCGGCGCCGCCGCCGAGGGCTTCGCCACCGGCGTCGGCTATTCGCCGCAGATCGACAGCCCCGAGAACAAGACGTTCGTCGCCGCTTTCCGCGAGGCCAACAAGACCGATCCGGACCTGTATGGCGCCGACAGCTACGGCTTGCTCTTCGCCTACAAGGCGGCCGTCGAGAAGGCGGGCTCGACCGAGACCGACAAGGTCCGCGAGGCATTGCGCGGCCTGACCTGGCAGACCCCGCAGGGGGCGAAGACGATCCGCGCCGGCGACCATCAGGCGATGCAGCCGATGTATGTGGTGCGCGTCACCAAGGGCAAGTTCGACATCATCGACAACGTCTCCGCCGAAAACGCGATCGGGCCGGACGCCTGCGCACGCTTCTGAGCGCCCAACCGGCCCCTTCCCCTCCGGGGGAAGGGGCGTCGCGCCGCGTTCCGCATGGAGGCACCGCCATGACCGCTATCGACTATCTCCAATTCGTCCTCGCCCCGCAGGTCGTGAACGGGCTCGCACTCGGGGTCGCGGTCGTGCTGGTGGCGCTCGGGCTGACGATCATCTTCGGCATGCTCGACGTCATCAACATGAGCCATGGCGAGTTCTACGCCATCGGGGCCTATGCGGCGCTCGCGCTGGGTGCGGCCGGCATCGGCTTCTGGTTCCTGCTCGTACTGGTGCCGGTCCTGATGGTTCCGCTCGGCATGGCGGCCGAGCGCCTGCTAATACGGCCGGTCTTCGACACGAAGGACCGCCACGTCACGACCCTGCTCGTCACCTTCGGTCTCGGACTCATCGTCGAGGACGTGCTGAAGATCATCTTCGGTGCCAACACCCAGCGCCCGCCGACCCCGATCCCCGGTGCGACCGAGATCCTCGGGATCATCCTGCCGAACTACCGGCTGTTTCTGATCCTGGTCGGAGCGGCCATCGTCCTGGCCGTGGCGTATGTGGTCTACAAGACGCGGCTGGGGGCGATGGTCCGCGCCGCTGCCTTCGACCGCAACATGGCAGCCTCGCTCGGCGTGCCCGTCTCGCTGGTCTATGCGGGCACCTTTGCCTTCGGTGTCGGCCTCGCCGGTCTCGCCGGCGTTCTGCTCGCGCCGATCTATTCGGTGTTCCCGACGATGGGGCGGGACTTCATCCTGCTTGCCTTCACGGTCGTGATCGTCGGCGGCATGGGCTCGATCTGGGGCGCGGTCGTCGCTGGCCTTCTGCTAACGCAGGTGCAGGCGCTCGCGAGCCTCGTGATCTCGCCGGTCTGGACCGACCCGATCGTCTTCGGGACGATGGTCGCCTTCCTGGTTTTTCGCCCGCAGGGCCTGTTCGGGAGGCTCGGCCATGCATGACCGGCTGACGCAATCCATGCGCGCGAGCCATCTGCTCGCCGCGTTCTTCGTCCTCGCCGCCCTTGGGCTCGCCGCGACAGGCGCCGCCACCGGGGACAGCTTCTATCTGCGGCTCGGCACCGAAGCGCTGATCTTCGCCGGGCTCGCCCTGTCGGTCGATCTGCTGCTGGGCTATTCCGGCGCGCTCTCGCTCGGACAGGCGCTCTATTTCGGCGTCGGCGCCTATGTCTCGGCGCTGACCTTGATGAAGGTTCCGTCCTTCTGGCTGGCGATGGGCGCGGCTTTCGCGGCATCGCTGGTCACGGCGATCATCGGCGGGCTGATCGCCAACCGGGTGAGGGGGGTCTATTTCGCGCTGATCACCTTCGGACTGGCGCAGGTCATGGCCAAGGTCGTCTACAACACCCGTGAACTGGGCGCCTCGGACGGCATGATCGGCATCCCGGTCGTCGAGATCGGCTTCGGGCCCGTCTCGGTCTCGGCCGGCAGCCCCGCCGGGTTCTTCCTGATCGTCCTCGCTATCATCATGGGCCTCTACGCCCTGACCGCCTATCTGGTCGATACGCCCTTCGGGCGCGTGCTGACGGCGCTGAAAGCCAATGAGCGGCGCGTGCCCTTCCTCGGATACTCCGTCTGGCGCGCGCGCATGGCGGCCTATGTGCTGGCGGGCGTGATCGCCGGGCTGTCGGGCGCGCTCTACCCGATGCTGCGCGGCTTCGTCTCGCCGGAGCTGATGTTCTTCGCCACCTCGGGCAATGCGGTGATCTCCGTGGTGCTCGGCGGTGTCGGGACGCTGATCGGCGCGATCTACGGGGCGGTCCTGCTGGTGGTCCTGAAGTCGATCATCGGGAGCTGGACCGAGCACCATCTCATCGTCATCGGCCTGCTTTTCATGCTGTGCGTGATGTTCCTGCCCAAGGGGCTGGCCGGGCTCGTCAGGCCGCGCATCGCTGCGCTGCTGGAGCGCCGCAAACAGGGCCCACGGGCCGGCGCCGCGCCGGCCGATCTCGGCTCCGTCGCCGTCAAACCCGGGAGCACATCGTGACCACCCCCGTCCTCGACATCCGCGACCTCGGCATTTCCTTCGGCGGCCTGAAGGCCGTCGACCAGGTCAGCTTTCAGGCCCGGCGCCACAAGATCACGACCGTGATCGGGCCCAATGGCGCGGGCAAATCGACCCTGTTCAACCTGATCAGCGGGGCGCTGAAGCCCCATCGCGGTCAGATCATGATCGATGGCGTCGACATGACCGGGGCTGCGCCCGAGCGCACCAAGGCCGCGGGCCTGTCGCGCTCGTTCCAGATCACGAGCCTGTTTCCCGAACTCACCGTCGCGGAAAACCTCAGGCTTGCGGCGCAGGTGCTGGAGCCGACCGGGCGAGCCTTCCTGCCGATCCGCCGTTCGGTCCGGGCGATGAGCAAGACGGAGCAGATGCTGGAGCGCTTCCAGCTCTCCCGCCGGCGCGACGAACTGGCCGGCAATCTCTCGCATGGCGACCAGCGCCGGCTCGAGATCGCGGTCTGCCTTGCCTCGGAGCCCAAGATTCTGCTGCTCGACGAACCCACCCAGGGCATGAGCCATGGCGACACGGCCGATACGGCCAGGCTCGTCCGGAGCCTGACCGAGGACGTCACCGTGCTCCTGATCGAGCACGATATCGGGCTGGTCATGGATCTGTCGGACCATGTCGTCGTCATGCATCAGGGCCGCAAGCTGGCGGAGGGGCCGCCCGACGTCGTGCGCGCCGACCCGGCCGTGCAGGCCGCCTATTTCGGACATCACTGACATGCTCGACATCAGCGGACTGCACAGCCATTACGGGCGGAGCCACATCATCCAGGGCATCGACCTCAGCGCCGGACCGGGCGAGGTTATCGGCATCTTCGGCCGCAACGGCGTCGGCAAGACGACCTTGCTGAAGACCATCGCCGGCTGGGTGAAGCCCAGCCATGGAGCGATCCGGCTCGACGGCAAGCCGCTCGGCGACCTGACGCCCGACCAGATCTGCCATGCCGGCGTCGGCTTCGTGCCGGAGGACCGGCGCATCTTCCCGGGGCTGACAGTGGAGGAAAACCTCTCGCTCGGCCTGCTGCAGGTGAAAGGCCGCTCGTCACGCGACGGGAAACGCGCCGTCGAGGGCATCTACGACCGCTTCCACCGTCTGGGCGAGCGGCGCCACCAGCTTGGCACGACCCTGTCGGGCGGCGAGCAGCAGATGCTCGCGATGGCCCGCGTCATGGTCGGCAAGCCTCGCCTCGTCCTGATCGACGAACCCAGCGAGGGCCTTGCGCCGATGATCGTCGCCGAAGTCTTCGCGATCGTTCGGGAGCTTCGCGACCGCGGCGCGATCATCCTGCTCGTCGAGCAGAACGTCCATGAGGCGCTATCGGTGGCCGATCGATTCCATGTCGTCGAACGCGGCCAGATCGTCTTCAGCGGCGAGGCCGAGGACCCGGCCGATCGCGAGCGTCTGCAGCAGTTGATCGCCGTCTAGACACGATGCCACGACGCTTCATCCCGGGGCGCTCGTGGCGCGGGGATCTCAGCCGCCGCTACGCCTTCGGCGAGGACGCCAGACGGCGCCGAGATCGATTTGACCAGCCAAACGCCGCGGCCCCGCAAGGCAGCGGCGTCGATGGCTTTGCAAGCGTCGGTAAGTCGCGGCGGCGAGCGCCGTTTTCACCCGCGCTTGACGTTGTAAAACAGCGGGAAGCCCTTGAGCATCCCCGTCAGGCTGCTTCTGTAAGCTGTTGGCTGGTAGAAGACGCCGAGCGGAATATAGGGCAGGTCCTGGAACGCCTGGACCTGCATGCGCTTGCTGATGTCGAGACGCGAAGCCTCGTCGGGAGCTGCGAACCAGTCGCCACGCATCTGTTCGAGTTCGGGGCTCGTCGGCCAGCCGAAGGTGCCGGTGCGGCCCACGCCGCGCAGATAGGTGTGGGCGGCCGGATTCACGGCGCTGACGCCGGTCGAGTAGTTGCACCACAGGTTCCAGCCACCGCGATCGATCGGCTGCTGTGAAGCGACCTTCTGCAGCACCGTTCCCCAGTCGAGCGCCTGGTAGTCGAGATTGATGCCGGCGCGCCGCATCATGTCTCCCGAGACCTCGCTCATGGCGTTGAGCGCCGGGAAGTCGGTCGGCACCGGGAAGACGATGCGCTCGCCGGCGTAGCCGGCCGCCTTCAGCGCCTCCCTGACGCGTGCGATATCGGGTGTCTTCGGCAGGGCGTCGAGCCCGGCATCGTTGGCCATGGGCGAGCCCGGCGCGAAGAAGCCGACGCCGTCGGCCCAATAGCTGCGATCCTCCCCCGCCACGGCGATCATGTAGTCGTCCTGCCTGATCGCCCCGAGCAGGGCCCGGCGCATCTCCGGTCTGTCGAAGGGCGGCTGGAGATGGTTGAAGCGGATCATCGCGACGGCGCCGAAGCGGTCGAGCACCTCGACCTTGAGGTTGCGATTGGCCTTGAGCGTCGGGATCAGATCGGAAATGGGTTGCTCCCACCAGTCGATCTCGCCGGTCTGAAGCGCGGCGGCGGCCGTGGCGGCGTCGGGAATCGTGCGCCATTCGATACGGTCGAAATACGCGACCTTGGGACCGGCCATGAAGCTCGGTTCGCCTTTGTCGCGCGGCGCGTAGCCGGCGAACTTCTCATAGACGTTGAGCGAGCCGGGCACGCGTTCATTCGCCAGGTAGCGGAACGGTCCGCTGCCGACCATTTCGGTGACCCGTTGCATCGGGTCGGTCAGCGCCAAACGTTCCGGCATCATGACGCAGACATTCGTCCCCGGCTTGCCCAGAACATCCGCCAGCAGCGGGAACGGGCGTTTCAGGCGGAAGCGGATTTCCGTATCTGACGGCGCCGAAATCTCGTCGACCACCGTCATCAGCGAGAGACCATAGGTGTCGCGCGCGCCCCAGCGCCTGATGCTGGCGACGCAGTCGCGCGCCAGCACGCGCTCGCCGTCATGGAAGCGCAGCCCGTCGCGCAAGGTGATGCGCCAGACGAGGCCGCCATTTTCGACCACATGGCCCTGCGCCATCTGCGGCTGCGGACGCAATTGCTCGTCGACGCCATACAGCGTGTCGAAGACCATGAGGGCGTGGTGGCGGATGACGAGCCCGGTCGACTGGACCGGGTCCAGCAAAGCGAGGTCCGCCTGCGGGACGAATTTGAGGATTCGTGCGGACTGGCTTGCCGCCAGTCGCGGTGCGGCAATCGTTGCAGCAGCGGTGGCGGCCGTTCGGGCGATCAGGCTTCGACGTGTAATCATGCGGCACCCCTCTCCTCATTGCGGTCCGCGAATTGCGGCCGGTGTTGCTGCCACGGGCGCACCGTCTCGAACCCTGCCGAGGCCTGAAGGACGCCGAGATCGTCGAAACGCGGGCCCACGATCTGGAGGCCGACAGGCAGCCCATCCGTGGTGAAGCCGCAGGGAATGCTGGCGGCGGGATTGCCGGAGAGATTGAAGGGGTAGGAAAATTCCGCCCACATCAGCCAGTCCCAGGGATGCTGCGGCCAGGAGGGCGGCTGCAGCAGATGGGCGGGGAAGGCGGGGGTGCTGACCGCCGGCGTCAGCAGCAGATCCCAATTCTGGAAGAAACGGTGGATCTGCTCGACATAGGCGAGCTTGCGAAGCCGCATCAGGTGGTATTCTTCGCCAGTGATGCTCTTTGCCTCGTCGAGCATCGCGACGAGGCCGGGGTCCATTCTGTCGCGCCATTGCGGTAGATAGGTCGCGCCGCGCGCGAGATAGCCCGCTTTCCAGAAGAAGCGCGCGAGCTCCGGGCCGAGCGGCCCCCAGCCCGGCGTCACGAGTTCGACGGTGGCGCCGAGGTCCTCGAAAGCTTTCACTGCCTTCGCGGTCAGTTCGGCGACCTCGGGGTCGACCCGCGCATGGCCGAGATCGGGACTGAAGGCGATGCGCTTGCCCTTCAGATCGGCGGCGAGCATTTGCGCATAGGGCTCTGGTTGAGCCTCACAGCTCGTATGGTCCCAGGGGTGTGGCCCGGCCATCGCCTCCAGCATCAGGGCGCTGTCGGCGACGGTGCGGGTCAGCGGCCCCATATGGGTGGCGTAGTCGTTGTTGGGCACCGGCCAGTAGGGAATGCGGCCATAGGTCGGCTTGAGGCCGTAGACGCCGCAGAAATGCGCCGGCATCCGGACCGAGCCGCCACCGTCGGAGCCGAGATGCAGCGGCCCGAAACCCGAGGCGGCCGCCACCGCCGCGCCCGCCGACGAAGCACCGGCATTGTAACCGCGCCGCCAGGGATTATGCGTGATGCCGCTGACCGGGCTCTGGCTCACGCCTTTCCAGCCGAATTCCGGAACCGTCGTCTTGCCGACGGTCACGCCACCTGCCTCGTAGAGGCGCGAGATCACGGGCGCGTCCGTGTCGGGCACCCAGTCGACCGTTGCCCAGGAGCCCTGCGACGTCCGCAGGCCGGCTGTCGGATGCATGTCCTTGATGGTGAGCGGAATGCCTTCCAGAAGCCGCGGCGGACGTTTGCCGGCATAGGCCTCCTCGGCGGCTCCGGCGGCCTTCAGAGCGATCTCGTGCGTGACCATCGTCATGGCGTTCAGCGGCGGGTCGATCGCCCCGATCCGATCGAGGACGGCGTTTGCGACCTCGACGGGTGACAGTTCCCGCCGCCTGAACAGGCTCTTGAGATCCGTCGCGCTCAAGAAGCCGAGATCCGTCTGGGGCATGGACACACCTGATCGTTCGCGACCACAGTGCTGCGGTCGCGGGAGGGACGTTGAGCCTGCAAGCGAGGCGCTGTAAGAGGACTTCCCTAACGCGAGATATTTCAATACGGAGCGTAGCGTATGTCAATAGGCGATCACGCCGGCCGCCCCCCGCCGCCGTCCGAAGCGAAGGCCGGCCGGCCCCGCGATCCGGCGGTCCAGCGGCAGATTCTGCAGGCGGCCTATGACATCGTGCGGGAAGGCGGATATGCCGCGCTCTCGATGGAGGGGCTGGCCGGGCGCGCCGGTGTCTCCAAGCAGTCGGTCTACCGGCGCTGGTCGTCGCGGGGGGATCTGCTGGTCGATCTCTACTTGGGAACAGCCGAACACCAGGAGGCTCCGCCCGAAGGCGAGACATTCAGGAGCCGGTTCGAAAATTATCTGCAGTGGAGTGTGCGCCGCCTCTTCGATCCGTCCCGCGCCAATATGCTGCGGGCGCTCGCGACGGAAGGGCAGGTCGATCCCGCAGTCAGGCGGGCGTTGCTCTCCCGCATCGTCGAGCCCCGCCTTGCATTGGGGCGTGACATCATCCTGCGGGGTCAGCAGGCCGGCGAGGTCCGGGCCGATCTGGACATCGACATGGCGCTCGATTTCCTGTTCGGCTCGGTTTGGTTCAGCCTGCTTGTCACCGGCCGGCCGCTCAACCAGGCGTGGCAGGATCGCAGCCTGAGTGCCTTCTTTCTGCTGACGGAGCAGGCGGGGTAGCTTCGTTCGGCGATCATAGGGCAGTCAGGGGAGGCGGGCCTCTTTGTCGGGCGAAAGCAGTGGTGGCGGTTTGCGTATCGGCGATTCATGATTTGTTCGAGTTGGCGCAGGGAGGCGGCAATTGATGCCGCCTCCCTGCTTTTGCGGAAGTCGAAGCTCAAAAACGGGGAACTTCGCCTCTCATTTCAGATCATTCTAACTAAGCCTGTCTTACGAGCACCCGGTCGTTGATCCGCACGTATTGCACTTCAAACACGTCCCGTTCCGGACCAGCGTAAAGTTTCCGCACTCGCCGCACGAGTCCCCGACATAGCCCTTCATGATCGCCTCGGCGCGGCGCTCCGAGGCGCTCGGCTGGGCGGCCGGGGCCGAGAAGCCGAGCTTGGCCATGTCGGCCTCGCCATAGGCGTCCGGCTCCTCCTTGAGGGCGGTCGGGCTCGTGGTGATCAGCGAGGTCACCGTTGCGCCGCCACGCGCCATCGTCTCGGTGCCGGCCGCCAGACCGCCACCGCCCTGGATGGCGTGGAAGTTCATCGGCTTGCCGCGACGGAAGCCGGTCGAGGCCAGCGGGCTCGAGGTGATCGGCGTGGCCGTCTCCGGGGCCTTGTCCTGGCCGACGCCGCCGCCGATCACGTCATGGCCGATCTCGCTCGGGTCGATATGGGCGAGGTCGTGCCGGCCGAGATACGAAATTGCCAGCTCGCGGAAGACGTAGTCGAGGATCGAGGTGGCGTTCTTGATCGATTGGTTGCCCTGCACGAAGCCCGAGGGCTCGAAGCGCGTGAAGGTGAAGGCCTCGACATACTCCTCCAGCGGCACGCCATATTGCAGGCCGAGCGACACCGCGATGGCGAAGTTGTTCATCATCGCGCGGAAGGCGGCGCCCTCCTTGTGCATGTCGATGAAGATCTCGCCGAGGCGACCATCGGCATATTCGCCGGTGTGGACATAGACCTTGTGGCCGCCGACGACCGCCTTCTGGATGTAGCCGGTACGGCGGGCGGGCATCTTCTCACGCTCGCGGACGACCTTCTCGACGATGCGCTCGACGATCTTCTCGGCGATCTGCGTGGCGCGGGCCGCCATCGGCTGCTGATAGAGTGCCTCGACGGCATCTTCTTCGTCGTCCTCGTCGGCGATCAGAGCAGAGTTCAGCGGCTGCGAGAGCTTCGAGCCGTCGCGGTAGAGGGCATTGGCCTTCAGCGCCAGCTTCCAGGAGAGCATATAGGCGCTCTTGCAATCCTCGACGGTGGCGTCGTTGGGCATGTTGATGGTCTTGGAGATCGCGCCCGAGATGAAGGGCTGGGCCGCCGCCATCATGCGGATATGGCTCTCGACCGAGAGGTAGCGCTTGCCGATGCGGCCGCAGGGGTTGGCGCAATCGAAGACGTTGTAATGCTCGACCTTGAGGTGGGGTGCGCCTTCGAGCGTCATCGCGCCGCAGACATGGACGTTGGCGGCCTCGATCTCGGCCTTCGAGAAGCCGAGGAAGGGCAGCAGCTCGAACGACATGTCGGCGAGCTTCTCGGCCGGTACCTTCAGCGTGTTGACGAGGAAGTCCTCGCCCAGCGTCCATTTGTTGAAGACGAACTTGATGTCGAAGGCGGCCTTGAGGTCCTTCTCGATCGCGTCGATCTTGTCCTGGGTGAAGCCCTTGGCCCGCAAGCTACCGTGGTTGATACCCGGCGCCTGCGCCAGCGTGCCATGGCCGATCGCATAGGCCTCGATCTCGGCAATGTCGCTCTCGCGATAGCCGAGCGCCCTCAGCGCATCGGGCGCTGCCGCGTTGATGATCTTGAAGTAGCCGCCGCCGGCGAGCTTCTTGAACTTCACCAGCGCGAAATCGGGCTCGATGCCGGTGGTGTCGCAATCCATGACGAGACCGATCGTGCCGGTCGGCGCGATCACGGTCGCCTGCGCGTTGCGGTAGCCATGCTTTTCGCCGAGTTCGAGCGCATGGTCCCAGGCGATGCGGGCGCGCTCGGACATCAGCGTCGAGGAGCCGCCGAGGCGGGCCAGCGTGCCATGGTCGAGCGGCACCGGCGTCACCTCCAGCCCCTCATAGCCCGAGGCCATGCCATGGGCGGCGGTGCGGTGGTTGCGGATGACACGCAGCATGTGCGCCGCGTTCTTCTTGTAGCCGGGGAAGGGGCCAAGCTCGCCCGCCATCTCGGCCGAGGTCGCATAGGAGACGCCGGTCATGATCGCGGTCAGGGCGCCCGCCAGCGCGCGGCCCTCGTCTGAATCGTAGCCGAGGCCCATGGTCATCAGGAGGCCGCCGATATTGGCGTAGCCGAGGCCGAGCGTGCGGTACTCGTAGGAGAGCTCCGCGATCTCCTTCGAGGGGAACTGCGCCATCGTCACCGAGATCTCGAGCACGACGGTCCAGAGCCGGCAGAGATGCTCATAGGCCGCGACATCGAAGCTCTTGGATTCGGTATCGTAGAACTGCAGCAGGTTGGCCGAGGCCAGGTTGCAGGCGGTGTCGTCGAGGAACATGTATTCCGAGCAGGGATTGGACGCGCGGATGCGGCCCGATGCCTTGCAGGTGTGCCAGTCGTTCATCGTGGTGTTGAAGTGCAGGCCCGGATCGGCCGAGGCCCAGGCGGCGTAGCCGATCTTCTCCCAGAGGTCGCGGGCTTTCAGCGTCTTCATCACCTTGCCGGTGATGCGGCTGGTCAGGTCCCAGTCGCCATCGGTTTCCACGGCGCGCAGGAAGTCGTCGGTCAGCGAGACCGAGTTGTTCGAATTCTGGCCGGAGACCGTAAGATAGGCCTCGGAATCCCAGTCGGTGTCATAGGTGTCGAAGGCGATGTCCTTGTAGCCCTGGCGGGCGAACTGGATGACGCGCTTGATGTAGTTGTCCGGCACCATGGCCTTGCGGGCGAGCTTGATCTCGCGCTTCAGGGCCGGGTTCTTCTCGGGGTCGAAGCAGGAATCGCCTTCGCCTTCACAGTTCACGCAGGCCTTGAGCACGGCCTTCATGTGCTTCTGGACCGTCTTGGAGCCGGTGACGAGGGCCGCGACCTTCTGCTCCTCCTTCACCTTCCAGTCGATATAGGTCTCGATATCGGGGTGGTCGACATCGACCACGACCATCTTGGCGGCGCGGCGCGTGGTGCCGCCCGACTTGATCGCGCCGGCCGCGCGGTCGCCGATCTTGAGGAAGGACATCAGGCCAGACGAGCGGCCGCCGCCGGCGAGCTTCTCGCCTTCGCCGCGCAGGTTCGAGAAGTTCGAGCCGGTGCCGGAGCCGTATTTGAAC
This sequence comes from Bosea sp. 124, assembly GCF_003046175.1. NCBI lineage: Bacteria > Pseudomonadati > Pseudomonadota > Alphaproteobacteria > Hyphomicrobiales > Alloboseaceae > Allobosea > Allobosea sp. 124. The sequence continues at coordinate 4,551,274 of NZ_PZZM01000001.1, forward strand.
AGGCGGGCCTCGCGGACCCAGAGGTCCATGATGCCGCCCTCGTTGACGAGGTCGTCCTGCACGCCCTGGATGAAGCAGGCATGCGGCTGCGGATGCTCATAGCTCGACTTCGACTTGGTCAGCTTGCCCGTCTTGAAGTCGACGTAGAAATGGCCCTGGCTCGGGCCGTCGATGCCATAGGCCCAGTGCAGGCCGGTGTTGAACCATTGCGGCGAGTTCGGCGCGACGCGCTGGGTGGCGAGCATGAAGCGCAGCTCGTCATGGAAGGCCGCGGCATCCTCCTCGGAGGAGAAATAGCCACCCTTCCAGCCCCAATAGGTCCAGCAGCCGGCAAGACGGTCGAAAACCTGCTTCGACGAGATCTCGGAGCCGTAGCGCTCGCCCTCGGGCAGCGTCGCCATGGCCGCCTCGTCGGGCACCGAGCGCCAGAGGAAGGAGGGGACGTCGTTCTCCTCGACCTTCTTCATGCGCGCCGGCACGCCGGCCTTGCGGAAATACTTCTGCGCGAGCACGTCGCTGGCGACCTGCGACCAGGCGTCGGGCACTTCGATGCCCTCGAGCCGGAACACGATCGAGCCGTCGGGGTTGCGAATCTCGCTGACCGCCGATCGGAACGGGATCGCAGCATAGGGTGACTGGCCGGCCGAGGTATAACGGCGCTCGATGCGCATGATCTGTCGTCCCTTAAGATCTGGCGCGGGCGGATGACGCCTCGCGCGGCCGGTTGATCACCGGCTCCTGATTCAGCCCAACTCGGTTTGATGCCCCGTGGACGTCTCGGCGTTGTCACCCGCCTCGCTTCGTCCGGTTGCGGCCAGCCGGACCGCGCGCGCCTTCCCGACGCCACCGTCGCCGGTGTGCCGCGTAAGATCGCCTCGACCCCTCTGGAAACTCTTGCGCGGGTGTCGATTGGCGTTTCCGCCGGCCGTCACGCGACTGTCAAAACCTAGTCCCGGATGGGGCTTTCAGTCAAGGATTAGTGCCGCACAAAGCCTGTGGGCACGACATCTGGTAGGGATGTGTGGGTTATGGGGATAAGTTTCAAGGCGCCTGCTAAGCCTTGGGAATCGCGGGAGGATTTCCGCAATGCTGCGAGATTGCCACAATCCCCGGCCGAATAAATCCCTCAAATGCCGTCGATCCTGGTTAACCGGCGGTTGCCGGGGCGCGGCGGCAGGGGATAGCGAAGGCTGCATCTGCGCCGGCGCGATCAAGTGCTTGAAACCATGCGAGGTTGAACCCCGCCGGGTCATCGTTGGCGGCAAAGCGAATCGAGGCCGAATCGTGGCGGTTTGGTTTCTGCGATCGCTGGAATGCGCGCGCCGTCACAAACCGGATCTTAGGGGCGGGCATGGCATCGTCCCCGGCGAAGGGATTGTCAGCCATGCGCCACCTCGCCTTGGCCGGGTTCGCCCTGGCTGTGCCGATCCTGCTGGCGGCGTGCACGCCGGCCGAGGAGCCGCTTGCGCCTGCCTTCGCCGGCTGGTGGCGTCCCGTGGACAGCCCGTTCGGCTGTGAATCCCGCGCCTTCCGGTTCGACAGGACGAGCGTGCAGTTTCGCCGCGATGCCCGGACCATCGCGACCTTCGACATCGTCGATGCGCGAATCGAGCGAAACGAGGTGCGGCTGACACTGCGTGTCGCCAATGAGGCCGCCACCCTGGCTGCAATGGAGACCAGGAAGCAGGCGATGCGGACAGAGCTGCCGAAGACGGAGATCGTGCTCAGCCTGCAGCGATCGGGCGACCGTCTCCTGCCGGGCAACATGCTGATCCGCGAGGACGGGCCGCGCGGCCTGCGCACCCCGCGCCGTGGCGAAGATGGCGCGATGCGCAAGTTCTTCACGATGGAAGCATGCCGGATCTGAACCCAGCGCTGCCGGCGAGGCGGCTGCGGACTGGACAGCGCAGCCACGCCTCTTCATAAGTCGGGCAGATAAACCGACCGGATACTCCCATGAAGCCCTGGCTGCTGCAGATCTTCACCTGGTGGAACGGCCAGACCATCGGCACGCGCTTCCACACCTGGCGCTTCGGCGAGCGCGTCGGCGCGGACGAGTTCGGCAATGTCTATTACCGCACCAAGGGCGGGGTGAAGGACAAGGCGCTCGGCTTCCAGCGCCGCTGGGTCATCTACAACGGCGAGGCGGAGGCCTCGACGATTCCGGCAGGCTGGAACGGCTGGCTGCATCACACCGTCGATGTCGCGCCCTCCGAGGAGCGCTACGAGCCGCGCGAGTGGCAGCAGCCGCACCAGCAGAACTGGACCGGGACGGCGCTGGCCTACCGGCCCAAGGGCTCGACCCTGGCGGAGGGCGAGCGCCCGGCCGCGACGGGCGACTACGAAGCCTGGACCCCGGGCCGCTGAGACTTCGCCGGGTGGCGCGGCCACCCGTCCTTGCCCCGCGCCCTTTTTCCGCTGCGATTGACGTGTTACTGCGCGCGTCGCGGCTTGCCCGCGCCCTCGCAGAGATTCGCAAGGCTGCCATGCCGTCGCCCCATCGCTTTCCGGTTCTGGCCGGCCTGGTCTCGACCACGCTTCTGTCGCTCGCGCTGACCGGCCCGGCCGCCGCCGACCGCATCCGCAACCCGACGGCGGTGTTCGCCGGGCTCGACAAGATCACCGGCCGGATCATCTCCTTCGAGGTCGCGGTCGACGAGACGGTGCAGTTCGGTGCGCTGCAACTGACACCGCGCGTCTGCTGGACGCGGCCGCCGACCGAGGCGCCGCAGACGACGAGCTTCACCGAGGTCGACGAGGTCACCTTCACCAACGAGTACCGGCGCATCTTCACCGGCTGGATGTATGCGGCGAGCCCAGGCCTGCACGGCGTCGAGCACGCGATCTACGACGTCTGGCTGACCGACTGCAAAGGCGGCACCGAACTCGTCGTCGATCCGAAGGAGCCGGAGGCTCCGATCGCGGACGAGCCGCGCCGGCCGCGCACGGCGCCGGCCCGCGACGTGAACCAGCAACCCGGCCTGCCGCCTCCGGGCGGTCGCGACGATATCCTGACGCCGCCGGGAGGGCGCATCGACGTGCTGCCGCCGCAGGGCGTGCCGGTGGCGCCGCGTCAGGCGCCGCGGCAGCGCTTCTTCCCGACCAATCCCGGCCGTGACCCGACCGGCGGCAATTGAGGTCCGCACTTCAGTCCGGCTGGAGCGCGGCCAGGGCCTGCGCGCCGCCGACGCGCTCGCGGGGCGGCCAGACGTCCCAGTCGCCCGGCACCACGATCGCGCGTTCGAGCAGGCCCTGATAGGCGGCGCGCGGCACCTCCTGCGTGCCGAACTGGGCGAGATGGGCCGTCTGGAACTGGGCGTCGAGCAGGCTGTAGCCACCTTGCCTCAGACGCGCGACGAGATGGACCAGCGCAACCTTCGAGGCATCGGTCACACGGTGGAACATGCTTTCACCGAAGAAGGCGCCGCCGAGCGACAGCCCGTAGAGACCGCCGACGAGGCGATCGTCCTGCCAGCACTCGACCGTATGGACGTGGCCGAGCCGGAACAGCGCCCCGAAGATTTCGCGGATACGGTCGTTGATCCAGGTCTCGGGCCGATCCGGCCGGGCTTCGGCGCAGGCGGCGATGACCGCCTCGAAAGCGCTGTCGACCCTGATCTCGAAGCGGTCGGCACGCACGGTGCGCGCCAGCCGCGCCGGCAGATGGAAGCGGTCGAGCGGGATGACGCCGCGCAATTCCGGTTCGACCCAGAACAGGTTCGGATCGTCCGCAGTCTCCGCCATCGGGAAGATGCCGGCGGCATAGGCGCGCAGCATGATCTCGGGCGTGATGTCGGGCGAGCGGACGGGGATGGCGCGGGCCTTCATCGGGGCAGGGGAGCGCGGCGCAGGTTTTGAGTCAAACGGATAAAGCCGCCGCCCCCGTCATGGTCGGGCCGGTCCCGACCATCTACGCCTTCGCTGGTCGAGCGTCGAGTTCAGACGTGGATGCTCGCCACAAGGGCGAGCATGACGGGTGACGCCCGACCGTGACGTCGCCCTGCCTCTCAGCCTTCGCTCGTCTCGTCCATCCCACCGGCCGCGAGGAATTTCTCGAGCCAGTGGATGTTGTAGTCGCCGTTGAGGATGTCCTGGTTGCGGACCAGCGTGCGAAACAGCGGCAGGGTCGTGTCGACGCCGTCGACGACGAACTCGTCGAGCGAACGGCGCAGGCGCATCAGGCATTCGGCCCGGTTGCGGCCATGCACGATCAGCTTGCCGACCAGCGAATCGTAATGCGGCGGAATGACATAGCCCTGATAGGCGGCGGAATCGACGCGGACGCCGAGGCCGCCGGGCGTGTGGAACGAGACGATCCTGCCAGGCGACGGGCGGAAAGTCGCCGGATGCTCGGCATTGACGCGGCATTCGATGGCATGGCCCTCGATGACGACGTCCTTCTGCTGGATCGAGAGCGGCGCGCCGGCAGCGATCCGGATCTGTTCGTTGACGAGGTCGATCCCGGTGATCATCTCGGTGACCGGATGCTCGACCTGGATGCGCGTGTTCATCTCGATGAAGTAGAACTCGCCCTCCTCGTAGAGGAACTCGATCGTGCCGGCGCCGAGATAGCCGAGCTTGGCCATCGCGGCAGCGCAGATGTTGCCGATCCGATCACGTTCGCCGGCGTTGAGCGCGGGCGAGGGGCCTTCCTCCCAGACCTTCTGGTGGCGCCGCTGCAGCGAGCAGTCGCGCTCGCCCAGATGGATCGCGTGGCCCTTGCCGTCGCCGAGGACCTGGATTTCGATATGACGGGGCTTCTCGAGATATTTCTCGATATAGACGGCGTCGTCGCCGAAATTGGCCTTGGCCTCGGTGCGTGCGGTGGAGAGCGCGACGGACATCTCGTCCTCGTTGCGCACGACCTTCATGCCCTTGCCGCCGCCGCCCGAAGCCGCCTTGATGATGACGGGGAAGCCGATCTCGGCGGCGATGCGCAAGGCCTCGCCATCGTCGGTGACACCGCCCTCGGAGCCGGGCACGCAGGGGATGCCGAGCGCCTTGGCCGTGCGCTTGGCCTCGATCTTGTCGCCCATGCTGCGGATATGCTCGGCCTTGGGGCCGATGAAGGTGATGTTGTGCCGCTCGAGGATCTCGGCGAAGCGTGCGTTCTCCGAGAGGAAACCGTAGCCGGGATGGACCGCGTCCGCGCCCGTGATCTCGCAGGCTGCGATCAGGGCCGGGATGTTCAGATAGCTCTCGCGCGCGCTTGGCGGGCCGATGCAGACGCTCTCGTCGGCGAGGCGCACATGCATGGCATTGGCGTCGGCGGTGGAATGGACCGCGACGGTGGCGATGCCGAGTTCCTTGGCGGCGCGCAGGACCCTCAGCGCGATCTCACCCCGGTTGGCGATCAGGATCTTGTCGAACATCTTGAAGGTGCCGTCTCGCGCGCCGCTCACTCGATCACCAAGAGCGGCTCGCCATATTCCACAGGCTGCCCGTCCTCGACCATGATCGCAACGATCTTGCCGGCGCGCGGGGCGACGATGTCGTTGAAGGTCTTCATCGCCTCGACGAGGAGCACGCGCTCGCCCGCCTTCACCACCGAGCCGATCTCGACGAAGGGCTTGGCGTCGGGCGAGGGCCGGCGATAGGCGGTGCCGACCATCGGCGAGGGCACAGCACCCGGATGGGCGGCCGGAGGCTTGCCGTCGACCGGCGCGGCGACGGCCGGTGCGAGCGCAGCGGCAAGAACCGGGGCAGCAGCGGCGGGAACCTGGACGGTCGCGGTGATGGTGCGCGCCACGCGGACGCGCAGATCACCCTTCTCGACCTCGATCTCGGTGAGATCGGTCTCGTTCAGGAGCTGCGCGAGTTCGCGGACCAGTTCGGGGTCGATCGGGCTCTTGGTCGCCATGGCGGGGTCACCGTCTTCGTGGTCTTGGATCGGGGTGGTCTTGAAACGGGTGCTGGATGCGCCCGCTGTGAACGGAATCCGCGGATCAGGCCGCAGGTTTGGCCGCGCGCTTCTGCAGAAGCGGCACGATCGCGTCGAAAGCAAGGTCGTAGCTCGCCACGCCGAAGCCGCAGATCACGCCGACGCAGACCGGCGCCATGTAGGAATGGTGCCGGAATTCCTCGCGGGCATGGACGTTGGAGACGTGGACCTCAATGGCGAGCGCCTCGGTGCCCTTGATCGCGTCGCGCAGCGCCACCGAGGTGTGTGTGTAGGCGCCGGCATTGATGATGACGCCGGCACCGGCGAGGCCTGCCTCCTGGATGAAGCTGACCAGCTCGCCTTCGTAATTCGTCTGCCTGAACGAGAGTTCGACGCCGGCGGCCGTCGCCCGGGCCTTCAGCCGCTCCTCGACGCCGGCCAGCGTCACCGCGCCGTAGGTGGCGGGTTCACGGGTGCCGAGCAGATTGAGATTGGGTCCGTTGAGAACGTGGACGGCGACCATGGCGCGGGTTGTTTCCAGCGCCGCGCGAAGGCGGCAGACGCCGCCCTCATAGACGTTGCGGGCCGGCAGGGGAAGCCTGCCGGGATTCCCGCAGCCCCTCGCGCGGGAGGGTCTTCAGCCGTTGCAGGTGGCCTTGCCGCATTTGCGGACGGATTCGATCTTCTGCTTGAGGGCGGCCTGGCCGACCGCGCCGAAGATCACCTCGTCACCCAGAATGAAGGCCGGCGTGCCGGTGAGGCCGAGCCGGTCGCCGAGCGCGACCGTATCCTCGATCACCGCCCTGGTCTGGGCCGACTCCATCTCCTTCTTCAGCCGCTCGATGTCGGCCCCCGATTCCTTGGCGACCTCGAGCGCCTTGGCGCCGTTGATCCGGCCCTTGGTGGCCATCAGCTTGTTGTGGAAATCGAAATATTTGGGACCGGTGAGCTGAGCCATCGCCGCAACCGCGACGCGGCTCGCCTCAACCGAATCGGGGCCGAGGATCGGGAAGTCCTTGATCACGACCTTCAGCTTGGGGTCTTCCTTGGTGAGCGCGCGGACATCCTCCAGCGCCCTTTTGCAGAAGCCGCAATTGTAATCCATGAACTCGACGATGGTGACGTCGCCTTGCGGGTTGCCGACGATCGCGGAGGTCGCCGGGTCGAGCAGGCGAGCCTTCTCGGCCGTGACGGCGCTGCGCTGTGCATCGGCCTGGGCGACCGTGTTGCGGCGCTCGAGTTCGACCAGCGCCTCCTGGATCAGCTCCGGGTTCTGCAGCAGCGTCTCGCGAATCAGCGCGACCACAGCCTTGCGCTGCTCCGCCGTGAGGCCCGACGCCGGCGTTTGCGTTTGCGTTTGCGTTTGCGTCTGGGCCAGCGCAGGAGCGTTTGCCACAGCAAGGCCGAGGCAGAGCGCGAGGCCCAGCGGCCGGAGCATGCCACTCAATCGGCGGGGCAGGGTGGGGAGGGCCATCTGGTTATCCTTTCGGTTCCGGCGGCGCAGCCGGAGACGGCAGGCTGTCTCGACTGCCGGGTTCTTGAACACTGCTTTGTCCCGCTTCTCGGCTGTCACGTGACGGGCGTCAATTCACAGCTTTGCCACTGGTTGCGAGCGGAGGACGGGTCGGCTACGCCCGCCGGCACAGATCCATTGCCGGACGAGACAATGCCAGACCCCAATCTTCCGCTTGCGCTCGCGCCGCAGGAGACGCTGCTGCCGGCGGCGCGAGCCGCCCGCGTCCAACCCTTCATCGTGATGGATGTGATGAATCAGGCCGCCGCGATCGAGCGCCGCGGCGGTTCCGTCGTGCATATGGAGGTGGGGCAGCCTTCGGCACCGACGCCGGCGACGATCCGCGCCGCCGCCGCGCGGGCGCTGGAGGATGGCCGGATCGGATACACCCAGGCGCTGGGCACGGATTCGCTGCGGGAGCGCATCGCCCGACATTACGGGGAAGCCTATGGCGTCGATGTGGCGGCAGAGCGCGTCGTCGTCACCACGGGCTCGTCGGGCGGCTTCATCCTGGCCTTCCTGGCCTGTTTCCAGCCGGGCGCGCGCGTCGCGATCACGGCGCCGGGCTATCCCGCCTATCGCAACATCCTGATCGCGCTCGGCCTCGAGCCGGTCGCGATCGAGGTCGGGCCCGAGACCCGTTTCGCGCTGACGCCGGAGCTGATCGCACGCGCGCATCGCGAGAAGCCGCTGGCCGGCGTGCTGACGATGAGCCCGGCCAACCCGACCGGCGTGGTGATGACGCCCGAAGCCATCGCGGCCGTCGCGGCCGAATGCCGGCGGCTTGGCCTCTGGTACATCTCCGACGAAATCTATCACGGGCTGACCTACGACCAGCCGGCGACGACGGCACTCTCTGCCGATCCCGACGCGATCATCGTCAACTCCTTCTCGAAATACTATTGCATGACCGGCTGGCGCGTCGGCTGGCTCGTCGTGCCCCAGCGGTTGGTCAGGACGATCGAGCGGTTGCAGCAGAATTTCTCGATTTCGGTACCCTATCTCAGCCAGGTCGCGGGCGAGGCGGCATTCGAGGCCACCGCCGAATGCGAGGCGATCAAGGCCGGTTATGCCGAAAACCGCGCCTATCTGCTGAAGGCACTGCCCGAGATCGGGCTCGGCGATTTCCTGCCGGTGGACGGGGCCTTCTACATCTATTGCGACATCGGCCGTTATTCCAACGATTCCATGGCGTTCTGCCGCGATGTTCTCAACGGAGCCGGCGTCGCGATCACGCCTGGGCTCGATTTCGACGAGGGCCGGGGGGCGCGCACGATGCGGCTCTCCTTCGCAGGGTCGCTGGGCGAATGCGAGGAGGCGGTCGCGCGTCTCGGTGGCTGGCTGAAGCGGCGCTGAGCGGCATCCGCAGATCCGCACTTGCAAAGGTCGCGGCCTCGTCCGCATTCTCCCGGCAGGCGGCCGGCACGCCGCGACGATCGGGGCGGGAAGCGATGCTGCAGCACGGTGTTCGACGGTGGGCGCTGCCCGCAGCGCCGCGATGGCTGGCAGCCTTTGCATTGGCAGTGCTGTGCTGGTTTCCCCCAGTCCCGGTATCGGCACAGGCGGATGCGCCGGTCACGCTGACGCTGCGCGGCGACGAGACGCCCGAGACCGTCCGCAAGCTGGTCGATGCGCTCGCCGCCGGCGGGCGCAGGGTCGAAATTCGGGTTCTCGGCGCGGAAGCTGCGGTGCCGGCGCCGGCCAAGCCAGCGTCCGCCGCACCGGCCGTGCCGCCTCCAGCCGTGCCCGCTCCGGCCGATTCACGGATCGAGGAACTCTGGGATCATTTCGTTGATGGTTTCGACCATGGCAACGCGGCCATCCCGCATGTCGTGGACCTGCCGACGGATTGGTGGCGAGGCTGGGCCGCCAACCGCAACGGCGCGACCGGGCCCTCGGCGGGCTTGCGCATTCTGGCCGGGGTGGCGATCGCGCTCGCCGGCGCGCTGCTGTTTCGCCTCGCGACGGCGGGATGGTTCGCGCGGCGCATGCGCCCGACCGGACCGGAGCTGACGGCACGGCTGGTCGCATCGGCCTATGGCCTGCTGCAGGATTTCGCCTGCATCGCGTTGGCACTGGCGCTGGCGCGCCTGACGCGGGTCTTCTGGCTTCCCGATGCCGACCTGGCCATGAGCACCTTCCGCACCGCAGCGAACGGGGCGGCCATCGGCGCCGCCTACATCGCCGTCGGCCGCTTCCTGCTCTCGCCCGGTGCGCCGGATCGCAGGCTGCTGCCGCTGCCGCGCGCGGAACGGCATTTCGCCATCCTGACGATCTATGCCGTCGTGACCCCGATCGTGGTGACGAGCGCCTTGCTGATCCAGGACGTCGCCATCAACCGTCAGGCCCTTGCCGGGCTGGTCGCAATCACCAGCCTCGCGGTCACGCTGTTCAAGGTCTGGTGGTTCTTCGATGCGCGTCATGACCTGACGACGCTGATCTTGCGCTACGAGCCCGTGCCGGGACCGGGCCTGCGCCTGCTGGCGCTGGGCGCGCCCTGGTTCTACATCGCCAGCGCCATCGCGATCTGGATGGTCGGCCGGGCGGCGCCGATGATGTCGGGCGGCGGGCGCTTCGTCGAGGCCGCCAGCCTGACCCAGATCATCATCGTGCTGGCCCCGGTGCTGGCGGTCGGGGTGACCGGCCTGATCGCCTGCCGCCAGGCCATGCGGGCGGCGATCGCGCCGCCGTCCCCGATGGCGCAGGCGGCAGGCTCCGCGCTCCGGGCGGCGGCGGGCGGCCTGATCTGGGTCGGCGGGCTGTATGTGATGGCGCGGCTCTGGGCCAGCTTCCTGCTCGGCGTCAGCTCGGCACAGTTCGCCGAGTTCACGCGCCAGGCGGCGGGCCTTGCGATCCTCGTCTTCCTCGGCTGGGTCGCGATCGTGTTCCTGCGCGCCTTTTTCGATGCCTATACGCCCCGGCGCGGCACGAGCGGGCCCATCGACGAGGATGCCGCGGTGGAGGAAAGCGTGCCGTCCCGGCTGGCGACGGTCATGCCGGTGCTGCGCGGCGTCGTGCTGGCTGCCGTCTTCGGTTTGACCGGCCTCGTCGTGTTGTCCCGGATCGGCGTCGATATCGGCCCTCTGCTCGCCGGCTTCGGTATTCTCGGCCTCGCCATCTCCTTCGGCTCGCAGGCGCTGGTGCGCGACATCGTCTCCGGCTTCTTCTTCATGCTGGAGGATGCCTTCCGCGTCGGCGAATATGTCGATACCGGGCGGCTCAAGGGCACGGTCGAGAAGATTTCCCTGCGCTCGATGCAGATGCGCCACCAGAGCGGGCAGATCCATACCGTGCCCTTCGGGCAGATCCAGTCGCTGACCAATGCCAGCCGCGACTGGGCGACGGTGAAGTTCAACATCCGGCTCGACCACTCCGCCGACATCGAGTTGGCCCGCAAGACGATCAAGAAGGTCGGGCTCGCGCTGCTGGAGGATCCGGAGTACGGGCCGAACTTCATCGCTCAGCTCAAGATGCAGGGGGTCGCCGACATCACGGACATCGCTATCGTGATTCGGCTGAAATTCACGTCCAAGCCAGCCTATGCTTCGAGCTTGCAGCGCGAGGCGCTGAAGCGCGTCTACCGCGCGCTGAACGAGGCCAAGGTGCCGTTCGCGTCGAACGCCGTCACGGTGCGCGGGGGTGAGGGCGCTCCGGCGTCAGGGGCGGCCGCGATCACGGCGCTGCCACCGCCGAGCCCGCTGGCGCCGGCGGCGGGCTGAACGGCGGCTCAGGCCAGGAACAGCATGCCGAAGCCAGCGGCAATCAGCGTCGCTCCGGCCAGCATGCCGAGCCGCGTGGCCGACATGAGGGCGGCGACATCGAACCGCCGCGATGCCCGATCGCGCTCATTCGCCAGCGCCTCGGCGCGGTACTGGCTGGCATGGAGGTCAGGCGTCATCTGCGGGCCGACGGGTCGGTCCCGTTCCAGGTCGATGCGGATGGCAACGAACAGAACGAACAGCCCGAGCGTGCCGACGCCGAGCCAGCCGACGATGCCGAAAGCCAGCCAGGCCAGTCCGGCCAGAGCGATCAGGCAGGCCCCTGTCAGAATCGGGCCTTCCGGGGTGCGGGGTGGCGGCATGGCAATCCATCCTCCCGAGCAAATCGTCCAAGAAAAAGGCCGCTGCGGTTTTCCGCAGCGGCCTTTTGTTCGTCAGCCTCGTCCGGCCAGCTTGTTCCACCAGCCGCCACGCTTGGGGCGGTCCGGGTCGGGCGGGGTCAGCACGACTGCGACCGGCTCCTCGACCACACGCGGTGCCGGAGCGGGCTCGGGAGCGACTTCCGGGGCCGCGGCTTCCGGGGCCACAGCTTCGACCGGCGCAGGGGCAGGGGCAGGAGATTTGGGCTCCGGCGCGGCGGCGACGGGCTCGGAGGCTTCGCCGCCTTCCGTGATCGGGACGACCTTCTTGCGCGAACGGCTGCGCTTGGGCTTCTCGGTCTCGGCGGGAGCCGCTTCGGCCGGGGTCGCTTCGGCTTCGGGCGCAGGGGCGGAGACCGTCTCGGCGACAGCTTCCAACGGTTCCGCCGGGGTTGCCTCGTCGGCGACCTTGGGCTTGCGGCCGCCACGGCGAGCACGCTTGGGCTTCTCCTCGGCGGCCGCTTCGGGCGCTTCGGCTGCGACCGGCGCGGCCTGCTCGGGTTCGGCTGCGATCACGGCGCCGTCGCTCGAAGCATCGCTGCCCTGCTCGTCGCCGTCCTCATCGCCGTCTTCGTCACCGTCCGCATCGTCGCTGCCGCCGTCGAGACGGACGCCATTGGCGTCACGCTCGCCGCCACGCCGCCGCCGGCGACGGCGACGGCGCTTGCGCCCGCCTTCGCCGCGGGCCTCGCCCTCGGGTCTGGCCTCGCGCGGATCGTCCTCGGCCGTTTCGACCTCGACAGGACCATTCTCGGCATCGAGCGCCTCGGCTTCGGCGGCTGCGTCGAGAGCCTCGTCGTCGACATCGGAGATCACGGCCTCGGCCTTGATGCCGCTGGGAACGATCCGGCCCTCATTACCGACGAACTCGCCGCGCTCGACCTCGAAATAGCGGGTGCCGAGCAGGGTGGCGTCGACCGTGACGCTGATGGCGATGGCAAAGCGCGCCTCGAGATCGGCGAGATGGGCGCGCTTCTGGTTGAGCACATAGAGCGCGACCTCCGGACGGGTCCGGACGGTGAGGTTGTGCGAGGCGCTCTTGATCAGCGTCTCCTCCAGCGCGCGCAGGATCTGCAGCGCGACCGAAGAGGAGGAGCGCATCATGCCGGCGCCGGCGCAATGCGGGCAGGGCACGGAGGAGCTCTCAAGAACGCCGGTGCGGATGCGCTGGCGCGACATCTCGAGCAGGCCGAAGGCCGAGATCCGGCCGACCTGGATGCGGGCGCGGTCGTCCTTGAGGCAGTCCTTCAACTTCTTCTCGACGGCGCGGTTGTTGCGGTTCTCCTCCATGTCGATGAAATCGATCACGATGAGGCCGGCAAGGTCGCGCAGGCGGAGCTGGCGGGAGATTTCCTCCGCCGCTTCGAGATTGGTCTTGAGGGCGGTGTCCTCGATATTGTGCTCGCGGGTCGAGCGCCCCGAGTTGATGTCGATCGCGACCAGCGCCTCGGTCTGGTTGATCACGATGTAGCCGCCGGATTTCAGCGTGACGGTGTTGGAGAACATCGCGTCGAGCTGGCTCTCGATGCCGAAGGAGGCAAAGAGCGGCGTCTGCTCGCGATAGGCCTTCACGCTCTTGGCATGGCTCGGCATGAGCATGCGCATGAAGTCCTTGGCCTCGCGATAGGCCTCGTCGCCGGCGACGTGAACCTCGTCGATGTCCTTGTTGTAGAGGTCGCGGATCGAGCGCTTGACGAGGTTGCCCTCCTCATAGACCAGCGCCGGGGCGACGGAGGCCAGCGTCAGCTCGCGCACGCTCTCCCACATCCGCATCAGGTATTCGTAATCGCGCTTGATCTCGACTTTCGTGCGGGACGCACCGGCAGTCCGCAGGATCAGGCCCATCCCCTCGGGAACCTCGAGCTCCTGGGCGATCTCCTTGAGGCGCTTGCGGTCCTCGGTGTTGGTGATCTTGCGCGAGATGCCGCCGCCCTTGCCGGTGTTGGGCATCAGCACCGAATAACGGCCGGCGAGCGAGAGATAGGTGGTCAGGGCCGCGCCCTTGTTGCCGCGCTCCTCCTTGACGACCTGGACCAGGATGATCTGGCGGCGCTTGATCACCTCCTGGATCTTGTACTGGCGGCGCGAGCTGCGCTGCGGGCGCTCGGGCATGTCGTCGAGGGCGTCGCCACCGCCGAGCTGCTCGGGCTCGTCCTGCTCGGCGTCGTCGCCGTTCTCGCCGGAATCATCGTCGTCCGAAGGCTTGCGGGCTTCCGCATCCTCGGTCTCGGCGGTTTCAGTCTCGTCGCCGCGGGTCTCGAAGGTCAGGGGCGCGGCGTTCTCCGCCACCTCTTCGCTTGCCGACTCGGCGACGGCCGGAGCGAATTCCTCGCCAAAGGCGGGAGCGCCCTCGTTGACCATCGCGGCTTCCTTGCCGTCGGTCTCGACCGCGCCATTCTCGTCGACCTCGGCGCTGACGGTCTCGTCGGCGGCGGCCTTCTTGGCGCGCCCGTCACGATCGCCACGGCGGCCGCGATCACGACGGCCGCGCTTCTCGCGCTTCTCCTCGTCGCGCTCGTCCTCACGCTCGGCACGGGCCTCGTCGGCAAGCAGAGCCTGACGGTCGGCGACCGGGATCTGGTAGTAGTCGGGGTGGATTTCGGAGAAGGCGAGGAAGCCGTGGCGGTTGCCGCCATACTCCACGAAGGCAGCCTGGAGCGAAGGCTCCACGCGCGTCACCTTGGCGAGATAGATGTTGCCGCGGAGCGGCTTGCGGCTTGCGGCCTCGAAGTCAAATTCCTCGATACGCGATCCGCGGACCACCACGACCCGGGTCTCTTCCGGGTGGGTGGCGTCGATAAGCATCTTGTTGGCCATATGAATTTTCCAAGGGCGCGGCCGCCAGCGATACCCGCCGGGCTGCGGACAACAATCCGCTGCCGCGGGCAGGGGCGCCGCGCATAGGCCGGCGGAAGCCGGCATGTTGCAGGAGCAAAAGCCGGCGCGAGCCGGCGTCTGGGACGGGGAAGTGTTCAATCGAGACAGAAAAGCGGCTCGGGAAATCCGGCTGGGCGAAAAGCCCGGCGCAGTCCCGCAGGTATTGACGATTCACCGATGATCTATGCGGCGTCGTATGCCCCGACATCTGTCCTGACCTGCGGCGCGCCTGCCCAAAAAAGACGAAGCACGCCGCGTTTGCACGCTCGCGAGACGTTGGCCTGATGCTGAAAAACACGGGCACCTGGCTCCGGCCGTCTGCGGACGATCCGTTGCAGTTGACCTCATGCCGCCGAACCCGGATGGGCCGGCCGGCCAGGCATGCCCCGGACGCCGACGGATCCTCGGATCCGGATGCGCACCATGGGCGGCCCTGTAAGGCAACCATCCCCATTACAGACAGGTGACAGTGATTTGCAAGTCACATCGCGCCGGGATCGACCTGCCCTTCGCGCCGGCCGGTTCACCGGCAGGTGCCGGCGTGGTAACCGACTGTTAGGATGTCGCGTCGCTATGGTTAAGCTTTGGTGACGACAGCTCGGGATTCATTGACCTGACGCCTCCCTCAATCCTTTTCCGGATCCGCCCGAGGCGTGCGGGGGCGTCCGTGCCGACATGGTTCGCCGCCTGCCTCTGGCTGGGGCTCGCGGGCGCCGCGGTCGCGCAGGGCAATGGCCGTCCGCAGAGCGAATTCCCGGTCGCGACCGATGCCAGGCTCGAGCAGTCGGGCGAGACGGTGCGGCTGACGATGGCGCTGTCGCGCCCGGTCGAGGTCGGTGCCTCGGTCCTGGCGGGGCCGGACAGGGTCGTCATCGACATGCCCTCGACCAATTTCCAGGTGCAGCCGGCCGCGGCGCGCAAGAGCGCAGGCGTCGTCAGCGCTTTCCGCTTCGGGCTGTTCACGGCGGACAGGGCCCGCATCATCATCGACCTGGCGCAGCCGGCTGTCGTGGTGAAAGCCGAATCGCGGCCGGTCCGTGGCGGCTTCGGCGAGCTCGTGATCGAACTGCGCCGCGCGACGCGGGCAGAGTTCCAGGCTGCCGTCGCGAAGACGCCGTCGCGCAATCCCGAGGCCACGGCTGCCATCCCCCCGCCGGCCAAGCCCGCGGGCGAGAGCCGCCAGACCATCGTCATAGATCCCGGCCATGGCGGCATCGACCCGGGCGCCGTCGTGGCGTCGATCGCCGAGAAGGCGGTCGTGCTCGCCTTCGGCGCCAAGCTCAAGAAGCAGCTCGAGGCGAGCGGACGCTACCGCGTGCTGATGACGCGCGACGACGACCGCTTCGTGCCGCTGGCCGAGCGCGTCGGCATCGCCAGGGCGGCCGGGGCCGATCTCTTCATCTCGATCCATGCCGATTCGTTGACGCAGGCGCAGGAGGTGCGCGGCGCGACGGTCTATACCGGTTCGGAGCGGGCGACCGACGCCGAGGCTGCGAGGCTTGCAGCGAAGGAAAACCAGGCCGACGCGGTGGCGGGGCTCGAGGCCAGCGAAGACATGCAAGATGTCGCCGGCATCCTTATGGACCTTGCCAAGCGCGAGACGCGAACTTTCTCGGCGGTGTTCGCACGCAACCTCGTCGAGAAGCTCGGCGGCTCGGTGAAGATGCACAAGGTGCCGCTGCGCTCGGCCGGATTTCGTGTGCTGAGCGCTCCCGACGTGCCTTCCGTGCTTATCGAGCTCGGCTACATGTCGAGCCCGAAGGATGCCGAACTGCTCAATTCGGCGGAATGGCGCGGCAAGGCCGTCGAGGCCGTCGCCACCGCCGTGGAGGGCTATTTCGGCGGCCCGCGCGCGCCTGTCGGCAAGGCGGCGGCGAACGGGCGCTGACGGCGCCTGCCGCGATGTCGCGCGCTGCGAAATGTGGTCTCAAGGCCACGGTTCCGCCATGTCCGTGATGCTATAGACGTGATTTGCGAAACGCTGCTTTCGGGAGTACCGGGGCGGTAACGGCAAGGGCCAGGGCCTGAGATGCGCTTTATCCTGCGAATGTTCGGATGGTTGTTCGCCGCCGGCGCGATCGTTTTCGTGATCGGCGCGATCGGCGCGGCCGGGTTCCTCTGGCACTACTCCAAGGACCTGCCGGATTCCGCGCAGCTGCGGAACTACGAGCCGCCGGTGATGACGCGCGTCCATGCCGGCGACGGCTCGCTGATCGCGGAATTCGCCCGCGAAAGGCGGCTTTATCTGCCGATTCAGGCCGTGCCGAAGCTGATCATCGACGCTTACCTCTCGGCCGAAGACAAGAACTTCTACAAGCATGTCGGCGTCGATCCGGAAGGGCTCGTGCGCGCGGCCATCACCAATTTCCGCAATCGTGCCGCCGGCCGCCGGCCGCAGGGCGCCTCGACCATCACCCAGCAGGTGGCGAAGAACTTCCTCGTCGGGTCCGAGCAGAACATCGAGCGCAAGATTCGTGAGGCGCTGGTCGCGCTGCGAATCGAGGCGACCTATTCCAAGGACAAAATCCTCGAGCTCTACCTGAACGAGATCTATCTCGGCGCCCCGGCGCCGGGGCAGGGCAGCTACGGCATCGCGGCGGCCGCGCTGAACTATTTCGGCAAGTCGGTGCATGAGCTGAACCTGCAGGAAGCCGCCTATCTGGCCGCGCTGCCGAAGGCGCCGACCGATCTACACCCGTTCCGCAACCGCGAGCGCGCGATCGAGCGGCGCAACTACGTCATCGACCGCATGGTCGAGAACGGCTTCGTCGCGCGTGCTGCCGGCGATGCGGCCAAGAGCCAGCCGCTCGGCGTCAATCCGCGCACGGTCTCGCCGAACAACATCGCAGCCGGCTACTTCGCCGAGGAGATCCGGCGCGAGCTGCAGGACCGCTATGGCGAGAAGAAGCTGCTCGAAGGCGGGCTTTCGGTGCGCGCCACCGTCGATCCCAAGATGCAGTTGATGGCGCGCAAGGCTCTGGTCGACGGGCTGGTGCGTTTCGACGAGGCGCGCGGCTGGCGCGGCGCGATCCAGAAGCTCGAACTCTCGGCCCGCGACTGGGGTCTGGCGATCGGCGAGCTGCCGGTGCTCGGCGATGTCGCGCCCTGGCGACTGGCCGTGGTGCTCGACGTGGCGGGCGACACGGCTCGTCTCGGCCTGCATCCGCTGCGCGAGACCTCCGGCCACCTGAAGAGCGACCGCGAAACGGTCGCGCTGGGCGCCGAGGGCATCAAGTGGACGCGTCGCGCGCGCGTTTCGCAGGCCGTTTCGGTCGGCGACGTCGTTTATGTCGAGCCCATGGACAACCGTCCGGGGCAGGTCCGGCTGCGGCAACTGCCCGAGGTCAACGGCGCGATCACCGTGATGGACCCGTTCTCCGGCCGTGTGCTCGCCATGGTCGGCGGCTTCAGCCACGATCAGTCGGAGTTCAACCGGGCGACGCAGGCGCTGCGCCAGCCGGGATCGTCCTTCAAGCCCTTCGTCTACGCCACGGCGCTCGACAACGGCTACACGCCGTCCAGCATCATCCTCGATGCCCCGATCGAGATCGATCAGGGAGGCGGGCTCGGCATGTGGCGGCCCGACAACTACGACGGCAAGTCGACCGGGCCGCGCACGCTGCGCTACGGCATCCAGTTCTCGAAGAACCTGATGACGGTGCGCCTCGCCAAGGATGTCGGCATGCCGCTGATCGCGGAGTATGCGCGCCGCTTCGGCGTTTATGACGACATGCTGCCGGTGCTCTCGATGTCGCTTGGCGCGGGCGAGACGACGGTCATGCGCATGACGGCCGGCTATTCGATGCTGGTCAATGGCGGCCGGAAGATCCGGCCGACGCTGATCGACCGTATCCAGGACCGCTGGGGCTCGACCATCTTCCGTCACGACCAGCGCATCTGCGAAGGCTGCAATGCCGAGAAATGGGCCGACCAGCGCGAGCCGCGCCTGATCGACAATCGCGATCAGGTGCTCGACCCGCTGACCGCCTACCAGATGGTCTCGATCATGGAAGGCGTGGTCAATGCCGGCACCGCGACCGTGGTCAAGTCGGTCGGCAAGCCGCTCGCCGGCAAGACAGGCACGACCAACGACGCCAAGGACGTCTGGTTCGTCGGATTCTCGCCCGATCTAGCGGTCGGCGTCTATATGGGCTTCGACAAGCCGAAGTCGCTCGGCACCTCGGCGACGGCCGGCCAGTATGCCGCGCCGATCTTCCGCGACTTCATGATGGCGGCGCTGAAGGACAAGCCGGCGACCCCGTTCCGCGTGCCGGCAGGCATCAAGCTGATCCGGGTCGACCCCAAGACCGGCATGCGCTCGGGCGGCGAGGGCGGCATCCTCGAAGCCTTCAAGCCGGGCACGGCACCGCCGGACAGCTATTCGGTGATCGGCGTGGCGGGCGACGGCACGACGCCGTTCAGCGTCGCGCCGGGCGGCGGTCGTGGCGTCGGCTCCGGAACGGGCGGACTGTACTGACGGTTTCGTCCGTTTTGGTCGGGCTCGCCGCGACCAGGTGCGTCCTCGCCGATCCCATGCGGTGTTCAAGACAGGAATGCTCGCCCCAAGGCGAGCATGACGGGTGACGGCGCCGGCCGGTTTACAGCCGGGCTGTTCGCCCCTATCCCAGCCTCTCGTATTTTGACCAAGGCTCTTCGCATGCGCCCAGAAATCCAGACCCAGCTCGACAACGCCAAGCAGTCGATCGGACTGCTGAGGAGGCATCTTTGACTGGGATGTCGCGCAACGCCGCCTCGCGGAACTGAACGCCCTCTCCGAAGGCCCCGATTTCTGGAACGATGCCGACGCCGCGCAGAAGCTGATGCGCGAGCGGACCTCGCTCGAGGACCAGATCGAGGGCATCACCAAGCTCGAACGCGATCTCGAAGACGCGCTGACCTTCATCGAACTCGGCGAGATGGAGGATGACGCTGCCTCGATCAGCGAGGGCGAGGCGGGTATCAAGGCGGTGGAGGTCGAGGCGGCACGCCGGCAGGTCGAGACTCTGCTCTCGGGCGAAGCCGACATGCTCGACACCTATCTCGAAATCCACCCCGGCGCTGGCGGCACCGAAAGCCAGGACTGGGCCGAGATGCTGCTGCGCATGTATCGGCGCTGGGGCGAACGGCGGAAGTTCAAGGTCGAGACGCTGGAATACCAGGACGGCGACACGGCGGGCATCAAGTCGGCGACGCTGCAGTTCAAGGGCCATAACGCCTATGGCTGGCTGAAGACGGAGAGCGGCGTGCATCGGCTGGTGCGGATTTCGCCGTTCGATTCGAATGCCAGGAGACAGACGTCGTTCGCGTCGGTCTGGGTCTATCCGGTGGTCGACGACCGCATCGTCATCGACATCAACGAATCGGATTGCCGGATCGACACCTATCGCGCGCAGGGCGCGGGCGGGCAGCATATCAACACGACCGATTCGGCCGTGCGCATCACTCACATCCCGTCGGGGATCGCGGTGTCGTGCCAGCAGGAGCGCTCGCAGCACAAGAACAAGGCCAAGGCCTGGGACATGCTGCGCGCGCGCCTCTACGAGGTCGAGCTGAAGAAGCGCGAGGACAAGGCGAATGCCGAGCAGGCCTCCAAGACCGATATCGGCTGGGGCCACCAGATCCGCTCCTATGTGCTGCAGCCCTATCAGCTGGTGAAGGACTTGCGGACCGGCGTCAGCTCGACGGCGCCCTCCGAGGTGCTCGACGGCGCGCTCGACCCGTTCATGGAAGCCTCGCTGGCCCAGCGGGTCTATGGCACCGAAGTCGAGGTCGAGGACATCGACTGACGCGGCGTCGTCAGGCACGTCATGCTTGGGCTCGGCCCGAGCATCTCGCGACACGAAGGCTCCTGCCTGAAACGGGCGCCTCCCTCGGCAAGAGATTCCCGGGTCTGCGCTTCGCTGGGCCCGGTAATGACGCGCCCGGGTGCATCCGGGTTTCCGCTTTCCGGCCCGATGGTCTAGCGTCGCGCTCCGCCCGTCGCGAAGCCGCCCGCATGACGCTGCCCAACCTGATCACCATCGGCCGGCTGTTCCTGGTGCCGCTCGTGATCGTCATGATCCTGAACGGGCGCTGGCAGGCGGCCTTCATCATCTTCGTGGTCGCCGGGGTTTCTGACGCCGTGGACGGTGTGCTCGCCAAGCGTTTCGGCATGGCGAGCGAGCTCGGCGCCTATCTCGACCCGATCGCCGACAAGGCGCTGATCGTCTCGATCTATCTCACCCTGGCGATCTCCGGGGCGATCCCGTCCTGGCTCGTCATCCTCGTGGTGTCGCGCGACGTGATGATCGTCTCGGCCGTGATCCTGTCCTGGGTGATGGGCAAGCCGCTGGCGATGGCGCCCTTCGTCGTCAGCAAGCTGAACACGGGCGCGCAGCTCATCTTCGCCGCGCTGCTGCTGGCCTCGCGCGCCTTCGGGGTCGATCCGGGCCAGGCCGTGGCGGTCGGCCAGCTTCTGGTGGCGGTGTTGACGGTCGCTTCGATGACGGCCTATCTGGCCTTCTGGCTGCGCCACATGGCGGCGTGACCTCATGCGCAGGCCGCTGACGTCGCCGGGCAAGACGATTCGCCGGTTGGACAAATCAACGCCTGCCCCTATCTGAATGACCGCGCGCCGCCGGATCCGCGAAAGGCCAGAACATGACCCTGCAACGCCAAATCGGCTTCTGGCTGCTCTCGCTCGTCGTCTTCGTGCTGTTTCTCGTGGTGCTGCGCGACGTGCTGCTGCCGTTCATCGCGGCGCTGGCGCTGGCTTATCTACTCGACCCGCTCGCCGACCGCCTCGCAAAGCTCGGGATGAGCCGGCTGACCGCGACGATCGCGATCCTCTTCGTCTTTCTGCTGATGTTCGTGATGGCGCTCGTGCTGCTGGCGCCGCTGCTCGGCCAGCAGCTCGCCGGGCTGATCGCGCGTCTGCCGGCCGATGCGGCCAAGCTGCAGGCGCTGGTGCTGGAGCAGGGCGGTCCCTGGCTCGAACGTTTCGGCGGTGCCAAGCTGACCGAGGAGGCGCAGAACTCGCTCGGCGAACTCGTCGGCCAGGCGACGAAATGGGTCGGCAGCGTCTTGCAGTCGCTCTGGACCGGCGGCACCGCCATCATCGGCGTGTTTTCGCTGCTGGTGCTGACGCCGGTCATCGCCTTCTACCTGCTGGTCGACTGGGACCGGATGTGCGCCACGGTCGATAGCTGGCTGCCGCTCGATCATCGCGAGACGATTCGCGGGCTGCTGCACGAGATGGATGTTGCGATCGCGGGCTTCCTGCGCGGGCAGGCGCTGGTCTGCCTGCTGCTCGGCATCTTCTATGCGGTGGGCCTGAGCCTGCTCGGCGTCAATTTCGGCGCGCTGATCGGCATCATCTCGGGCTTCCTGTCGTTCATTCCCTATGTCGGGTCGCTGACGGGGCTCGTGCTCTCGGTCGGCGTCGCGATCGTGCAGTTCTGGCCGGACTGGACCTGGCCGCTGGCGACGCTCGCGGTGTTCTTCGCCGGGCAGTTCCTCGAGGGCAACATCTTCCAGCCGAAATTCGTCGGCGATTCGATCGGTGTGCACCCGGTCTGGCTGATGTTCGCGCTGCTCGCCTTCGGCTCGCTGTTCGGCTTCGTCGGGCTGCTGCTGGCGGTGCCGCTGGCGGCCGTCATCGGCGTGCTCTGCCGCTTCGCGCTCAGGCAGTACCTCGCCAGCAACATCTATCATGGCGGCGACGCCACGCGCGCGGCGGAGGCGCGGGCGCGTATCGATGCCGATGGCTGAGCCCCCGGCGCGTCCGCGCCAGCTCGCCTTCGACCTGCCGGTCGACAGCCGCTACGGCGTCGAGGACTTCCTGGTCGGCCCGTCGAACGAGGCGGCCTATGGCCTCGTCGAGGCCTGGCCGGCCTGGCCGGACGCCTGGCTGCGGCTCGTCGGGCCGGAGGGCGCCGGAAAGACCCATCTCGCCGCGATCTGGGCCAAGGTGGCCCATGCCTGGACGGTACCGGCGGCCGAGGTGGTCGAGGGCAACGTGCCGCATCTGGTCTCGGGCGGTGCGCTGGTCGTCGAGGATTGCGACCGGGGACTGCGCGACGAGGCGGCGCTGTTCCATCTGATGAACGCGATCAAGGCGCGCGGCGGCCATCTGCTGCTGACCGCGCGCGAGGCGCCGGACCTCTGGGGGCTGCGCGTGCCGGACCTGCTGTCGCGGCTGCGGCTTGCGCCGCATGCCACGATCGATCCGCCGGACGATGCATTGCTGCGGGCGGTTCTGGTCAAGCTCTTCATCGACCGGCAGCTCATCGTCGACACCGGCACCATCGAGATGCTGGCGCTGCGGATGGAGCGCTCCTTTGCCGCTGCACGGGCGCTGGTCGACGCGCTCGACCGGCTCTCGCTGGAGCGCGGGCGCCGCGTGACGCGGGCGCTGGCGAGCGAGGCGCTGGCGGGCCTGTCCGTACAGGCCGGGCTCTCGGCGGAGGAGTAGGCCCGCTCAGCGCGGGCCGGGCGAAGCCTCGACCGGCAGCGCCACCAGGCGGGCATGCATCGCCTCGACCAGAAGCTCGTGGGCACGCGCTGCGATCGCGTCGAGCGAAGGCGTCTTCACGAACATCGCGGCGGCCTTCTCGCTCAACTGCTCGCGGCTGGGCAGGACCGGCAGATGCCAGCTCGATGCATCCCAATGCGCCAGCACGTCATGGGCCTGCTGCTGAAGCGCGGCCAGCCCGTCGCTGGCGCGGTTCTGGAGTTCGGCCAGCGCCGCGCGCAGCTCGGCTGCGGTCAGGGTCGGCAGGTGGAGCTCCGGCAGCGAGGGCGTGGCGGCATAGGCCTCGCGGAAGGCCGCCACCACCCGGTCGAGCGGGACGGAAGCCGCGAGCCGCTCGGCCGAGCGCTCGATGACGCGCGGCGGCAGGGCCTGCGAGCGTTCGATCACGGCCTGCGGCGGCTGCTTCAGGTCCCAGACGAGGCGGAGCTTCGAAAGCCCGACGATGATGTAGTAGGTCGGGTCGATCTGCCACCAGCGGAAGCCCTGGCGGACGCTGTACTGATAGGCGTGGTGGTTGTTGTGCCAGCCTTCGCCCATGGTGATGATCGCCAGCCACCAGTTGTTGCGGCTCTCGTCGCCGGTGACATAGTCCTTGTCGCCATGCACATGGGCGAGCGAGTTGATGCAGAACGTCGCGTGGTAGACCGCGACCGTCGACCAGAAGAAGCCGACGAACAGGCCGGCCCAGCCATCGATCGCAAAGCAGATCAAGGCGAGCAGGATCGCAGGCGCGATCTCGAAGCGATGCAGCCAGCGCAGCTCCGGGAATTTCGTCAGGTCCTGGATGCTCGAATCGTCGAAGACATGATGGTCGCGGCTGAAGATCCAGCCGACATGGGAATAGGCGAAGGAGTTCTGCACTGGCGAATGCACGTCATGCTCGGTGTCGGAATAGCGGTGGTGATGGCGGTGCTTCGAAGCCCACCAGAACACGCTCTTCTGCGCTGTCGACTGCGCCAGCACGGCGAGCAGGAACTGGCCGAGCCGGCTGGTCTTGTAGGTGCGATGCGAGAAATAGCGGTGATAGCCGCCGGTCACCGCGAACATGCGCAGCCAGTACAGGCCGATGGCGAGCCAGACGGAGCTTGCGGTCACGCCGCTCCAGATGGCGCCGAAACAGGCGATATGCGCGAGAACGAAGGGGATCGCGGACGGATAGACGATGTCGCCTTCGTCATGGTGGGGCGTGCTGCTCAAGACGGCCTCTGTCGGATCGGGATGGCGGCCATTGCAGCCGCCGGGGAGGGCTCTCCCGCTACGCATACGAAACAGGACCGCAGCAGCCCGTGCAAGGGGACCGCTCGACGCAGGCAAGCGACCGCCAAGGCGTATGGTGGCAAATGATTCGGCCGCAAATGACATGGCCGCAAATGGTCTCGCGTGTCATCGAAACGTCACGCTAGGATGGCTCAAGACCGGCGAGGAGACCAATGTGGCGAAAGCAGCGACCGTAACAAGAGCCAAGGGCATGAACACGAAACCCGGCGTCATCGAAGCCTCGGAAGCCGTTCCCGCCGCCGAGGCCGCCTCGCTGCGGGATTCGCCGGCGCGCTTCATGAATCGCGAGCTGTCCTGGCTGCAGTTCAACCGCCGCGTGATGGAGGAGGCCTCCAACCGCCATCATCCGCTGCTGGAGCAGCTGCGCTTCCTGTCGATTTCGGCGGCCAATCTCGACGAGTTCTTCATGGTGCGCGTCTCGGGCTTGCGCGAACAGCTCAAGGCCGGCGTCGTCACGCCTAGCCAGGACGGGCTGACCCCGGCTGAGCAGCTCGTCAAGCTCGGCAAGGCGGTCGCGGCGCTGACCGACGACCAGCAGGCGCGCTGGGTCGAGCTCAAGCGCGACCTGCACGAAAACCGCATCCATCTGCTTGGCCCCGGAGACATCGGTCCGCAGGAGCGGGTCTGGCTCGAGGATTATTTCCTCAACTACATCTTCCCGGTGCTGACGCCGCTGGCGATCGACCCGGCGCATCCGTTTCCGTTCATCCCCAATCTCGGCTTCACGCTTGCGCTGGCGCTGGAGCGGGTGAGCGACGGCCGCCAGCTCGATGCGCTGATCCGCGTGCCGATCAAGATGGACCGCTTCATCGAGCTGCCGGACCTGGCGCGCGAGGGGCTGCGCCGCTTCATCACGCTCGAGGATGCGGTCTCGCTGTTCATCGGCAAGCTATTCCCGGGCTACGACGTCAAGGGCACCGGCTCCTTCCGCGTCATCCGCGACACCGATCTCGACATCGAGGAGGAGGCGGAGGATCTGGTGCGCGTCTTCGAGACGATGTTGAAGCTGCGTCGGCTCGGCGTCGTCATCCGCCTCGAGATCAGCCGGGGCATGCCGCCCCATCTGCGCAAGCTGATCGTGCGCGAGCTCAAGGTGGACGAGGACGAGGTCGTCGCCATCGACGGCATGATCGGCCTCAGCGAACTCGCCCAGCTCGTCGGGGTCGACCGGCCTGACCTCAAGTTCAAGCCCTACAACGCCCGCTTCCCCGAGCGCATCCGCGAGCATGGCGGCGATTGTTTCGCCGCGATCCGCCAGAAGGACCTGCTCGTCCACCACCCCTATGAGAGCTTCGACGTCGTCGTGCAGTTCCTGCAGCAGGCGGCACGCGACCCCAACGTCGTCGCGATCAAGCAGACGCTCTACCGCACCTCCTCGAACTCGCCGATCGTCAAGGCGCTGACGGAGGCGGCCGAGGCCGGCAAGTCGGTGACGGCGCTGGTCGAGCTCAAGGCGCGGTTCGACGAGGAAGCCAATATCCGCTGGGCCAAGGAGATGGAGCGCGCCGGCGTCCAGGTGGTCTACGGCTTCATCGAGCTGAAGACCCACGCCAAGCTCTCGCTGGTGGTGCGGCGGGAAGCCGGGCAGCTCGTCAGCTACTGCCATATCGCGACCGGCAACTACCATCCGATCACGGCGCGCATCTATACCGACGTCTCGTTCTTCACCGCCGATCCGGTGATGTCGCAGGATGTCGCGCGCGTCTTCAACTTCATCACCGGCTATGCCGAACCGGCCGAGCTGGAGAAGATGTCGGTCTCGCCGGTGGGGCTCAAGCAGCGCCTGCTAGACGACATCGCCGAGGAGGTCGCGAATGTGAAGGCCGGCCGCAAGGGCGCGATCTGGGGCAAGTGCAATTCGCTGGTCGATCCCGAGATCATCGACGCGCTCTATGATGCGAGCCAGGCCGGCGTCGAGATCGATTTCGTGGTGCGCGGCATCTGCTGCCTGCGTCCGGGCATTCCGGGGCTGTCGGAGAACATCCGGGTCAAATCGATCATCGGCCGCTTCCTGGAGCATACGCGGGTCTATGCCTTCGGCGCCGGACATGGCATGCCTTCGCCCAAGGCCAAGCTCTACATCTCCTCGGCCGATCTGATGCCGCGCAACCTCGACCGGCGCGTCGAGGCGCTGACGCCGATCCTGAACCCCACCGTCCACCAGCAACTGCTCGAGCAGATCATGCTCGCGAACTTCCTCGACAATGAACAGAGCTGGACGATCTTGCCCGATGGCGGCTCCCGACGCATTGTCCCGGCGCCGAACGAAGAGTCGTTCAACGCCCATAAGTACTTCATGACGAACCCGAGTCTGTCAGGACGTGGAAAATCTCTCTCCAATTCCAGCCCCCGCTCCCTTTCGCGTCGAGGCGGACGCAAGGGCTGAGGTCCTGAACGCGCCCGGCCGTCTCGGGCTCGGCGCCGGCACGCTGGCGATCGTCGACATCGGTTCGAACTCGGTGCGTCTCGTCGTCTACGAGATGGTGGCGCGTGCGCCCGCCCAGGTCTTCAACGAGAAGGAGATGGCGGGCCTCGGCCGCCAGGTCGCGACGACCGGGCAGCTTGCCAAGGACGCGATGGAGAAGGCGATCGCGGCGCTGGTGCGCTTTCGCATCCTGTGCGAGGCCATGCATGTCGGTGAAATCCGCGTCATCGCCACCGCTGCCGCGCGCTATGCCAGCAACGGGCCTGAGTTCATCGCGCGCGCCGAGGAGGCGATCGGCCAGCCGATCGAGCTGATCTCGGGCGACCGCGAGGCGGTTCTGTCGGGGCTCGGCGTGGTCTCGGGCTTCGACAACCCGGACGGCGTCGTCGGCGATCTCGGTGGCGGCAGTCTTGAGCTGATCTCGATCGCGCGCGGCGGGGTCGGGCAGGGGGCGAGCGTCCCGCTCGGCGGCCTCGCCTTGCTGGACCGCTCGAAGAACTCGCTCAGGCTGGCCGAGAAGATCGTCAAGGACGAGCTCGACAGGCTGCCCCAGATCGCCGCCATGAAGGGGCGCGACTTCTATGCCGTCGGCGGCACCTGGCGGGCGCTCGCGACGCTGCACCAGCACCAGGTGCACTACCCGCTCAACGTCATGCACGGCTATACGCTATCGGCGCGCGATGTCGCCGATTTCGTCAAGCTGGTGGAGAAGGCCGATCTGACGGGGCTCGACTCGATCGATTCCGTCTCCTCGGCGCGGCGTCCGCTGCTGGCCTATGGCGCGCTCGTCCTCGACGAACTGATCAAGCGCGGCAAGCCGCGCGCCGTGATCATCTCGGCGCAGGGCGTGCGCGAGGGGTTGCTGCACGAGCAGCTTGCTCCGGAGGAACGGGCGGCAGACCCGCTGCTGCGCGCGGCGCGCGACTACAACCATCTGCGGGCGCGCGATCCGCGCCACGCCGCCGAGCTGATCGCCTGGAGCCGCGCCATCCTCGAGACGGCGGGTCTCCCAGAGGACGAGCCGTCAGCGCGGCTGACCGAATCGGTCTGCTTGCTCTCCGACATCGGCTGGCGCGCCCATCCCGATTATCGCGGCGAGCAGAGCATGAACGTGATCGCGCATGCCTATTTCACCGGGATCGACCATGTCGGGCGCGCTTTTCTCGCACTGGCGATCTTCCACCGCTATGCGGGACTGAAATCGACGTCGCCGACGGCCCTGGCGCTGCGCGCGCTGCTGCCACAGCCCATCCTGGAGCGGGCCCTGCTGCTGGCAGCGATCTTCCGAGTCGCCTATCTGCTCTCTGCCGGCATGGCCGGGCTGCTGCCGCGTATGCCGGCGACCTGCGTCGACGGCCGGCTCATCCTGCGTTTTCCCGACGATCTGCGCGCGCTGGCAAGCGACCGCGTGATTGGCCGGCTGAAGCAGCTCGCCAAGCTGCTCGGGCGCGAGGTCGAGATCACACGAGCCTGAGGCGAGCGTCCAGGAAACGGGGCCGGTTCTTCCGAGACCCTGCGCGAAACCTAGCCCACCACGACGCGGCCGCGCACGACACGCAGGCCTAGCGTGCCGCTTTTCAGCGCCAGCGCCTTGTCGCCGAAGACGCTGCGCCGCCAGCCTTGCAGGGCCGGCACGTCGGCCTCGTCGTCGGAGGCGATCGCCTCGAGATCGTCGGCGGAGGCGATGATCTTCGGCGCGACACGCTCGGCTTCTGCCACAGCCTTGAGCAGGACCTTGAGCAGGTCGAGCACGGCGCCGTTGCCGCCGCGGCCGCGTTCCCGCTCGAGCCGGGGCAGGGTCTTGGGATCGAGCGCCAGGCCGCGCTCGATCGCCGCCAGCACCTCGCCGCCGGAGCGCGAACGCTCGAAACCGTTGGGCACCGAGCGCAATTCCGCCAGCGCCTCGACCGAGCGCGGCGCACGCTGGACGATGTCCATCAGCGCGTCGTCCTTGAGCACGCGCTGGCGCGGCACGTCACGGTGCTGCGCCTCGCGTTCGCGCCAGGCCGCCAGTTCGATCAGGGCGGCGAGTTCCTTCGGCTTGCGAATGCGGCCCTTGAGGCGCAGCCAGGCGTTCTCGGGCTTGACCTCGTAGGTGCCGGGCGAATTCAACACCGCCATCTCCTCCGCGACCCAGCTCTCGCGACCGCTCTGTTCGAGATCGGCCTTGAGGGCGAGATAGATGTCGCGCAGATGGGTGACGTCGGCCTCGGCATAGACGAGCTGAGCGTCGTTGAGCGGCCGGCGCGACCAGTCGGTGAAGCGCGACGACTTGTCGATGCGAGCCTTGGCGAGGTCGTTGGCGAGCTGTTCGTAGCCGACCGAGTCGCCATAGCCGCAGACCATGGCTGCAACCTGCGTGTCGAACAGCGGCGTCGGCAGCACCCGGCCGAGCATCCAGACGATTTCCAGATCCTGCCGCGCGGCATGGAAGACCTTGACCACCGCTTCATCGACCATGAGGCCGAAAAACGGTGCGAGGTCGAGATCGGGCGCCAGCGGATCGACCAGCACGGCCTCGTCGGGCGAGGCGAGCTGGATCAGGCAGAGCTTCGGATAATAGGTCGTCTCCCGCAGGAATTCGGTGTCGACCGTGACGAAGGGGTGCAGGGCCAGCCGCGCGCAGGCGTCGGCGAGGTCGGCGGTGGTGGTGATGAGGTTCATAGGCCCGGCTCATAGCAGACGGAGCAGCGCCATGTCGCGGGCGTTCTTGACAATCTGCTCCCCTGCGTGTGCTTACCCGGAAAACCGCCCGCGCGATCATGCCCGCGTGCGCGCCATCGCGGCCGAATGAATTCCGAAAAGAGCAGTTCCGTGACCCTGCATCGCTACCGTTCCCACACCTGCGGCGCCCTTCGCGACAGCGACATCGGCTCGCAGGCCCGCCTCTCGGGCTGGTGCCATCGCATCCGCGACCATGGCGGCCTGCTCTTCATCGACCTGCGCGACCATTACGGCATGACGCAGGTCGTGATCGATCCGGATTCGCCGGCCTTCGCCATGGCAGAGACGCTGCGCTCGGAATGGGTCGTGCGCATCGACGGCAAGGTCAAGGCGCGCCTCGCCGGCACCGAGAACGCCAATCTGCCGACCGGTGCGGTCGAGGTTTTCGCGACTGCCATCGAAGTCCTGGGCGCGGCGGGCGAGCTGCCGCTGCCGGTGTTCGGCGATCTCGAATATCCGGAAGATACCCGGCTGAAATATCGCTTCCTCGATCTGCGGCGTGAGAAGCTGCACAACAACATCATGCTGCGCACCAAGGTCATCGACTCCATGCGCACGCGCATGAAGGCCTCGGGCTTCTCCGAATTCCAGACGCCGATCCTGACCGCTTCCTCGCCGGAAGGCGCGCGCGACTTCCTGGTGCCGAGCCGGCTGCATCCCGGTAAATTCTACGCGCTGCCGCAGGCGCCGCAGCAGTACAAGCAGCTGATGATGATGGCGGGCTTCGACCGCTATTTCCAGATCGCGCCCTGCTTCCGCGACGAGGACCCGCGCGCCGACCGGCTGCCGGGCGAGTTCTACCAGCTCGATGTCGAGATGAGCTTCGTCGAGCAGGAGGATGTCTTCGCGACGATGGAGCCGGTGATCGGCGGCATCTTCGAGGAATTCGGCAACGGCAAATCCGTCACCAGGAACTGGCCGCGCATTCCCTATGCCGAGGCGATCGCGAAATACGGCTCCGACAAGCCGGACCTGCGCAACCCGCTGGTGATGCAGGACGTCTCGGAGCAGTTCCGCGGTTCGGGCTTCAAGGTCTTCGCCCGGATCCTCGAGGACGAGAAGAACCGCGTCTGGGCCATTCCCGGTCCGAAGGGCGGCAGCCGCGCCTTCTGCGACCGAATGAACTCCTGGGCGCAGGGCGAGGGCCAGCCCGGGCTGGGCTATCTGATGGTGAAGGAAGACGGCGAAGGGCAGGGGCCGATCGCCAACAATATCGGGCCTGAGCGCGTCGCCGCGATCATCGCACAGATGGGGCTGAAGCCGGGCGATGCCTGCTTCTTCGCCGCCGGCAACCCGGACAAATTCTACAAATTCGCAGGCAGCGCCCGCAACAAGGTCGGCCAGGAACTCGGGTTGATCGACGAGAACGCCTTCGCCTTCGCCTGGATCGTCGATTTCCCGATGTTCGAGTACAATGAGGACGAGAAGAAGGTCGATTTCTCGCACAACCCCTTCTCGATGCCGCAGGGCGGGCTGAAGGCGCTGACCGAGGAAGACCCGCTCTCGCTCAAGGCGTTCCAGTACGACATCGCCTGCAACGGCTTCGAGCTCGCCTCCGGCGGCATCCGCAACCACAAGCCGGAAGCGATGGTGAAAGCCTTCGAGATCGCCGGCTACGGCGAGGAGACCGTCATCGAGCGTTTTGGCGGGATGTATCGTGCCTTCCAGTATGGCGCGCCGCCGCATGGCGGCATGGCGGCCGGTGTCGACCGCATCATCATGCTGCTGGCGGGTGCGACCAACCTGCGCGAGGTCGCGCTGTTCCCGATGAACCAGCAGGCCGTCGATCTTCTGATGGGCGCGCCGGCCGAAGCCTCCCCGAAGCAGCTTCGCGAGGCGCATCTGCGCATCAACGTGCCCGAGAAGAACGGCTGATCCAAATGTCCGTCGTCTCCGTCGCGCGGCCCTTCGCGCTCGCCTGCCTCGTGGCTGCGCCGCTCGCCGCCTGCGTCTCCGGCCCGGCCAATCCGAGCGCGGGGCGTGCTTCCGAGCTCGCGACGCTGGTCTCGCGCTCGGTCGCCTGCCGGGCGGGCGCGCCGCGCGCCAGCACGCTGGAGCGCTTCCTCGCCTCGGAGCGCGAGCGCGGTGCCACGCCGGAGCAGCTTGCGAGCGCGCGCTCGACCTATCTCACGGTCTCCGAGGCCGAGACGATCAATCAGGGGGTCAAGCCTGAGGCTTGCGACCGCGAGGAGCGCGCGGCGGTCAAGGAAAAGATGGCGCGGGTCCGCGCCGGCGATTTCAGCGCGTTCTGATTTCCGACCGCTGCCGCTGCGATGCCCGTCCTGAAACGCTGTCTGGCCCTGTCCGTACTGCTCGGCCTCGCCGCCTGCACCACGGCCGGGCCGGTGCCGGGAACCCCCGAATTCGCGGCGGCGCAGGTTTCGCGCGCCTATGATTGCGGCGTGCGGGTCGATCGCGGGCGGGTGATGGCCAGGCTTCCGCGCGAGGAGCGGCAGCGCTTCATGACGGCCAATGCCAGCTTCGCGGTGAAATCCTACAAGGCGCCACGCTCCTGCGACGCCTCCGAGCGCAGCAGCGTCCAGCGAGACGTCGCAGTTCTGGGCCGGCGCTGAATTTCGCTTGCGTCGGGTGAGCCATCGCGGTCACAAGGCGCCGATGCCCGCCGCCAGCCCGATCACCGCCATCGTCGTCGCCTATGACAGTGCCGAGGTGCTGCCGGCCTGTCTCTCGGCGCTGGCAGGCGAGGGCGTGCCGGCGATTGTCGTCGACAATGCCAGCGGCGATGCGAGCGCTACGCTGGCTCGCGGCCTTGGCGCGACCGTCATTGCGAATGCGCACAACGAGGGCTATGGCCGCGCCAACAACCGGGGCGCAGCGTCTTGCGCCACGCCTTACGTGCTGATCGTCAACCCGGATGTCGAGATCAGGCCGGGTGCGGCCGAGGCGCTGCTGGCCGCTGCCGAGCGCTATCCCGACGCCGGGATGCTGGCGCCGCGCATCGTCGAGCCCTCCGGCCGCGTCTTCCTGCAGCCGCGCTCGCTGCTCTCGCCGCCGCATCTCAATCGTTCCGGAGCGATCGCGGTGCCGACGGGCGATGCCTGCCTGCCCTTCCTGTCGGGCGCCTGTCTGCTGGTCCGGCGCGAGCTGTTACTGTCGCTCGGCGGTTTTGATCCCGCGATCTTTCTGTTCTACGAGGATGACGATCTGTGCCGGCGGATGCGCGACGCGGGGCATGCGCTGGTGCATGTGCATGAGGCGGAGGCCGGGCATGGTCGTGGCCGCTCCACCGCTCCGTCGCCGGGGCGCCGCTTCAAGGCGCGCTGGCATCTCGCCTGGTCGGAGGGATATGTCGCCGGCAAATACGGGCTGCCGCGGCCGGCCGTCGCGAAGATCCTCGAAAATCTCGCCAAGGCAGCGGGTTACGGGCTGCTGCTGAAGAGCGAGAAGATGTTCGCCCATGCCGGTTCAGCAGCGGGCGCGCTGGCCTGGCGTCGCGGCCGGACGGCTATGGCCCGCGAGGGGCTGGAGGCGCTTTCGTGACGGGGTTGCGCAGCATCAGCGTCGGCGGGGCTATGTCCGGCGGCCACAACAATTTCGGCCTGCTGCGGCTGGTGCTGGCGCTGGCCGTTGTGGTGTCGCACGCCTTCAGCGTCGCGACGGGGCGCGTCGAGGACGAGCCCTGGGCGCAGTCGACCGGCTTCACGCTGGGCGAGCACGGGGTGAACGGCTTCTTCGCGATCTCAGGCTTCCTGGTGACGATGAGCTATGACCGGCGTGGCTGGCGAGACTATGTGCTGGCCCGCACCTTGCGGATCGGGCCTGGGCTCGTCGCCGCGACGCTGGTCGTGGCGCTGCTGCTTGGCCCGGCGATGACGCGGCTCGATCTCTCCGCCTATCTCGCCCACCCGCAGCTCTGGCGCTTCATCACCGGTACGCTGACGACCTTCAAGAGCGCGACCTTCCTGCCCGGTGTCTTCGAGGACAATCCGCTGCGCTCGCCGATGGGCACCGTCTGGACGCTGAAATACGAGACGCTGTGCTATCTCGGCGTGCTGGTCGCAGGGCTTGTGGGCCTGCTTGGGTGGCCGAAGCTGGCGCTCGGGATCGGCGGCGTGCTGCTGGCGGCGACGGTGCTGCGCGAGATCGTGACGCCCGATGGCCCCAAGGGCGTCGAAACGGCGCTGCGCCTGCCGCTGATCTTCCTGACTGGGGGACTGATCTATCTGTTCCGCGCGCGCGTGCCCGTGTCGCTGCCCGGCCTTGCGGTCGCGCTGGTCGCTCTGGCATTGCTGTCGCCGACGCCGCTCTACAAGGCGGGGCTCTATCTGGTCACTGCCTGGGGCGCCCTGGTGCTGGCGCTCGCCCCGGCACTGACGCGCTGGCGCACCGACCCGCCGGCCGATCTGTCCTATGGCGTCTATCTCTATGGCTGGCCGGTACAGCAGGCGAGCCATGCGCTGTTTCCGACGATCGGCGCCTTCGCGCTGTTCTGGCCGGCGCTGGTGGTGACGCTGGTCTTGGCGATGCTGTCCTGGCTCCTCGTCGAGAAGCCGGCTCTCGCTCTCAAGCGCCGGTTGTTGCGCGGCTCCTGAGCGCGGCGAGCAATGCGTCGATCCGCTCCGACATCAAGAGCGGCATCAGTTCGTTCACGGTCTCGCGCGGGAGCTCCCACCAGCGCGTCGCGAGCAGAGCCGCAATCGTCTCCTCGCCGAAGCGCAGCCGCAGCACCCTGGCCGGGTTGCCCCCGACGATGGCGTAAGGCGGCACGTCACGGGTGACGACGGCGCGGGCAGCGATCACGGCGCCGGTGCCGATGGTGACGCCCGACAGCACCATGCATTGCGAGCCGAGCCAGACGTCGTGCCCGATCGCGACATCGCCGCGCGTCGTATGGCTGCCGGCGATCCCGGTGGCGTCAGGCCAGAGCCGCGCCAGTTCGGGGAAAGGATAGGTGGTCGCCCAATCCGTGCGGTGGTTGCCGCCAAGCAGGATTTCGACGCCGTCCGCGATCGAGCCGTAGCGGCCGATCGTCAGCTTCGCGCCGCTTTCGGGGAAGCGCACCTTGGGGCGGCCATAGGTCCAGGCCCCGACCGCGACCTGCCCGGGCCGCCGCGCGATCAGCTTCGCCAGATGCAGCCGCGTCTGGTTGTCGGGATTGAAGCGCTTCCGCAGCAGGCCGTTCGCCGCCGGTGCGAGCCCCGCCCACCAGGCGACGAGCGGGCCCGGCCGCCAATTCGTGTCCTCCGGCGGTAGAGCGCCCGCCGGATCAGTCTCCCGGCTCACTGCGCATTGGCCTTGAGGTCGATCTTGTCGAGGATCTCGGTCGGGTCGGTGATCGCGATCACGTCGGCGAGGCCGAGTCCGCTCGCCGATCTGGCGCTGGCCTCGACCGTGAGCGTGCCGGGCTTGGCGGCAAAGCGCGACACCGCCGCCGTCAGCGTCTTGGCCGCGTCGGAGGGGCCGAGGATCGAGGCGAGGCCGAGGCTCGCGATCATCGCGAATTGCTGGCGCATCTCGTCGGGCTTGCGGCCGGCCTTGCGGGCCTCGTTGGCGATCAGCTTCTCGACCAGCCCGAAATTCTCAAGCCTGGCGGTGAGGCCGCGCGCGGTCGCACCCAGCGCCGCGACCTGGGCGAGCGCGGTGTCGCTCGAGAACAGGTCCTTCGTGACGTTGCCGAGCGTGGCCGAGGCCTCGAGCCGGGCGAGGCCGGCGCCGCCGAAAGCGATCTGGCGAATCGCGAGCTCGTTGCGCGCGGCCTCCCAGGCGAGGTCGAGCTTCGCCGAGAGATCGAGCGAGCGGATCCCCATCGCGATCATGTCGCGGGCAGCCGGGTTGCCGGCGCCTTCGATGATCGGTGCGACGAGCTTGTCGATGGTCAGGACGAGGCTGGTCGGGATGCCGTTGAGCTGTTCGCCGGCCTTCAGCTCGAAAGTGCCGAGTCCGATCTTGATCGGCTGGCCGCCTGGCAGCATCGGCGGGGCATCGACCGAGAGACCGGCCAGCCGGATGGTGCCGAGGATCGGGATGTAGCGACGCCAGTCGATCGTGTCGTTATCCGTCTCGGGCTTGGCCAGCGCGGCCTGGAGTTCGCGAATCACGGGTGTGAAGGAGAAGCCGGAATAGCTGATCGAATCGATCAGCCCCTTGCCGCCGCCGCCCCCGAACTGCAGCCCTTCGAGAGCAAAACCGGATTTTGCCGCGGTGTCCTCGCCATAGGCGATGCGGGCGATCTTCACCTCGACCGGGTCCGGCTTCGCGCCAGGCTTGCCATCGGGCTTCGGGTTGACGACGTTCATCGTCATGTCGCGGATTTCGCCGCTGCCGTAATCGATCCGGTCGTAGAGTGCGAGCAGGGACAGGCCCATGCGCTTCTCGGCCTCGCGCCTTGCGGGGTCCTGCTTGTCGCCGGGAGTGTTGACCTCCTCGGACGTCGCCATGACGCGGTTGAGCACCTCGCCCAGCGGCTCTTCGCCGACGCGGGCGGCGAAGTCGCGGCCGACCATCCGGCCGAAGCTCACCTTGCCGGCCGCGCCCATATCGACCGTGTAACCGTCCTGCTCGAAGCGCCGGAACAGCGGCTTGGCCGGCTCGCTGGCGCCCGGCGGTGTGCGCTCGGTCACGACCCGGGCGGTATGACGCAGGTCGAGCCCCTCGAAGCCGAGACGCTTCAGCGTGCCGGTCATCTTTCCGGCGGCCGGGCTCTCGCCGGTCAGCGTGCCGCCGGTCGATTCGCCGCGCGCGACCTTGCCATCGCGGATCTCCGAGAAACGGACGTCGCGATAGGTCGTGACCTGTCGCTGCTTGCCCTGGCTGTGCTCGAAGACGAGCTCGGGGGCGGTGATCTCGGTGGCGTTCAACCGCCCGATGCGCGCGACCGCGCTCTCGCCGCTGCCGGTGTTCAGCAGCGTGGCGAAGGCCTCGCGCTCCAGCGCCGAGCCCTTGACGAGCAATTTGGGCGCCGAGATCACCATCGCCCCGAAATCGAGCCGGACATTGTCGAGCTGGAAATCGGCCGCCGCCACGGGCCGCGCCAGAACCAGCAGGGCGAGTGCGAGGGCGGCGGTGGCGCAAGGGGCCGGCCGGCGAAGGCGCGGAGCGGTCATGACGATCTCCTGTTCTGTGGGCGCGACCCTGCCGCAAGCAGGCCGCCAAGGAAAGACGACAACGCCGAAGATGCTGACGAAAAGCTTGACCGGCGGGCTGCCTTGGCCGGTATCTGTCGAAGAAATGCCATCTCCGGCGTCATAGGATCGGAGGATGCAGCGTCATGGAGCTGAGACCGATGCAGGCCCATATCCGGCAAGCCAAGACCCCGCGGGCCAAGCCCCCGCGGACCAAGACCCGTTTTTCCGCCGCCGGCGTCGCGGCGGCCTGCATCATGCTCGCCGGCACCCTGGCGATTCCCGTTCCGGCGCTCGCACAGCCGCTGCGACTGGCGCAGGCCGCGCCGGCAGGGCAGGCGGCCTCGGCCCTGGAAACACTGTCGATCCTCAGCGGCGACAAGCGCCACGCCTTCCAGGTCGAGGTGATGCGCACCCCCGAGCAGCGGGCGAGGGGCTTGATGCATCGCCGCTACATGCCGGCCGATCGCGGCATGCTGTTCGACTTCGCGCGCGTCGAGCCGGTGGCGATGTGGATGGAGAACACTTTCATTCCGCTCGACATGCTGTTCATCCGGGCGGACGGCACGATCGCGCGCATCGCCGAGAACACCGAGCCGCTGTCGCAGCGCACGATTCCCTCGGGCGAGCCGGTGCTGTCGGTGCTGGAGATCAATGGCGGCGTCAGCCGGACGCTCGGAATCAAGCCGGGCGACCGCGTCGAGCACGTGCTGTTCAAGCGCTGAGCCCAGTCAAACGCCGGGCTTGCCGGCTTTCGCTTGCGGCGCAGGCGCGTGACGTGATAGCCAACCGCGACGCGTGGAATGACAAGTCGGGGTATAGCGCAGCCCGGTAGCGCATCTGCTTTGGGAGCAGAGGGTCCCAGGTTCGAATCCTGGTGCCCCGACCATTCCGGGTGTTTCGCAAGGCCCGCGCGAGCGCGGGCGGCGAGGAATTCGAGACCGTCCAGCGGATCAGATGATCCGGGATATCAGGTGAGGGCCGAGCGAGAGCCATGACCGCACGCATCTACCGCCCCGCCCGCACGGCCATGCAGTCCGGCACCGCCAAGACCGAGCGCTGGCTGCTCGAATATGAGCCCGAGCAGCCGCGCCAGATCGAACCGCTGATGGGCTGGACCTCGTCCGGCGACATGAAGAGCCAGCTCAAGCTCTGGTTCGACAGCGAGGCCGAGGCTGTCGCCTATGCCACGCGCAACGGCATCGCCTATCGCGTCGAGCAGCCCAACGAACCGGCGCGCCGGACCGTCGCCTATTCCGACAATTTCAAGTATTCGCGTCTGGGACAGTGGACGCACTGAATTTTTGAGACAGGCGAGGGCGCCGCGCCTTCGCTCACGGGCCCGTAGCTCAGATGGATAGAGCAGCAGCCTTCTAAGCTGCTGGTCGCTGGTTCGAATCCAGCCGGGCTCGCCACTATTGTTTTTATTAAGGAATTTCGCGTTTTAGGACTGGTTTGCCGAGGTCGTTAGGACCGGTTTTTAGGACCGCTTTTCGCGGCATGAAGTCGGCCAGCACTACGGTCTTCGAGGCCGTTCGGTTCGCCAAGACGCTCGTGGTCTCGTCGTGGTCGATGATGGTCAGCGGCAGCTTCGGCCACTCACGTGGCCCGCGCCGATCGTCGCCGGATGGTCGAGGAGACGCTCGGGGAACTGCCGGGCGAGCCGCCGAGCACAGCGGTCGAGATGCTGAGCTTAGAAAATGGGACGGTGCGCATATCGCGTGGGACGCTGCGCATAGATGCGCTGTGCCGGACTAAGAATGCTCGCATGATCGACGAGGGGTGAGCGCGTCGCGCCCACCCGGCTCGCGTCGGATGACCGGGCCGGGCAACTTCGGCCGCTGCGCGACCTCGACCCGCCCGCTCACCCGCCGATGCCTTCGTCATGTGCAGGGCGGTGACAAAACCATCCAATGAAGCGCCGTCGTTTGTGCTGGCGCGGGCGGCGTAAAAGCCATCCATTTGGATAGGCTGATCCCTTTTGGGGTTGGCGGGGATGTTCGCGGTGGAGGTCTACGCGGCGGTTCGGCAGTTCGTGTTCAATCAGGGGAAGAGCCGCCGGGAGGCGGCGCGTGTTTTTGGTCTGAGCCGCGAGACGATTGCGAAGATGTGCCGGTTCTCGCTGCCGCCGGGGTACACGCGAACGAAGCCTGCCGGGAAGCCGAAGTTGGGTCCGTTGCTGCCGGTGATCGACGCAATCCTGGAGGCTGACCGGAGCGCGCCGGTGAAGCAGCGCCATACGGCCAAGCGGATCTTCGAGCGCCTGCGCGACGAGCATGGTTTCGCTGGCGGCTACACGGTGGTGAAGGATTACGTGCGGATCGGCCGGGCGCGTGGGCGCGAGACCTTCGTGCCGCTGGCGCATCCGCCGGGACACGCCCAGGTGGATTTCGGCGAGGCGATCGCGGTGATTGGCGGGGTTCGGCAGAAGATCCATTTCTTCTGCATGGACCTGCCGCAGTCGGACGCCTGCTTCGTGAAGGCCTATCCCCGCGAGACGACGGAAGCGTTCCTGGACGGCCATGTCTCGGCCTTCGGCTTCTTCGAAGGGGTGCCGCTGTCGATCCTGTACGACAACACGCGCATCGCGGTGGCGAAGATCTGCGGCGACGGCAAGCGCGAGCGAACCCGCGCCTTCACCGAGCTGGTCAGCCATTATCTGTTCCGGGATCGCTTCGGCCGTCCAGGCAAGGGCAACGACAAGGGCAAGGTCGAGGGCCTGGTGAAGTACGCCCGCTCCAACTTCATGACGCCGATCCCGGTGGTGGCAAGCTTTGAGGCGCTGAACGCCAGGCTGGCTGAGCGTTGCCGTCTCCGGCAGGGGGAACGAGCCGGGCGGCATGCCGGGACGATCGGAGAACGGCTTGTCGCCGATCTGGCGGCGTTGCGCGACCTGCCGGCCGTGCCGCTGGAGCCGTGCGAGAAGCGCAGCGCGCGGGTCTCCTCGACCGCATTGGTGCGCTACCGCTCAAACGATTACTCCGTGCCCACAGCTTACGGCTTTCAGGATGTCGTGGTGAAGGGCTTCGTCGATGCGGTCGTGATCCTGTGCGGTGGCGCCGAGATTGCCCGTCACCCGCGCTGCTATGGCGAAGGCGTGTTCGTCTCCAACCCACTGCATTATCTCGCCCTGATCGAGACCAAGCCCAATGCGCTCGACCAGGCGGCGGCGCTCCAGGGCTGGGATCTGCCCGAGGCCTTCCAGCACCTGCGCCATCTGCTGGAGGCGCGCATGGGCAACCGTGGCAAGCGCGAGTTCATCCAGGTGCTGCGGCTGATGGAGGCGATGCCGCGAGATATGGTGACCTTCGCGGTGACCGAGGCGATCCGCCTCGGTGCCATCGGCTTCGACGCGGTCAAGCTGATCGCGCTGGCGCGGATCGAGCGCAGGCCCGCCCGTCTCGACCTGTCGGCCTATCCCCATCTGCCGAGGACGACGGTCAGGACAA
This sequence comes from Bosea sp. 124, assembly GCF_003046175.1. Lineage (NCBI taxonomy): Bacteria > Pseudomonadati > Pseudomonadota > Alphaproteobacteria > Hyphomicrobiales > Alloboseaceae > Allobosea > Allobosea sp. 124. The sequence continues at coordinate 4,591,153 of NZ_PZZM01000001.1, forward strand.
CCGCGGCCGCCGACTATGCCGTGCTCCTGCCGGAGGAAGCGGCATGACCAGTAACACCAGCGACGCGATGCCGGCGGGAACGACCAGCGGCACGCCGCAGGTCCTGCTGGCGCATCATCTCAAGCAGCTGAAGCTGCCGACGGTGCTGCGCGAGTACGACAAGGTCGCCCGCGAATGCGCGCGCGATGGCGTCGATCATCCGCGCTATCTGCTGCGCCTGATCGAGCTCGAACTGATCGACCGCGAGCGCCGCACGGTCGAGCGGCGCATCCGGGCGGCGCGCTTCCCGGCGGTGAAGAGCTTCGACACCTTCGACTTCGCCGCCATCCCCGACCTCAACAAGATGCTCGTCCTGGAGCTGGCACGCTGCGGTTATCTCCTGCGCCGGGAGAACATCATCGCGCTCGGCAATAGCGGCACCGGCAAGACCCATGTCGCGCTCGCACTTGGCCTGGCGGCTTGCCAGAAAGGCTTCTCCGTCACGTTCACGACGGCGGCTTCTCTGGTCAACCAGTTGCTGGAGGCCCGCGACGAGCGCCGCCTGCTCAAGCTTCAGCGCGATCTGCAGGCGGTCAAGCTGCTCATCGTCGACGAACTTGGCTACGTGCCGTTGTCGCCGACCGGAGCCGAGCTCTTGTTCGAGACCTTCTCGCAACGCTACGAGCGCGGCTCGACCATCGTCACCTCGAACCTGCCCTTCGAGGACTGGACCTCGGTCCTGGGATCGGAGCGTCTCACCGGCGCACTGCTCGACCGGCTCACCCACCACGTCAGCATCCTGGCCATGAACGGCGACAGCTACCGGCTCAAACAATCCGCCGGCCGACGCCGCGCTATCGCCGCGGCGGAGCAAAACCAGGCCACCGTCGAGCACATCGATCCAAACACCGGCGAGATCACCGAAAGCTGATCAGAAACGAACGCGACGATAAGCCAAGGGCCCCGATCGGGGCCCTTGGCTTATCGTCCTCCGGCGCCATCGCTGGCCTGGTTTTGCTCCGCCACGCTGGCCTGGAAACCGACCGCCGTTGACAGCGTTCACATTAGTCTGTGTCGATCCGGTCGTGTGCGATGCCACACGACCCTGCCCCTGTGGCGCGGCGTGGCTTTGGGCTCAGATGCCCGGAAATCCGTGGCAAATAGCTTTGGTTTCGAAATGGCTGACCCGTGCAAACGTTTCTTAGTACGGAATGGCACGGGACGAACTGGATGTAGATCGGACTGGCCCGAACATCGACCTTGCGCCGTCACCAGAGCGCCGAGGGCATGCAGGTCGTTCTCATTGACACGCGCGGAAATCGCACCCGGAATGTCGGAATAAGCCGAGAGCTATCTCGCGACGATGGGACGTAGATCATGAAGTTCGACCGCCGCATCCAGGACCTGTTCGGCATCGACCTACCGATCATCCAAGCGCCGATGGCGGGCTCAGTGGGCTCTGAAATGGTCATCGCAGTTTCCGAGGCCGGGGGGATGGGCTCGCTCCCATGTGCGATGCTTTCGGTCGAACAGGCGCGCGCGGAGATCGGCATCATTCGGCAACGCACATCCCGCGCTATCAACCTCAACTTCTTCTGCCATACCCCGCCGCTACCAGCCCCCGAGCGCGAGATAGCCTGGAAAGCGCACTTAGAGCCTTACTACCGGGAACTCGGGCTTGATCCTCAAGCACCAATACCCAATGCGGCCCGAACGCCGTTCAACAGCGAGATGTGCGATGTCATTGCTGAGTTCCGGCCGGAGGTCGTGAGCTTCCACTTCGGGCTGCCCGAGGCCGGTCTCGTCGATCGGGTGAAGGCGACCGGCGCTAAAGTCATCTCTTCAGCAACGTCCGTCGATGAAGCGCGGTGGCTCGAGGGCCAAGGTTGCGATGCGATCATTGCCCAAGGTTACGAGGCCGGTGGGCATCGCGGAATTTTCCTTTCCGACGACATACGTACGCAAGCCGGAACCATGGCTCTTGTGCCGCAGGTCGTAGACGCAGTGCGAGTGCCGGTCATCGCGGCAGGCGGGATAGCCGACGCACGTGGAATAGTTGCCGCGTTCGCGCTTGGAGCTTCGGCCGTGCAGATCGGGACGGCGTTCCTTCTATGCCCTGAGGCAAAGACCAGCGCCGTCCATCGCGCTGCGTTGAAGACCGCGAAGGACAACAGCATGGTGCTAACAAACGTTCTTACAGGCCGACCCGCGCGAGGCATCCTAAATCGCTTACTGCGCGAGGTCGGACATCTCTCCGATCTTGCTCCCGCCTTTCCACAAGCGGGTAGCGCGGTTGCGCCGCTCCGGGCCAAAGCGGAAGCGGCCGGATCGGGGGACTTCTCGCCATTGTGGGCAGGGCAGTCAGCAGCGTTGGCGCGGGAGATGCCAGCGGGTGATCTGACACGCCAACTCGCTGATGGCATGCTCGCTGCATTGCGGAGCTAGAGGTAGAGTGACAAGCTCCAAAAGGCGCTACCTCAGATTAGGTCTTTGACTTTCCGGTATCTGAAACTCGTGCTCCTCGGCTTCGGCTGACGTTTTCCACATGCGTTCCCTGAATTCCAGGAGCCATGTCGGTCGGATCGACCTGGGCCTTTTGCACGCCGCCCTCGTGCGATGTCCGGTGTTCCGGGGTTGTCGTCTGTGATCCGGCGTCGTTCTTCATTCGCAATGCCTTCGCCGCGTTCTTTTCCAACTCGGTTGCCCCGCCGGGCTGTTTCGACCATTTTTTAGGATCGAGCATGGTTATCCTCCCTTATTTTCGGCCGATGCGATTCTATGCGCGTTGCCTGTGGGACAACTCGCCAACGCGGTCTTTGTGCCGGTGGGCACGAAAGCTACGACATACAAGCGGCAGCAAGGTCCAGACCCGAATAGTGATCAGCCCGCTATTTACTTGCGACCCACTTTCGAAACCGAGCCCATCGATCAGCGCCTGATAACGTAAAGCGCGCCACCGGCTTCTGGAGAAACGGAACATCGGCGGCGAGCAACAGGAGCCCAAGCGGCAACATCCAGATACCAAGTCCCGGCAGAATTGAAAAAATGCCGCCCATCATGAGCAGAATACCGACCGGTAAGCGAAGCCATCGCGAAGCAGGGTGGCGAAGCCAGCGCAGGCCAGCGCCGAGCCAAAGCGGCACCTCCTGCTCGAAGCGTCTGAAAGCCTGCCGTAGGGCCTGCTTGCCTTTGGGCATTGTGCCTATTCCTATCATTTTCAGCGCAACAAGCGCGACGATCTCGGCCGACCGAGACCGTCGCGGCGCAAAGTCACCAGGAGCGGTAGTAGCCGAAGTCGCGGGCGCGCCGCCCATAGGCCCGAGCGTGCGGCGGGGGACCTCCATAATAGCGACCGTAGCCACGCCCCTGGTCCCAATGACGGGACTTTCCCCAACCCTTATGGCCCTTGTAACCGTGACCACCTTTTTTGATCTGCTCAATGTGATCGGGCGTCTCAATGGTTGTCAGGCTCGCTACCGGGGAGGCGCGGGAAGTCGATGGCATGATGGAGCCCAAGCCCATCATGGTCACTGCGATAAGAACGAATGTGCGCATTGGTCTCTCCTTCGGTTGCACCGGTTTGAAGAGCAAGCGGTTGGGTCTGCGACCAAATCCAACCGCTGAAAAAATGCTGTGTCAGTCGCAGATTCGCATCCGGCGAACGACGACCTCGCCGTAGCGATTGACGCGACGCTTGATGACCATGCGGCAATCGTCATCGTCATCGTAGACGGGGCCACGGAAGCCACGTCGTTCTCCCGCAAAGCGGTAGCCACGGGGCTCGTGATAGCGTGGACCATCATAGCCGGGCCGGTCGATCCCAAGCTCGAACTGGACCTGTGCTTGGGCCGGAGCGGTGAAGGCGGCGGTAGCCGCGACAGCAGCGGCGATCAGGATTGGCCTTAACATGGCGTCTCTCCTTAAGTTGATCAGATGAGCCCGATCGAAAGAAGCCCACCCCGTGAGGGGTGGGCTTCCGCTGATCACTCGATGATCTGAACGATCTTGCGCGTCTTCGGCTCGACCAGGACCGTCTGGTCGTTGACGACCGTGTAGCGGTACTCGGTCTTGCCGTACTTGGTCGGGACTTCGCGATACGTGACAGTCTCGGGCAGGGTCGCGCCGACCACGACCTTCTCGCGATACGCCACCGAAGGCACCTTCTGCTCCTTCACGTAGGTGCGGAACTCGGTGCGGTTGTCGGCGGAAATGCCACCGACGATCGCGCCAGCCGCAGCACCACCAACTGCGCCGACAGCGGCACCGGCCGGACCGCCGACAATCGCGCCACCGACAGCGCCAGTCGCAGCGCCGCCCGCAGCACCACCGGCTGCACCGGAGCTAGACTGAGCGAAGACAGTTGCGGGGGCTAAGGCGAGGGCCGCTACAAGAGCAATGTGCTTGATCATGATCTTCTCCCTTTTTGACCGGGCTTCATGCCCTTTAGTCGAATTAAAAACTGCGGACAAAGCCGTCAGTTCCATGAATAACCGTTCATAATGAGAGGCTTAGCGAGAACCGGCGGGAGCTAGATCGCTCAGGGTTGTGCCAGTACTCGCAGGAGGTTCGGCGCACGTGCGGATTTTGCCCGCAGGAACTTTGCTGAGCCCGCAACGTATGAACTGAACAAGGCAGCGTTTTGGGGAGGCCGCGATGATATCGCAATTGGCAGTGCTGATGATCCCGAGCGCGATATTGCTGGCAAACCACGCACAGCCCGATGCGGACGTGTCTTACACCTGTAAATTCGAGGCCGGTGTGATCGTGATTGATCATCCTCAGGCAACGGGCCGGGCGACCGTCCAAATTGGTGGAGATGCCCGGCCCTACATTGTGGACGAGCAAAAGCTGGTGCCCATGGAAGCGGGCTTGCCGACCTATTATTTCCAGTCAGAACTGAAGCGATGGAAGAGGCTCAATCAGAGCGGCGAGACGGTCGAAACGACGGTCTGCAAATCGGCCATCTCCTCATCCAAAGCTGACGCGCGAACCCCTCCCGCCGTGACGAACAGTCCTAATGGCGATCGGGCGTCAGAGGTCGGATTTCAAGCTCCATCCCATCCACCACCGTCCCCGCTTCATCACGCACGATGAGAGCGACCTTAGCTGGTCCAGGTGGGAGTTCAGCGACCATTTCGCGCAAGGCTTCGTCTGCAACTTGGCGCGCCGCTTCGACGCTCGGCAATTCGAGCGCCGCGTCCGGCTTTAGCATGTTCTGACGTTTATCGGCGTGCCGGATCGCCGCAAAGTGAAATCGCTTCATGGTCACCTCCATCATCTAGCCAACTAGCCGAGCAACGTGACGGAACTTGGGAAGGCGCGGGGCGTAGTAGAGTGGCGGGAATCTGGAGAACGTTATGATCTCACACATTGCGGTTCTTTTCGCGCCGATGGTTTTTGCCTTAGTCGCAGATACCGATCCCGTCACTAACCCGGTTTATACCTGCCCATTCAAGGCCGGTCAGGTCGTCATTGAGCAGGCCGAGCCTTCGGGTGACGTGATAGTCCAAGTCGATGGGCAGGCCCGGCCGTATGTCATGGACAAGCTGAAACTCGTCCCGAAGGATCGGGGTCTGCCCTCCTTCCTGTTCCAGCCGGACCTGAAGCGCTGGCAATGGCTCAACGACCAGGGCGACCCCACAGAGAGTGTTGGATGTACCGAGAAGCCATCACTTAAAACGGGCTGACGGACAACGGCGAGAATACCTTCGATCTTGTGATCACGGATCAGGCGATGCCACGCATGACAGGCGTGCAGTTCGCCTCTGAGGTGCGGGCAGTCCATCCCGATCAACCGATCTTGATTGCCACGGGCTATGCAGAGTTGCCCCCCGGCGTAGACCTGCCTCGGCTGAACAAACCATTCGACCAGACGGCGTTGACCCGAGCGATAACGGCTTGCCTGGAGGCTCACGGTCGATGAGGCGGGCGCGACGCTTGTAGAGTGTCCAGACGTTAAACGGATTTCTGCGCAACCCGCCTCTTATCCCTCACCCCCCAAGGGCAGGTCTTTTAGCCGCCGAGCCAAGAGTATGCCCAAAAAGTACCGTAAACGAGCAGAGCAAGCCAAGCCACTATGACTATACTCAAAACCGAGGCAAATGACCGCTCATGAACGGGCGCTAGTTGACTGATGGAAGCGTCCGCCTCTGCTGGATCGGTATTCTCTCCAGCGTCCAAGGGCCGGTGTGATCGCTTGGTAGATGTCATCTTCTCCTCCCGAAATGACGTGAAAAACGTCGCAGCGGAGGAAAGTTTCCAGGCACGTTAGAAAAAATCTAAACTCATGCCTAGCTGCGACGGAGCGCTTTTGCTGGTCGTCTGGGAGAGCCCGCTGACCGAATAACTCGGGCGTCAGTCGATCTCATAGACCGCCTTGCGCATGGCAGGAGGTAGAGGACGCCAATGAGTCGGCTGCCATTCTAGGTCCCGCCCTATGTCGTCGATCCAGGCCGCACTGCTCTTCGAAGCGTCACCATCGAGAATTTTCCGCAATCGGGCATTCTGGACGAGATTACCGTAAGCGCCACGCCGGTCCCCTCGTGTGGGGCGGGAGGTGAATGTGCCAAGAGTCCTCTGATCGCGAGAGACGGAGGGCTTGGGTGGGAGCGGACGGCAAAATGGACGTCCATTTGGACGTCTCGACACCTGGCTACGTAGGCCGACTTGAGGTTGTTGAGGGTCCGACGGGTCGGCGGGTTCGCTCGGCGTCGGAGAAGGCGCGGATCGCGGCGGAGAGCCTGATGCCGGGGTCGCAGGTGACGGCGGTTGCCCGCAAGCATGGCGCGACGCGCTGGCAGGTTTATGATTGGCGGCGTCGCCTTCGTCAGGGACAGTTGGCCCTTCCGGAGAGCCGGGAGCCGCTGTTCGCGCCGCTGCTGGTGGAAGAAGCGCCGTCGCCCCGACCGCCGACGAAGCCGCCGAAATCGACGCTGGCGAAGGTTGAGATCGTGATCGACGGCATGGTGATCCGCACGACGGTCGAGGTCGAGCGGTTGGCGCAGGTGATCCGTGCGGTGCGGGCCTCGCGATGATTGCGCCGGGCGCCGATCTGAAGATCTACATGGCGACGCGACCTGTCGACTTCCGGCGCGGCCTCGACGGGCTGGCCGCGGCGGCGCAGGAGGTCCTCGGCCTTGATCCCTATAGTGGCGCGGCCTTCGTCTTCCGCGCCAAAAGGGCCGACCGGATCAAGATTTTAGTCTGGGATCGCACCGGGCTGGTGCTGGTGCACAAGCGCCTGGAGGGCTCGAAGTTCGTGTGGCCGCAGGTTCGCGACGGCGTGATGAGACTGTCACCGGCGATGTTTGCGGCGTTGTTCGAGGGGCTGGATTGGCGCTTGGTTCGGCCTGAGAGAGTTCGGCGTCCGCAGCTCGCCGGGTGAGTGCGGCAGACTGACTCAGGTCCGTGCCAGGCATGGCGCAGACGGCGGATCCGTGCTCGAAATAGTGGATGAACGTCGCAGTTCTCCATGGTGAGGTCGAGCGTCTGAAGGCCGAGCTGGCGCAGACGCAAGAGGCCCTGGCTCAGTCCGAGGAAGCGCGGCGGCGGCTGGAGAGCATCGTCAGCGACCTCCAGCGCGAGAAGTTCGGCTCCCGATCCGAGAAGCTCTCCGGCGAGCAATACCATCTACCGCTGGAGGACGTCGAAATCGCCCAGGGCGTGCTCGATGCCGCCCATGAGAAGGCGCAGCGGATCATCGAGGGCCGCCCGGACGGCGCCTGTGCTTCTCACCGGCGCAACCGCGGTCACCTGCCGGCCCATCTGCCGCGGGTGGAGCGGATCATCGAGCCGCAGAGCAGGCTGTGTCCGTGCGGCTGCGGCGAGATGTCCAGGATCGGCGAGGACGTCAGCGAGCGGCTGGACGTGGTGCCGGCGCAGTTGCGCGTGCTGGTCACCCGCCGCCCGAAATATGCTTGCCGCCGCTGCTCGGGCGCGGTCGTGCAGGCCCATGCTCCCGAGCATGTGGTGCCGGGCGGCCTGCCGACCGAGGCGCTGATCGCCCAGGTCATCGTCGCCAAGTTCGGCGATCACCTGCCGTTCTATCGGCAGGCCGAGATCTATGCGCGCCAGGGCATCCGGCTCGATCGCGCGACACTGGGCAACTGGGCCGGCCGGGCCTGCTTCCATCTCAAGCCCATCGCCGAGCGCATGCGCTGGCATCTGGCCGCGGCGGGTCGTCTGTTCATGGACGAGACCACCGCACCGGTGCTCGATCCCGGACGCGGCAAGGTCAGGAAGGGCTTCTTCTGGGCGATCGCTTCCGATGACCGCGGCCATGGCGGCCAGGGCCCGCCCATCGTGCTGTTCCACTATGCGCCGGGACGCAGTGGCGAGCATGCCGAACGCTTCCTTCAGGGCTTCCGCGGGCAGTTCCTGCAGGTCGACGCCTATGAGGGCTACGATCGGCTGACGCGCCTGGAGAGGCCGCAGGGGCCATGGAGGCTCGTCCATTGCTGGGCTCATCTGCGCCGACGCTTCGTCAAGCTGGCGCGCAACACCAAATCGCCGATCGCCGAGGCGGCGATACGCCAGATCGCGGCGCTCTATGCCATCGAGGCAACGGTTCGCGGTGTCTCGCCGCAACTGCGGCTTGCCGCCCGGCGGGAGCATTCCACGCCGATCATCACCGCCCTGAAACCGTGGTTCGAGAAGCAACTGTCGCTGATCTCCTCCGGCTCCAGGCTGGCCGAAGACATCCGCTACGGGCTCGCCCACTGGGAGGGGCTCACCCGCTTCCTTGACGATGGCCGCCTCGAGCTCGACACCAACCCGGTTGAAAACGCGATCAGGCCCGTCTGCCTGACCCGAAAAAATGCTCTGTTCGCCGGCCACGAGGTCGGCGCCGAAAACTGGGCACTGCTCTCGTCCCTCGTCGCCACATGCAAGCTCAACGACGTCAATCCCGTCGCCTATCTCGCTGAAACCCTCGACGCCGTCATCAACGGCCACCCACAAAGCGCCGTCGAAGATCTCATGCCATGGCGCTTCCGGAAAACCTCAACCCCAAATCCGTAGGGCCCCGGCAGGGCGCTTACAGATTACCGTCAGTCACCTCCACTACGTCGCTGTACGTCTTCGGGAGTGGCGGCCCGCCTAATTTCCAACCGGTCATAAGTCCTCTTTATCGCCATCGCGTCGGGCTTGGAGCAGGCGGCACAATGGCTCGCAACTGTGACGCACTGTCCTGATGCGCGGCCACGAATTTCTTTGCTTCGCTCACAAACAACAGCCACGTGGGAACATCGCTGCTCATCAGGCTATCAATGAATGGCCTAGCGCCAGTGATTGCCGGTAGCGCCCCATCCAGGGGCTGGTCGGGGTCCAATCGCCGCGATCGACACATGGCACACGCGATCCGAATGATCCGGGCATGGCCGCTTCCCTCCGGCCGATAAGCGTACACATCGTCCTTTACCGGCGGAACGGCAAAGATGAGACAGGGTGGGGAGCGGTCTGCCCGTTAAGGGACGCCCCCTACCAGCGCGCAAGAGGGCCTAAAGTCCCGTTACGTCAGTAATCTGAACAGAATAGAACCAACGCGGGACTGAAATAGGAATTCAAATCCGGCCGGGCAGCATTGTGCCGGACTGGCCGGTGGCCTGATTTCGGTCGGCGGTCGATATGAACCTCTCCAAAGCCAGCCGGGCGAGATCGGTATCGGTCTTTGCGTGCGGGAATAGTGCCGCGACTGCGTACGCCAGCCGCGTCCGTTCGCGAGTGCGATCTTCCTCGGCGATTGTGTCGCGCACCTCAGCCCAAACGGCGTCGAGCGCGCCTTGGACCCGCGCCAGATCGCTGGGATCGTTGAATGACGAGAACGGCATTGTGGTCCCCCCGGAACCGCGCAACGCACCTACTATTCAACAAGGCATCCGCACGACGCAACCGTATCTGCGGCTACATGCCAGCCGTGGCCATTCCTATGCCGAGCATCCCAAGGGATGTGCTCACCGCTCCGACGGGATCGGTCGCGGCCAAGGAAATCTCTGGCCTAGTCTCGGTGGTTTTCGTCTCTTTCGCATTCAGATCATCCGGCCAGACGTTCCCCACCCCTCCATTCACCGCTGTACCAAAAACCCTCCCGCTCCCGCAGACCTCGCAGGTCCCATAAACCTCTGCAAACACGGGCCTGACGCTCGGCCGCGAGAGCCGTGCAGACCGTAGCTAGAACCATCTGTTTTTGATTGCGGTCTGGACGATCCATGAGAGGGTCGAGACCATGAAGCGCGTCGCCCTCTACGCCAGGGTCTCGGTCGCCCGCAGCAGCCAGACCACCGAGAACCAACTGCGCCTGCTCCAGGATGCCGCTGCGCGCCTGGGCTGGACCATCGTCGCCGTCCATACCGACGAAGGCATCAGCGGCGCGAAGAGCCGGGAGAAGCGGCCGGGCTACGACGCCTTGTTGAAGGGCGTCACCCGAGGTGAGTACGACCTCGTCGCAGCATGGTCGGTGTGCAGGCTGGGCAGGTCCCTCCAGGACCTCGTCGCTTTCCTCGCCGATCTCCAGAGCCGAGAGACGGGGCTCTACCTGCACGTCCAGGGCCTCGACACCTCGACGCCATCAGGCAGGATGTTGTTCGGCATGATCTCGGTCTTCGCCGAGTTCGAGCGGGCGATGATCCGCGATCGCATCCTGGCTGGGCTCGATCGGGTCCGGGAGACGAAGCGGCTGGGCCGCCCGCCGATGTCGATCGAGAAGACCGAAGCCATCCGCACCATGCTGGCCCAGGGGCTGGGCGTGCGCGAGACGGCCCGACGAACCGGAGCCGGGACCGCTACGGTGCAGCGGCTGAAGCGCGCGATGGCGGTCGAGGACGGTGAGGAGACCGTGGCGGCGTAGCCTGCTTCATCCTGGTCTACATGGACATGTACACCGACCTGGACATGATCATGTAGACCATGTCCAGGTCGTTGTTCACGAACAGCAGTCAGTAAAAAACGACCCCTTCTCAGGCCCTGATCCGCCGCAGGAAGGGGAAGTCGATCTCGTCGATGTGCCTCTTCAGCAGCGGCATGTCATCCTGGAGCATCAGATAGTGCTCCTCTGAGATGTCGCCCGGCTTGTGGCCGGTGATCGCGTTGATCGTCGCCTTCGGCACCCCCGTCGTATAGGCGGCGTGCTCGAACGTCTTCCTGAGCGAGTGCACCGTCAGCCTGCGATTGGTGCCAAGCGCCGCGTCGATCTCGCGGTTCAGTCTCATGCTGATCGCACTGCTCCAACTCTCGGCCGAGGCCCGGTACTTCAACTCGGTGAACAGCCGGTCCGGTGAGCGCTGAACCAGATCGAGGACGCCCAGGTCGAGCAGATCGCGGTGGAGCGGGATGTACCGCTTGTTGTGCGCGTTCTTCACCTTCGCCTCGTTCAAGTCGATCACATCAATGCCGTCCCGGCGCACAAACCATGCCGCACGAAGCTGGGCCATCTCTTCGAGCCGGGCACCGGTCAGAAGCAGCAGCCGGGGAAGCCACAGGACCGCGCCGTCATCGCGCTCGGTCCTGCCGAAGAACCGGGCAAGCTGGTCATGATCGAAGCGGGAGTAGCTGCGGCGTGCCGCGACGATGGCGGCACGATCTGGCCCTAGGCCCCGGAACGCGTTGCTGCTGATCATCCCGGCCGCGACCGCCGCGTTACAGATCGTCGAGAGGCAGGTCACGGTCTTCTTAGTCGTCGCAACCGAGCCTACCTTCAGCCCGCGCACGAACTTCTCCGCGTCCTGCCGGGTGATGGTGTTGACGGCGAGGTCCCCGGCCGAGGCCACGAAGCGCGTGATGGCCTTCTCCATATCGAGCCTAGACCTTCGGCGGGGCACCGCTCCCTTCCGTTCCTGGCGGCGTGGCAGATAGACCTCCTGATAGACACGTCGCAGTGTCATGCCATCCGGCGTCGAGGTGGTCGGGCTAACTTGCTTCGAGCCAGACTGCTTCTGGCCGGTGACCGGTACGATGATCCGGCTCTCCCGATAGGCGGCAGGATCGAACTGCCAAAGTGGGACCGTCCCCGAGCGAACGGCTGCGATCATCTCCCCGACATCCGCCGCAGCGCGCAGAGCCCGACTTCGTGCGACCAGAGGATCACGGGTCTTGAGGGAGAAGGTCACCGTCCGTCGTGCGCCACCAACATCAGCAGCTACCAGGGCCTGGAACACGTCGGCGGGAAGCTGGAGCCGAAAACCAAAGACGCCGCCTCGCGTCCCTTGGCGAGAGAACGGCACCAGCCCCAAACGCGGCATCCTCGATCCTGACCTCGCTCAACTTCTTCGACCCTATTGCTGGGCCGATCTGCTCCAAATCGAGGAGAACGCTACTTCGAATCGAGGATAGCACAATCAAAAGAACGGCTTGCCGAAGCCCCACAATCCAGCATGGTGGCCTCCAGCCGGGCTCGCCATTCTCTTCATCGAGGAATTCCCTTCGCGGGGCCTCGTTCGGACCGGCCCGGTGCCGGTCATTCTCGCCTTCGGCCGTTTTCCGTTCTGGTCATCGGGCCGGTGCTCTAGATCGACATCAGCGCGACGAGGATCGGCCCCCAGGCGGTCAGCAGGATGTTGCCGATGGCATAGGGCACCGTGTAGCCCAAGGCCGGAATGCTGCTCTGGGCCTCGTCCTGGATGGCCCTGAGCGCGGCCGTGATGGTGCCGGCGCCGGCGCAGGCGCCGAGGACGATGAGCGGGTCCATCTTCAGGACGTAGCGCCCGAAGAGAATGCCCACGGTGTGGGGCAGCAGCGACGAGACGAGACCGACGGCGACCAGGCTGAGCCCGGTCGTCTTCAGGCCCGAGACGAAGCTCGGCCCGGCACCGAGCCCGACGATGCCGATGAACATGCAAAGCCCGACCGTATCGAAGATCCAGATCGCCGGCTCGGGAATGCGCCCGAAAAAGGGGTAGACCGATCGCAGCCAGCCGAAGACGAGCCCCATGAAAAGCGCACCACCGCTGGCTGTCAAAGTCAGCGGGACGCCCCAGACGACCACGGACAGCAGGCCGAACAATCCGCCGAGAAAAATCCCCAGCCCGACGAAGATCATGTCGGTCGCCGAGGTGCGGCGGTCCGGATAACCGAGGATGGCTGCGGCCCGTTCGACCTCGGGCAACGGGCCGACCAGCGACATGACGTCGCCGCGATTGATGCGCGTCGTGGCGACAACCGGCATGGTTATGCCCGAGCGCATCAGCTTGGAGAGAAAGACGCCGCGTGCGAACTCGCCCTCGGCCAGTTCCGCCAGCGATGTCCCGTCGATGCCACGGCCCGTCACGATAACGTCGAGCGCTTCGAGCGGGATGTCGAGGAGCTCGGGATCGCTGACTTCGGGGCCGATCACGTCGCCGCGGGCGGCGTGAATTTCATATCGTGCCATGACGGCGACGATGTCACCCAGCTGTATCCTGCGATCGGATGCGTGATCGAACAGGGCCGCGCCGCTGCGAAAGCGCAGAACGAAGGCACGGGCGGCCCGCGGAGCGGCTTCGATCTCGGCGATCGTCTTATTCGTCAGAGCAGGATTTTCCACCCGATAGGCCCGAACATCGAATAGTCGGGCGGCCGATGTGACCCCCTCGACGTCGCCGGCCGGACCGGCCTTCTCCGACCGCTGCGCCGCGATCTCGCGCAGGTTGATGCCCATGAGCCTGGGGCCGACCTTCGGCAGGAACCAGACCAGGGCCGCCGTCCCGACCAGATAGGTAACGGCATAGGCGACGGGGATGTTGTTGACGAGCGCGGTCCGCTCGGCCTGCGGAAGATCGAGCCGCTGGATCGCTTCGCCCGCCGTGCCGATGACCGTCGATTCGGAAAACGCTCCGGCCAGCAGCCCGGCCGCCGTGCCGATGTCGAAATTCAGCAGCTTTGAGAAGCCGAGGGCCATCAGCAGGCACGTGACGCACAGCACGACCGTCAGCGCCATTTGCGGAAGAGCGTCCCGCTTCAGCGCACGGAAGAATTGCGGGCCGACCTTGTAGCCGGTCGTGAACAGGAAGAGGTCGAAGAAGACCGTCTTCACGATGGCAGGCACCTTGATGTCGAGCTGGCCGACCAGGACACCGGCCAGCAGGCAACCAACGACGACGCCGAGGCTGAAGCTCCCGAATTTCAGCTTCCCGATCAGAAAGCCGAGAGCGACCGTCAGGAAGATGGCGAGCTCCGGATTGTTGCGGAGGGCTTCGACGACGTAATTCATGGGTCGCCTCGGCGAGGAAAGAGAACCCCGGGCCGGGCTGATCCCCGACCCTGCAAATGCCTGTGGCAGCTCCGCCGCCGATCGGCCTCGTCAAGCCGCCTGTTCGCCTGCAACCAGGGCTATCGCTTCTGGGACAGCGCCAGCTTGTACGCTTCGAATTCCTGGCGGTAGCCGCGCGCCACGGCCCGCGTAGCGCGGCCGATCTGGCTGTAAACCTCATCGTCGAGATTGGCGAAGGACACGCGGACCGACCAGTCCGGCGCGGAGAAGCCACCGCCGTTGAGCAGGACGATGCCGTGGTCCTCGGCGAGCCGGAAGACGATGTCGAGCGGGTGAATGTGCTCCTTCATATAGGCCACGACCTCCGGGCCGACATATTTGTTCGCCCAGAACTCGAAATCGACGAGCCCGTAGTAGCGATCGTGGAGAGGATTGTCGGGCACATCGATGCCGAGCCCCTCGACCATCCGATCGGCTCTCGCCCTGACGATCGACATGCAGGTCTTCTGGTAGAGCTTGGCCTCGTCCATCATCTCGGACAACGAGAACAGCGACATCATCACCTGCTGCGGCAGCGACAGCCCGGCTGTGTGATTGAGCGCGATGTCGCGGCTGTCGGCGACGATGCGGTCGATCAGCTTCAGTTCGCGCGGCTTCAGCGTGATCGGGCCATATCGCTTGTCGAGCGCCGCCAGGGTCTTCTCCGGGTGGTTCGCGATCGCCTTGTCGAGGATGTTGTCGCGGTGGATGGCGATGACGCCGAGCCGCCAGCCGGTGCAGCCGAAGTATTTCGAGTAGGAGTAGACCCCGATCGTGTTGTGCGGGAGCGCGCCAAGCAGGCCGCGGAAACCCTTGACGAAGGTGCCGTAGACATCGTCGGTGAGCAGCAGCAGATCGGGGCGCTTGGTCTGGACGAGCTTGACGATCTTGGCGATCGTTTCGTCGCTGAGCGCCACCGCATAAGGATTGCCCGGGTTGACGACGAAGAAGGCCTTGACCTTGGGGTCTTCGAGCTTCTTCAGCTCCTCGTCGGTGAACTGGAAGCGGTTCTCCTGCGGCGCCGCGACCGTGATCACGTTGAGGCCGTAATCCTCGAGATGCGGCATTTCGAGATAGGGCGTGAAAATCGGCGTGGCGAGCGCGATCGTGTCGCCGGCGTTCAGCAGCCGATTGGCCTTCAGCGATTTGAAAATATAGCACATCGCCGCCGTTCCGCCCTCGACGGCATAGAGATCGAACTGGCCGGACGGGCGCGGCTCCCCGGACATCGCCCACATCAGATATTCGTGGACGATGCGCTCATTGTGCACGAGCATGCGGTCGGGCACGGGGTAGTTGTCGCCGATGATCGAGTCGACGAGCTCGTGCACGAAGGCATCGGGCTTGAACTCGAATTTCTTGACGGCGAAGGCGACCATGTCTCGCAGGAAAGTCGCACCGGGGGAATCCTTGTGCCCGGCGAGCCAGTCCTCAAGTCGCGCGGCGATGCCGTCGGGCTTGGGCATGCCACCGATTCCCGCCGGCTTGTTCATCACGCGCCGACTTTCCGTGATCGCGAACTGACCGAGCAGGAAGAATCCTTCGCGCGGCGTCATCGCGACCCAGTTCGGGTTGCCGCGCCCGGCATTGAGAAGCGCGATGGAGGATGTCTGGGCCGTCTGCTTGGCAAGCCGGATGAGCTCGTCCTTGATCTCGAAGGGGCTGAGCTTTTCGAAGTTCCTCAAAGTAACGACATCCATGGCGCTTCCCCATATTCATGATTGTCTGGGAGTTCGTCTGCTTCTCTTCGCCTTCAGGTCAGCAATATGATGATCACCATGCCCCAGATCGTCAGAAGCGTGTTTCCGACGGCATAGGTCACGGTGTAGCCGAGGGCCGGGACCTGGCTGCCGGCGGTTTCACAGATCATGCCGAGGGCTGCCGTCGTCGTGCGTGCGCCGGCACAGCAACCGAGCAGAATGGCGGGATCGAACCGGAAGATGTACTTGCCGGCGAACATCGCCAGGATCAGCGGGATCGTCGTCGCCAGAGCGCCCCAGAGGAACAGCCCGACGCCCTGCGTCTGCAGCCCCTTGACGAAACCCGGGCCTGCGGAAATTCCGACCACGGCGATGAAGATGTTCAGGCCGACCGAGTTCATGAACCAGACGGTCGAGCTCGGAATGCGGCCGAAGACCGGGCGCACGGAACGAAGCCAGCCGAAGATCAGGCCTGAGATCAGCGCGCCACCTGCGGTGGAGAGCGTCAGTGGGACGCCGCCGACCTTGAAGACAATGGCACCGATCAGCGCGCCGAGCGTGATGGCGGCACCGATGAAGGCGACATCGGCGACGTCGCTCGGGCGGTCGGCGTGCCCGATGACCTTGGCGACGGCGGCGATGTCCTGGGTCCGGCCGACGACGGTGAGGATGTCGCCGCGCTGGATCACCGTATCACGCAGGATGGGCATGCTGACGGCGGTCGCGCCGCGAACGATCTTCCGGAGAAAAACGCCCCGCGCCGCGGGCATCTGCGAGAGTTCGGCGAGGGTCTTGCCGTCGGCGTCCTTGCTGGTGACGTAGACGTCGACGCCTTCGGCCTTCACATCGAGAAGCTCCGGGTCCTCGACCTCGTCGGCGTTCTGCCCGATCAGGTTGACGAGTACCTCGCGCGGCCCCGCGACGGCGATGATGTCGCCCTCCTGCAGGATCGTGTCGGTTGTGGCATCCTCGATGATGCCATTGCGCCGGACGCGCTCGACGAAGACACGTGCATCCGGCACGAGCGCTTCGGCATCCGCTGCGCGCATGCCGATGACCTTGGCGCCGCTCCGCACCCGGAAGGCGCGCAACTCGAAGCGGCGCCAGACCGAGCCGGGCCCGCCGAGTTCCTTGCCGCCACCAAGCCTCGCTTCGTAGTCCTTGCAGGCCTGGACGAGATCAATGCCCAGCAGTTTTGGCCCCAGCAGGGCCAGGACGATGGCGGAGCCGACCGTGCCGAAGATGTAGGTCACCGCATAGGCGACCGGCATGGCGTCGAGATATTCCTTGGTCTGTTCCGGCGAGAGGCCGAGGCGATTGATCGCATCGGTCGCCAGACCCATCGAGGCCGAGATCGTCTGCGAACCGGCATAGAGGCCTGCCGCATATCCCGGATGATAGCCGGCGAACTTCGCGATCATGACGGGGATCGCGAGGCAGAACACGGTCACGACGACTGCGAACACCGCCTGGGGAGCGCCGTCCTTGGCGATGCCGCGAACGAATTGCGGACCGACCCCGTAGCCGACCGCGAACAGGAACATCAGGAAGAATGTCGACTTGACGTGAGGCGAGATCGTAATACCGAGCTGGCCGATGACAACCGCGGCAATCAGCGTCGAGGTCACCGCGCCCAGGCTGAAGCCTTTATACCCGAAACCTCCGACATAATACCCAATCGCCAGGGACAGGAAGAGCGCAATCTCGGGATAGCTGCGAAGCGTACTCGCGAACCAGTCGAACATGGGGATCTCCTGATCTGACGATGCTGTCTTGTTCGCCGAGGCAGCAGCTATGCCGCCCGCGATTTCTTTCGCGATGGCTCATGATGACTGGTCTTCTTGCTTGCGAGCGCATCGGCCTTGAGCAATTTCAGGCCCCTGGCCTTCTCGTAGCCGTGGATCTCCTTCACATCGAGCTTGCGCATGAAGGTGATTGTCTCGAGCGTGATGACCTGGCCCGGCACCATGATCGGGAATCCGGGTGGATAGGGGATTACGAAATTGGCCGAGACCATCTCCGGCCCGTCCTTGAGCCGGCGGTCGCATTCCGGGCCGTGGATGGGCAGATACTCGCACTGCTCTTCGGAATAGGCGGCGAAGAAGGCGGTGCGGATGTCGCCCTCGGGGGTCGTGTCGCCGGCGTCCTGCCGGAACGCTTCATGGAAGTGGCTGAAGTTCGGCAGGTCCGGAACGTCCTTCATCAGGCTCTTGACGCGCGCGTCGAACGCCTGCTGCTCCGCGTCTCCGCCCTGCTTGAGACGGGTTTCGATGCTCTGGCTGATCTTCAGCAGGACGCTGATCAGCAAGGCGACGTCGCTGCGCGTGTTGTTGATGTTCGATTGCAGCAGGACCGAATTTCGCGAGGTCTTGTTGACCTGGACATTGTATTCGGAGGCGAGCAGCCCCTTGAAGGCGGTGCCGTCGAAGGCGGCAGTGCCGCAGACCAGCGTCATGCGGGTCGGGTCCAGACAGAACTCGTCCTCACGCATGCTGCGCAACTGATCGTCCCACCGCGTTCCGGGCGCCAGGAAATCGACGAAGCCGCTGGTGCGGTATGCCTTGGGCACCATGCCGTCGGCACCGACGATGCTGAAATATTTCGAGATCAGCGGGTGGGCGTTGATCTCCCGGCGGATATCGAGGGCGATTTCGATGGCGTTCATCACCAGCCCGTAGCCCTCGAGCTCCATTTGCCGTCGGGCGACATCGAGGCTGGCGATGAGCTGCTGGTTGGGGCTGGTCGATGCGTGGGTGAAGACCGCTTCGTGGAATTGGGCCTCGACCTTGTGGAAGTCGACATCCCGCACCAACACCATCGAACCCTGCCGGATCGCCGACATCGATTTATGGGTCGAGTTGGTTTGGTAGACGCGCAGCCGGATGGCACGCGGATCGGGGACAAGGCGCGTGTCCAGCAGCGTCTCGAGGGTGGGATTGGCGCCCAGTTCCTTGCGCTGCCGCTCGTGCTGGGCGAGGGCGCCGGGCTCCTGCGTCCAGGCTTCGATGTCGGCCGCCGCGCCCATTCCGGTCCGGGGCCTGAGGAAGGGCGACCAGCGCGCGAAGCCGAACCAGGCTTCGTCCCACAGGAAGATGAGGTCCGGCTTGATCGCCAGGCATTCTTCCATCACGCGGCGCGTGTTGTAGATGTGCCCGTCGAAGGTGCAGTTGGTCAGGTCGACCATCTTGACCCGGTCGAGCCGGCCTTCGGCCCTGAGATCCAGCAGCGCCTTCTTGATGGTGCGCAGCGGGACCGCGCCGTACATCGAGAATTCCGTCATCGGGAAAGCCTCGACGTAGAAGGGCTGGGCGCCGTTGAGCACGAGCCCGTAATGGTGCGATTTGTGGCAGTTCCGGTCGAGAATGACGATGTCGCCAGGCGCGATCAGCGCCTGCAGCACCATCTTGTTTGAGGTGCTGGTTCCGTTGGTAACGAAGAAGACGTGGTCCGCGCCGAAGGCGCGCGCCGCCATATCCTGGGCGCGTTTGATGTTGCCGGTCGGCTCGAGCAGGCTGTCGAGCCCACCCGTCGTGGCACTGCTCTCCGCCAGGAAGAGGTTGATGCCGTAGAACTGCCCCATGTCGCGTATCCAGGGCGAGCGGAACACCGATTTGCCACGCGCGATGGGAAGTGCGTGGAACGTTGCGATCGGCCGCTGGGCATAGAGCTTCAGGTTGTTGAAGAACGGCGTCTCGTAGCGGGCGTTGATACCCTCGAGCACCGAGAGGTGAAGCTCGAGCGGCTCCTCGATCTGGTACATCACCCGCCGGATCATCGCGGCCCGCGGATCGCCGGCGAGCTTCTCGACGCGCCGGTCGGACAGCAGGTAGATGTCGAGTTCCGGCCGGATCGATTTCAATCCAGCCGCAAGGCGAAGCGCCAGATCCGCCTCGTCCGCCTTGTCGAGCAGGGGTTGTTGCGTGGCGAGCACGCTGCGCAGCAGCGGCGCATCATGGCGGGACTTCAGCGCGAACCCCTCGTAGATGGCGACCGCGGCGATGTCGGGATTGAGTATGGCGGCGCAGACGGCATCCTCCAGGCTGCCGACCAGCACCGCCTCGTAAATGAAGGCGTCCTCGGCGCGCCGCAGGCGGCGGAACTCGGCGGCCATATGCGGCCAGCGCCCGGCCGGCGCAGGCGTTACGGCCAGCAACTCGAAGTAGGGGCGATGCGCCGCCGCCTCTCCGATCGAGGACGGAATGACGTCCGCCGATTCCGGCAGCGACAGATCGAGCGCCTGCCATTCCTTGGCGTCGTGCTTGTGGTTGCCGGTGATGATCGCGAGCGAAATCCGCTTGGCGAGGGACAGGAAGCTGTTCGCATCGTCGTTCTGCAGCCGATCCCGCAAGGCGGCTATCAGCTCATGGCCGGGGAAGGCGTAGAACTCCTCGATCGCGCCGAGTTCCTGGAGTGCAGCCTCGACCACGCCGCGGTTCTGGTCTCCCTTGACCCAGGAGCGCGCGACCGCGTGAAGGTCGCGCCAGCGATCGGTGCGGCCGGAGGGCGCCGAGAAGAAGTGATCGATGGAGCGCGATTCCTGAGGGGACGACGACATCTCGAATCCTTCCCTGCGCTGGCATGGGCCACCATCAGTGCTCATCGGGATCGCGCCGCGTCGCGCATCGCCACGCGACCTAACGTTCTCCGCAGACAAACTCAGCACACTGGGAGGGGCCGGCGTATTGTCCTTAGGGACAGGTTATCGGCCGTGAGAATTCGCTAGTATTGGGGTGCAGCAAAGGAAATCGATTGAGGTTTTGGCTCTACGCGCCCGCTTGGGCGTACGCCGTTGCCGCGAGTCGGCTCTTAGTATTGTACGTTATAGTACAATACAGGAACGGAATTAGGCTTTGGAGGTCCCGTCATGACGCGGAAGACAGCGGCCACGATAGCGACCCTCGTGGTCGCAGGCCTGATCTGGATGTTCTCTGGCATCCAGCCGAGCTACGCCTGCACCAAGACCAACGGGTGCGTCATGGATATTTTCCGAGACGACTACGACATGAAGCGCGATGGCCGAATGGATGCCGCCATGGCTGCCGGCCGCGCCAATGTCGAGGCCTTTCGTGCAGCGCGTGCGGCGGAACAGGCGCGCGTCAGCCGAGGTGCCACCAAAAAATAGGTCTGTTCGGATCAGCGCCCGGAGCGCGAAGCCTGTTCGTCGGCTTCGGCGCGGACCCGGCGTTTCCGGCTTCAGGAGCGCTCCTGGTCTCGGGACGCTCGCTCGTGGGAGAAAGCCATGCATCTGCGGATCGTGCTGGCCTGCGTCATCACCGGTGGTCTGGCTTCCCAGCCGCTGGCGCAGACGCCGCCGCCTCAATCCCAACCGCCGGCCGGCGCGTCGGCCGGACAGGGCGAGCAGCTCGCGAGCGCCGCGCAGCTCGATGCGCTCGTCGCGCCGATCGCCCTCTATTCCGACACGCTGCTCGCGCAAGTCCTGATGGCCTCGACCTATCCGCTGGAGGTGGTTCAGGCGGACAGATGGATCGCCGACAACAAGAAGCTCAAGGGCGATCAGCTCAGGATCGCGGCCGAGCAGCAGTCCTGGGATGTCAGCGTGAAGTCGCTGGTTGCCACACCCTCGGTGCTCGAGATGATGAGCAAGAATCTCGACTGGACGCAGAAGCTCGGCGACGCCGTACTCGCCCAGCAGCCCGATGTGATGGACGGAATCCAGCGCATGAGGACGCGGGCCTACGACGCCAAGAAGCTGTCCTCCGGCACCCAGCAGACGGTCTCGGTCCGCCAGGAGAGCGGGAAGCAGACGATCGTGATCGAACCTGCGATGCCCGACACTGTCTATGTGCCGTATTACGATCCCGCAGTCGTCTACGGTTCCTGGCCGTATCCGGCCTATCCACCCTATTACTTCCCGGCGTCGGGTTATGTCGCTGCTGGCGTGGTTGCGACCGGCATCGCGTTCGGCACAGCCTATGCGCTGGGTCGCTGGGCCGGGGGCGGGAACTATTGGGGCGGAAACGTCAACTGGAACAACAATAACATCAATATCGACCGCAACCGTGTGACGCATTGGGAGCACAATCCCCAGCATCGCCATGGCGTCCAGTACCGCAACAATTCGGTCCAGCAGAAATTCGCGAACAACAGCCTTCGCGCCGGCAGCGAAGGCCGGATGGATTTCCGCGGGCGTAGCGGCGATCAGGTGCTTCAGCCGCGCGGCGATCGCGACGGACCGGGTGCGGGCGCCCGCCCCGAGCAACGACCCGGAGACCGAGCGAACGCAGCCGGCAGGCCAGATCGCGGACCGGGTGATCGCGCTGGCGCCGCCAACCGGCCGGATCGACCCGGCGGCGATCGCGCACGGCCAGGCGGTGACGGCGGGCGCGGCTCGGGCCCGCCGCGGGCTGCAAACCAGCCGAGGCGTCCCGATGGCGGGGGCAACCGCGCCGGGCCGGCGCGCGACGGCGCCTTCGGCAACATGCAGCCGGGCCGGGCCGCCAACCTTCAGTCGCAGCGTGGGCATGCCAGCATGGCCCGTGCACCAGGCGGCGGCGGGCGGGCCATGCCGTCGGGAGGCGGCGGCATGCGCGGGGGCGGCGCGCAGATGTCGCGCGGCGGATATGGCGGCGGTGGTGGACGCGGCGGCGGTGGCGGAGGGCGCGGCGGTGGTGGTGGCGGCGGTGGACGCCGATCCGACATCCAGCTCAAGAACCACGTCATCCTGCTTGGGCGCATGGATAACGGGCTCGGCTTCTACCGCTTCGCATATAACGGCTCCAAGACGACCTATGTCGGTGTGATCGCGCAGGAGGTGCAGGGCGTCGCGCCCTGGGCGGTGCGCCGCGGGGCGGATGGCTATCTGCGGGTCGATTACCACCAGCTCGGCGTGCCGTTCCAGAGCTTCGACCAATGGACGTCCGAGGGCGCCAGGGTGCCCGCGGGACGCGGCTGGCACTGAGAGGGATCTGGCGGCCTTTTCACAGATGGGGATGCAGTTCCATGATCATCACATGGCCAGCGACGGGTCTGCTTGTGCGATGGCTTTGCGGCGGCGCCATCGGGGTTCTCGTGGTCGCGACGGATGCGAGCGCACAACAGCCGTTCAAGACGCCGGTCGAGGCTGCCACGGCACTCGGCGAGGCGGCGCGCACTGCCGATTTCAAGCGGCTCTACACCATTCTCGGCATGGCCGGGCGCGAGATCCTCTCGTCGGGTGACAAGGTCGCCGATGCGGCGGACCGCCAGCGCTTCGTCTCTGCCTATGACGAGCGCCACTCGGTCAGCGAGACGGGCGATACGGCGACCCTGCTGATCGGGCGGGACGACTTCCCGTTTCCGATTCCGATCGTGCGCAACGGCGAGCGCTGGACATTCGACGTCGCGGCTGGCCGCAAGGAGATCATCGCCCGGCGGATTGGGCGCAACGAACTCGATGCGCTGCAGGCCAGTCTCGCCTTCTTCGATGCACAGCAGGACTACGCTTCGAAGGACCGCACCGGCCAGGGGGCGGGCGCCTTCGCGCAGAAGATCATCAGCGGAGCCGGTGCGAGGGACGGCCTGTACTGGGACAATGCAGCGGGCGAAGAGCAGAGCCCGCTGGGTGCGTTCGCGGCGGAGGCCGCTGCCGACGGCTACAAGGCTGATGGGACGCGCAGGCCGTTTCACGGCTACTACTTCAAGATCCTGAAACGCCAGGGGCCCGCAGCCCCCGGCGGCGCGATCGACTATGTCGCCGGCGGCAAGATGATCGGAGGATTCGCGGTTCTGGCCTATCCGGCGGACTATGGCAGGTCCGGGGTGATGAGCTTCATGCTCAATCATGCCGGAACGGTCTACCAGAAGGATCTCGGCCCCGGCACGAGCCGCGTCGCGTCACGTATGCGAAGCTTCGACCCGGACAGGAGCTGGGAGACGGTGACACCGCAACGACAGTAGCAAGGCAAGGTTCGAGGCTTTGGCAACGATCGATCGCCCGTTAGCGCTTGCCCAGCGGGAGGGCGAACATGGCCATCCCGGCGGCGGATGGACCCTGCGGTTGCACCTCGCAGAGGAGGGCGTGCGCCAGGTTCTTCGACAGATGCAGGCCGCAGGCGGGAAGCGACCAGGCGCAAGAGCCATTCGGTCGATCTTCTACGATACCGATGGCGGCAAGCTGCAGCGCAAGGGTTATCGGCTCTCGATCCGCTCACAGGGGCGAAGGCGGTTCCAGCACATCGAGACGGCGAGGCCGGGTTCCCTCTGGCGGGACGCCGGCCGGTGGAGCGCCGAGATTGAGGACGGCGCGCCGAGCAGAGGCTCCATTCAGGGCACGCCGCTCGAGGACCTTCTCGGCGACAAGGCCCTCGGAAAGCTGAGGCGGGTCTTCAGTGTCGATCTCCGTCGCCGCAACTGCATCTTCGAGCGCGACGGGGCCAGAATCCTGGCGTTGCTGGATACGGGCACGATCATGGCGGGCGAGGCGAGCGAGGTCATCGCCGAACTGCGGCTGCGGCTGCTCGACGGACCGACCGGCGCACTCTCTGCTTTCGCGCGCGAACTGGGCGCGTCGATGCACGCGAGCCTCACCCTGCGCTCGCATGGCGAACGGGGCTGGCGCCTCTTGCAGGGGCAACGGGGCAGCGCCGACGCCGACCATCATGGCGATATCCGGCAAGGCATGACGACGATGGAAGCGATCGAGAGCATCTGCCGACGCGGCGCGGCCGCTTTGCTCGACGATCTCGCATTGCTGCAGGACGGCGCCGGCCACCACGCCTTGCACGAGACGCGCATCGACCTCCGGCGCCTGCGTGCGATCCTGTCGTTCTGCAAACCCGTTCTCGGCCTGGAAGGGGAGGGCCTGCCCGAGCGTTTGCGCGAGCTGGCCACGTTCCTCGGCGGCGCGCGCGAGCTCGACGTCTTCTGCGACCGCGTGCTCGGGCCGTTGCGGCAGGACGCCCCCGATGCGCCGGGCCTGGATGCTTTCGCCGAGGCCGTCGAGCGACGGCGCGGCCAGGCCCATGACGAGGTTGCCGCCTATGTCCGCTCGCCCGCGATGCTGGAATTCGGCCTGGGCCTCGTCGAATGGCTCGGTGGTCTGACGACTTCGGAACCATCCTCGGCGAAGCAGGCGCGCCTGCGCGACCGCCCGATGTCCGCGTTCGTGAACGCTCGCCTGCAACGGCGGCTCGATTCCTTTCTCAAGCTGAGCCGGGATTTGCGGAACGCGACCCCGGACAGGCAGCACGACATCCGGATCCGGGCCAAGAAACTGCGCTATGCCGTCGAGGCCTTCCATCCCGGCCTCGATGTCAAATCCGGCGGCAAGCTCCTGGCGAAGCTGCGGCTCGTTCAGGATCTGTTGGGCGACCTGAACGACTGTCGCGCCGGCCGGGTGCTGGCGCTCACCTATGTGCGTGGCGGCGAAGCGAATGGCGCGGCATCGGATTTCGCGGCGGGCTTCGCGGCTGGGGTCGGCACGCTGGACCCGTCCGAAGCGCTGGCCAGAGCAGCGGCGGTCTGCGACGAACTTGCCTCACTTGCGCGACGGAGACCGGGCAAGACCTGAAGACCGGGCCGCGTCGTCGATGCCCTGCAATGCCGCGCGGCCCGCCTTTGATGTGCCGCTGCCGGAGAGACGCCGATGACCGACCGATTTCCGATCCCGAGCGGCATGCGAGGTTACAGGCTGGAATGGCTGCGCTTCGACCTGACGGCGGGCCTCGCCATCGCGGC
Source organism: Bosea sp. 124 (assembly GCF_003046175.1). Classification (NCBI taxonomy): domain Bacteria; kingdom Pseudomonadati; phylum Pseudomonadota; class Alphaproteobacteria; order Hyphomicrobiales; family Alloboseaceae; genus Allobosea; species Allobosea sp. 124. Next base: position 4,616,725 of record NZ_PZZM01000001.1, read on the forward strand.
CGTCGCCATTCCCAGCGCCATCGCATATCCTGCCATCGCGGGGCTGCCGGCCGAGGTGGGCCTCTATGCGAGCATCCTGCCGCTGGTCGGCTACGCGCTGTTCGGGCCGACGCGCAAGCTCATCGTCGGTCCGGACGCGGCGACCATGACGGTGCTCGCCGCCGCCCTTGCGAGCCTGCCGCTCGACAATCCGGCGGACCGGGTCGCGGCTGCGGCGGCGCTGGCGCTGATGGTCGGCGTGCTGTGCATCGTCGCGGCGAGACTGCGCCTCGGGATCGTGGCCTCGTTCCTGTCCCGCCCCATCCTGATCGGCTTCATCTGCGGGATTTCGATTTCGATCCTGATCGGTCAGATCGGACGCCTGACCGGCGTGCGCATCGAATCCGACGGGCTGGTGCTGCCGCTGCTCGAGATCGTGCGCAAGGCGGCGCTGATCCACTGGCCCTCGGTGTTGTTCGGCGGTGCGATGCTGGGGCTGCTCATGTTGCTGGCGCGCCTGCGCTCACCGGTTCCGGGGCCGCTCGTGGTGGTCTTCGTCGCGGGGCTGGCCTCGGCCGTGTTCGATCTCGAAGGCAGCGGCATGAAGGTGATCGGAAGCCTGCCGAACACGATGCCGGCCCTGTCCCTTCCCGACATATCCCGGCTGCCGCTCAGGGAGCTCTTCCTCGGCGCCGGAGCCGTCTGGCTGGTCGGCGTCAGTTCGGGCCTCGTCGCGGCGCGCAGCTTCGGCGCAAAGGACGGGTTCGAGGTCGATGCCGACCGCGAACTGACGGGTCTCGGCGCCGCCAACGTCTTCTCCGGCCTGTTCAGCGGCTTTCCGGTCACCGTTTCGGATTCGCGCACTGCGATCAACATCTCCACCGGCGGCCGTTCGCAGGTCGCAGGGCTGGTTGCGGCGTTCAGCCTGACGACGCTGCTGATCTTTCTCAACGATGCGCTGCGCCTGCTGCCCAATCCGGCATTGGGCGCGATCCTGATCTTCGCCGCGCTGAGCCTGATCGACGTCCAGGGCTTTCGCGAGATATGGCGGATCAGCCGGATCGAATTCGGCTTCGCCCTCATCAGCATGTGGGGTGCGATCAGCCTCGGCGTGCTCAGCGGCGTCGTTATCGCCATCGCCGGCACGCTGCTCCACATCCTGCTCAAGGAGATGCGCCCGCGCGATGCGCTGCTCGGCCGCATCCCCGGCCGGCCGGGCTTCTACAAGCTCCACAGGGCGGCGAGCGCCGCGCCGCTGCCCGGGATGGTGCTCTTCATGGTTCAGGGCAGCATTCTGTTCTTCAACGCGGACCATGTCCGCGCGCGGTTCGAAAGCGTCGCGGAGCAGGCGCCTCCCGGCACGGCATGGCTCGTGCTGGATGCGAGCGCCGTGGCCCAGATCGATGCGACGGCGGCGACCATGCTCGGGCATCTGCGGGGCGAGCTGGCCCGGAAGGGACTGACGCTCGCCGTTGCCGAACTCCACAAGGAGCCGAGCGACATCCTCCGGCGCGCCGGCTTTTTCGAGGGGCCAGAGGCGACGGTCCTCTTCGACGATCTCGAAGATGCGGTCCGGGCGCTGGCGAACGGGCGCGCGTGACGGCCTGCGAGAGGGCTAGCGGGCGGGTTCGCCGCCACCGTGTTCCCGGATCAGGATGTCGCCGCTAACGAGAAGCACCCAGAGCGGAAATACCAGAAACGTCCAGTCGACGATATGGCTGCCGAGCAGGATGATGGCCGCCGCGGCATAGCCGACGATCGCGGTCCAGCGTGCCGTGATGCCCGTCCGCAGAACGATCGTCGAAGCCGTCAACAGGAAGACGCTCGCGACCTTCATCGCGTAGATGCTCGTGAGATTATAGGCGAAGGCCCTCGCCAGGGTGAAGGTTACCGAGCCGGAGAGTTCGCGCGGCAGGGCCGCATGGGTGATCAGGATCGCGCCGATGGCGGCCGCTGCGGTGAACAGCATCCCGACGAACAGCAGGCCGCTGCCGAGGAAGACCGTCGCGAACAGCTTGTCCTCCTGCGGCCCCAGCCTGTCGCGCAACACGCCCATGAACCAGAGGAAGGCGATGCCGGCGAAGGGGATCAGGTTCAGGGCGAGCGCAACCTTCCAGGACTCGGTGCCGAGCCAATCCTCCGGATCGCTGGGATGCAGGCGCAAGGTCTGCTGCACGAGCAGGATCGCAAGGAGAAGCAGGACGGAGAACAGGATGCCGGCAACCGCTGCCGCCTTCGGTGTCTTCAGGCCGTCCGGAGCGTGGCGAAGGAAGGACACGATGCGGACCTCATCGGAACGGGATGCGGATGTCGCCCGGCCGTGCCTCTCGCAGCGCTATGGATCGACAGGTCGCAGAAGGCCAAGCCGCTCGGCGCAGGACACGAGTTCGACCACGGAGCGGAGCTGCATCTTTTCCATAACCTTCTGGCGATGGGCCTTCACGGTCCGCTCGGTCGTTCCGAGCTTGAAAGCGACCTGCTTGTTCATCTTGCCGCGGATGACGAGCTCGAAGACTTCCCGTTCGCGCCTGGTCAACTGCTGCAGACGCGCCATCACCATCCGCGCCCAGCCGTCCTGCGCGTGGGCCAGGCGATGTCGGGCGATCGCCTTGTCGATCGCCTCGATGAACTCATCGCGTTCCACGGGTTTCGTGAAGACGTCCTCGGCGCCGGCCTTCATCGCCTTGACGCCGGCGCGAACGTCGCCTTGTCCGGCCAGGAAGATCACGGGGAGTTTCGATCCGGCCTTGCTCAGCCGGTCGAACAGGTCGCGAACGACCGTGTCCGGGGCCGGCACGTCGATGACGATACAGCTTGCGCTTTCGTCGTCCGGTATCTGTTGAAGGATCTCGTCGGCGCTGCCATAGGCCTTGGTCCGATAGCCGCTGGACTGGAGCATATCGCCGATTCCCGCCTGGGAGACGGCGTCGCCATCGACGAGATGTACGAGTACTGACATGGCCTATCCCCCCGTCTTCCTGCCAGAGCTGTCGCCCGCGGCGAAAGCACCGGCGAGCACATGTGGCCTCAAGGCGCTTTCAGGACATCCCGATTGCAACGCTGGTATTTGGTCGCGATACCGGCTTCCAGGGCATTGAATCGGTAGAGGCCTCCGTCCTCGGCCATGGCGAGGATGGCCTGGGCCGAGTCGGTCGAGATGGTGGTCGTGCAGCGAAGGTTGACGATCTGCCGCTGGCCGCTCGTGCTGAGGCTGACGATGCGGCAGGTCGCGAGCGGCGTCGACAATCGCTGGCCGGCGACGATGAAGGCCGGTGCGAAGGCACTGGCCGGCCGCCGGAAGCTCACTGCTTTCGGCGTGGCGACGAAGACGCTGGCGCAGGGCACTCCCTCCTCGAGCCAGGCGCCCTGAAAGCGGTCCGCCTGCGCCTGCGCCTCTTGGAGCGGGACCATGGCCATGACCAAAACAGGCAGGGACAGCCGACCGATCATTGCCATCATCAACCCCTCCTCATCGCGTGATATCGCTCGCCGGCGAGGGGGCGCGTCTTGTCCGTCCGCGATCTCCCTGGACCGAAGTCAAAGCCGCAAACCGGCTTGCAGGTAGTAGGTTACGGTTTGCTACGGCGAGGGACGCCTGGTCGCGTCGCTCACTCGACTCCGGCCGCAAAGCGCGATTGCACCGGGAAGCCGGCCTGGATGGCGCCGCGAAGCAGGATGGCGCGGTCTCGCGGATTGAAATTGCGCTTGTCGAGCTCTCCGTCGAAATCGTCGAAGAAGCCCGGTCGCAGTCGAAGAAACTCAGTGCGGTGATGCGCGGTCTCCGTCTCCAGCTCCAGCCGGGCGAAGATGAGTGCAGCGACGAAGTGATAGATCGAGAACCTGCGCAAATTGGCGCGACGAATGAGATCGGCAGCCCGCGGATCGTCACCCTGCATATAGGCCGCGAGGGCGAGCAAGCCGATGTAGTAGTCGGAATGGCCTGGATTTCTGCTCATCGCGTCCTCGAGCAGAGCCGCGCCGCGCTGCCATTCTCCGGCCTGAGCCACCCGGCTGCCGAACTCGCCGAGCAGTTCGGTGTCGTTCGGGTTGAGGGCGAGGGCCTGCGAGCCGATCCGAAGTGCTTCCGCAGGCTCCTTGCTAAAGTAGAGGATCGTCATCAGCGCCTGCAGCGCCCGCACATTCTCCGGGTCGAGGCGCACGGCGCGCTCGGCAGCAGCCCGCGCCCGTTCGATCGGCGTGGGCGAGCCCGGCCGCGGATTGAGCCGAAAACGGTCCTCGTCGAGGTAGAGATAGGACAGCATCGCCCAGCCCGTCGCATGATCTGGATAGCTCGCGGTGAGCTGCTCGAGGCAATCGCGCGTCGGTGCATGCTCGTTCTGGTCGAGCACGGTGCGGTAGCGATAGAAGAGATAGGAGCAGCGATAGGCTTCCATGCCCTGGCTGGTCTTCCCCCGTGCGAGCGGCGGCGGCGTGCTGAAAATGATGCCGTAGGGCTGGGCGATCGCGGTGGCGACCTTCGAGGCGATCGTCATTTCGATGTCGACGATGTTGTTGGTACGCGGATCGGCATCATAGGCGCCGGACCAGACGACGGCGGATGTCTCGCCGTCGAGGACGCGGCTCGTCACCCTGAGCTTGCCCTCGGCGAGGCGCACGCTGCCCTCCAGAACGTAGCGGTTGCCGAAGCGGCGCCGGATCTCGGGCGCGGAGGTGTCCGCCGAGAGCGAATCCGACGTCTCGCGGCCGAAGACCGTCAACTCCTTGAAGCGGGCAAGCTGCGCCAGAAGCTCCTCGCCGATGCCGGCGGCGTAGTAGTTCGCGTCGGTATCCCTCGAGAGGTTGACGAAGGGTTTGACGATCAGGGACGGTCCCCCGGGCTGGGCCAGCCGCGTGGCGAAGGCGGATGGTTGCGACGGCGGCACAATCCAGACAAGTGCAGCCGCCGCCATCGTTGCCACAGCAACCGCGCCGACAAGCCAATGGCGCATCAGCCACGCATGGACGGCCGTGCCGAACTTGCCGTCGAGGCGCAGCCCCGGCCGAATTACGGTCTCTCCATCCTCCGCGTGGTGTTGCTGCCAGTGGAAGCGTGGGACGTAGCCGCCTTTGGGGATTTCCAGCAGGACCGGGTCGGCGCTGCCGCCGAGAAGATAGTAACGTTCCAGCGCGCGCCTGAGCCGCCCGGCTTCAATGCGAACGACGGGGTCGTTCTGAATGTCGAAATTCGCGTCCCGGCCGAAGACCTCGACCGCCACCGTATAAGCCTTGATGCGGTCGGCCCGGCCTTCGAGCGTCTGATTGACGACATAGGCCAGGAACTGGCGCACCCGTTCCGGCACGCTGAACGTCGCGCTGGCCAGGATCCGATCCAGCTGCGCGCGGACGTCGCTCGCGCAGGGTTCGGGGATCGCTTGGGCACAGGCGTCGTCGCGATTCTCGCAATCCGTAGGCCGTTGCCGTTCCATGGAACTAGCCCCCCCGGGCCGTAACTCCACGCAAGAACTTAGACACAGGGTCGGCAGTATCCCCGTAACATCCCGTTATTTACTCCCAATCTGCTCGCCCCGCCACATAATTTGGACTGCTCGCGGGGGGCTGGTTCCGATGGATCCGGGCGTTCTGGCTGCCGTCCGGCTTTTGCCGAGACACAAGCAGGCGATCGAGGAATTGGCGTTGGTCAGCGAGAGCGTCCGCAGCCTCTGCGGCGATCTCGCGGAGGCGGAGCAGGCTCTTCGGCGCTGGGAGGCGTCGGGGGCTCCGGGGACCGCCGCCCGATGTGTCGAGTACAGGCATCTCATTGACGGGCTCCTGGCGGAGCTTCGGCAGGCGGTTCACGAGCGACAGACCCAACCCAGAGGTCGGCACTAGGTTCGAAGCAGAGTTGCCCTTCAACGTGGAGAGTTCCGATGTCGAAGCACATGAGCTGGATCTTCGCTATTTCGCTGGCGGCGGGCGTTGCAGGGTGCGCGCCTGCTCCGATGGTGACCACCCAGACCGTGATCGTCGCCGGCGTCGGGCCGGTCGAGGTCGAGCAACTCGATGTCGAGATCGTCGACGTTCAGCCGGCCGAGCGCATCGTGCTGGTCCGGCAGGGCCGCAACACATGGCATGTCGCGGTCCCGGAGGTGTTCGGCAATCTGCAGAACATCCGCCCTGGTGACAGGGTCGAGATCCGGCGTGTCGAAGGCGCCATCCTCGGTGCCATGCGCGCCAGGAAAGGGGCCAGGCCCGGAGTCGTCTACACCGAGGCGGTCAGCGGGCCCTTCCAGAATCTGCCGGACAAGTTCGTCGTGCGCTCGCTGACGTTGACGGCAAGGTTCGAGAGTTTCGATCCGGGCACGGGTATCGTGAGCTATGTCGGGCCGGCGGGGCCGCGGAGCCTGATGGTCGTCGATCCCGTCATCAAGGCGGATCTCAGGCGCCTCCGGCGCGGCGACATGGTCGAGCTGACCTTCGCCGAGGCCTTCCATTTCCAGAAGTACTAGGTCCGTCGGCTCGAGGCCGCATGCAGGTCGCAGGCGTGCGGCCCGCTGCAGCGAAAGCGACAAGCGAGGAGAAGCGAGCCATGTCGACCGCCAGCCACGATCTCGCCATGGCAACGCTTGCCGACGAGAGCTTCATGTCTGCAGATGACCTTCGCAGCTACATGACGGACCTCGAAATGGCCAAGGCATCCAAGATGCTGGGCGCCATGGATAAAGCCGAGGAGGCCCGGCGGAAGCTCGTCGCCACGCTGCAGGACGAGATCGACGTCACGCCGGAGAAGATCGCGGAGATCAAGCACAGCCTGGCAACCAAGACCCGCGCGGCGGCCGGACGCGGCGAGACCGAAGTCCTCGTCATGCGCTTTCCGAGCGCGCTTTGCACAGATAAGGGCCGGGCGATCAACAATGCAGAGGCTGACTGGCCGACGACCCTGACCGGGCGCCCCCGGCAGGCCTATGAATTCTGGAGGGAGCATCTGCAGCCCGCAAAGTACCGGCTCCGGGCGATGATCATCGACTGGCCAGGCGGGCTGCCCGGGGACATCGCCTTCTTCCTGACCTGGTCCTAGCGTGCGTGGAGGCCGACGATGAAAGCCCATGCCGGCGAGCCGTTGAAGCGAAAGCCGTACGAGCGGAAGCTCAGGGACCTCCACGCCGAACTCGTCAAGGTTCAGGAATGGGCGAAGCACCGGGGTGCGAAGATCTGCATCGTCTTCGAGGGCCGCGACGGGGCCGGGAAGGGGGGCGTCATCAAGGCCCTCACGGAGCGGGTCAGCCCGCGGGTCTTTCGCGTGGTGGCGCTGCCGCCGCCGACGGAGCGAGAGCGTTCGCAGATGTATGTGCAGCGCTACCTGCCGCATCTGCCGGCTGCCGGCGAGATCGTGATCTTCGATCGCAGTTGGTACAATCGTGCCGGCGTCGAGCGCGTCATGGGCTTCTGCACGGAGGAGCAGGCCAGAAGCTTTCTCCAGGTCGTGCCGGCGGTCGAGAAGGCGATCGTCGATTCCGGAACGATCCTGCTCAAATACTGGCTTGAGGTGACCGAGAAGGAACAGACGCAGCGCATCCAGGAACGGATCACGGATCCGCGCAAGATCTGGAAGCTCTCGCCGATGGATCTGAAGTCATACAGCCGTTGGTACGACTACTCGCGTTCGCGCGACGAGATGTTCCGCGCGACCGATACGACCTGGGCTCCCTGGTTTGCCGTTCACTCGGACGACAAGAGAAGAACGCGGTTGAACATCATTTCGCATATCCTTGCTTCGGTTCATTACGAGGCGCCGCCTCGCGAGAAGATCAAGCTGCCGAAGCGACAAAAATCCGACGACTACGAGGAACCTGATTTCGCACGGAACTGGGTCCCGGACGTATCCTGACGCCGTGAGGGAAAGCGGTGGGGACGTCGACACCAGAGCTGCCTTGCGTTCCTCCTCGACGGCGGCTCACTCCTCCCGGCCCCAGCTGCGCAGGCGTCTGATCGCGGCTGCGGGGTCGGAGGGGCGTCGCTGCCACAGGCCATGCAGCAGGCCGACCAGGAAGAACAGCGCGAAGCTCGGCAGGGCGATGGCGATGGGCGCGGTGACGACGCCCATGGCGCAGCCGCCGGAATCGCCGACACCGCATTTGGGGTCGAAGATCATCGCGCCGAAGACGAGGATGACCGCCAGCAATGGGCCGAGCAGCAGGCCCCACAGCCCGGCGCGCAACGCCTTGGAGAACAGCCGGCCCATCTTCGCTCCTCGATGAAACGCCAGGCTAGCAAGGGGGCTGCGGGCTGTCATGTCGTGCAGCCGACGCCCGGTCGCGCTTGCCGCGGCGCAGCATGCGGCGTAAACCGCGCCGGCTGCCGTTTGCGCGGCTTCGCCTTGATCGTGCCCGAAAAGCCCGTCATCGCGGCGCTGGCTTTTCGGGGATAGCCGGTCCCGCCATTCCCGGCCTTCAGGACAGGCGCGGCCCGATCGGTCGCGAGGATGCACATGCCTTCGCTCAGTCCCGCGCTCGACCGCCTCGCGGCCATGGCCTCCGTCAGCCATGCCCGCGCCTGCGCGCTGCTCGTGCTTTTGTCGCTGGCTGCCTTCCTGCCCGGCTTCCACACGCTGCAACCGCTCGACCGCGACGAGCCGCGCTTCGCCCAGGCGAGCAAGCAGATGCTCGAGACGCGCGACTTCGTCGACATCCGCTTCCAGGAGGAGGCGCGGCACAAGAAGCCGGTGGGGATCTACTGGCTCCAGAGTGCAACGGTGGCAGCCGGCGAGGCGCTCGGCGTGCCCGAGGCGCGCGCACAGATCTGGCTTTACCGCATCCCCTCTCTGATCGGCGCGGTCGCGACCGTGTTGCTGAGCTACTGGGCGCTGCTGGCTTTCGTCGGCCCGCGCCTGGCGCTGCTCGGCGCGGCGCTGATGGCAGCTTGCGTCCTGCTCGGCGTCGAGGCCCGCATCGCCAAGACCGACGCGCTGCTGGCGGCCTGTGCGGTCGCAACCATGGGCGCGCTGGCACGGACCTGGCTGGACTGGACGCGTTCCCTGGCCTTCGTGCCGAGTTCGCGCAATTGGCTCGTCTTCTGGGGTGCGACGGCGCTCGGCCTGCTGCTCAAGGGGCCGATCGTTCCCATGGTCTGGGGCCTCGCCATCCTCGTCCTCAGCATCCGGGAGCGCAGCTTCCGCTGGCTCGCGCCGCTGCGCTTCGGTCGCGGCCTGCTGCTCTGCCTCGTGGTCGTGCTGCCCTGGTTTGTCGCGATCGCCTGGAAGACCGGCGGCAGCTTCTTCGCCGAGAGCGTCGGGCAGGACATGCTCGGCAAGGTCGCGGAGGGGCAGGAGAAGCATTGGGGACCGCCGGGGCTCTACCTGCTGATCTTCTTCGGCACCTACTGGCCGGCCGCTGCCTTCGCCGCGATGGCGGTGCCTTTCGCCTGGGTCCGGCGGCGCGAACCGCAGGTGCTGTTCCTGCTGGCCTGGGTCGTGCCGTCCTGGATCGTGTTCGAGGCCGTGCCGACCAAGCTGCCGCATTACGTGCTGCCGCTCTACCCGGCGATCACGGCGCTGCTCCTGCTCGCGGTCGTCAATGGCGGGATCGACCGCTTCCGGCGTGGCGCGGTCGCGACGGCGCTGCTCGTCGTGCTGGTGCCGCTCGTGCTGATCGGCGTCATCATCGGTGCGAATTGGTCGCTTGACGGCACGCTGCCCTATCTCGCTCTGCCCTTCCTGCTGCTGGCGCTGGCTGTTGCCGTCAGCGTCGTTGCAGCCTTTCGCCGCCGCGATTTCGAGGGTGCGCTCTGGCGCTGCGTGCTGGCCAGTCTGCTGCTTGGCGTCGGCGTCTATGGCTTCGCCGTCGAGAGCCTGCGTGCGTTCAAGCTGTCGCCGCGGCTGGCCGAGGCGGCGCGTTCGGTCGGCTGCGCCGATCCGGCCGTGATGACCGTCGGCTATCGCGAGCCGAGCCTCGTCTTCCTGACCGGAACCAGGCTCGCCATGGGCGTCGACGGCGCGGCTGCCGCTGCATTCCTCAACCCGCCCGGCTGCCGCATCGTCTTCGTCGAGTCGCGATACATGGCGGGCTTCCAGACGGCGCTTGGCCAGTCGGGGTTGACACCGCGGCTGGTTACCACGATCCGCGGCTTTAACCTGAATGGCGGCCGCCGGCTCGAGATGGCGGTCTATGCGCGGCCGTGACAGCGCCGCGGGAGCGCCGCGTTCGAAGATCGTTTCGAAGTTCCTTGCCCTGTCGGCCTCGCTGACGCAGGTTGCGGGCCGTTTTGCCGGATGATGCTCTGTTGACCGAACCTTCTCTCCTTGCACCACTGATCAGCGTGGTCGTCCCCGTCCGCAACGAGGTCGGCAATGTCGTGCCGCTGCTCGCCGACATCGAGACCGCCTGCGTGGCGATCGGCGCCTTCGAGGTCGTCTTCGTCAATGACGGATCGAGCGACGGCACGCCGGCGGCCTTGACGGAACTCGCTGCCAGCCGACCCTGGCTGCGCATCGTCACCCACGCGCAGTCCTGCGGCCAGAGCGCGGCGGTGAGGAGCGGCGTCCGCCATGCCCGCGCGCCGGTCGTCGCCACGCTCGACGGCGACGGCCAGAACGACCCTGCCTTCCTGCCGGCGATGCTCGAGGCGCTTCAACGGGCCGGGATGCAGGCCGGGCTGGTCCAGGGACAGCGCGTCGGGCGCAAGGATACCGGCTTCAAGAAGCTGCAGTCGCGCATCGCCAACGGTGTGCGCGGCCGATTGCTCAAGGACGGCACGCGCGATGCCGGCTGCGGACTGAAATGCTTCCGGCGCGAGGCCTATCTGGCGCTGCCCTATTTCGACGCGCTGCACCGCTTCATGCCGGCGCTGATGGTGCGCGAGGGCTATGCCGTGGTGCATGTCGACGTCCGCGACCGGCCGCGCCTCAGCGGCGTCTCGAATTACGGCTTCTTCGACCGGCTCTGGGTCGGCATCCTCGATCTCGTCGGGGTGTGGTGGCTGATCCGCCGCCGCAAGCGCGTCCCGCAGATCGTCACGGAGGCACAATCGTGATCATCTCGATCGGCCATGCGGTCTCGGACTACATCTACGACGTCTTCGTGCTGAAGTTCGACTTCTGGCTTGCCTTCGGCATTGTCGCGCAACTGCTCTTCACCGCGCGTTTTCTCGTGCAATGGCTTGCCAGTGAACGCGAAGGCAATTCGGTGATGCCGCTGTCCTTCTGGTATTTCTCGATGGCGGGCGGCCTGATGACGCTGGTCTACGGCGTCGTCAGGCGCGAACCCATCATCATCATGGGCCAGGCGCTGGCGATGGTGATCTATACGCGCAACCTGGTGCTGATCTTCCGCAACCGGCGGCGCCAGCGCGGCTCCCGGGCCTGACGCGGCGCCCTGCGGCGCCGCGCGCGTCTTCAGCCCGCCGCGCGCAGCCTGGCGAAGCCGGCGTCCAGATCGGCCTTGAGGTCGTCGAGGTCTTCCAGCCCGATATGGATGCGGATCGTCGGGCCCTTGAAGCCCGGCGTCGTCGCCGTGCGGTAGGCCTTGCAGTCGAAAGGCAGGACGAGGCTCTCATAGCCGCCCCAGGACGCCCCCATGCCGAACAGGGTGAGGCCGTCCAGCATCGCCGCCACGGCCGTCATTGAGACGGGCGCCAGTTCAAAGCCGAAGAGCGAGGAGGCGCCGGTGAAGTCGCGCTTCCAGAGTGCGTGTCCGGGGTCCTCGGGCAGGGCCGGGTGCATGACGCGGGCGACTTCGGGACGCGCGGCGAGCCACTGCGCCATGGCGATGCCGGCCGGCATCTGCTCCTTCAGGCGGATCGCCATGGTGCGCATGCCGCGCAGCGTCAGGAAGGCGTCCTCCGGCGCGATGATGACACCGAGCTGCTCCCAGCTCTGGCGGAGCTGCTTGTAGAGCTCCGGCGTCCGGGCCGAGATCGTGCCGATCAGCACGTCGGAATGGCCGGCATAGTATTTGGTGCCGGCCTGCACGCTGACATCGACGCCCGCCTTGTGGCTGTCGAAGAACAGCGGCGTCGCCCAGGTGTTGTCCATCATCACCAGGATGTCGCGGGCATGGGCGGCAGCGACGATGGCCGGGATGTCCTGCATCTCGAAGGTCTGGGAGCCCGGCGCCTCGGTCCAGACCGCCCTGGTGTTGGCCTTGAACAGGCCGGCGATGCCGGCCCCGATCGTCGGGTCGTAATAGGTCGTCTCGATGCCCATGCGCTTCAGCATTGACTCGCAGAAATTGCGCGTCGGCCGATAGACGCTGTCGGTCACCAGGACGTGATCGCCTGCCGAGAGGAAGGCGAGGAAGGGCAGCGTGCAGGCGAGCAGGCCCGACGGCGTGACCACCGTGCCGGCGCCGCCCTCGATCGTGTTGCAGGCGGCAATGAGCGCGTCGATCGTGGGATTGCCCTGCGTGCCGTAGGAGTAGCGTGCCTTGCGGGCGAGAAAATCCTCGGTCGAGGGATAGACCACGGTCGAGCCGCGCACGATTGGCGGGTTGACGAAGCCATAGCTGTCGGACGGATCGCGGCCGGCCATGACGAGACGGGTTCTCTCGCCGAGACGAGCGAATTCGGAGGGAGGCAGCTTTTTCATGGATCCGGCTGGCGCTTGGTCGTCTGCGGGGGAATGCGGTCAGGCTTGACCACCCCCACAAACTCGCATGTGATGTATGCAGCGGACAAGGGACGGTCCCGGTGGGGACCGTTGCTTGACGCTCATGCGGGGCTCTGGCAATCGACGGAAGGGACGTCGCTTATTTTCTGTGCAATCGAGCGGGCCTGAGGCCCGCCGGCGACGAAACGGATGAAGGCCTGCCGGTCGAATCCGGCGGGAGACCTCAATGGGAGAGAGTTCAATGAAAAAGTTCATGACAGCCGCCATCGCAGGGCTCGGGCTCGCGTTCTCGGCTTCGGTCGTGTCGGCCCAGGCGCCTGCGACGCTGGCCCAGGTCAAGCAGCGCAACATCGTCAACTGCGGCTCGAACACCGGCCTTGCCGGCTTCGGCGTGCCGGACGCCCAGGGCAACTGGGGTGGCCTCGACGTCGAGTTCTGCCGCGCCGTCGCCGCCGCGATCTTCAACGATCCGGCCAAGGTCAAGTTCATCCCGCTTTCGGCCAAGGATCGGTTCACCGCGCTGCAGTCCGGCGAAGTCGACCTGCTGGTGCGCAACTCGACCTGGACGATGACGCGCGATGCCTCGCTCGGTCTGCTCTTCACCGGCGTGAACTACTATGACGGCCAGGGTTTCATGGTCCGCAAGAAGCTCGGCGTCACCTCGGCGCTGCAGCTTTCCGGCGCCTCGGTCTGCACCCAGCAGGGCACGACGACCGAACTCAACCTCGCCGACTTCTTCCGCGCCAACAACCTGAAATACGAGGTCGTCGCCTTCGCCTCGTCCGACGAGACGGTGAAGGCCTATGACGCCGGTCGCTGCGACGCCTTCACGACGGATGCCTCGGGCCTCTATGCCGAGCGCCTCAAGCTGACGGCGCCGGACGAGCACATGGTGCTGCCCGAGATCATCTCCAAGGAGCCGCTCGGCCCGTCGGTCCGCAACAACGATCCGCAGTGGTTCAACCTGGTGAAGTGGGTCCACTTTGCCATGCTGAACGCCGAGGAACTCGGCGTGACCAAGGCCAATGTCGACGAGATGCTGAAGTCGCCGAATCCGGAAATCAAGCGTCTGCTCGGCACCGAGGGCAAGTTCGGCGAGACCATCGGGCTGACCACCGACTGGGTCTACCGGATCGTCAAGCACATCGGCAATTACGGCGAGTCCTTCGAGCGGAACGTTGGCACCGGCTCGCTGCTGAAGATCGCCCGCGGCCAGAACGGTCTCTGGACCAAGGGCGGCCTGCAATACGCTCCGCCGGTTCGCTGAGGCTTTTCGACGGGCGCCGACCACCTCGGCGCCCGTCATTTTTTCACCGGATCCAGAGCCTGGATTGAGCCAAAAGGAGGGGGTGCCAGGCAGGGTGCTTGGTCCGGGACTTGCAAGGTAGCCGAGAACGGGCAGGAACCCGTTCCGCCAACAGGGGAAACAGGCATGAAGAAGATTTTCGCCGCGGCGCTCGTCGCCGCCGCAACCACGGTATGCGTCGGCGGGGCGCAGGCTCAAACCGGACTGCTGGGCCAGATCAAGACCAAGGGCGTCCTGACCTGCGGTGTCGGCCCCGGTCTTGCCGGCTTCGGCATCCCCGACGCCCAGGGCGTCTGGAGCGGGCTCGACGTCGATCTCTGCCGGGCCATCTCGGCCGCGATCTTCAACGATCCGAACAAGGTCAAGTACATCCCGCTCTCGTCGAAGGACCGCTTCACGGCGCTCCAGTCGGGCGAGGTCGACCTGCTCTCCCGCAACACCACCTGGACGATGTCGCGCGACACCTCGCTCGGGCTGAATTTCGCGGGCATCAACTACTATGACGGCCAGGGCTTCCTGGTCCGCAAGAAGCTCGGCGTCGATTCGGCGCTGAAGCTGGCTGGCGCCTCGGTCTGCACCCAGCAGGGCACGACGACCGAACTGAACCTCGCCGACTTCTTCCGCGCCAACAAGATGAAGTACGAGGTCGTCGCCTTCGCCTCAGCCGACGAGACGATCAAGGCCTATGAATCGGGCCGCTGCGACGCCTTCACCACGGACGCCTCGGGCCTCTATGCCGAGCGCCTGAAGCTTTCGGTGCCGGCCGACCATATCGTGCTGCCGGAGATCATCTCGAAGGAGCCGCTCGGGCCGGTCGTGCGCCATGGCGACGACAATTGGCTCGACGTGGTGAAATGGACCCATTTCGCCATGCTGAACGCCGAGGAACTCGGCATCACCAAGGCCAATGTCGACGAGATGCTGAAATCCGAGAACCCGGAGATCAAGCGCGTGGTCGGCACCGAGGGCAAGTTCGGCGAGGCGATCGGCCTGACCAATGACTGGGCCTACCGCATCGTCAAGCATGTCGGCAATTACGGCGAGTCCTTCGAGAAGAACGTCGGCACCGGCTCGCTTCTGAAGATCGCTCGCGGCCAGAATGCGCTCTGGACCAAGGGCGGGCTGCAATACGCCCCGCCGATCCGCTGACCGGGCGGCGCGGCGCCCCCTGGTGTCGCGCCATCCCCCCAAGGGCACGGACAGCAGCGCGACCGGCGACGGATTTCCCGCCGTCGCCGGATCGCCGGCCGCAACATGCGACGAAGAGGGCGTAACAGGTGTCGACCATCCCGACCGAAACGGCTCAACCGGGCAGGGCCTCGCTGTTTTATGATCCGAAGATCAGAGGCTATGTCTATCAGATCGTCCTGATCGCGGTCGTCGGCTTCCTGATCTGGTCCGCCGCGTCCAATGCGATCGAGAACCTGCGGGCGCAGAAGATCGCCTCGGGCCTCGGCTTCTGGCACAACGCTGCCGGCTTCGACGTCAACCAGAAACTGATCCCGTTCAGCGCGTCGGGCTCGACCTATGGTCAGGCCTTCTGGGTTGGTCTGCTCAACACGCTGCTGGTCGCCGCCATCGGCATCGTGCTCTCGACCTTTCTCGGCTTTTTTGTCGGCGTCGCCAGGCTGTCCAGCAACTGGGTACTGTCGAAGCTCGCGATGATCTATGTCGAGGTCATCCGCAACCTGCCGCTGCTGCTGCAGCTGTTCTTCTGGTACAACGCGGTGCTGAAGCCGCTGCCGGATGCGCGCAACTCGATCGCGCTGCCGGGCAGCATCTTCCTGAACAATCGCGGCCTGATCCTGCCGAACCCGCAATTCGCGCCGGCTTTCCAGGCTGTCGTGATCGCCTTCTTCATCGCCGTCGTCGCCGCGATCGCCTTCTACACCTGGTCGAAGAAGCAGCAGGAGCGGACCGGCAGGCAGTATCCCAACGGCCTGATCTCGCTGGGGCTGATCCTCGGCGTGCCCCTGCTGGTCTATTTCATCGCCGGGCAGCCGCTCTCCTTCGAACTGCCGCAGCAGGGCCGCTTTAACCTCACCGGCGGCCTGCAGATCTTCCCGGAATTCGTCGCGCTGCTGATCGGCCTGACGACCTATACCGCCGGTTTCATCGCGGAGGTCGTGCGCGCCGGCATCCTCGCCGTCTCGAAGGGGCAGACGGAGGCCGCCAATGCGCTCGGCCTGCGGGCCGGCCCGACGCTGAAGCTGGTGGTGATCCCGCAGGCGATGCGCGTGATCATCCCGCCGCTGACCTCGAACTACCTCAACCTGACCAAGAACTCCTCGCTGGCGGTTGCGATCGGCTATCCCGATCTCGTGCAGGTCTTCACCGGCACGGTGCTGAACCAGACCGGCCAGGCGCTCGAGGTCGTCGCCATCACCATGGCGGTCTATCTGACCATCTCGCTCGTGACGTCGCTGTTCATGAATATCTACAACAAGCGCATGGCGCTGGTGGAACGGTGAGGGCGCAGAGATGACCGACGCAACGCTCGAAAACGCACCCTACGCCTTCGTCCGCAAGGAGACGCTGGAGCAGGAGGCCGCGCCGCTCACGGTGGCCGGTCCGGTCGCCTGGATCCGGAACAACCTGTTCTCCGGCCCCGTCAATTCGCTGATGACGCTGGTCTGCCTCTATATCGTGGTGACCAGCGTGCCTGATCTGGTGCGCTTCTATTTCATCGACGCTGTCTGGAGCGGGGCCAACCGCGACGCCTGCCTGGCCGAAAAGGCCGGCCGGCCGGTGGGCGCATGCTGGGCCTATGTCGCCGACCGCCTGCAGTACTTCATCTACGGCTCCTATCCGGTGCAGCAGCGCTGGCGGGTCAACATCGTCTTTGCGATGTTCGCGCTCGGCGTGGTCTGGATGCTGTGGGACCGGGCTCCGCTGAAAAAGGTCGGCGGGTTCTTCTTCTTCGTGATGCTGCCGATCAGCGCCTATCTGCTGCTGCTCGGAGGCGACGGCGCGGAGAGCTTCCTGCGCTTCCTGATCCTGCTCACCTTCGCGCTGGCGATGCTCTATCTCGTGCTCTCCTTCGTGCCCAGGCTCGCGCGCTTCTGGGTTCCGCCGGCGCTGCTGGCGGTCGAGGAAGCGGCGCTGCCCTGGCAGCGCTTCTACCGGCCCAAGCGCCTGATCCTGATGGCGATGGTGATCTTCGGCTTCGTCGCGGTGCTGGCGAACTCCGTCGGGCTGCCGCGGGTCGACACCGGCCTGTGGGGCGGCATGATGGTGACCTTCCTGATCGCGGCGGTCGGCATCGTGTTCTCGCTGCCGCTCGGCGTGATCCTGGCGCTGGGGCGCCGCTCGAAGCTGCCGATCATCCAGTTGCTCTCGGTGATCTTCATCGAGTTCGTGCGTGGCGTGCCGCTGATCACCGTGCTGTTCATGGCCAACACCATGCTGCCGCTGTTCGTGCCGCAGGAGTATTCGCCGGACCGCCTGCTGCGGCCGCTGATCGGCGTGGCGCTGTTCGCGGCGGCCTATATGGCCGAGGTCATCCGCGGCGGCCTGCAGGCGATCCCGAAGGGCCAGTACGAGGGCGCGATGTCGCTGGGCCTCGGCTACTGGCAGATGATGCGACTGATCATCCTGCCGCAGGCGCTGCGCATCGTGATCCCGGGCATCGTCAACACCTTCATCGGGCTGTTCAAGGATACGACGCTGGTCACCATCGTCGGCATCTTCGACTTCCTGAGGACGATCGAGGCGACCTTGGTCGATCCGACCTGGGCGACGCCGACCACCCGCGCGACGGGCTATGCCTTCGCCGCGATGTTCTATTTCCTGTGCTGCTGGGGGATGTCGCGCTACTCGATCGCGGTCGAGAAGCGCCTCGCCGCCGGCCAGAGACGCTAAAAGGACCACGATCATGGCAATGGCAGATCTGAAGACGACCGATACGCGTCCTGCAGCCCTGAAGGCAACGGCGCTGAACACGGCCACCGCCGTCGAGATGGTCGGCGTCAACAAGTGGTACGGCGAGTTCCACGTGCTGCGCGACATCAATCTGAAGGTTTCGCGCGGCGAGAAGCTGGTGATCTGCGGGCCGTCCGGCTCGGGCAAATCGACGATGATCCGATGCATCAACCGGCTGGAGGAGCACCAGAAGGGCTCGATCATCGTCGACGGGACGGAACTGACCAACGATCTCAAGAAGATCGACGAGATCCGCCGCGATGTCGGCATGGTCTTCCAGCACTTCAATCTGTTCCCGCATCTGACGATCCTGGAGAACCTGACGCTGGCTCCGATCTGGGTACGCAAGATGCCCAAGAAGGACGCCGAGGAGATCGCGATGCACTATCTCAAGCGCGTCAAGATTCCGGAGCAGGCGGCGAAGTACCCCGGCCAGCTCTCGGGCGGCCAGCAGCAGCGCGTCGCGATCGCGCGCTCGCTGTGCATGAGCCCGAAGATCATGCTGTTCGACGAGCCGACCTCGGCGCTCGACCCCGAGATGGTCAAGGAGGTGCTCGACACCATGGTCTCGCTCGCCGAAGAAGGCATGACCATGCTCTGCGTCACCCACGAGATGGGCTTTGCCCGCCAGGTCGCCGACCGCGTCATCTTCATGGATGCCGGCCAGATCGTCGAGTCGAACGAGCCCAACGAGTTCTTCAAGAACCCGCAGCACGAGCGCACCAAGCTCTTCCTCAGCCAGATCCTGCATTGAGGCGCGTTCGAGAGGTTCGCTTTCCAATCGGAGTGCTGTGCCTTTCAGAGTGAGCTGCGACTTCGGACCGGGTCCGACGATGTGAAACAGCAGATGAAGCGTCGGCGCGATCCGGCGCTTCATCTGTTTGATAACACAGGCTGTTCTGGCCCCGATCCCTGCTCGCGGCGAGGGCTGGCCGGGTTCGGGGCGGAACAAAGTCGTTTCGCGGCGGTTGCCCTCTGCAAATCGGAGGAACAACCATGAAACCCTTCATTCCCGCTTTGCTGGCCGCCCTCATCACGACGGGTGGTGCCTATGCCCAGTCGATCAGCGTCGGTCCCGGCGGGGTCGAGGTCGATCCGCGCTCACCGCGCGAACGCGCTGTCGATCGTGAAATCCGCCGCGAGGAGCGTGCGCGTGACCGCGAGCGCTACTATCGGGTTCGCGACCGTGGCGATTGCCGCACCATCACGACGGTTCGCGAGACGCCGCGCGGCGAGGTCCGCCGCACCGAGCGCGTCTGCGACTGACGGTCCAGTCTCATTCTGGAAAAGGCCCGCCTTGCGAACGCAAGGCGGGCCTTTTCGTTGCTGCTGGTGGCGCTGCTACTTGCCGTCGCGCGCCTTCACGGCCACGTCCGGGAAATCGGAGAAGAGACCGTCGATGCCGAGCGCCAGGAAGGCCTTGTATTCGGCCGCGGGGTCGCCGTTGAAATTGGAGGCCAGCCGCTTCGGCTCGCTACGGAAGGTCCAGCTATGGACGAGGAGGCCAGCCGCATGGGCGTTCTTCACCACATCCGTCGGCGGCAACAGGACGCGGTCGCGCTCGTCGATGACGCCGTCCTTGTTGATGTCCTGCGGCTTGCCGTCGTCGCCGATGACCTGCTTGCCCGCCATCAGATAGGGCTTCCAGGGGGCGACGATGTCGGCATAGGTCGCGATCTCTTTCAGCCCTTCGGCTGAGAGCAGATCCTGGAAGCTGCGCTTGTCGCCGAGCACGACCAAATCATAAGGCTTGTCGAAGGGCGCCGCGAGGCTGACGCGGCCATCCTTGTCGACGCCATCGCCATCGACGAGCTGGCTGAGCCGCACCTGCGTCTTGCCACGCAGATATTTGAGATTGGCCGTCTCGAAGCTCTGGATGATGACGGGCGAGGACTTGTCGGTCCAGCCGGCGGCCTTGAGCGCATCGAGCAGGCGGTCTTCGAGTGGCAGGCCGATCGCGGCATGGAAGATCGGGTGCTTGGTCTCGGGATAGATGCCGATGGTCCGGCCGAGGCGGGCGCTCTCCGACTTGGCGAGGTCGATGATCTCCTGGAAGGTCGGGATCTCGTATTTGCCGTCATGCGACGGGTCGCGATCGGCGAAGGCCTGCCTGGCGCGCAGCGTCTTGATCTCGGCCAGGGTGAAATCACCGGCGAACCAGTCGGTCGTCTCGATGCCGTCGAGCTTGCGGGTGGTCTTGCGGCTGGCGAATTCGGGGCGGTTTGCGACGTCGGTCGTGCCGCTCATCACGGGCTCGTGGCGCGCGACCAGCACGCCGTCCTTCGTCGCCACGAGATCGGGCTCGATGAAGTCGGCACCCTGTTCGATCGCGAGCTTGTAGGATTCGAGCGTGTGCTCGGGGCGGTAGCCGCTGGCGCCGCGATGGCCGACGATCAGCGGCTTCTGGCCGAAAAGCGTGGGCGTGGCGGTCTGGGCCAGGCCGGCCTGGGGCGCGAGCGCTGCAAGGCCGAGGCAGGCTGCAATGCTGGCGGTGAGGAGGGTCTTCGTCATCATGGCACTGATCCTTGGTCGCGTCGTTTCCGGCGCGACCCTGGTCGGGCGATGTGACAGGCGGTTGAAGCCGCCTTCATGCATCGTCGCTCAGCGGCGCGGGCCGTTCTCGAGCGTGGTCTTGGCGTCGAGGCGCTTGGCGGGCGGCGGGGTCAGGTCCGGTGGCGGCGTCGTGGCGCAGGCGGCGAGCGCGAGAGCGAGAAGAGAAGCGAGAGCGAGATGGCTGGCGCGCTGCATGGATCGGAACCTTTTGTTGCAAGAGGCAGTTGCCTCGTGTTTCAGCCTGTGGAAGGACCGCGTCAAGAGTATGTCGTCGGGCGCGCCATGACTGCGCGTCATGTTTGAAATCGTCCAATCTCGATATTGGCCCGCACAATCGCCGGCGCGTCGAAGACGCGTCCGGCACCGGAATTCGCCGCCATGACAAGTTCAGCACCATGACGCCCGCCGCCCGCATCAGCGCCGCCATCGAGGTGCTGGACGAAATCATCCAGCGCCGCCGCCCGGCTTCGGACGCGCTCAAGGACTGGGGCCTGTCGCGCCGCTTCGCGGGTTCGAAGGATCGTGCCGCCATCGCCTCGCTGGTCTATGACGCGCTGCGCCGGAAGTCGTCGAGCGCGTTCGCCATGGGCGCCGAGACGCCGCGCGCCCTGGTGCTCGGCATGCTCGCGCGCCTGCGCGGCCACAGCGTCGAGGAGATCGCGGCGCTTTGCTCGGGCGAGAACCACGCGCCGCTGCCGCTTTCGGCCGACGAGCGGGCGAGCCTCTCGACGCTGGCGTTCGACGGCGCGGCGGACTGGATCCGCGCCGACGTGCCGGAATGGCTCTGGCCGGCCTTCGCCACCGGTTTCGGGTCTGACGCCGTCGGGGAGGGCCAGGCCCTCGCCGGGCGCGCGCCGATCGACATCCGCGCCAACCGGCTGAAGACGACCCGCGCGGCGCTGACGGCGGAGCTCGCCCATGCCGCACCGGAGACGGGAGCGCTATCGCCGGACGCGCTGCGCTTCCAGCCCGGCCATGACGGGCGTGGCCCTTCGCTGCAGGCCGAACCGGCCTTCTTCGCCGGAGGCTTCGAGATCCAGGACGAAGGCTCGCAGCTTGTGACATTGCTGGCTGGCGCACGGCCGGGTCAGACGGTGATCGACCTTTGTGCCGGCGCCGGTGGCAAGACGCTGGCGCTGGCGGCGCTGATGGCCAATCAGGGGCGGCTCTTCGCGACCGATCTCGACAGCCGCCGTCTCGCACCGCTGCATGAGCGGCTGGCGCGCTCGGGCGCCAGCATTGTCGAGATCCGGATTCCGCGTTCGCGCGGCCATGAACCGCTGGCCGATGTCGAGGGGCAGGCCGATCTCGTGGTGGTTGACGCGCCCTGCACCGGCTCGGGCACCTGGCGGCGCAACCCGGATGCGAAATGGCGGGTGCGGCCGGGTGCGCTGGCCGAGCGCATCAAGGACCAGGCCGAGGTTCTGGCCCGCGCCGGCCGGCTGGTCAGGCCCGGCGGCCGGATCGCCTATGTCACCTGCTCGGTCCTGCCCGAGGAGAATGACGGGGCCGTCTCCGCTTTCCTGGCGCGACATGCCGGCTTCTCCCCTGTCCCGCTGGCGCAGGTGCTGGCGTCGGAGGAGGGGGACTTCGGCCCGCTGGCGCGCTTTGCGACCAGCCATGGCCTGCAGCTCTCGCCGCGACGCAGCGGAACTGACGGCTTCTACCTGGCCTGCGTCCAGCGCGGAGCCTGACACGGCAAACAGGCCGTTGCACGCCATCGCGCGATGGCTTAACCGAGCGCGATGACGAGCGAAACTCACCACGACTCCATCCTCATCATCGACTTCGGTTCGCAGGTGACGCAGCTGATTGCGCGGCGCATCCGCGAGATCGGCGTCTATTGCGAGATCGCGCCGTTCCAGTCGGCCTCCGAGGCGTTCCAGCGGCTGAAGCCGAAGGGCGTGATCTTCTCGGGCGGCCCGGCCTCGGTGCCCGACGCAGGCTCGCCGCGCGCGCCGCAGGAGGTGTTCTCGACAGGGTTGCCGGTGCTGGGCATCTGCTATGGCCAGCAGACGATGGCCGAGCAGCTTGGCGGCAAGGTCGAGAGCGGGCATGCGGCCGAGTTCGGCCGCGCCGATGTCGAGATCGTCACGCCATCCGCCTTGTTCGACGGCGTCTGGGAGGAGGGCGGCCGCTATCCGGTCTGGATGAGCCATGGCGACCGCGTCACGCAGTTGCCCGCCGGCTTCACGGTCAAGGCGACCTCGGAGAACGCGCCCTATGCGGTGGCGAGCGACGAGGCGCGGCGCTTCTACTCCACCATGTTCCACCCCGAGGTCGTGCATACGCCCGATGGCGGCAAGCTCCTGCGCAATTTCGTCGTGACCATCTGTGGCTGCAAGCCGGACTGGAGCATGTCGGCCTATCGCGCCGAAATGCAGAAGAAGATCCGCGAGCAGGTCGGCACTGGCCGGGTCATTTGCGGCCTGTCGGGCGGCGTCGATTCCGCCGTTGCCGCCGTGCTGATCCATGAGGCGATCGGCGACCAGCTCACCTGCGTCTTCGTCGATCACGGGCTGATGCGGATGAACGAGGCGGAGGAGGTCGTCCGCCTGTTCCGCGACCACTACAACATCCCGCTCGTCCATGTCGAAGCTGAAGAGCTTTTCCTGTCGGAGCTGGCGAAATGCGGCTCGGACCCCGAGGCCAAGCGCAAGACTATCGGTCGGCTCTTCATCGACGTCTTCGATGCCGAGGCGGCCAAGATCGGCGGCGCGGACTTCCTGGCTCAGGGCACGCTGTATCCCGACGTGATCGAGAGCGTCTCGTTCAGCGGCGGGCCGTCGGTCACGATCAAGTCGCACCACAATGTCGGCGGGCTGCCCGAGCGCATGAAGATGAAGCTCGTCGAGCCGCTGCGCGAGCTTTTCAAGGATGAGGTCCGCGTGCTCGGCCGCGAACTCGGTCTGCCGGAGGCCTTCGTCGGGCGCCATCCCTTCCCGGGGCCGGGCCTCGCCATCCGCTGCCCCGGCGAGATCACCCGGGAGAAGCTCGACATCTTGCGCAAGGCGGATGCGATCTACCTCGACGAAATCCGCAAGGCCGGTCTCTACGATGTGATCTGGCAGGCCTTCGCCGTGCTGCTGCCGGTGCGCACCGTCGGCGTGATGGGCGACTATCGGACCTATGACCATGTCTGCGCGCTGCGCGCCGTGACCTCGGTCGACGGGATGACGGCGGATTTCTACCCCTACGACATGGCGTTCCTCGGCCGCACCGCGACCCGCATCATCAACGAGGTCAAGGGCATCAACCGCGTCGTCTACGACGTGACCAGCAAGCCGCCCGGCACGATCGAGTGGGAGTGACGAAGGTTTCGCGCTGACAGGGCGGGGGCATCGGTTCTCCGTTATGGCCTCTGGCCAAACACAGTTCTGCTGTCGATCGATTTGGGCCGGTTCCGCATCACAGCGGAACCGGCCCGATCCATTTGGGGACCTTGGCGCTGCGTGTGGCAGGCCGCCGCGCCTGGATGGCCGCCGGCCGATGCCCGAAGCGTGGCCGGCAGGCCACTTTGTCGCTGGCGGGCCAGAACCTGTCGTATTTCAACATATCGCCGGGCGCATGCGTTGGAACTCTAGCGGGCAAGACAACAAGGGGATCAATCGTCATGAAACGTCTTGCCATTCTCGCGTCCGGCATTGCGCTTGCCTGCGCCGCGACGCTCGCCGCCCTTCCGGCCCTGGCCCAGGATTCCCTGGCCAAGATCAAGGAGAAGGGGGTCCTCTCCGTCGGCGTCAAGAACGACTACAAGCCCTGGGGCTTCCTCGAGCCATCCGGCAAGATCGTCGGGCTCGAGATCGATCTCGCCCAGGCCATCGCCGACAAGATCGGCGTCAAGCTGGAAATGCTGCCTGTGATCGCCGCCAACCGCATGGAGTTCCTGAAGCAGGGCCGCATCGATATGGTCATTGCGACAATGGGCGACACCGCCGAGCGCCGCAAGATCGTCGGCATGGTCGAGCCGAACTACTATGCGGGCGCGACCAATGTGATGGCGCCCAAGAGCGCCGGCCTGAAGACATGGGCCGACCTCAAGGGCCGCAAGGTCTGCGCCGTGCAGGGCGCTTACTACAACCGCCGCGTCACCCAGATGTATGCGCCCGACCTCGTGGTGTTCCCGTCCGTTCCTGACGCGCTGAATGCGCTGCAGGGCAACAACTGCGTCGCCTTCCTGTTCGACGACACGCTGATCGTCTCGACGCTCTCGGGCGGCGACGCCAAGTGGGCGGGCTACGAGATGCCGCTGGTTTCCGAGGATCCCCAGCTCTGGGCCATCGGCATCCGGCTTGAGGATATGGACGGCCCCTTCGGCAAGCTCGTCAAGGAGATGTCGGTCGACTGGCACAAGAGCGGCAAGCTGCTCGAGCTCGAGACCAAATGGGGCATCAAGCAGAGCCCGTACCTGATCGAGACCAACAAGAAGCTGAAGGCGGCGTCGTAGTCCTCTCCGTCATTCTCGGACGTAGCGCAGCGGAGATCCGAGAATCTCATGACGAGAAGGCGCTGGTTTACGAAATGGTCGGGTCAATCCCGACCATGACGGCTCATCTTCAGGATTGCTCACGATGATCGCCGCCTTCTTCGAGCGCCTGAACGAAACGCAGGGGCTGAATTTCTCGGTCTTCTACGACGCATTCGACCGCTCGCGGTTTTTGACCGGGCTCTGGACGACGAGCTATATCTGCGTCGTCTCGATCCTGGCTTCGCTCGCGCTCGGGCTGGCCGGCGTCTGGGTCGCGGGCAGCGGTTCGCGCTTCGGCCGCCTCGTTGTGCGCGGCTATGTGCAGTTCTTCCGCAACACGCCGCCGCTGGTGCAGCTTTCGTTCTTCTATTTTGCCGTCGGCGGGCTGCTGCCGCGGGTGTCGGACGGCTTCGGCGGACAGTCGCCGCTGGTCTCGGGCACGGGCTGGGCGATCATCGCGTTCTCGCTGTTCGCGGGCGCGTTCAATGTCGAGATCTTCCGGGCCGGCATCGAGGCCGTGCCCTCGACCACCGTCGAGGCGGCGGAGTCGCTCGGCTACACCCGGCTGCAGCTCTATATCCACGTCGTCTTGCCGCTGGCCTTCCGCATCTGCCTGCCGGCGCTGAACAACAACCTGGTCAACCTCGTGAAGACGACGACGCTCGCCTACGCCATCGGCGTGCCGGAACTGCTCTATGCCGCCTCGCAGATCTGGTCGGAGAGCTTCAACGTCCGCGAGATGATGAACGTCCTGCTGGTGACCTATGTGCTGCTCGTCGCCGTGCTCGTCTTCGTGATGGGGCGCTGGGAGAAAGCGATGCGCATTCCTGGGTATTCGACATGAGGACGGGTTCGACAGACCTGGCCGTGCTGCTGCCGTACCGCGCGCCGGCGCCGATTGCGCCGTCCGGCATGGCGGCGCCCGTACTGCTGGGCGGGGGAACGCTGGCCGCCTTCGCCATCCTGTTCGGGGCCTCGCTCGCGCTGGCGCAGGTCACGGCGCGGCCGGCCGGCGAGAGCGCGGTCACCGTACTGCTGCGTTGGGCGCCGCTGATCTTCCAGGGTTTTCTTTTCAACATCCTGATCAGTTTCCTCTCGATGGCGCTGGGCACCATCGTCGGTTTGCTCGTCGGCATCGCGCAGGTCTCGCTGGCCTCAGCCCTCCGCAAGAGCGCCTGGGGGCTGACCCAGTTCTTCCGCAACGCGCCCTGGCTGGTGCTGCTGTTCTACGCGATGTTCCTGTTGCCCTTCGAGTTCCGGATCTTCGGCCTGACCATCGCCTTTCCGGCCTGGGTCAAGGCGATCATCGGGCTGGCTTTGCCGGTCGCGGCCAATGTCTCCGAGATCGTGCGCGGCGGCATCCGCTCGATTCCCGCCGGCCAGTGGGAATCGGCCGAGGCGCTCGCCTTCACGCGGCGCCAGACGATGTGGATGATCATCCTGCCGCAGGCCTTCAAGCGCATGATCCCGCCCTGGATGAACCTCTATGCGATCCTGACCATGGCGACGACGCTGATCTCGGTCGTCGGTATCCAGGACGGGCTGACCATCACCCGCGCGGCGCTCGTCGCCGAAAGCCGGCCCGAGCTGATGATCCCGATGTACCTGCTGCTGCTCCTGATGTTCTTCGCCTATTGCTACCCGATCGCACGGGCAACGCTGGCGCTTGAGCGCCGCTTCAACGTGAAGGCTTGAGACAAGGGAATGAGCAAGATGTGGTCCGAAAACCGGCTCTCACCTTTCGGCATCGTGCTCTAGCATGGCGAGCCGGCATCAACTGGGCGAACCCGTCGTCGTGGTCCAGGGCGTGGAGAAATCCTTCGGCGCCTTCGCCGTTCTGAAGGATGTCGGCCTGACCGTGCGACGCGGCGAGACGGTCTGCATCATCGGCCCGTCGGGCTCGGGCAAATCGACGCTGCTGCGCTGCATCAACGGGCTGGTGCCGATCAGCAAGGGCTCGATCACGGTGGCAGGCCGCGAGGTCAACGATCCCGTTCTCGACAAGCTCTCCCTGCGCCGCGATGTTGGCATCGTGTTCCAGCAATACAATCTGTTTCCGCACAAGACCGCGTTGCAGAACGTGATGATGGCGCCAATCCATGTGCTGAAGCAGGACAAGGTCGCGGTCGAGGAAAGGGCGCGCCGGCTGCTCGCCAAGGTCGGCCTCTCGGACAAGCTCGCGAGCTATCCGGGCGAACTGTCCGGGGGGCAGCAGCAGCGTGTCGCGATCGCGCGCTCGCTGGCGATGAACCCCAAGGTGATGCTGTTCGACGAGGTCACCGCCGCGCTCGACCCGGAGACCAAGAAGGAGGTACTGGTGACGATCCAGGACCTCGCCGCCGAAGGCATGACCTGCATCCTCGTCACCCACGAAATGGGTTTTGCCCGCGAAGTCGCCGACCATGTCTACTTCACCGATGGCGGGCTGATCGTCGAGCACGGCGCGCCGGCCGAGCTGTTCGGTGCGCCGCGCGAGGAGCGCACCATCGCGTTTCTCGACAAGGTGCTCTGAGTGGCGCCATGTCGGTCCGGGTCAAGTCGCCGTCGCAGATCGACCGCCGGGTCCATGTCCGGCGAGGAACAATGCCGCTCTCAGCCCGGAGCCGAAACGCGCCATGACCCCGACCGCCCCGCCCGATCCGAAATCCGTCGCCGGCGCGGCGCTGCAGGTCGAGGAGCGCACGCAGTTGCTCGTCGTCGGCGCCGGCCCGGCCGGGCTCGCGGCTGCGATCGAGGCGGCGGAGCGCGGGCTCTCGGTCGTGCTGGTCGACGAGAACCCGGTCGCCTTCAGGACGATGGGCGACGAGGTGCCGCTGCATTTCGGGCAGGGCATGTCGGGCGAGGCGCGCAACCGCAATGCCATGATGGAGGCCTTCATCGCCTCCGAGCCGCAGATCGAGGCCGCCTTCGAGGCCGGTGTCGACCTGCGACTCGGGACGGCCTGCTGGGGCCTCTACGGTAACGGGCCCTCGCTCGGCTGGCTGCCGGGTCTCGTGGCCGGGCTCTCCGACGAGGAGCGCTGCTGGATGCTCCAGGCCGAGCATGTCGTGGTCGCCACCGGCCGACGTGACATGGGCCTCGGATTTCCCGGCTGGGAGAAGCCCGGCGTGATGGGGGCGACGGCTGCCGTCTCGCTCGCGACGCGCTATGGCGCGCTGGCGCCGCGCCGGATCGTGGTGCTGGGGTCCTCGACCGAAGCCCTGCTGGCGGCATTGTCGCTGCGGGAAGCCGGCACGGAGATCTCTGCCATCGTCGAGCAGGCGCAGGATGCGCTCGGCCCCGACGACCTCGTCGCCATACTCCGCGAGGGCGGCACGGAATTCCTCACCGGCCATGTCGTGCGTGAGGCCGCGGGACGAGACGGAGTCGAGGCGGCTCTCGTCAGCGCGGTCGATGCCGGCGGTCGCGCGACCGGCGTCGAGCGCGAGATCGCCTGCGACGGCATCGTGCTGGCGGTCGGGGCGACGCCTGTCATCGACCTCGTCGATGCGCTCGGCTGCAAGGTCGCCTTCCAGCCGCAGCGCGGCGGCTACGCGCCGCTGGTCGATGCCGACCAGCGCACCAGCCGCGGCGATGTCTTCGCGGTCGGCGATTGTGCCGGCCTCTGGCCGTCGAAGACGAGGGAGCGGGGCGTCGCCGAGGCGGAGGGCCGCCGTGCGGTCGCCGCGATCGTCCGGGGGCTGGAGATCGACGATGGCTCGGCCGTGCCGGAGTCAAGCCCGCCGGACCTCGTGGCGCACGATATCGGCGCCTATCGCCTCGCCTGGGTGCGCGCCAGCGTCATCGAGGCCCGCGCCGAGTTCCATGTCTGCCAGTGCGAGGAGGTCAGTGCGCGCGAGATTCTCGAAGTCCGTCCGCCGCGCTATCTCGACTGGCAAAACGAGCGCCGCAACGACCGCTCTCTTTCGGCGCTGCTCGGCGACGGGCCGCCCAATCCCGACCAGATCAAGCGCCTGACGCGCGCCGGGATGGGACCCTGTCAGGGTCGGCGCTGCCGCGAACAGGTCGCGGCGCTGCTGGCGCTGGGCGCGGCGATCCCGCTCTCGTCGATCCCGCTCGCAGGCTATCGCGCGCCGGTGAGACCTCTGCCGCTTTCGATCGCCGGGCAGATTCCCGAGGCGCCGGAGCAGGCGGAGCACTGGGACACCTGGTTCGGCATGCACGCGCAATGGCGCCCGTTCTGGGAGGTGCCGGAGCGTTATACGGTCGCGGACAACGACGCGACCGGCCCCGTCGCGAGCGAGTGAGGCAGGCGGCCATGGATCGATCCGACACTAGCGGTCTCACGAGCAGCGATCGCCTGCGCGCCAGCGTCGTCATCGTCGGCGGCGGCGTCACGGGACTCAGCGCCGCCTGGTGGCTGGCGCGAGAGGGCGTCGACGTCCTCGTCATCGAGAAGGGCATGATCGGCTGGGAGGCGTCGGGTCGCAATGGCGGCGGCTGCTCGCACCATCATTCGCCGCTCTTCCTCGAGGAGCAGCGGCTCTGGCCGCAGATGGACGAACTGCTGGGTTATCCGACGGAATTCGCCCCGAGCCGCATCCGCCTGGCCTCCAGCGAATTGCAGATGGCGCTGTATGGCCGGGCGCTGCGGAATGCCGAACGCCAAGGATTCCAGTCCGAGATCCTCGACACGAAGCAGATCACGGAACTGGTGCCGCTGGCCGGCGAGACCATGATCGGTGGCTATTTCTATAGATTCGGTGGCCATGCCAATCCGCACCGCACGTTGCAGGCCTATGCCTGGGCGATGCAGGACCATGGCGGGCGCGTCATGCAGCATTGCGCCGTCACGGGCTTCCAGACGGCCGGCGGCAAGGTCACCGGCGTCGAGACCGAGCGCGGTCTCGTCGGCTGCGACCATCTCGTCATCGCGGCCGGTCCCCATACCGGGCGGCTTTCGGCGATGCTCGGACAGGAGGTGCCGATGGCGTCGGCGCGTTGCGAGATGATCGTGACCGAGCCGCTGCCGCTGATGCGCTATGGCGGCGTCGACGGGAACGGGCTCTACGGCCGCCAGACGCTGCGCGGCAATCTCGCCTATGGCGGCGGCCCGCATGAGTGGCTCGACCTCGCCGGCAACGCCGCGCCAGCCAAGCCGACGACGCCGCTGATGGGCCATATCGGCCGCCGGCTGGCCGAGCTTCTGCCGAGGGCGGCCCATGCCCGCATCATCCGCTCCTGGGCCGGCGTGATCGAGAACACACCGGATGGACGCCCGGTGATCGACCGCCTCGCTACGCAGGACAATGTCGTGGTGGCAACGCTGTCGAGCGTCGGCTTCGGGCTGTCGCCGGCCAGCGGCCATGCGATCCGTGATCTGGTGATCGACGGAGCCTGTTCCTTCGCCGACATCTCCTCCTTCAAACTGTCCCGATTCGACAAGCTGGAGGCGAACTGGCGCGCGCTGCAGGGCTGGCAGTCTTTGGCCGCGCAGGAGGCGCTCGCGGCGTAGACCCGGTCGCATTCGGCTGGCCGGGCAGGGCGGCCGAACGGTTTCGGCTCAGCCCAGCGAATCGTCGATCGTCGGCGAGGGCTGCGCCAGACGAACCAGCGCATCGTGATCGCCTATGGTGATGGCGGGTCCGGACACGCTGACGCTGTAGGGTATCAGGGCCGCGATGGAGCGCGACAGCACCTCCGGCGCCATGCCGAGCCGGGACGCCAGGACCTTCTTGTCGAACGGCAATGTGAAGCGGCCGGACCGTCCGGTCTCGGCGTCGCGCGTCAGCAGCCAGTTCGCCAGCCGTTCGAGACTCGAGCGGAGCTTCTGGTTCTTCAGTTCGCGCACGACGCCGCGATAGGCGCCCGCCAGTTCGAGCGCCAGCGCGCGGGCAAAGGCGGCGTCCTCGCCGAAGCTGCGCCGCACCGCTTCGGCCGGAATCAGCAGGACGCGCGACGGGAGCAGGGCTCGGGCCGATTTCAGATAGATCTGGTCGAGAATGACGGCCGCCGCGATGAAGCTGTGCCCCGGACCGATGACGGAGATCGTTGTCTCGCGATCGCGATAGGCGGAATACATCTCGATCTGGCCGTCGACGATGACATGCAGGAAGTCGGCCGGGTCGCCCTCGCGCGCCAACTCCACGTGCGCCGGAAACCGCTGCAGGAAGGATGCCCGCAGCATGGCTTCGACATGGGCCGGGCCCACGCCGTCAAAGAGCGGCAGGGCTCGCATTTCCTCGATTTCGTCACGGCGCATGTTCGTTCCCCCTGCGGACAAGCATAGGCATCGATGCAAGCTGTAACTTGATTTGAATCAAGACGCGTTTTGCGTGCCCGGTGTTCGCGACTTGCCGAGTGAAAGTCCGGCCTTTGACAAAGAATCCGGGCGTTCTTGAAAGTCCACGCGCCCTCCGAACTCTTGATTTGTATCAAAGATAATTGCCCCGGGGCAGGGAGATCGTCCGCCTAATCTTTGATGCCGTCGTGAAGGAGAACGGACATGGTCGGCGCCGCGGTCTCACCATCTGAACAACGCCGGGCGCTCTGGCTGTCCACCATCGCATTCACGGTCTGCTTCGCGGTCTGGACGATCTTCGCGATCATCGGAATCCAGATCAAGAAGGACCTCGGTCTTTCGGAAACGCAGTTCGGCCTGCTCGTCGGCACGCCGATCCTGACCGGCTCGCTGATCCGCCTGCTTCTCGGCATCTGGTCCGACCAGTATGGCGGGCGGGTCGTCTACACGATCACCATGATCTCCGCGGCCATCATGACCGCGCTGCTCACCTACGCTTACGACTACACCACCTTCTTGATCGCGGCGCTTGGCGTCGGCATCGCCGGCGGATCGTTCTCGGTCGGCGTCGCCTATGTCGCGAAGTGGTACCCCAAGGAGAAGCAGGGCACGGCGCTCGGCATCTTCGGCGCGGGCAATGTCGGCGCTGCGGTGACCAAATTCGCCGCCCCGGTGATCATGATCGCCTATGGCTGGAAGACGGTGGCGCTCGTCTGGGCGGCCGTGCTCGCGATCACCGCCGTGATCTTCTTCCTCTTCACCAAGGACGATCCGGACCTCGCCCGCCGCCGCGCCTCCGGCCAGAAGCCCGAGCCGCTTTCGGCGATGATGGAGCCGCTGAAGAATATCCAGGTCTGGCGCTTCTCGCTCTACTATTTCTTTGTCTTCGGCGGGTTCGTGGCGCTGGCGCTCTGGCTGCCGCGCTATCTGATCGGCGTCTACGGCCTCGACATCGCCGCGGCCGGCATGGTCGGCGCGATGTACTCGATCCCGGCTTCGGTCTTCAGGGCCTATGGCGGGCATCTCTCGGACAAGTACGGCGCGCGCACGATCATGTACTGGACCTTCCTGGTCGCGGTCGTCTGCACCTTCGTGCTCGCCTATCCGCCGACGCAGTATGTGATCGAGGGCATCCGGGGCCCGATCGCGTTCTCGACGCGGATGAGCCTGGGCGGCTTCATCGCCGTCTCCTTCGTTCTCGGCTTCTTCATGAGCCTGGGAAAGGCCGCGGTCTACAAGCACATCCCGGTCTATTATCCTGACCGCGTCGGCGCCGTGGGCGGTGTCGTCGGCCTCGTCGGCGGTCTCGGCGGCTTCGTGCTGCCGATCGCCTTCGGCGCGCTGAACGACCTCACCGGCGTCTGGCAGAGCTGTTTCTGGCTGCTCTTCCTGATCGCGGCCGTCTCGCTGGTCTGGATGCATGTGGCAGTCCGGCAGATGGAGAAGGCCGCCGCCATGGCCGGCGTGCCGGTCCAGAACCTGCCAGAACTGCCCGAGATGCAGGCCGTCCATGGCGCGGCGCAGAAGGGCGCGCTCGCCGCCAAGGGAGCGATCCAGGACTGGCGGCCCGAGGACAAGGCCTTCTGGGACCAGACGGGCAGGGCGGTCGCCCGGCGCAACCTCTGGATCTCCGTGCCTTGCCTGCTGCTCTCCTTCGCTGTCTGGATGGTCTGGTCGGTCGTCGTGGCCAAGCTGCCGAGCGTCGGCTTCGCCTTTACCAACGAGCAGCTCTTCTGGCTCGCCTCGCTGCCGGGGCTGTCGGGCGCGACGCTGCGGATCTTCTACAGCTTCATGCCCGCGATCTTCGGCGGCCGGCTCTGGACGACGCTCGCGACCTGGTCGCTGCTGATCCCGGCGCTCGGCATGGGCTTCGCCGTGCAAAGCCCCGACACGCCCTACTGGATCTTCCTCGGCCTCGCGCTGCTCTGCGGCTTCGGCGGCGGCAACTTCGCCTCCTCGATGGCCAACATCTCCTTCTTCTTTCCCAAGGCGGAGAAGGGCAATGCGCTCGCCATCAATGCCGGCCTCGGCAATCTCGGCGTCAGCGTGGTCCAGTTCGTGGTTCCGCTTGCGATCACCGCCGGTGTCTTCGGAGCGCTCGGCGGCGCGCCGCAGACGGCGACCGTCGCGGGGGTGACCTCGACGCTCTGGCTGCAGAATGCCGGCTTCGTCTTCGTGCCCTTCATCGTCGCCTCGGCCTTCGCGGCCTGGTTCGGGATGAACGACATCGCGACGATGAAGGCCTCCTTCGCCGACCAGTCTGTGATCTTCCGGCGGGCGCATAACTGGATCATGTGCTGGCTCTATACCGGCACCTTCGGTTCCTTCATCGGCTTCTCGGCGGCCTTCCCGCTGCTCTCGAAGATTCTGTTTCCCGAGATCAATGCCCTGCAATACGCCTTCCTCGGCCCGTTGGTCGGAGCTGTCTCACGCGCGGTTTCGGGCAAGGCCTGTGACCGGATCGGCGGCGGCCGGATCACCTTCTGGGTGTTCATCGCGATGAGCCTCGGCGTCGTCGGCGTGCTTTACGCGATCGGCATGAAGGGCAGTGCGAGCGCCTTCCCGGTGTTCTTCGCGAGCTTCCTGTTCCTGTTCGCCGCGACCGGGATCGGCAACGCCTCCACCTTCCAGATGATCCCGGCGATCATGCGGCTCGAGGTCGCGCGCCTCGAGCCGGGCATGACCGCGCCCGAGCGCGTCAAGCAGTCCGACAAGGAGGCGGCCGCCATCATCGGCTTCACCTCGGCGATCGCGGCTTACGGCGCCTTCTTCATCCCGAAGAGCTTCGGCACCTCGATCACGATGACGGGCGGGGCGGAGGCGGCGCTCTACGGCTTCCTCGGCTTCTATCTGAGCTGCATCGCGATCACCTGGTGGTTCTACACGCGCCGCGGCGGCCTGCTCTTCGATGTCGAGCACGGCCTGCCGGCCGCTTCCGCAAGGCCTGTCCCGGCACCGGCCGAATGATCTTCGCCCTCCGCTTCCGATTTCCCATGAGGGGTCCGATATGAGCCATTTTCTCGACCGCCTGACCTTCTTCAACAAGGTCTCCGAGCCTTTCTCGAACGGCCACGGCGTCATGACCAGCGAGGACCGGCGCTGGGAGGACGGCTACCGCAAGCGCTGGCAGCACGACAAGATCGTGCGCTCCACCCACGGCGCCAACTGCACCGGCTCCTGCTCCTGGAAGATCTACGTCAAGGGCGGGATCGTCACTTGGGAAACGCAGCAGACCGACTATCCGCGGACGCGGCCGGACCTGCCGAACCACGAGCCGCGCGGCTGTTCGCGCGGGGCGTCCTATAGCTGGTATCTCTACTCCGGCAACCGGGTGAAATACCCGCTGATCCGCGCCCGGCTGCTGAAGCTCTGGCGCGAGGCTCGCGCCACCCTGACGCCGGTCGCGGCCTGGAAGAGCATCGTCGAGAATCCGGAGAAGCGCGCCGCCTATACCACCAAGCGCGGCCATGGCGGCTTCGTGCGGGCGACCTGGGACGAGGTGACCGAGATCGTCGCCACGGCCAACGCCTATACGGCCAAGACCTACGGCCCCGACCGGGTGTTCGGCTTCTCGCCGATCCCGGCGATGTCGATGGTCTCCTATGCCGCAGGCTCGCGCTATCTGTCGCTGATGGGCGGCGTCTGCATGTCGTTCTACGACTGGTATTGTGACCTGCCGCCGGCCTCGCCGCAGACCTGGGGCGAACAGACCGACGTGCCGGAATCGGCCGACTGGTACAATGCCGGCTTCATCATCCTGTGGGGCTCGAACGTGCCCCAGACCCGCACGCCGGACGCGCATTTCTACACCGAGGCCCGCTATCGCGGCATGAAGAGCGCGGTGATCTGCCCGGACTATTCCGAGGCCTCCAAGTTCGGCGATATCTGGCTGAGCGTGAAGCAGGGCACGGATTCGGCGCTGGCGATGGCGATGGGCCACGTCATCCTGAAGGAATATCACGTCGACCGGCAGGCGGCATATTTCCGCGATTATGTCCGCCAGTACAGCGACATGCCGATGCTGGTGAAGCTGGTGAAGCAGGGCGACGATCTCGTCCCGGACCGCTTCGTCCGCGCGTCGGATTTCGACGCCGGCCTCGGCGAGGCCAACAATCCCGATTGGAAGACGGTGGCGTTCGACGAGACCTCCGGCAAGATCGTCGTTCCGGGCGGCACGATCGGATTCCGCTGGGGCGAGAGCGGCAAGTGGAACCTGGAGGAGAAGGACGCCGCCGGCGTGCAAACGAAGCTCCGTCTCTCGCTCGCCGGGATCAAGGACGATCTGGCCGAGGTCGCCTTTCCCTATTTCGGCAACATCGAGCACGAGCATTTCGCCTCGACCGACCATGGCAGCGTGCTGAAGCGCCGGCTGCCGGTGAAGCGGCTGGCGCTCGCCGATGGCGAGACGCTCGTCGCCTCCGTCCATGACCTCTTCCTCGCCAATTACGGCGTCGATTGCGGCTATGGCGGCGACAATGTCGCCTCTTCGCTGGATGACGACACGCCCTATACCCCGGCCTGGGCCGAGAAGATCACCGGCGTCTCGCGCGACAAGATCATCCAGGTGGCGCGCGAATTTGCCACCAATGCCGAGAAGACCAAGGGCCGCTCGATGATCATCATCGGCGCAGCGATGAACCACTGGTACCACGCCGACATGAACTACCGCGGCGTGATCAACATGCTGGTCATGTGCGGCTGCGTCGGCCAGTCGGGGGGCGGCTGGGCGCATTATGTCGGCCAGGAGAAGCTCAGGCCGCAGGCCGGCTGGGCGCCGCTCGCCTTCGCGCTGGACTGGGGCCGTCCGCCGCGCCAGCAGAACTCGACCTCGGCCTTCTATGCCCATACCGACCAGTGGCGCTACGAGACCGTGCGGGTCGGCGATCTGGTTTCGCCGACGGCGCCGGAAGGGCCGTGGGACGGCGCGCTGATCGACTACAACATCCGCGCCGAGCGGATGGGTTGGCTGCCGTCCGCGCCACAACTGGAGACCAATCCGTTGCAGGTGGCGAAGGACGCCGCCGCCGCCGGCATGGACGCCAAGGACTATGTCGCCAAATCACTGAAGGACGGCTCGCTGAAGCTGTCCTGCGAGGACCCCGACAAGCCGGTCAACTGGCCCCGCAACCTCTTCGTCTGGCGCTCGAACCTGCTCGGCTCCTCGGGCAAGGGCCACGAGTATTTCCTGAAGCATCTGCTCGGCACGACCCATGGCGTGCTCGGCAAGGATCTCGGGCAGGAGGGCAGGGCGCGCTCGACGGAAGCCGTCTGGCACGAGCATGCGCCGGAGGGAAAGCTCGACCTGTTGGTCACGCTCGACTTCCGCATGTCGACGACCTGCGTCTACTCCGACATCGTCCTGCCGACCGCCACCTGGTACGAGAAGAACGACCTCAACACCTCCGACATGCACCCCTTCATCCACCCGCTGACCGGCGCGGTGGATCCGGCTTGGGAGGCGCGCTCGGACTGGGAAATCTACAAGGGTCTGGCCAAGGCCTTCTCGAAGGTCGCGCCCGAGGTGCTCGGCGTCGAGAAGGACGTCGTTCTCAACCCGATCAAGCACGACAGCGCCAACGAGATCGCCCAGCCCTTCGAGCCGAAGGACTGGAAGAAGGGCGAGTGCGAGCCGATCCCCGGCAAGACCATGCCGGTGGTCGCCGTGGTCGAGCGCGACTATCCCAATCTCTATGCCCGCTTCACCGCGCTCGGCCCGCTGATGGACACGATCGGCAACGGCATCAAGGGCATGGCCTGGAAGACCGGCCATGAGGTCGAGCATCTCAAGGCGCTGAACGGCGTGCATCTCGAGGGTGCGAACAAGGGCCTCGCCCGGATCGTCAGCGACATCGACGCCGCCGAGATGATCCTGATGCTGGCGCCGGAGACCAATGGCGAGGTCGCGGTCAAGGCCTGGGAAGCCCTCGGCAAGGCGACCGGCCGCGAGCACGCCCATCTGGCGTTGCCCAAGGA
This sequence comes from Bosea sp. 124, assembly GCF_003046175.1. Classification (NCBI taxonomy): domain Bacteria; kingdom Pseudomonadati; phylum Pseudomonadota; class Alphaproteobacteria; order Hyphomicrobiales; family Alloboseaceae; genus Allobosea; species Allobosea sp. 124. The sequence continues at coordinate 4,653,704 of NZ_PZZM01000001.1, forward strand.
AGACGAGAAGATCCGCTTCCGCGACGTCGTCGCCCAGCCGCGCAAGATCATCTCGGCGCCGACCTGGTCGGGGCTGGAGAGCGAGAAGGTCTGCTACAACGCCGGCTACACGAATGTCCACGAACTGATCCCGTGGCGGACGCTGACCGGCCGCCAGCAGCTCTACCAGGACCATCTCTGGATGCGCGCCTTCGGCGCCGGGTTGTGCGTCTACCGCCCGCCGCTCGACCTGCGTTCGGTCGCTCCCGTGATCGATCTCAAGCCGAACGGCGAGAAGCAGATCGTCCTCAACTTCATCACGCCGCATCAGAAGTGGGGCATCCACTCCACCTATACCGACAATCTGATGATGCTGACGCTGTCGCGCGGCGGCCCGATCGTCTGGCTCAGCGAGACCGACGCCAAGCGCGCCGGAATCGTCGACAACGACTGGGTCGAGGCCTTCAACAGCAATGGCTCGCTCGTCGCGCGCGCCGTGGTCTCGCAGCGCATGAAGGACGGCACGCTCTTCATGTACCACGCGCAGGAAAAGATCGTGAACGTGCCGGGCTCGGAGATGACCGGCAATCGCGGCGGCATCCACAACTCGGTCACGCGCATCGTCCTCAACCCGACGCACATGATCGGCGGCTATGCGCAACTCGCCTACGACTTCAACTACTACGGCACGATCGGAACCAACCGCGACGAGTTCGTGGTGATCCGCAAGGTCAAGACCGTCGACTGGCTGGAGCGGCCCCACAGGGACGCCGCGATCGCCGCCATCCCCGCCCAAGCCGCCGAGTGAAAGGGACGACCACGATGAAAATCCGCGCTCAGATCGGCATGGTGCTCAATCTCGACAAGTGCATCGGCTGCCATACCTGCTCGGTCACCTGCAAGAACGTTTGGACGAACCGCGAGGGCATGGAATACGCCTGGTTCAACAACGTCGAGACCAAGCCCGGCATCGGCTATCCGAAGGACTGGGAGAACCAGGACAAGTGGAAGGGCGGCTGGCGCCGCAAGTCGAACGGCAAGATCGAGCCGAAGATCGGCGGCAAATGGCGGATCCTGGCGAACATCTTCGCCAATCCGAACATGCCGGAGATCGACGACTACTACGAGCCCTTCACCTTCGACTACGAGCACCTCCAGAAGGCGCCCGAGCTAGAGGCCTTCCCGACCGCTCGCCCGCGCTCGCTGATCACCGGCGAACGCATGGAGAAGATCGAATGGGGGCCGAACTGGGAGGAGATCCTGGGCGGTGAGTTCGCCAAGCGCTCCAAGGACGCCAATTTCGAAGGCGTCCAGAAGGAGATGTACGGCCAGTTCGAAAACACCTTCATGATGTACCTGCCGAGGCTGTGCGAGCACTGCCTCAACCCAACCTGCGCGGCGGCCTGTCCCTCGGGCGCGATCTACAAGCGCGAGGAGGACGGCATCGTCCTGATCGACCAGGACAAGTGCCGGGGCTGGCGCATGTGCGTCTCCGGCTGCCCCTACAAGAAGATCTATTTCAACTGGTCTTCGGGCAAGTCCGAGAAGTGCATCTTCTGCTATCCGCGGATCGAGGCCGGCCAGCCGACCGTCTGCTCGGAAACCTGCGTCGGGCGCATCCGCTATCTCGGCGTCATGCTCTACGACGCCGACCGGATCGAGGAGGCGGCCTCGACGGCGTCCGAGCAGGATCTCTATGAGGCCCAGCTCAAGATCTTCATGGATCCGAACGATCCGGCGGTGATCGCCCAGGCCCGTGCCGACGGCATATCGGAGGCCTGGCTCGAGGCCGCGCGCCAGTCGCCGATCTGGAAAATGGCGATGGACTGGAAGGTCGCGTTTCCGCTCCACCCGGAATACCGCACGCTGCCGATGGTCTGGTACGTGCCGCCGCTCTCGCCGATCACGGCGGCGGCGGAAGCGGGCAAGATGGGCATCGACGGCGGCATGCCTGATGTCAAATCCCTCCGCATCCCGCTGAAATATCTCGCCAATCTCCTGACGGCAGGTGACGAGGCGCCGGTCGCGAGAGGGCTTGAGCGCATGTTGGCGATGCGGGCCTATATGCGCGCCAAGACGGTCGACGGCGTGATCGACGAGGCCGTCGCGCGCCGTGTCGGGCTCACGCCGGAGCAGATCGAGGCGATGTACCATGTGATGGCGATCGCCAATTACGAAGACCGCTTCGTCATCCCCACCACCCATCGCGAGGTCACCGAGGACGCCTACGAACTGCGCGGCAATTGCGGCTTCAGCTTCGGGGACGGCTGCCTGCCTTCGGATACGAGCGTCAACCTGTTCGGCGGCGTGAAGGCCAAGAACGACAAGCCGAAGATGGGAGCGCTTTGAGATGAAGACGCTGAAGGTCCTCTCCGCGCTCCTGTCCTACCCGACCGAAGAGCTGCTGGCCGCCCGCGACGAATTGCTCGGCGTGCTCGACCGCGAGGCCGTGCTGCCGAAGGCGGAGCGGCGCGCTCTGGCGGCGCTGATCGACGATCTCGCCGCCGGCGACCTGATGGACATGCAGGAGCGCTATATCCTGCTCTTCGACCGGACGCGGGCGCTGTCGCTGCATCTGTTCGAGCATGTCCATGGCGAAAGCCGCGATCGCGGGCAGGCGATGGTTGATCTGATCAAGGTCTATGAGGATGGCGGCTACACGCCGACCGTGACCGAGCTGCCGGATTTCCTGCCGCTCTTCCTCGAATATGCCGCGACCCGTACGGCGACGGAGGCGGTCGAACTCATCGGCCAGCCGGCCCATGTCTTCGCGGCGCTGCGCGAACGCCTGCGCAAGCGCAGCTCACCCTATGAGGCGGTGTTCGCCGCGCTCGCCCGGCTGAGCCAGGCCAAACCGGATGCCGCGATGATCGAGCGCTTGCTGGCCGAGCCCGATCCGGAGCCGGACGATCTCGAAGCACTCGATGTCGCCTGGGCCGAGGAGGAGGTGCTCTTCGGACCCGGCGCCGCCGCCGATGACTGCGGCAAGGACACGCTGTCGGCGAAGCTCCGGCAGGCACGCCGGCCTGCGCCGGGCCTGGAGCCGGTTCCCGGCGGCGGCCCCCGCATGACCGTGACCCATTCCGGCAACGCGGCCCGCAGGGGAGCCTGAAGACAATGCGCGACACGATCTTTCACATCCTCTTCGTCTGGTATCCCTATTTCTGCCTGACGACCTTCCTGGTGGGCAGCCTGATCCGGTTCGACCGCGAGCAGTACAGCTGGAAGGCGAGTTCCAGCCAGCTCCTGCGCAAGCGTCAGCTCTGGTGGGGCTCCAACCTGTTCCATTTCGGCATCCTGTTCCTGCTGCTCGGCCACACGGTCGGGCTGCTGACGCCGACCGCGGTCTACACCCTCGTGCTGACCGTGCCGCAGAAGCAGTTCATCGCCATCGTCGCCGGCGGCATCGCCGGGACGATCTGCTTCATCGGGCTGAGCCTGCTGCTGCATCGGCGCCTGTTCGACCGCCGCGTGCGGCAGACCTCGACCGTCATGGACCTCGCCATCCTCGGCATCCTCTGGGTCCAGCTCAGCCTCGGGCTGATCACGCTGCCCTATTCGCTGACGCATTCGGACGGCTCGGCGATGTTGGTGCTGTCGCACTGGGCCCAGGGCATCCTGACGCTGCAGCCGGTCGAGGCGAAGACGCTGCAGGGGCTGGACTGGCCCTATCTCACCCATCTCGTGCTGGGCATGACGATCTTCCTGATCTTTCCGTTCTCGCGGCTGGTCCATATCTGGTCGGCCCCGGTCTGGTATCTCGGCCGGAGAGGCTTTCAGGTCGTGCGGACACGGCGCGTGCTGACGGCTGGCCCCGCCGGCCGGTCCCCCAGCCAGCCGGCGGAGTGAGCCGATGACAAGCCCCGCTTCTGCCGCCTGCGCGGTCAAGCCCGCCATTTCGGCCAAGCCGAAGACCGTCAGCGTCAACGGCATCGCCATCCCCCGCGCGGCGATCGCGCAGGAGACCCAAAATCATCCGGCCGCCAAGCCGATCGAGGCCTGGCAGTCGGCCGCCCGGGCGCTGGTCGTGCGCGAACTGCTGCTGCAGGAGGCGCGCCGCCTCGCGCTCGATCCCGAGCCCGCCACGGACGAGGAGGGGAGGCGCGAAACCGAGGAGGAGGCGCTCGTCCGCCAGCTCGTGGAGCGGGAGGTGGTCACGCCCGAGGCCGACGAGGCCAGCTGCAGACGCTATTTCGAGGCCAATCGCGCGCGCTTCCAGTCACCGGCGATCATCGAGGCGCGGCATATCCTGCTGCCGGCCGCGCCCGGCGATGCGCCGGCCCGGAACGAGGCACGCCGCCAGGCCGCCTTGCTGATCCTGCAGATCCAGCAGGAGCCCGGCTGTTTCGCCGATCTGGCGGCCGCGGTCTCGGCCTGCCCCTCCGGGCAGACTGGCGGCCATCTCGGGCAGATCGGCCCCGGCCAGACGGTGCCCGAGTTCGAGACGGCGCTGGGTCGCCTGCCGGTGGGTTCGGTCGGCGAGGAGCCGGTCGAGACCCGCTACGGTTTCCACATCGTCTGGATCGAGCGCCGTATCGCCGGCCAACCCCTGCCGTTCGAGGGCGTGCGGCCTCGTATCGCCGCCTGGCTGGATGAAAAGGTTCGGCGCATGGCGATCCAGCAATACATCGCGATTCTGGCCGGCCGCGCCGAGATCGTCGGCGTCGAGATCGCCGCCAGCCCTTCTCCGCTCGTTCAGTAGGAGGCTGCCATGCAGCTCGGTGTGCTCCTGACCCGGTTGTCGGACGAGAGCGATGCAGCCGTGGCTCTCGACGCGCTGGGCGATCTCGTCCTGCTCGCCGAGATCCAGGCGATGGGTGAACAACATGACGAGACGCCAGGCGAATACGTCGCCAACGCGTCGCGCCGCTATGCCGCGCAGGCCGGCGACGAGGACTGGCTGGCGCTGATGACCGCGATCGAGCGCGCCGACGATCCCGGCCGGGTGGTGCTCGGCAAGATGCTGCGCTGGGCGCTGGCGCGCGATGCGGCACCCGCCCCGGCCGCAGGCGGTTGCGCATGCGGTTCCGGGGGCTGCGATGAGCACCGATGAGGCGCCGCCTCCCGGCCAGGCCGGCACGGGCAAGACCTTCGCCGAACCCGTCCCTGCGACCCTGCTCGATGCTCCGCTGGAATACATTCTGGTCGATCATTTCCGGCAGCGCAGCCTGTGTGCCGCGATGCGCCGCTTTGCCCAGCAGGGGCGCGTCGACCGCGCGGAGGTTGATGCGGTCGTCGCCTATCTTCGCCGCGATCTCGGCCTGCACCACCGCGACGAGGAGGAGGATCTGTTCCCGCTGCTGCTCCGGCGCGCCCTGCCGGAGGACGATCTTGCTGGTGCGCTGGCGCGCCTCGCCGAAGACCACCGCCAGTCCCGGGTGATGGTCGAGGCCATCATCGAGATGCTGGTGGCGCGCCCCGGCGAGGATTCCGTCAAGCTCGGACGAGCGGGCCGCAAGCTGTTGCTCGACTATGCCGCGAGCGAGCATCATCATCTGGCGGCCGAGAACGGCATCGTGCTCGCGATCGCCCGCATCCGGCTGACGCGCGGCGATCTCAGGACCATGAGCCGGTCGATGCGGGACCGGCGCGGAGTGCCCGCCTGATGTCGCGCACTCTCGACCATCTCTTCGACCGCAACGTGACCTGGGCCCAGTCGAAGACCCGGGACGATCCGCAGTTCTTCCGGCGCATGGCCGAGCAGCAGGCGCCGCGTTATTTCTGGATCGGCTGCTCCGACAGCCGCGTCACGGCCAACGACGTGCTCGGCCTCGATCCCGGCGAGGTCTTCGTCCACCGCAACATCGCCAATGTCGTCCATACCAGCGACATGAACATCCTGTCGGTGATCGAATATGCCGTCGAGCAGCTGAGGGTCGAGCACATCATCGTCTGCGGGCATTACGGTTGCGGCGGTGTCCAGCGGGCTCTGGTGACGGAACGCGGGGCCATGCTGGACCACTGGCTCCAGCCCATCTCGATGCTGCACCGCAAGCACATGGAGACCTTCGAACGGATACCCGACGAGGCGGCTCGGCTCGACCGGATGTGCGAGATCAATGTCGAGATGCAGGTTCGCCGCCTCGCGCAGACGCCCATCGTGGAGAACGCCTGGGCCCGCGGCCAGGAACTCCATCTGCATGGCTGGATCTACGCGATCGAGGACGGCCTGCTGCGCGATCTCGGGCCGCATCTTTCCTCGATCGGCCAGCGCGACCGGCTTCCCTCGATCGACCATCGCGTCCTCCACCCGGCGGAAGCGGTGAGTGCCCTCCGGCGTCAGGCACTCGATGCGTTCGGGAGCCTGCCCGAACACGACGCCTCGAATCCACCCTGCTGCAGGGCGGGCGACCGCAATCCGCCGCATCAAGGCTGACCACGAGACAAGAGCGATCCCGATGCAAGACAACGAACTCATCACGGCCCTGACCTATACCGACAGCGATACCGCCGACCGGGCATTGCGGGCGGTCGCCCTCGAATTGCTGCAGCGGGGCTGCAAGCTCGCCGGGCTGGTGCAACACAACACGCCGCGCCCCGGTCGATCGCGCTGCGACATGATCCTGGAGGAGCTGGCGAGCGGCGAGCTGATGGGGATATCGCAGGATCGCGGCCCGCTGGCGCGGGGCTGCGCGCTCGACGTCGACCAGTTGCTGGGCGCGATGCAGATCGTGCGGGCGGCGCTCGACACCCGGCCGGACCTGGTCATCCTGAACAAGTTCGGCAAGACCGAAGCGGAAGGGGCAGGCTTCCGCCCTCTGATCGCCGAGGCCATCGAGGCCGAGCTGCCGCTGTTGATCGCCGTGCCCTGGCGCAACATCGAGAGCTGGCGCCACTTCGCCGGCGAGATGACGCGGGAGTTCGATCTCGCTTGCCTGCCGACTGACGGCCGCAGCCTTTGCGACGCACTCGGACTGGGAAGCCATCCAGCCGATGCCACGAAGCAGGGCGTCGCCTCGCAGCGGATGCTGTCCTGAAGGCGTTTCCGGCGAACTGACCTGCCGCCGGTTCCGGGAACTCCGCGATGGGGGGCATGAAGCCTGCGGTCGCGTAGCCAGCAACGGACATTCGGGCGTGAGTTGAAGATCGAGGCAGTTCGCCTGGTCAGGGACCGAGGGGTGAGCGTTGCGCAGGCATCTCGGGATCCGTAGATCCCGAGAACGCGCCGCGCGGATGGGTCAAGGAGTTCGCCGCCGATTCAGGTCAGGCCTTTCCCGGGCGCGGTTCAATCTCGACAGGTCACGCGCTGGCAGCCTCGCTGACAGTCCGCTCCGCCTCCATTTCCTTCATGTCCTCGAAACGGTCGGCGATGCGCGGATGCGCGCGGCCACCGTCCGATGCACCGATCGCAACCAGGACCTCGTCGGGACCCGGAGCATCGGCGATCTGGAAGGTTGCCGTGATGAAATGCGAGCGCTTGCCGGTTTCGCTCTTGTGGATCATCGGCAGCGAGATCAGCGCTCCCGGCGCGGTCCGGGTGTTGGTGAAGCTCAGGAAGGTCGAGCCCGAAACCGCTTCACGGAATGTATTGCCGAAACGCAGGGTGTGGATCAGTGCCGAGGCATGCTCGATCTCGCCATTGACGCCGACGATCGCAGCCTTGCCATAGGCCTCGACGCGCTCGTTCGGCAGTACGGCGGTCAGCCGCCGGGTCATCTCCAGACCGAGCGGGCGCGCAATACGCAGGATCTCGGGGCGAAGGTTCTCGACGAAGCCCTGGCCAGCCCAGGGATTCTTCACCACGGCTGCGACAACCACCATGGTGATCGGCCGCGGTGCCGCTTTGCCGCCCTCGATCATCGTCTCCTCGACGAAGGTCGCGATCTTACGCACACCGATATCCATGGCCTTCTCCCGCCGACTTGGCTTCAGTAACGGTTGAAACTAGTGCCGCGCGGCCGAGTGTCTTCCTGCGATTGCTAGGAAGCCTAGCATCCCGCATGCTGCGAAGCTAAGTAAGGTGGCAGCTCGACGAGGTGACATGGCCAGCCCCGTTTCACAGATGCATTCGCTGCGCGAGGTGGCCAGCCGGATCAATGCCGGTGTCGATCTGCCCGGAATCCTGCTCGATCTGGCCAAGGCCGCTTGCGATCATGGTGGCTGGAGCATGGGGTCGATCATGTCCGTCGACGTGGCGCATGGCTATGCCCATGTCTCTGTCCGCCATGATCCGACCCTGCTGCGCCGCAAGCTCGAAGACCGCTGGGAGCTGGCGACCAGCCCGGCGCTGGTGGCGCTGCAGACCGGAGAGCCGGTCTATATTCCCGATGCGCGCGCCTCCGACGAGTTTCCGGGCTATCGGCGCGAGGCCTTTGAGCGCGACTATCGTTCGGTTCTGGTGATGCCGCTGACCAGCGTCGATGCCGAGGGGCGCCCCATGGTCCTCACCCTGGCGTCGCGCGTGGTCAAGCCCCTGCCTTCGGACGACCTCGCCTTCATGGGCATGGTCGCCCATCTCGGCGCGATCGCCGTCGAACGGGAGCATCGCTTGCGAGCCGAGCGGCATGCCGCCGAGGAGCAGCGCCGCGCGCTCCATGCCCAGGGCGGCCTGCTGCAGGAAGTGCTGTCGGGCGGCTCGACCGAAGCTCTGGCGGCGCGGCTGCACGAACTCCTGCAATGCGCGGTTATGGTCGTCGATTTCGCCGATAACGGGCTCGTCGCGGAAGGTTCGCCCGTGCCCGACTCGTATGATGCGGTCGGGTGGAAGGGCGTGCTGGAGGCGGGGCAGGCCGATGCCATCGTCTCGACGGTCAGGGCTGCGGCCGGCCGTGGCGACACGAAGCCGACCACCATCGCCCTCGATGCCGCCGCTGGCAGGCTGACGCTCGCGGCGGTGATCGAGCCCCTGAGCGTCGATGCCGAGATCGTCGGCGCGCTTGTCCTGTTCGAGGAGGGGGAGGGCGACGATCTGCGCCGGCTCATGCTGGAGAGCGCCAAATTCGCGCTGAGCGTTCAGATGATGCGCAGCGTGATCCGGTTCCGCTTCGAGACGCGCACACTGACGGAGCTGTTCTTCGAGATCGTCGAGCGGCGCTGGCGCGACCCGCAGGACATCGTGCGCCGGGCGCGTCATCTGGGTTTGCAGCTCTCCCGGCCGCTGCGCATGCTCGTCGTCGACTTTCCCGGAGCGGCAGGCAGCGAGCGCGACGTCTCTCTGGAGGCGCATCAAAGTGTCCATCGCCTCGCCCGGCAGCATGGGCTGGGCAGCCATGTCATCGCGATCGGAACTGGCCTCGTCTGCCTGTTGTCGGAACAGGCCGGCGACAGGCGCGAGCGGCTGGATCGTTTCGCGCAGCGTTTGATCGAAACGCTGCGCCATGTTTTCCGCGGCGACCCGATCGCCATCATCGGCGGCGTCTGCCTCGGTCTCGACGATTATTCGGGCGAATGGGAGCGCGCCTGGCGTATGCTGCGGATCGCACGCAGCTTCCGGCGAAGCGGCGTCTTGTCGGCGCTCGACTTCGGCCCCCTGCCGATGCTGATCGGGGCGGCCGACTCGGCCGAGGTGCGGGCTTTCGTCGACGGCAGTATCGGTGTCGTCGTTGCCCATGATCGACAGCAGGGCACGCCCTATCTCGAAACGCTCGCGGCCTATCTCCGGGCCGGATGCCGCAGCCAGCCCTGCGCCGATGCCATGGGGCTGCACGTTACCACCTTGCGCTACCGGCTCTCCCGGATCGAGGAATTGTTCGACATCAATGCCGACACGCCTGAAAGGCGCTTTACACTCGAACTGGCTCTCAAAATGCACCACGTCATCGAGAGCAGCACCGTTTCAGCCCCCTGAAGCGCCGGAAGCTTTTGTGAAACCTTCCTCCGAATCGGAGGAAGAATACCGTCTTGGGTCTGCCTAGCCTCTCTTCATTGGTGACGACACCGAAGAGGACCGGCGATGCTGGCGACGGCGCCCCAACAGCCCGCTACGATTGATCCCGTCGCCTTGCGTCGGGCCTTTGGCACCTTTCTGACCGGTGTCACGGTCATCACGACCCATGACGCCGAGGGCCGCCCGCGCGGCATGACGGCGAATTCCTTCACTTCGGTCTCGCTGGATCCGCCCTTGTTGCTGGTCTGCGTCGGGAGGGGAGCGTCGAGCTTTTCGGCCTTCGACACCGCCGACAGCTTCGCCGTCAACCTGCTGCAGGAGGAGCAGAGGGAGCTCTCCAACCTCTTCGCTTCCAAATCCGCCGACAAATTCGCGAACGTCCCTTATGACCGCGTCCATACCGGCGCGCCCATCCTCGGTGACTGCCTGACCTGGTTCGATTGCAGCGTGCATCAGCGCGTCGAGGCCGGGGATCATGTCGTGCTGATCGGCCAGGTGCAGGCCTTCGGCACCAGCCCCTCGGCGCCTCTGGCCTTCTGCCGCGGCCGTTATGCCGCCGTGAAGGATCCGCTGCCACCGGGTTGGCTCGCCTCGAGCAGCATGGTCGTGAACTATCTTGTCGAATGGGACAGCAAGCTGCTGCTCTGCCGCGATGCCGGGGGTGGCTGGAGCCTGCCGCAGGCGACACGCCGCATCGTCGATGGCCGGCTGCCGCTCGCCAATGGCGAAAGCCTGCCGCTGCTGCCCGAGGACACCTTCCTCTATTCGGTCTTCGACGTCGCCGATGGCGACCCGGGCCATCTGGTTTATCGGGCGAGGCTTGCAGGTGATGCCGGCAGCGTCCCGCTGCCCGATGGCGTGCGCTTCTTCAGCTATGACGAGCTGCCCTACGAGCAGATTCTGACGCGGGAAACGCGCAGCGTCCTGCGCCGCTATGTCAGCGAGAGCAGCGGGCGCCGCTTCGGCATCTACATCGATTCCCACGATGGCGGGCGCTTCGCGATGGTCGAGGACACGCAAGCCTGGGCCGGCATTCCACAACTCTGGGAGCGCGGCGGCGCATCATGAAGACGACGGTCGAAACCCTTCAGGGCTCGCGCATCGGGCTGTTCATCGACGGCGCGTTCGTGCCGCCGCAAAGCGGTCGATACGTTCCGAGCTACGATCCGACCACCGCCGAGCCTTGGTACGAGTTCGCGCAAGGCGATGCGCGCGATGTCGACGCCGCCGTGCGCTCGGCTCGGGCGGCGCTGATCAACCCGGCCTGGCGGCGGATGACGCAGACGGACCGGGGCAAACTGGTGCGCCGGCTTGGCGATCTCGTTCTCGCCAATGCCGAGGAACTCGCGCAGCTCGAATCCCGCGACAACGGCAAGCTGATCAAGGAGATGCGCGCCCAGATGCGGGCGATCCCGGATTCCTACGCTTATTTCGCCGGCATGGCCGACAAGCTCCAGGGCGACACGATCCCTGTCAACAAGCTCGACACGCTGAACTTCAACCTGCGCGAGCCGATCGGCGTGGTCGGGATGATCATCCCGTGGAACTCGCCGCTGATGATGCTGACCGGCACGCTCGCGCCCTGCCTCGCCATCGGCAACACGATCGTGGTCAAGCCCTCCGAACATGCCACCGCCTCCGCGCTGGCGCTGGCGGAACTGGTGATCGAGGCGGGCATTCCGCCGGGCGTCGTCAATGTCGTGACCGGCGACGGCGTCACGACCGGCGATGCGCTGACGCGCCATCCTGGCATCGCGAAATACGTCTTCACGGGCTCCACGGATACGGGCCGCAAGATTGCCGGCAATGCTGCCGGCAATCTCGTGCCCTGCCAGATGGAACTGGGCGGCAAGTCGCCCCATGTCGTGTTCTCGGACGTGGATATCGAGCGCGCGGTCAATGGCGTCGTCTCCGGCATCTTTGCCGCCGCTGGCCAGACCTGCGTGGCGGGCTCGCGCTGCTTCGTCGAGGCGCCGGTCTATGAGCGCTTCGTCGAGGCGCTGGTCGAGCGCACGAAACGGGTCAAGGTCGGCCATCCGATGGCAGACGACACCGATATCGGGCCGCTCGCGCTCGCGGCGCAGCTCGACAAGGTCGAGCACTTCGTCGGCTCCGGCGTGCGCGAGGGCGCCAAGGTCGCGGTCGGCGGGCGCAAACCCCAGGACGAGGCGCTGGCGCGCGGCTGGTATTACGAGCCGACGGTGCTCACCGAAGCGCGCAACGACATGACTTTCATGCGCAACGAGATCTTCGGCCCAGTCGTCGGCGTCGTGCCCTTCTCGACGGAGGAGGAGATGATCTCTCTCGCCAACGACACCGAATACGGGCTCGCCTCCGGCATCTGGACCCGCGACATCGACCGCGCCATGCGCTTCGCACGCCATGTCGAGGCCGGCACCGTCTGGATCAATACCTATCGCTCCGCAGCCTTCATGTCCGCCAATGGCGGCACGAAGAAGAGCGGTTACGGCCGCCGCGGCGGCTTCGAGGTCATGCGCGAGTTCTCGCGCCTGAAGAACGTGGTGATCGACTACTCGGGCGCCATGCAGGACCCGTTCGTCATTCGCCTGCGCTGACGCGCTCTCAACGGCTCTATGGAGGCAACCGATGAAGTTCGCTCTCTCGCTCAATATGGAGCGCTTTTCTCCCGACGCCACAATGGCGGAGACGATGTCGAACATGCTGGCCCTCGCCCGCATGGCCGACGAAGGTGGCTTCGAAACGCTCTGGACGCCCGAGCATCACACGATCGAATGCACGATCTCGCCCAATCCGTTCCAGACGCTGACATGGTTGGCTCAACATACGAGCCGCGTCAGACTCGGCACCGGCACGCTGGTCGCGCCGTACTGGTCCCCGATCCGCCTCGCGGGCGAAGCCGCTCTGTGCGACCACCTGACCAATGGCCGGCTCGAATTCGGGATCGCGCGCGGCGCCTATCAGTATGAGTTCGACCGCATGGCCGGCGGCATGCCCCAGCAAGAGGGCGGCGCCTATATGCGCGAGCTCGTGCCGGCGGTGATGAAGCTCTGGGCGGGCGATTACGCCCATGACGGCCACCGTTGGAAGTTCCCGCTTGCAGCGGCCGTGCCGAAGCCGCTGCAAAAACCGCATCCGCGCGTCTGGATCGCCGCGCGAGATCCCGACACCTTCGACTGGGCGGTCGGTATCGGCGCCAGCATTCTTTCGACACCGCTTTCGGCTCCGGTGGCCGAGATCGGCGTGCTGGCCGACAAGTTCAACAAGGCCTGTGCCGACCATCCCGAACGTCCGCGGCCGCGTTTCATGATGCAGCGGCGCACCTGTGTCTATGATCGCAAGGATGATTGGGAGAGGATGGTCCGTTACAGCGTCGATTACGGCCGCTACTTCGAAAATCTGATGCAGAACATCGGCACCGTTAAAGACGGTTTCCCCGAGGGCGTTCCCTTCGAGGCTGTCGCCAACCGCGGCAACTACAACCCAGCAGCCCTGAGGGACAATCTGGTCTTCGGCACGCCAGACGAGGTCATCCCTAAGCTCGAAGTCTACGAGGCTGCCGGTGTCGACCAGTTCTGCCTGGGCCTGACCTACAACCTCCCGTTCGAAATCCAGGCGCGGGCGCTGCGGCTCTTCATCGACGAGGTCATGCCGCACTTTGCCGCCCGCGAGGCGGCTGCGGAGCGGGAGGTCGCCAGGCCGCACCTGGCAGCGGTCGGAGCCTGACGAGATGACGGTGCTCGCTGCCTGCGCCCTTCTTCCGGATGTCGCGGGAACGTTCGTTCGCGATGACGTCGCGCTGAATTACCGGGTCAGCGGCACGGGCGCATTGCCGCTCGTGCTGGTGCACGGCGTCGGCTCCTATTGCGAAGCCTGGGACGGCGTGATCGCGCGTCTCTCCGACAGCTTCCGCATACTCAGTTTCGATCTGCGCGGCCATGGCCGCTCGGAGCGGCTCAAGGGGCGCTATGAGATCGACGATTTCACGAAGGATGTGCTGGCGTTGGCCGATCATGTCGGCTTCGGGCGTTTCGATCTCGCCGGATTCTCGCTCGGCGGGTTGATCGCGCAGCGCCTCGCGCTGACCCATCCGGAGCGGCTGCGGCGGCTCGTCCTGCTGTCGACGGTCTCGGGGAGGACCGACGAGGAGAGCGAGCGTGTGCTGGCGCGGCTCGCCGCGCTCATGGCCGGTGACCGTGGCTCGCATTACGACGCCTCGCTGTCGCGCTGGCTGACCGAGGATTTCCAGGCGCGCAATCCAGAGTTGATCGCGGAACTGCGCCGCCGCAATGCGCAGAACGATCCCGATTGCTACGCCGCGGCCTATCGCGTGCTGGCCGAAACCGATTTCGGCGGACTGATCGACCAGATCCGCCTGCCGACGCTGATCGCCACCGGCGAACACGACCAGGGCTCCAACCCGCGCATGTCGCGCTACATGCATGAGCGCATCACCGGCTCGCGGCTGCATATCCTGCCGGGCCTGCGCCATTCCCTGCTGAACGAGGCGCCCGATCAGGTCGCGGCGCTGATGCGGGGCTTTCTCATGGGAACGGACGAGGGGGGCAAGGCGTGATCGTCGAGGAACGCATCTATCGCATCCGCACGGGCCGGATGGGCACCTATCTGAAGCTGGTGCGCGAGGAGGGGCTTGCGATCCAGCAGCCGATCCTCGGCCATCTCATCGGCTATTTCACCACCGAGATCGGCGCCTTGAGCCAGGTCACGCATCTGTGGGCCTATGCTGATCTGGAGGATCGGCGGCAGCGGCGCCAGACGCTGGCAGACGATCCGCGCTGGCAGGCTTTTCTGCCCAGATTGTCCGAGAATATCGAGCAGGCCGAGAACAAGATCCTGCTGCCGACGGATTTTTCGCCGCTGCGCTGATCGCGCGGCGCTCTCGGGAGAACGGGCGGAAAGCCGGCCTCGCAAGACAGCGCACAAGACAACCAGAAGGGGATAGCGGTGAGCGAAAGGCTGCGTATCGAAAACCTCTACAAGGTCTTCGCCAAGGATCCGTCCGAGGCCCTGCGGATGCTGCGCGCGGGCGGCACGAAGGAGAGCGTCTCCGAAAAGCTCGGCCATGTCGTCGGGCTCGACGACGTCTCGCTCAGCGTGCCGTCGGGCGCGATGTACATGGTCATGGGCCTGTCTGGCTCCGGCAAGTCGACGCTCGCCCGCTGCATCAACCGGCTGAACGAGCCGAGTGCCGGGCGCATCCTGCTGGATGGGCAGGACATCGTGCCGCTCGGCGAGAAGGCGCTGCGCGAGGTCAGGCGCACGCGCATGTCGATGGTGTTCCAGCATTTCGCGCTGCTGCCCAACAAGCGTGTCATCGAGAATGTCGAGTTCGGGCTGAAGTTGCGTGGCGTCGCTCCTGCCCAGCGTCGCCGCCGGGCGGAGGAGGTTCTCTCCGTCGTCGGGCTCGGACGCTGGGGCTATCACCTGCCGCATGAGCTTTCGGGCGGCATGCGCCAGCGCGTCGGGCTTGCGCGGGCGCTGGCGACCGATGCCGACATCCTGATCATGGACGAGGCCTTCAGCGCGCTCGATCCGCTGATCCGCACCGAGATGCAGGACGAATTGCTGCGCCTGCAGCGCACGTTCAACAAGACCATCCTGTTCATCACCCATGATTTCCAGGAGGCGCTGAAGCTCGGTACCCGCATCGCGATCATGTCGGAAGGCCGGCTGGTGCGCGAGGGCACGCCACAATCGATCGTGCTCGAGCCCGGCAGCGACTATGTCGCGGCCTTCACGCGCGAGGTCGACCGGGCGCGGCTGTTCGACGCCCGGTCGGTCATGAAGCAGCCAGCCGAGATCTGGCGCGGCCCAGCCGGCATTGTCGTCGGCGGTGGCGAGGGCGGCTTCCTGCTCGACCACCAGGAACATGTCGTCGCCGGGCTCGATGGAGCCGAGATCGCTCGGCTGCAGGCGACCGGCGAACTGCCGGACCAGCGCCGCTCCTATGTCTGCGTGCCGGAAGCGACCAAGCTCGTCGACGTCGCGCGCAGCTATCGCGCCGATCGTGCCGTGGGCGTCGTCGACGACAGCGGCAGGCTGGTCGGCCTGCTCGGCGCCGAACAGATTCTCGCGCGCATCGCCAGCCTGCCGGCCCCGGGAGCAGCATCATGATCAAGGCTGACGATCTCGCGATCTTTCCGATCGACCAGTGGATCCAGGAGGGCGTCCGCTGGCTGGCGCTGAACCTGCGGCCGCTGTTCCAGGCGATCAAATGGCCGGTCGAGAGCCTGCTCGGCTTCAACGACTGGGTGCTGCATGCGATCCCGTTCCCGGCGATGCTCGTCATCGTCGGCTTCATCGCCTGGCGCAGCGCGGGCATCGGAGTCGCGATCTTCAGTGTCGTCTCTTTGATCGTGATCGCCATGCTCGGCGTCTGGGCCGAGGCGATGACCACCCTGTCGCTGATCGCGACCGCGATCGTGTTCTGTGCGTTGATCGGCATCCCGATCGGAATTCTCTGCGCCCGCAGCGATCGGATCTGGCACATCGTCCGCCCGATCCTCGACATCATGCAGACCACGCCGACCTTCGTTTACCTGGTGCCGGTGGTGATGCTGTTCGGCGTCGGCACGGTGCCGGGCGAGGTCGCCGTCGTCACGGCCGCGGCGCCGCCACTGATCCGCTTCACCAATCTCGGCATCCGCATGGTGGAGCACGAGATCGTCGAGGCAGGCCTCGCCTTCGGCGCCGATCGCCGCCAGTTGCTCTGGGAAATCCAGCTGCCGCTGGCGATCCCGACCATCCTCGGCGGCCTCAACCAGACCGTGCTGACGGCGATGGTGATGTCGGTCGTCGTCGCGATGATCGGCGCGGAGGGCCTGGGTCTCGTCGTGCTCCAGGGCCTTGGGCGCCTCGATGTCGGTCGCGCCGCCGTCGGCGGCATCGCCATCGTCCTTTTGGCGATGATGCTCGACCGCATCACCCAGAAACTCGCCGAGCCCAAGCGCGGCCAGCGCGCGCCGCTGCTTCAGGCGCTGACGCGTCTGCTGCGGGGAAGGCCGCGCGAGGAGATTGCCGCCGAGACCGCGGCGGGGGCGAACCGGCAGGCGGCTTGATCCGTCCGTTTCGACGAAGAACCCGCCCGCAAAAGGCGGGCAGGGGACCAGAACCAGTCACACTCAAAGAGGAGAACGCGATGATCAGCCTGTCAGCCAAGCCGTTTATCAAGACCGTTGCAGCCGCGGCGCTCGCTGCCGTCACGCTACATGGGGCGGCATTCGCCCAAGCGCTGCCGGGCAAGGGCAAGACCGTGCGCTACGCCCAGAGCGACAGCCTCGGCGCCAATTACGTCACCGCCCAGATCATCAGCCGGGCGATGAAGGAGCTGGGCTACGAGGTGAAAATCTCGACGCTCAACACGACGCTGTTCTTCCAGGCGGCGGGGCAGGGCGACCTCGACCTCGCGACCGACGTCAACATGCCCCAGCGCGAGCCTGCCTTCCGCGCGGTCGAGAAGCAGGCCGAGTTGATCGGTACCGGCATGATCGTCGGCGGCGGCATCAACGGCTACCTGATGGACAAGAAGACCGCGACCGCGCACAACATCACCACGCTGGCGCAGATGAAGGACCCCAAGCTGGCCGCGCTGTTCGGCAAGGATGGGCGCGCCGACCTGATCAACTGCGACCCGGGCTGGAGCTGCGGCGACGTGGTCGATTTCCAGCTTGAGAAGTTCGGCCTCAAGGACACCGTCCGCTCGGTGCGTGGCAAGTACGAGACGCTGATGGTCGAGGCCGTGGCGCGGGTGAAACGCGGCGAGCCGGCCTTCTTCTACGCCTGGAGCCCATCCTGGGTGAACAATGCGATGATCCCGGGTGAGGATGTCGTCTGGCTGCCGACGCCCGAAGACGCGCTGCCGCCGAATGTGCCCAACCGTGGCTCGGCCCTGGTGCCCGGCGTCAAGGGCTGCGCCGGCGGCGCCGACCCCTGTCGGATGGCGATGTCGTCGTGGAACTGGGCCTCCGTCGCGAACAAGGCGTTCGTCGCGGCCAATCCGGCGATCAAGGCACTGATCGAGCAGATCAAGTTCCCCTTGGCGACCTGGTCGGCCTGGGAGTTCAACATCAACAAGAACGGAGCCAGCAGCGCCAACGTGAACCGCATGGCCGATGAGTGGATCTCGCAGAACAAGGCGATGTTCGACGGCTGGGTGAGCAAGGCCAAGGCGGCCGTCTAGTGCACTGTTTCCGGGGGGCCGTGGTCGAGAAGTCGCGGTCCCCCGATAATGCGACGGAAATACGAGCTGTAAAATATAGCTATGCCCGGTCTTTGTTTTGCCGCGCCCAGTGCTCTTCCGGGGACGCGGACTGGCTAACGGAGTGCGTCAGAACGAATTTTCGAGCCAAGCAAGTGGCAGCGGCGGTTGGGGTGAATATTGAGGCGAGAGATCATCTCGTTGCCAAAAAATACCATTTAATCAATGATTTCAGTGATTTCTGGCGGAAGGGGTGGGATTCGAACCCACGGTGGGCTTGCACCCACGGCGGTTTTCAAGACCGCTGCCTTAAACCACTCGGCCACCCTTCCTGTGCCGCAGTCATTGCCGGGCACGGAGCGGTTTGGCAAGCGCCGTCAGCACGGAACGCGTCCGGACTTTCATCAGCAAGCAGGCGGAGCGGCTTCCGGCTCAGCTCCCGCTCTTCTTGCGCGCCGGTCATTGCGGCGGGGTTGATGGGGGCGTGGCGGCGATGTCACGGCGCGTCTGAAAGACGCTGCGGCGCTCGCGAAAACCGGCCTCGGAGGGGACCGGGTTGACAGTTGCCGCATTTCCGACACCTTTGTGCCCGCTCAAGGGCAGACGGGGATAGCCCGTTGACGCTGTCGCGACTCGTCGCCCGGCGCTAACGATCCCTTAACAGGATTGACCGAAAACTCTGGCTTCGCCGCTGTCGCGGCTCGGCCGGCCTTTGGGTTTTCGGCGCAGAAAGCGGAACGACGGCATGATGCGAGGCGCTCGCCCTTCGGCACCGGGAACCCTTTCCGCAGCGACCGATACGGGCCACGCCCCGCCTTCCTCCGATCTCACGACCCGCGCCCTGCGCCTCGGCTGCGTCGCGCTCGCCGGTCTCTTCCTTGCCAATTGCGCCAACGATCAGGTCGCGCGTCGCGGCAAGTCGAAGGAAATCGGCGCGTTCCCGCAGTCGAAATACGGCCCGGCCAGCCAGCGCGTCGTTGCCGAGGGCGAAGAGGTGCCGAAGGGCGGCGGCCGTCAGTTGATCGGCAAGACCTATTCCGTCGCCGGCAAGCGCTACACGCCTTACGACAAGCCTGTCGGCTATACGGCCGTCGGCACTGCCTCCTGGTATGGCGAGGCGTTCCATGGTCGCCGCACCGCCAATGGCGAGGTCTATGACCGCCACGGCATCAGCGCGGCGCATCCGACGATGCCGCTGCCGGCTTATGCCCGCGTCACCAACATGCTCAACAACCGCTCCATCATCGTGCGGGTGAATGATCGCGGCCCTTATCATGGCGGCCGTGTCATGGACGTTTCGCAGAAAACCGCCGAGGCGCTGGCCTTCCGCCATCTCGGCACGGCGCGGATCAAGCTCGAATATCTCGGCCAGGCCTCGCTCGGCGGCTCGGACGACAAGTTGCTGCTGGCGACGCTGCGGACCGATGGCCAGCCGGCCGCGATCCCGGGCACCAGCGCCCGCACCATGGTCGCAAGCTCCGCCCCGGTTGGGGCAGGGCGCTCGCAGAGTGCCGATCTCGACGAAACGCCCGCGGTTGTCGAGGAGCAGGCCACATCCCGGCCGGTCGCCCAGAGCTATTCCACGGCTTCCGCCGCGCCGGCTCAGGCCTATGCGCCGCAAAGCTATTCGACCGCGTCAGCCGAAACCGTGCGGACGATCTCGCCTGGCACGCCGGTGGCCGCTTCGCTGGTCTCGACCTCGTCGGTCGCCGGTGTCCCGGTCCGGGGCGCGCCGCTGCCTCCGAGCCGTCCCTTCGATCTCGACACGATAGCAAACGCCGGCAAGCCGGTTCTGGTTCCGGCCGTGATCCGCTCGACGCTGCCGCCGAGCCGGAACACCGTGGCGAGCCTGTTCGCCGCGCCGGAGCGCGCGCCGACGCAGCGTTTCGCGGCGTCGCATCCGCTCAACCAGGCTCTCCTGCCGCAGCCTTTGCAGCCGCTGTCGCGGAATTGAACCGTTCGCGCCTTGACCCGGCGCGCCCGGCTCTGCTTCAGATCGGCGATGAGCGCGTCCCGTCCCATCTCTGACAGGATCCCATCCCCGCCCGCATGGCGGCGCAGCCGGATCGGCGTGCGAGCGCAGCGGCTGGCCGCAGGGCTCGCACTTGCCGCTGCCCTCGCCGCTATCCTCGCTGCGCCTGTGGCGCTCGCGCAGGGCTTCCAGTCGCCCGCCCCCTTCGCCGTGCTGCTCGACTCCGCCAGCGGCACCGTTCTCTACGAGAAGGCGGCCGACGAACTGATGGTGCCGGCGAGCCTCGCCAAGATCGCGACTGCGCTCGTCGCCTTCGAGGAGATCGTGCAGGGTCGGCTGACGCTCGACAGCGAGATCGGCATTTCGGAGAACGCCTGGCGCAAGGGCGGCGGCGTCTCCGGCGGCTCGACCATGTTCGCCCAGCTCAACAGCCGGGTGAAGCTCTCCGACATCCTGCACGGCATCATCGTCCAGTCCGGCAACGACGCCTCGATCGCGCTGGCCGAGGCTGTCGCCGGCGACGAGGCGACCTTCGCCCGGATCATGACCGAACGTGTCAGGGCGATCGGATTGACGAAGTCGGTCTTTCGGAACGCGACCGGGATGGGCGATCCGCAGCAGAAGGTCACGGCGCGCGAGTTGGCGCTGCTCTCCGACCACATCATCAAGACCTATCCGGAACTCTACAAGATTTTCGGGCAGCGCGAATTCACCTGGAACAAGATCAAGCAGCAGAACCGCAACCCGCTGCTGACGATGGATATCGGCGCGGACGGGCTCAAGACCGGCAATATCGACGATTCCGGCTTCGGCCTCGTCGGTTCGGCGGTGCAGAACGGTCAGCGCCTGATCGTCGTCGTCAACGGTCTCAAGACCGCGCGCGACCGCGCCAACGAGTCGCGCAAGCTGCTGGAATGGGGTTTTCGCGCCTTCGAGCCGCGCCGGATCTTCGAGGCCGGCGAGGTCGTTGGCGAGGCCAGCGTGTTCGGCGGCGAGAAGGGGCGCATTGCCCTCAAGGCCAAGGGGCCGGTCGCCCTGCTGCTGCCGCGTGGCAGCAGTGAGCGCCTGAATGCGCGCATCGTCTATCGCGGGCCGTTGACGGTTCCGGTTCAGGAGGGAGCGGAAGTGGCGCGGCTCCTGGTCACGCGCGGCGAAGTCAAGACGCTCGACATCCCGCTTTATGCGGCCGAGACGGTGCAGGCCGGCACGTTGCAGAGCCGCGCGCTCGACGCGCTGATGGAGGCTGCTACAGGCTGGGTCCGCAAGGCGCTGGGCCGCAGTTGAGCCCGGGCATGGCACCGGGACGTTTCATCACGCTCGAGGGCGGGGAGGGGGCGGGCAAATCGACGCTGGCGCGCAGCTTGGCGGACCGCGTCGAGGCGCTCGGCCTGCGCGTAAGCGTAACGCGCGAGCCGGGCGGCTCGCCCAAGGCGGAAGCGATCCGCGAGGCGATCCTCTCGGGGCGGGTGAAGCAGCACGGCGCCTTCGTTGAGGCGCTGATGTTCTCGGCCGCGCGCATCGACCATATCGACCGCCTGATCCGCCCGGCGCTGCAGCGGGGCGAATGGGTGATCTGCGATCGTTTCATCGATTCGACCCGGGTCTATCAGGGCGCGCTTGGCCGCATCGATGCGGGGCTGCTGGCCGAACTCGAAGCCGTCACGATCGACGGGCTGATGCCCGACCTGACGCTGATCCTCGATCTCGACCCGACCATCGGGCTTGCGCGTGCGGCGCGCCGCCGGGCGCCAGGCGAGGGCAGCGACCGTTTCGAAAGCGAGACGCTGGCATTCCATCGCACGCTGCGGCAGGCCTATCTCGCCATTGCCGAAAGGGAACCGTCGCGTTGCGTCGTGCTCGATGCGGCGCAGCCTCCAGCCGTGCTGGCGCAGGCCGCCTGGACCGCCATCCGCGAGCGCCTGCCGGCACCGCAGGTCGCCTAAGATAGCGGGGGCTTGCTCTCGCGGGCAGGGCGGACCAAACACGTCCGGGATTTCCAACGAGAGTTCCGCGACGAGAGACCGGCCCTATGCTCCAGACCAGCGACGAACCCGACCGCCTGCCGAGCGCGCCGCATCCGCGCGAGACGCTGGCGCTGATCGGGCACGAGGCGCAGGAGCAGGCCTTCCTGGCGGCGCTGGCTTCGGGCCGGATGCACCATGGCTGGCTGCTTGGCGGGCCGGAGGGCATTGGCAAGGCGAGCTTCGCCTATCGCGCCGCGCGGTTCGTGCTGGCGTCGGGCGATCCGACGCGTCGGGCCGTGGGCGCGACCTCGCTGGCGATGCCCGAGGGTGACCCTGCGACGCGGCGGGTGATGGCGCAGTCACATCCGGACCTGCACCTGCTGAAGCGTGGCCCGAGGCCTGATGGAAAGCCCGGCTACACCAGCAATATTCCTGTCGATTTCGTCCGGCGCGTGCTCGACCGCTTCGGCTCGAGTGCCGCGGAGGGGGGCTGGCGCGTCTGTATCGTCGATTCGGCCGAGGATATGGAGCGCCCATCCGCCAATGCGCTGCTCAAGCTGCTGGAGGAGCCGCCACCGCGGGCGCTGTTCCTGATCGTTGCGCATGCGCCCGGCCGCATGCTCCCGACGATCCGCTCGCGCTGCCGGCTGATGACGTTCGGCGCGCTCGACGAGGCGCAGGTGGCGCAGGCCGGCATGGTCGCGCTGGAGCGGATGGGCGGCCCGTTCGACGCCTCGGCCCTGACGCGCGCGGCGCGGCTCGCCGACGGCTCGGTGCGGCGTGCGCTGACCTATGTCGACCCCGAGACGCTGGCGCTGGTCGAGGCGGTGCGGGCGCGGCTCGACGCGCTGCCCGGCATCGACCTGAACGCGCTGATGGCACTGGCCGAGGATGTCGCCGGCAAGGCGGGCGAGAGCGATTTTTCGATCATGATCGAAACGGTGCAGAGCTGGCTCTCCGACCATCTCCATGCGCATGCGGCGGCGCAACCGGCGCGTCTTGCACCGCTGGCGGAGGTATGGGACAAGCTGGGGCGTGCGGCCCGCGATGTCGAAACCTATAATCTCGACCGCCGCCCGCTCGTAATGACCATGTTTCATGATCTGTCGGATGCGGTTGCCCGCTCGCGCGCAGCGTGAAGCGAACTTCCGGATCGACCATGGCCACGGCCCCGAAATTCTACCTGACGACAGCGATCCACTACACCAACGGGCCGCCGCATATCGGCCACGCCTATGAGATGGTGGCGTCGGACGCGATCGCGCGCTTCAAGCGGCTCGACGGGTACGACGTCTTCGCGATGACGGGAACCGACGAGCACGGCCAGAAGGTGCAGCGGACTGCGGCACAGAACGGGTTGTCGCCGAAAGACTTCGTCGACGGCATCGCCGGGCGCTTCCAGCAGATGGAAGAGCGGCTCGGCTGCTCCTTCGACCGTTTCATCCGAACCACCGATCCCGACCATGTGCCCTCGACGCAGGAACTGTGGCGCCGGATGGAGGCGAATGGCGACATCTATCTCGCCAAATATTCCGGCTGGTATTCGGTGCGCGACGAGGCCTTCTACGGCGAGGAGGAGACGACGCTCCTGCCCGACGGCACACGCCTCGGCGGACAGGGCACGCCGGTCGAATGGGTCGAAGAAGAGAGCTATTTCTTCCGCCTCAAATCCTATCAGGATCGGCTTTTGAGTCTCTACGAGGAGGTGCCGGACTTCGTCTCCCCGCCGACGCGCAGGAACGAGATCGTCTCCTTCGTGAAGGGCGGGCTCGAGGATCTCTCGATCAGCCGGACGACCTTCGACTGGGGTCTGCCCGTGCCGGGCGATCCGAAGCATGTTATGTACGTCTGGGTCGATGCGCTGAACAACTATGTCACCGGGACGGGTTTCCCCGATCCGGCGAACCCGCGCGCGCATTACTGGCCGGCCGATGTCCACATCATCGGCAAGGACATCGTGCGTTTTCACGCGGTCTACTGGCCGGCGTTCCTGATGTCGGCCGGGCTGCCCCTGCCCAAGCGCGTCTTCGGCCACGGCTTCCTGCTCACCAAGGGCGAGAAGATGTCGAAGTCGCTCGGCAATGTCGTCGACCCCTTCGAACTGGCCGATGCCTATGGCGTCGACCAGCTGCGCTATTTCTTCCTGCGCGAGGTTTCCTTCGGCCAGGACGGCAATTACAGCCACGACGCGATCGTGGGGCGGATCAATGCCGACCTCGCTAACGATCTCGGCAATCTGGCGCAGCGCTCGCTGTCGATGATCGCGAAGAACTGCGAGGGCAAGGTGCCGGCCTGCGGCGTGCTGACGGAGGGCGACGTGGCCATGCTGGCGCTCGCCGACGGGGCTCTGGCGAAGGCGCGTGGCGCCATGACGGATTTCGCGCTCCATGTCGTGCTCGCCGAGATCTGGGCGGTGGTGGCAGAAGCGAACCGCTATTTCGCCGCCAACGAGCCCTGGCGCCTGTCGAAGAGCGACCCTGCGCGGCGCGACACGGTGCTCTACGTCACCGCCGAGGTGCTGCGGCAGGTCGCGATCCTGGTCCAGCCAGTGATGCCGGCCGCCATGGGCAAGCTGCTCGATCTGCTGGGCGTCGCTTCCGATGTGCGCGATTTCGCCACGCTCGGTGCGAGCGGCCGGCTGACGGCCGGCACGGCGCTGCCCGCACCGAGCGGCATCTTCCCGCGCTATGTCGAGCCGGAGGCCGGCGAGGGCGCCTGATGCTGATCGATACGCACTGCCATCTCGACTTCCCGGATTTCGCCGAGGAGCTGGACGGTTACGTCGCGCGGGCCGAGGCAGCCGGCGTCGGCCGCATGGTCACGATCTCGACGCGGGTCGCGCGCTTTGCCGCCTATGCGGCGATCGCCGAGCGCTTTGCGTCCGTCTGGTGCAGCGTCGGCACGCATCCCCACGGCGCCCATGAGGAGCTCGACGTGACGCCTGAGCAGCTCGTGGCGCTGTCGGCGCATCCGCGCTGCGTCGCCATCGGCGAGGCCGGGCTCGACTATCACTACGACAAGAGCCCGCGCGAGGCGCAGGCCCAAGGCTTGCGCGTTCACATCGCCGCCGCCCGGCTGACACAGCTTCCGCTGGTGATCCATGCCCGTCAGGCCGATGACGACATGATCGCGATCCTGCGCGAGGAGATGGGGAAGGGCGCCTTCCCCGCCATCCTGCACTGCTTCACCGCCGGCGAAGCCCTGGCGCTGGCCGGCGTCGAGCTTGGGCTCTACATCTCCTTCTCCGGAATTCTCACCTTCAAGACGTCGGAGGAGTTGCGCCGAATCGCCCGGATGGTGCCGCGCGAGCGCCTGCTGGTCGAGACCGATGCGCCTTATCTCGCGCCCGTTCCGTTCAGGGGCAAGCGCAACGAGCCGTCCTATGTCGTTGAGACGGCAAAGGTTCTGGGCGAGACAATCGGCGCCTCCTTCGACGAGGTCGCGGCTCTGACCACGGCGAATGCGCGCCGCTGCTACTGGAAAATGGACCATGCCGCGCCGGTGGCGCAGGTGGCCTGAAACAGCGCACGGTCATGACCCAGACGCTCACGATCCTCGGTTGCGGCTCTTCCGGCGGCGTGCCCCGGCCCGGCGCCGGCTGGGGCGCCTGCGACCCGTCCGAACCGAGGAACCGCCGGCGGCGCTGCTCGATCCTGGTCGAGCGCAGCGGGGCGGCCGGCACGACGCGGCTGATCGTCGACACCTCGCCGGACCTGCGCGAGCAACTGGTCGATGCCGCGGTGCCCGATCTCGATGCCGTCCTGTTCAGCCACGACCATGCCGACCATACCCATGGCATCGACGACCTGCGCTCGCTCGTGCTGCACAACCGGCGGCGTGTCGTCGTGCATGCCGATGCTGCGACGACGCGCTCGTTGACCCAACGCTTCTCCTATCTGTTCGAGACGCCGGCCGGCAGCGCCTATCCGCCGATCCTCGACTGGCGACCCTTGACGGCTGGAGCGGCCGTGACGGTCCGGGGCGCCGGCGGCGAGATCGTCGCGCTGCCCATCGCCGTCGAGCATGGTCCGAATTACGAGGCGCTGGGCTTCCGTTTCGGCGGTGTCGGCTATGTGCCCGATGTCAGCCTGATGCCGCCGCGGGCCAAGGCGGCGCTCGCCGGGCTCGACATCCTGATCCTCGACTGCCTGCGCGAAACACCGCATCCGAGCCATTTCAACCTGGCGCAGGCGCTGGCGGCGATCGCCGAGTTGCAGCCGCAACGGGCGATCTTGACGAACCTGCATTCCGATCTCGATTACAATCGTCTTCTCAAAGTGTTGCCGCCCGGCATTGACGTCGCGTTCGATGGCATGACCGTCCGGGTGGCACTTGGCTCAGAGATCGAAAAGCCCGGGGCGGCATCAGTTTAGGTTCCATAATATGTCTTATGCGAATCAATGGTCGACGCTCGGCCGGGGTTGAGGCCGGAGCTTGCGCCAAGCCTTTCCGGCATGGCTTTCCGGCGTCGTTTGGCCTGCCCTGCCGGACATCGGCGATCGAAACACGCGACGGCGTGTTCAGCGCCCGGCGATCAGCCGGAACGGGGCGCCGATGATGGTGATCGGCAGCTTGACGATCGCTTCAAGCGATCCGCTGGCGATCTCTTCGGCGTTGGCCGAGGATCGCGGCGTCGTAAAGCCGCCTTCGAGCACCGCGTTCAGGCGCGGCGCCACAGCCGCGAGCTGCGCGAATTTGCCGTGGTTGCTGGAATCGAGCCCTTTGACGTCTGTCATGTCGACCACGATGGCGCCCAGAGCCGCCAGTTCGTCCGAATCCGACGCCGCACCCAGCCGGCTCGTGCCCCCTGCCAGGAAGTTCGAGGCTCCGAGCGCCTTGTCGTCTTTCGAGAGTACGATGAAGAAGGGCTTGGCCGGCTTGCCGAAGCGCCGCATCTGCGACTTGAAGACGTCGATGTCGATGTCGGGGGCTGCAAGGACGAGCCGTCCGAGCTTGGACACGTGCGGCAGGCCACCGGAGATGCGGATCTGGCGCAGCGCCTCGACCGTTACCCAGTTGCCCATGGAATGCGCCAAGATGTTCACCTGCTCCGCATTGCTGGCGAAGAGCAGCCGGATGGTGCGTTCGAGATCGTCGCGGGCCGCCGTGGCGCTGTTGGTGTCATAGACGTACTGCGTCACCTGCCCGCGCGACGCCCAGGTGAACAGCACGGGCACCCCCGGCGCCTGGGCATCGTGAACGACCTGCGCAAAGCGATAGAGACCCTCGGCAAACATCGTGTTGTAGCCGTGGATGAAGAGAAAGACGTTGCGTTTGCCCTTCGGCCTGGCGGCGAGCTGCGCATTCAGCGTGCTGACGAAGGCCTTTTCGTCGTCGAGATAGTTGGCCTGACGGACGACGAAATCGGTCTTCGAGCTGCCCGGCGCTGTCGACGCCCATTCGACCTCGCCCTGGGCATGCTTCTCCGGCACCGAAACGACGATCTTGGCGAAGTCCAGGGGTGTGCTGCGTTCGCCGTTGAACAGAGTGCCCGGGCGGTCGTCGCGCTTGCGGGTCGTTGCCACGAGCAAGGTATGAGCGGTCGAGCCGGGGTCGATCTCCGCGACGGGTGCGAGAAAGCCCTCCTCGGGCCGCGAACCACATCCTGCCGCCAGAAGCGAGGCCATGACGACCGAGCCGATGCAGACGCGCTTTGCCAAGGCGGCCAGGCCGCCCCCCCTCACCGCTCTCGACGACAACCGCATGGGTCAAATCTCGCACAAGGCAACGGACGCAACTGGAACAGTTTTAGGGAAGCCGCTCCGCGAAGATAAAATCAAGTGGTAAGTCGCATGCTAATCGCGATTTGTCGCAGCATCGCTGTTTTCGGCTCGAATCCGACCGTTCGTCTGACGGACGTCGAACCAGGAACCGATCGGTCGTGTCGAGAATGCGGTCGCTCTGTTGCCGATAGAGCCGGGCTGCCCGGATTCATCGACGAAACAGCATCGGCGGATTGCGTGTGCTTCAAGCGACGCTGCGTCGCGTTCAGGCTGGACTGACCTTCCGGGCGAGCGCGAACAGGGCAAGCGCCGCCATCCCGGAGAAGGCGATCAGCAGCAGCATGCTCGGCACCTGCCCGGCCCGCTCGATCAGCACCGCAAAGGCGAGTGGTGCCGCCGCCTTGATCGCGAGACCCGGCGCGGAGAGCTTGCCCAGCATCGCGCCATAGCCGGCCGGCCCGAACAGTTGCAGCGGCACGGTTCCGCGCACGATCGAGCTCAGACCCATGCTGATGCCATAGGCGATCGCGAACAGCCCGGCCAGCGTGGCCGTCATGCCGCCGACGAGCAGCAGCATGAAGCCCAGCGGCATCAACAGTGCGGAGACCCAGGCCGTGGTCACCGGCTGGAGCGCCGTGCCAAAGAGCATTTCGACCAGCCGCCCGGCGACCTGGGACGGGCCGACCATCGCCCCGATGCCGACAGCGACGGCTGCGCTCAGGCCCAGCCCCTGCAGCATCGTCAGCATGTGCACCGACATCGCCGAGACTACGAAACCTTGCAGGGAAAAGGCGAGCGCGAGCAGGAGGAAGGCCGAGCGCCGCGCGTCGCCATGGAGATAATCGCTGGTGGTGACCTGCCCCGTCGGGCCTGCCGGCGCGGCATGGGCGGCCGGGTGCACCCGGCCCGGCAGCAGGAACAGATGCAACGGCACGCAGAGCGCGAATTGCAGCACGGCGTAGATGCGGTAGATTTCGCGCCAGTCGAACTGGTCCAGCAGCACCGTGGTCAGCGGCCAGAACAGCGTCGAGGCGAAGCCGCCGATCAGCGTGAGCTGGCTGATGGAGCGGCGGGCGCCGGCCCCGCGCGCCTGCGTCAGGGCGGCGAAGGCCGCGTCGTAGAGCACCATCGTGGCGACGGCTTCCAGCACGATCATCGCCGCGAAATAGCTGATCGGCCCCCTCGCCTCGGCGAGTGCGAACAGCGCCAGCCCCGCCAGCGCTGAGCCCGTGCTCATCACCAGCCGCGTCCCGTAGCTGTCGATCAGGCGGCCGGCGGCCGGCGCCACCAGGCCAGCGGCCAGCAGCCCGGCGGCGAAGCCGCCATAGGTCCATTCCGGCGCCCAGCCGAAGCTCGCGGTGATGCGCGGCGCCAGCACCGCGAAGGCATAGTACAGCGCGCCGTAGCCGATCACCTGGGTCACGCCGAGCGCGAGGATGAGAGGAAGGTCGCCGGGGCGTCCCGGCGCTGGCGTCGGGCTGGGCAAGCTGGACATCAGGCTTCGACGATCTCGCGCCCGGCCGGCGAGCCGCAGCCGCAGCCCGCCTTGCCCTCATCCTTCGCCACGGCATCCTCGGTGCAGCAGGCATCGCGGGCCGCCGGTGCAGGCCCGCCGCAGCAGCCCGACGTGGCCTCTCCCGGCCCGCCGGGCGTCGCACTGCACACGCCGGTCTCGGGTAAGACCAGCTCCACGCGCCTTGCCGCCTCGTGGTCGCCAGCGACCGCGGCGACGATCGAACGAACCTGCTCATGGCCGGTCGCCAGCAGGAAGGTCGGAGCGCGCCCGTATGATTTCATACCGGCGATGTAGAAGCCCTGCTCGGGATGGGCAAGCTCGGCTGCTCCATGCGGTCGGACCGTGCCGCAGGAATGTTCGTTCGGATCGATCAGCGGCGCCAGGGCCGGCGTGCATTCCAGGGCCGGATCGAGTTGGACCCGCACTTCGCGCAGAAAGTCGAGATCGGGCCTGAAGCCCGTGGCGACGACGAGTTCGTCCGCCTCGACGACACGGCCGTCATCGCTGGCCAGCCGCAGCGCGCTGCCTTGCCGGCCGATCGTCTCCAGCCGGAAGGCGGTCTCGACCGAGACGAGGCCGCTCGCGACCAGATTTGCGATCCGGGTTCCGAGTTCGCCGCGGGCCGCGAGCTGGTCGGCCGCGCCGCCGCCAAAGGCGTTGGCGAGGCGGGCCCCGCGATAGAGCCAGGCAATGTGCGTGGCGGGTGCCCTGCCCTTCAGCTCGGCCAGTGCCGTCAGCGTGCCGATGGCCGAATGGCCGCCGCCGATCACCGCGATGCGGCGGCCGGCATAGCGCGCGGCGGCCGAGCCGAGCACGTCCGGCATGCCATAGCTGATCTGCCCTGCGGCCTCCCGCTCGCCGATGGCCGGGAGACCCGACGAACCAGCGGGATTGGGGGAGAGCCAGGTGCCGGAGGCGTCGATGACGGCGTCGACCTGTTCGGTCTTGTCCTCGCCTCGCTGCCGGTAGCGGATGATGAAGGGGGCGCCGTCTCGTCCTGCGGTCTTGACCTTGTCGAAGCCGTGCCGGGAGATGGCGGTGACGTCTGCCCCGAGCCGGAGCGCCTGCCCGAGCCCGGGCAGTCCGGCGAGCGGAATCAGATACCGCGTCAGCAGATCGCCGCCGGTCGGGTAGGTGTCGCGTGGCGGCGGGGGCCAGCCGCTGCCCGCGAGCAGCCGGGCCGCCGCGGCATCGATGTTATACGCCCAGGGCGAGAACATCGGCACATGAGCCCATTGGCGCACGGCATGGCCGACAGCCGGGCCGCGCTCGAAAACGAGCGGCGTCAGCCCGCGCTCGATTGCATGGGCGGCGGTCGCGAGGCCTGTGGGCCCAGCCCCGATGATCGCGATCGTCTTCGTCATGATACCCTCCCGCATATCCGGAATTATCGAAATGATTGGCAAATTCAGGCGACGTCCGAAGCTGCGGTCCGGCAACGCTCGTCGACGCAGCACTCGTCGACGAGGAAGCCGACCAGCGCATTCATGACATCGTAATTGGCGCGACAGATCAGCGTTCGGCTCTGCCGCTCCTGTGTGACCAGACCCGCATGGATCAACGCCTTCAGATGAAAGGAGAGCGTCGACTGGGCGATATCGAGCCGCTGCTGGCATTCTCCGACCGAGAGGCCGGCATGGCCCGCCTTGACGAGCATGCGATAGAGCGACAGCCGGGTGGGGTTGCCCAGCGCTTCGAGCCGTGATGCCGCATCATTCGTGTTCATGCCGCAATGATGAGCGGGGCCGAGTCTGCCGTCAAACTATATTTCTGGTTTTGTCGAAATGAAACTGGCAGCGCAGGCGGAAGCCCTTATGGAGCGGCTCAGGCGAGCACGGCCTGATCGCTCAGATAGATCAGTTTTCCTGCGGCGATGACGGCGACGACGCGTGGATGGACGGTGTCTTCGACGAGCACCAGGTCTGCCCGCCTGCCCGGCGCGATGACGCCGCGGTCATGCAGTCCGAAGGCCTCGGCGGGCGCCTTCGAGACCAGAGCCCATGCATCCGCGAAAGCGGCGGAGCCGTTTCGCGCGAGGATGAAAGGCGCCAGCAGCAGCGCCGCGTAGTAATAATCCGAGGCGAGGATGGTGCAGAGGCCGGCGCGCACCATCTCCTCAGCCGTCGGGCAGCCTGTATGCGAGCCGCCGCGCACCACATTGGGAGCGCCAAAGACGATGGCCTCGCCATGCTCGGCCGCCTCGCGCGCGGTCGCCTCGTCGATCGGGAATTCCGCTACCGCGACGCCGAGGCCGCGATACCAGCGCCGCATCTCCGGCGTCATGTCGTCATGGGAGAGCATCGGCACGCCATGGGCCCGAGCGGCCGCCGCCAGCCGGGTCAAGGAGCCGGCGACCTCGTTCTTGCGGCCATAGACGCGCTCGACCAGCGCGGCGAAGGCGTCGGCGGAGAGGCCCGAGCGCTCGACCATCTTGCCGACCTTCTCCGGGCGGTGGCGGGTCTTCAGCGTGCCTTCGGTGTGGTCGTTGAAGGCGAGCAGCCCGACGCGGCCGGTGGCGAGCCAGTCCAGGATCTCTGGCTCGGCATCGAGATTGAAGGTCTCGTGGCGGAGATGGAAGCGCGTATCGGCGCCGAGTTCCGGCGCAAGGACGGCGATGCGCTCGAACAGGCGGCGGGCATTCGCAGAACTGCGCAGCCCCGGCTCCCAGGACCAGGTCACGCCATGGAAGGCCGTGGTGATCCCGCTGGCGAGCAGGGCGCGGTCGGCATCACGCAGGGCCAGGTCGACGTCGAAGGCGACCCCGGGGCGCGGCATGATATGGCGTTCGAAGGCATCGCCATGGCAGTCGACGATGCCGGGCAGCACGAGAAGGCCGGTAGCATCGAGGCGCAGCGCCGCGGGTGGGGCCCGGCCGTCGAGCGCGGCGATGACGGCGCCGTCGGTCACGATGTCGGCGCTGGCGAGGTCGTCGAGCAGCACCCGTCCGCCCGTGATGTGAATCGCCATCTCGCCCTCTTCCGCAGCCGGCGGCTGCGCCGCAGGGGGACGGGCCATGAGGCCTGCCCATGACGAATGAATGACACGGATTGTCATCGAAGCGTGGCGCGGGCGTCACCGCTCCGTCATGCCGCAGGCTTACCGCCGCCGCAGATCCCAAAGGAGAACCGCGATGCTGAAGACGCTGACCTGTGCGCTTGTCGCCGCTGCCGCGCTGCTGTCCGTGCCTGCCGTCCAGGCGCAGGAGGCGATCCGCTTCGCCGTGACCGACATCGACGGTGCCGAGTCCCTCCAGCGCGAGTTCGGGCCCTTCAAGGCCGCGCTGGAGAAGGTGGCCGATGTGAAGGTCCAGTTCTTCGCCGTCTCCGGCCGCACCGCCGCGGTCGAGGCGATGGCGGCCGGTCAGGTCGATTTCGTGCTGACGGGCCCGGCGGAATATGTGGTGTTCAAGGCGCGCACCCAGGCGGTGCCGGTGGTCGGCTGGCAGCGGCCGGACTATTTCGCGCAGGTTGTCGTCCTGGCTTCCGGACCGGTCAAGTCGGTCGCCGATCTGAAGGGCAAGACGATCTCCTTCGGCGAAATCGGCTCGTCCTCACAGCATCTCGGCCCGGCGCAGGCGCTGGCCGATGCCGGCCTGAAATACAATGTCGACTACAAGCCGATCTTCGTGAAGCGCAACGTCGCGGTCGAGGCGATGAAGCGTGGCGACATCGGCGCCATCGGCCTCAACCTGACCCATCTGCAGCGCATCCGCGAGAGCGACACCAAGACCGGCTTCGCCGTGGTGGCGCGTGGCCGCGATCTTCCCAACGACGTGATGATCGCGAGCCCGAAGGTGAAGCCCGAGGTCGTGGCCAAGATGCGCAAGGCCTTCCTCGAACATGGCGGCGACCTGATGAAGGCCGTCACCACGGGCACGGACGACAACCGCAAGTTCCTCGGCGGCGTCTTCCTGCCGGACGTCAAAGACACCGACTACGACTATGTCCGGGCGATCTACGCCACGATCGGCATCACCGAATTCAACAAGTTCATCGAGTGACCGTGGTACGGCTCGACGCCATCCCCGCGATGACGGAGGAGCCCTCCCCCGTCATCGCCATCGCCGGTCTGCGCAAGAGCTTCGGCCCGCGCACGATCATCCGCAGCCTCGACCTGACGGTTCCGGCCGGTGAGTCGCTTGCGCTGATCGGTGCCAACGGCACCGGCAAGTCGACGCTGCTGCGCATGATCGTGCGTCTCGCCGAGGCCGATGCGGGGCGCATCTCGGTGCTGGGCGAGACGGTCGGTGGGCTGCGCGGCACGGCGCTGAAGCGTTTTCGGGCGCGCGTCGGCGTCGTCTTCCAGAAGCACAATCTCGTCGGGCGCCTGAGCGCGCTGTCCAATGTGGTGCATGGCGTGCAGTCGCGCCGCTCGGGCCTGCGCACCTGGGCGCAATCGCTGGCGCCCGCCGCGGTGCGCGAAGAGGCCATGGCCTGTCTCGACGCGGTCGGCCTTGCCGACAAGGCACTTCAGCGCGCCGATTCCCTGTCCGGCGGCCAGTCGCAGCGCGTCGCGATCGCGCGCATGCTGATGCAGCGCCCGGAGCTCGTGCTGGCCGACGAGCCCGATGCCAGCCTTGATCCGCGCGCCGGCCGCGAGGTCATGGAACTGCTGTTCCGCCTGACCCGCTACAAGGGGCTGAGCCTGGTCTTCGTCTCGCACCATATGGCCCATGCGCTGCGCTTCTCCGACCGGATCGTGGGTTTGAGTCAGGGCGGAATCGCGCTCGACCGCCGGGCGTTGCATTGCGACGAGGACGAACTCGCGGCCTTCTTCGAAGAGGCGGGCGACGCGCCTGCTGCTCTTGAGCCGGCAACCGCGCCGGTGGCGGCGCTCGCATGAGCCTCTCAGCCTCCCCTCGCCTCGCCGCCACGACCGACCGCTTCGCGCGGCCGAGCGCGGCGACCTTCATCGGCTCGTTTCTGGCCCTGGCGCTGGTGGTCTGGTCGTTCAGCGGCTCCGAACTGTCGGCCGAGAAGCTGATCCGGGGCGTGCCCTATATGGGCAACATCCTCGGACGGATGTTCCCGCCGGATCTGTCGCGGCTCGATTCGATCCTGTGGTCGCTGGCCACCACCTTCCAGATGGCTGTGTCGGGCTGTGTGCTCGGGCTGATCCTGAGCTTCCCGCTTGCGGTCCTGGCCGCCGACGGGCTCTCCCCGCATCCCGTCGTCCGGGTGCTGGCGCGCGGGCTGATCGCCTTCTTCCGCACGGTGCCGGACCTGATCTGGGCGCTGTTCTTCGTTATCGCCGTCGGGTTGGGGCCTGCGGCCGGCGTGCTCGCGTTGATGATCGACACGATCGGCTATGCCGGACGCTTCTTCGCAGAGGCGATGGAGGAGACGGACAAGGGCCCGCGCGAGGCGCTCTCGGCCATCGGCGCGAGCAAGACCGGCCTGATCTTCTCGGCGGTGGTGCCGAACGCCATGCCCTCCTTCATCGCGACCTCGCTGTTTTGCGTGGAGAAGGCGACGCGGGCCTCGGTGGTGCTCGGGCTGGTCGGGGCGGGTGGCATCGGCGTCGAGCTCAAGGTCGCCTTCGACCTGTTCGACTACGATACCGCACTGACGATCATCCTGGCGGTGTTTGCGCTGGTCGTGGCGGTCGAGCAGGTCGGTGCTACGCTGCGGCGGCGCATTCTCTAGCGCTCGCCCGCTCAACCGACACGGCGATAGGCATAATAGCGGCCAGCGGGCACGCCCTCCGGCAGCGCCACGGGCGTGAGCGCCGGGTGGTCGAGGTCCCATCCGCTGAGCACCAGCGCGTCGGGCGCGGCGAGGCCTGCGACATGCTCGGGCAACCAGGCGAACAGCACGCGGTCGCGCTCGGGCACTCCGGTCGTCACATCGACATGGATCAGCGCCGCGCCGCGGCCGTGGCGTAGGGCGAAGGCGGGCAACGTCTCCGCCATGTCGCCGATCACCAGCCTGCCGGCGGGGGGCATCGAATGCGGATTGGGGCTGACGTCACGCTCGAAGACGTGGATGTCGCGCCCCGGCAGGATCTCGCGCAGATGATCATAGGTCCGGCCATTGCCGAGGCCGAGTTCGAGCACGAGGCCGGGGCGCCCGGCGCTCTCGGCTGCGGCCCAGTCCAGCATCCGGCGCTGGGCCTCGAGGCGGCGGATGAAGCTGTCGAGTCGGCTCATGCGGTCTGATCTCCCGGCCTCGACTGGCATAGCAGCGCCGGCCGTGGGCCCGATACCCCCTCCAAACGACAGGGTTGTCAGGTCGATCGGTCAATGCCCTAATCCGGCGTGATGACCGTCTTTCCGCTTCGGCGGGTGACCAGCGGCCGCCAAGAGCCGCCTTCGACACTCTCAGGGAGGTATCCGTTTCCATGACCACGTCACGTTCCCTTGCCGCGCTCGCTGCGGCAGCCGGGCTCTGTATCGTTGCCGCCAGCGCAGCCCAGGCCCAGGCCTGGCCGCAGAGGCCGATCACCTTCATCGTGCCCTTCCCGGCCGGCGGCGGCACCGATGCCTTCGCCCGCCCGCTCGCCGCGCAGCTCGACCAGCAGCTCGGCCAGCGCATCATCATCGAAAATCGCGGCGGGGCCGGCGGCACGGTCGGCGCCTCGGCCGCCGCCAAGATGCAGCCGGATGGCTACGGCTTTTTCGTCGGTGCGGCGCATCACGCCATTGCGCCAGCGCTCTATCCGAAGCTCGACTACAACATCCAGACCGACTTCATCCCGATCGCGGTGATCGCGCAGCCGCCGCAGGTCATCGTCGTTCATCCGAAGGTGGAGGCGAAGACGGTCGCCGAACTGATCGCCTTCGCCAAGGCCAATCCCGACAAGCTGAACTATGCCTCGGCCGGCAACGGCACGACGCATCATCTCGCCGGCGAATTGTTCAAGCTGCAGACCAAGACGAACTTGACGCATGTGCCCTATCGCGGCGCCGGACCTGCCCTGCAAGACATCGTCGCGGGCCAGGTCGATATCCTGTTCGACGGCCTCGGCTCCTCGGCCCCACAGATCCAGAGCGGGCGCCTGCGTGGGCTCGCCGTTGCTGCGCCGACGCGCTCGGAGGCTATCCCCGACGTGCCGACCGCCAAGGAAGCCGGACTCGAAGGTTATGAGGTCGCGACCTGGTATGCGCTCTGGGCGCCCAAGGGCACGCCGCCGGAGATCGTCACGCGGATGCGCGCCGAAGTCGCCAAGGCGCTGCAATCGCCCGTAATCTCCGAGGCCTGGAAGAAGAACGGCTCGCCGATCCCGACGCTCGCGGGCGACGATTTCGGCAAGTTCATCACCGCCGAGGTCGCGCGCTGGGCCACCGTCGTGAAGGACGCGCAGGTCAAGCTGGAGTGAGACAAGCTGGAATGAGACGAGGGCGGTTCGCACCGTCCGCCCTCACAGCTCCGTCACATCCTCATCGCCCGCACCGTCGATCACGGCGCGGGCGATCGTCATTGCGAAGCCCGCGCGCGCCATCGCCGCGAGATCCTTCTGCCGGGCGGTGGCCCGGTCGCCGCGACTCCAGGGCCCGAGCCGCTTGCGCTGCGCCGTTTTGCGAGCTGCCGCCAACTCCTCTTCCGCGCTGCCGCTGCTCGCCTGGGCAGCGAGATCTCGCGGGACGCCCTTGGCGGAGAGGCTGGCTGCGATGGCGCGCGAGGACCGGCCGCGGCGTTGCAACGTCGCGGCCCTGGCCTCGGCAAAGCGCTGGTCGTCGACGAGCCCGGAGGCGACGCAGCGGGCGACGACCTCGTCCAGCATCGCGTTGAACGCGGCGGGCTCCTGACCGTGATGCCGGCAGCTCAGCACGACCTTGCGCGCCAGGACGCGGCGCAACTGCGCTGCCGGCGCGGCATAGCGTTCGAGATAGTACATCGCCGCGCGCTGGAGGTAGTCGGCGGTGATGCGGCGTGGTGCGCGGCGCTCTGGCCGGCTGGTGCCTGGCCGCCCTGCGGGCGCGTCCATCAATCGGAGCCCGGCTTGGCACGGCCCGCCTTGATCGAGGAGCGCTTGTCCTTGGAGACCAGCCGGCGCTCTTTCGAGGCCTTGGTCGGCTTGGTCGGACGGCGGGTCTGCGGACGCACCGCCGCTTCGCGGATCATCTCCAGCAGGCGCTCCAGCGCTTCCTCGCGGTTGCGCTTCTGGCTGCGCTGGGCCTGCGCGACAATGACGATGACGCCGTCCTGCGTCAGCCGGCTGCCGGCGAGCTTCATCAGCCGGATCGCGACGTCGTTGGGCAGCGAGGACGAGCGTCGAGCGTCAAAGCGCAACTGCACCGCGCTCGAGACCTTGTTGACGTTCTGGCCGCCCGGACCGGAGGCACGCACGAAGCTCTCCTCGATCTCGCTCTCGTCGATGGCGATGGACGGCGTGACTTGAATCATGGGAGGAACCGTAGATCATTTTCCGGAGATTTTCAGCCTTGCAGCCTTCCAGCGACATCGCCCGGCTGATCGAGATCATGGCGGCGCTGCGAACGCCCGGCACGGGCTGCCCGTGGGATCTGGAGCAGGATTTCGCCTCGATTGCGCCCTACACGATCGAGGAGGCCTATGAGGTGGCCGATGCGATCGCGCGCGGCGACCGGCTCGATCTCAAGGACGAACTCGGCGACCTTTTGCTCCAGGTCGTCTTCCATGCCCGGATGGCGCAGGAGGAAGGCGCCTTCGCCTTTCCCGACGTAGTCGAGGCGATCACCGCCAAGCTGATCCGGCGCCACCCGCATGTCTTCGGCGAGGCGCGCGACCTGACGCCGGCGCAGGTCAAGGCGCTCTGGCACCAGATCAAGGCGCAGGAAAAGGCGGACAAGGCCTCGGCCCGCCATGCGGCCGGCCTGCCGCAGCAGGTCGAGGAGAAGGGCGTGCTGGCCGGCGTGACGTATGGATTGCCCGCCCTCACCCGCGCCTGGAAGCTGCAGGCCCGCGCCTCCACCGTCGGTTTCGACTGGAACGATGCCCGGCTCGTGCTCGACAAGATCCGCGAGGAAACCGCCGAGATCGACGAGGCGCTGGCCTCGGGCGACAAAGCGGCGATTGCCGAGGAGATCGGCGACCTGCTCTTCGTGGTCGCCAATCTTGCCCGCCATGTCGATGCCGATCCGGAAGGCTGTCTGCAGGCAGCCAACGCCAAATTCGAGCGCCGATTCAAAGGAATAGAGACCATTTTGGAGACGCAAGGCAAGGCTGCCGTCGATGCGAGCCTCGCCGAGCTTGAAGAGCTGTGGCAGGCCGTGAAGCGCTCCGAGAAGGCGGGCTCCTGAAAGTCCGCAGCGCTGGTTCGAACCTTGCTTCGATCGAGCGGGGCCAGTGCCGGGCGCATTTCGGCGCTCGTGGTTGGCTCCGGATAGCGCAAGACGCCGGGCGTGACATGGCGGACGTGATACGACAGATACGAAGACGATGACCCAGAGACGCCCCGAGCCCGCCCGCGACCGCCGCATCGAGCGCCTCGCAACCTTGCCGCTCTTCCACAAGCTGGAGGGACGAAGGGTCGTGCTGGCCGGCGACAGCGAGGGGGCGCTCTGGAAAGCCGAACTGCTGGCTGCGACCGGCGCCGATCTGCACATCTTCGCCGGTCAGGACGCCAGCCCGTTCAAGGCTCTTGCCGCCGCCCCATCCGATGGGCGAATCACCGTCCATGCCCGCGGCTGGCAGGCCGACGATCTGCAGGGCGCGGCATTGGCCATCGGCGACATCGAGGACGAATCCGACATCCGCGCCTTCGTCGCGGCCGCGCGGCATGCCAGCGTGCCGGTCAACGTCGTCGACAAGCCGGATTTCTGCGATTTCTCGTTCGGGACGCTCGTCAATCGCTCGCCGCTGATCGTCGCGATCTCGACCGATGGAGCGGCGCCTGTCTTCGGGCAGGCGATCCGCGCGAGGATCGAGACCTTGCTGCCGGCCGGGCTCAAGGCCTGGGCGCAGGCGGCGAAGGACTGGCGGCCGGCGGTGCAGGCGCGCGCGCTGCCGTTCGCGCTGCGCCGCGCCTTCTGGGAGCTCTTCGCCGGCAGGGCGATGACCGATTCCGAGCGGGCGCCGGACGAGAGCGACAGGGCGGCCCTGTTCGCAGCGCTCGACATGATCGAAGGCAGCCAGGACGGCATCGGCCGCGTCAGCCTCGTGGGAGCCGGCCCTGGTGATCCCGATCTGCTGACCTTGAAGGCGATCCGGGCGCTGCAGAGCGCCGACATCATCCTCTATGACGACCTCGTCTCGCCCGGCGTGCTGGAACTCGCCCGTCGCGAGGCCCGGCGCATGATGGTCGGCAAGACGGGTTATGGCCCCTCGGTGAAGCAGAGCGACATCAATGCGCTGATCGTTTCGCTGGCGGGCCAGGGCAAGCATGTGGTGCGGCTCAAAGGCGGCGATCCGGGTATTTTCGGGCGCGCCGGCGAGGAGATCGCGGCCTGCCGGGCGGCCGGTATCCCCGTGACAATCGTGCCGGGGATCTCGGCGGCGCAGGGTGCTGCCGCCTCGCTCGGCCTGTCTCTCACCCATCGCGACCATGCCCGCCGGCTGCAATTCGTCACCGGCCATGCCAGAAGCGGCGACCTGCCCGAGGATCTCGACTGGCGGGCGATGGCCGATCCGCATGTGACGACGGTGATCTACATGGCGCGAGCCACTTTGTCGGGTTTTCGCGACCGGGCCATTGAAGCCGGGCTCGATCCGGCGACGCCGGCCATCGCCATGCAATCGGCGACGCTGCCCGACGAGGCGCGCATTGCCGCCACCATCGCGACGCTGCCGGAGCGGCTGAAAGAGCTTCCCAAGGGTGGGCCGGTGCTGGTGATGGTCGGTCGTGCTCTCGGCGAGGTGCTGGCCGGAACGTCCTCCGTCGTGGACCGCCGCCGCGCCTGAGGATCCGCTCATGACGCCGCCCGGGCTCGCCTCATTCCGCTCAAGCGACTATGGCATGGGTGAATCGCAGGCAGGAGATCAGCCATGAAAGCGCGTGCAAGATGGGTCGAGGGCATGGCCTTCATGGGCGAGGCCGGCAGCGGCCATGCCGTGGTGATGGACGGCGGGCCTGACTATGGCGGGCGCAATATCGGCATCCGGCCGATGGAGATGCTGCTGATCGGGCTCGCCGGCTGCACCGGCTTCGACGTCGTGCAGATCCTGAAGAAGGGGCGCGAGCCGGTGACGGGCTGCGAGGTCGAGGTGGAGGCGGAGCGCGCCACCGAGGACCCGAAGGTCTTCACGAAAATTCATCTCGGCTACAGCATCAGCGGGCCGGGCCTCTCGCCGGCGAAGGTCGAACGGGCCGTCACATTGTCGAAGGAAAAATACTGTTCCGCTTCGATCATGCTCGGCGCCACCGCCGCGTTCACCTATGCGATCGACATCGTCGACGAATTGCAGAAGGCAGCAGCCGAATGAGCGAGACCGCATTTTCCGGACTGATCAGCTCCGAAGCGCTCCAGGCGCGGCTCGGCGACAGCACCCTCGTCGTGCTCGACATCCGCTCCTCCGTCGATGGCGGCGGCAAGGCGGCCTTCGAGGTCGGCCATGTGCCGGGCGCTGTGCATTCCGACTATGTCGCCGATGGCTGGCGCGCCAAGGTCGGCAACGCTCCCGGCATGCTGCCGCCGCTCGACCATCTCGCGGCACTGTCGGGACGGCTCGGCATCAAGCCGCATGACGACGTGGTGATCGTGCCCGCAGGCGTCAGCGCCACCGATTTCGCGGCTGCCGCGCGGATCTACTGGACGCTGAAGCTGATCGGTCACGGCCAGCAGGCGATCCTCGACGGCGGCTTCAAGGCGTGGGCGGCGGATGGTTCGCGCCCGGTCGAGAGCGGTCCTTCCTCCCCCTCGCCTGCCGCGCCCTATCCGGTCGTGATGCAGCAACGGCTGCGCAGCACCAGCGATGCGACGCTGATCGCTTCCCGCAGCAAGCTCGCCACCTTGGTCGATGGACGCTCGGCCAGCTATTTCGAGGGCCGCGAGAAGGCGGCCGAGGCGATGCGCGCCGGACATATCCCCGGGGCCGTCTCGCGCGACTATGCCGAGGCTTTCGACCCGGCGACGGGCGGGCTGAAGCCGCAGAGCGCGCTGACGGCGCTGTTCGGCGACGTGCCGCAGGGGCCGGCCATCTCCTATTGCAACACCGGCCATACCGCTGCGCTGAACTGGTTCGTGATGTCGGAACTGCTCGGCCGCGACGAGGTCGCGCTCTATGACGGCTCGATGACCGACTGGACGCAGGACCCGGAACGGCCGGTGGCGACAGGCGGCGCCTGACGCCCAGAGCTTTCGCCGTGTCGGGATTTGCCAAACAGGCTGAAACGGTTCAAAGGAAGCGCGCGCGAGCCCAAGCCGTGCCGCCCCCTTTCAGAACTGTCGAGCAGCCTGCCGATGAACGCCGTCGCGCCGAAGATTTCCTTTGTTTCGCTCGGGTGCCCGAAAGCGCTCGTCGATTCCGAGCGCATCATCACCTCGCTGCGCTCGGAGGGCTATGAGCTCTCCAAGAGCCATGCGGGGTCCGATCTCGTCATCGTCAACACCTGCGGCTTTCTCGACAGCGCCAAGGCGGAATCGCTCGAGGCGATCGGCGCGGCCATGGCCGAGAACGGCAAGGTCATCGTCACAGGCTGCATGGGCGCCGAGCCCGAGCAGATTCGCGACGTCTTCCCGAATGTGCTCGCGATCACCGGGCCGCAGGCCTATGAGAGCGTCGTTTCGGCCGTCCACGCCGCCGTGCCGCCGCGCCACGACCCTTTCGTCGATCTGGTGCCGGACCATGGTATCAAGCTGACGCCGCGCCACTACGCCTATCTCAAGATTTCAGAGGGTTGCAACAACCGCTGCAGCTTCTGCATCATCCCGAAGCTGCGCGGCGATCTCGTCTCGCGACCGATCGGCGAGGTCCTGCGCGAGGCGGAGAAGCTGGTGAAAGCCGGCGTCAAGGAACTGCTGGTCATCTCGCAGGACACCAGCGCCTATGGCCTCGACATCAAGTACCAGCCCTCGGTCTGGCAGGATCGCGAGGTGCGCACCCGCTTCTTCGAGCTTGCCCGCGAACTCGGCCAGATGGGCGTCTGGGTGCGGATGCACTATGTCTACCCCTACCCCCATGTCGACGAGGTCATTCCGTTGATGCAGGAGGGGCTGATCCTGCCCTATCTCGATATCCCCTTCCAGCACGCCTCTCCCAATGTTCTCAAGGCGATGAAGCGCCCGGCTCATCAGGACCGGACGCTCGACCGCCTGCGCAAATGGCGCGAGATCTGTCCCGATCTCGCCATCCGCTCGACCTTCATCGTCGGCTTCCCCGGCGAGACCGAGGAGGATGTCGATTTCCTGATCGAATGGCTCAAGGATGCGAAGCTCGAGCGCGTCGGCTGCTTCAAATACGAGCCGGTGAAGGGTGCGCCGGCCAATGATCTCGGCCTGCCGCTGGTGCCCGAGGACGTCAAGGAAGCGCGCTGGCACCGCTTCATGAAGGCGCAGGCCGAGATCAGCACGCGCATCGTCAGGAACCGCGTCGGCAAGCGCATCCAGGTCATCATCGACGAGGCCGGGCCGACGGTCGCCAAGGGCCGTTCGAAATGGGATGCGCCCGAGATCGACGGCAATGTCTATGTCGCGAGCCGGCGCCCGCTGCGCCCTGGTGACATCGTCAACGTCAAGATCGAGCGCGCTGACGCCTACGATCTGCACGGCGTCGCGGTCTGACCGCCACCCGTCGCAGGCTGCGCCGCGACGGAGCCGCTTCAGAACACCTGGCAGATCCGGCGGATGACCTTGCCGTTGCGGTCACGCGCGCTGGTGCCGTCATTGCCGCATCCCCCCTGCACCGAGCCCTCGGCCTGAGCGGACCGGGCGGGCTTCGGCGGCGTGTCGCAGGTCTCCGCCGGGCAATCGGTGCGGGCGCGCCGGGGTTCGTTCGCACGCGACAGCCGGGGTTTGCCCTCATCCATCGCGGCAATGGCCGTGGCCCGCGGGGCCATGTCGCCGCGGCCCTGGCTTCCGCTCTGCTGGGCCAGTGCGACCGTCACGATGGTGAGCGAGGCGAGAAACAGGCCGGCGATGCGAAGATGGCGAGACATGACGGTCGGTCCGAATGAGCATCAGCGAATGCTGACAGCCATTCGTCGTGGCGGCGCCCTGCCCGGTTCATTCCGGCGCGACGATTTCCGTCAGGCCGGCATGCGCCTTGGAAACAGCCTGCGACCGAGCCACCAGCCGATGCGCTGCGCCGCCATGGCGAGCGCGATCGCATAGCCGATCAGCGCGAGCATCCAGCTTACGGCGCTCAGGCTCAGTGCGCCGAGGACGAGGGCGCCTCGGCCGAGGACCTTCAGGATCGCGCGCGTGGTCGTGCCCTTCGCCGCGCCGAGTTTCGCCGCCTTGCCGATGTCGCCGGCATCGTCGGCAAGGCTCAGGACCTGGCGCAGGCCGCGCTGGCCGGTGCGGACGTACACGGCTCCCGTGTCCTGACCGAGCGCGGCGAAG
Organism: Bosea sp. 124; assembly: GCF_003046175.1. NCBI lineage: Bacteria > Pseudomonadati > Pseudomonadota > Alphaproteobacteria > Hyphomicrobiales > Alloboseaceae > Allobosea > Allobosea sp. 124. The sequence continues at coordinate 4,697,300 of NZ_PZZM01000001.1, forward strand.
CGTGCCATCGCGGCCGGCCTGACGATGCCGCCGGCCGCGACGCGCGCGGCGGCAACGTCGAAGCGCGACGCCGCGGTGAGGCTCGCCTTCAGGGCCGGTCGGTCGATCGCACCGGCGGCCGTGCGGGTGAGTTGTGCGGTCAGGGCCGGCGACAGCAGCCTCGCCTTGCTCGCCGCCTTGACGGCGCTCAGGCCGTTGCGTGCCGGGAGAGCGCCGCCGAAGCTGACCCAGGTCGCGGCGCTGATCGCGAGCCCGGCCGCGGCGATGGCGAGCACGGTCGTGTCGGTACCCTCCCCGCCCAGCCATTTGCGGCCTTCGAGCGCGAGATCGCGCAGATCGCCATAGCCGGTGACGTCGCCGACGAGCGCGCCGGCTAAGGCGGCTCCACTCTCGCGGTCCCCGGCCACGAAGCCGTGCCCGAAATCGGCGACGGCCTGTATGATCGCGCCGTCTTTCAGCGCCAGCAGGCGTCGCTGCTGCTCCGGCGAGACCTTGATGCCGTGTTCGGATGCCAGCGCAACGAGGCTGTCGGCAAGCCCGGAATCGCGGGCGGCGATGGCGCTCTCGATCTCGGCCCCGATGCGGGCGCTCGACAGGGCGCCGGCGAGTCGCAGATCGGTCAACGCGACGGGATCGCCCGCCACGGCGAACATGTGCCAGTGCAGCCAGCCCGGCGGCAGCACGAGCGCGCCTGCCGCGGCCAGAGCGAGCCCGAGCCCGAGCGCCAGCGAAACCTTCTTCATTCCGACGCGACGCTCCAGACCGCTCCCGCCCGGGCCTTGCCGGATGGGAGCTGCCTCTAGCAGCCGATTTGGGCAAGATTGCCGCAGCAGGCTGCGACCAGCGCCCGATCCCGCATCAGGGGATCAGCACCGTCGAGCCGGTGGTGCCGCGTCCTTCGAGAGCGCGATGGGCGTTGGCGGCGTCCGCCAGCGCGAAGCGGGCGTTGACCGGCACGACGACCTTGCCCGAGGAGACCGCTCCGAACAGATTCTTCGCCATCTCGACCATGGTTTCGCGTTTGGCGATATGGGTGAAGAGCGTCGGGCGGGTCACATAGAGCGAGCCCTTGGGGCCGAGCAGGCCGAGATTGAACGGCTCGACCGCGCCCGATGCGTTGCCGAAGCTGGCGAGCACGCCGAACGGGCGAAGGCAGTCGAGCGAGGGCAGGAAGGTGTCCTTGCCGACGCCGTCATAGACCACATCGCAAAGCTTGCCGCCGGTGATCTCCTTGACGCGTGCGACGAAATCCTCATCGCGGTAAAGGATGACGTGGTCGGCGCCATGAGCCTTGGCGAGATCGCCCTTTTCCTTGGACCCGACCGTGCCGATCACGGTCGCGCCGAGTGCCTTGCCCCATTGGCACAGGATCAGCCCGGTGCCGCCGGCGGCGGCATGGACCAGGATGGTGTCGCCCGGCTTCACCTTGTAGGTCCGGTGCAGCAGGTATTCCGCCGTCATGCCCTTGAGCATCATGCTGGCGGCGGCCTCGAAGGAGACCGCCTCCGGCAGCGCCACGGTCGAGTTGACCGCGACGATCCGTTCCTCGGCATAGGAACCCAGCGTCGCGACATAGGCCACGCGGTCGCCCGGCTTGAACTCGGTGACGTCGGGGCCGACGGCGAGAACCTCGCCCGCGCCCTCATTGCCCGGCACGAAGGGAAGCTGCGGAGCCGCATAGAGCCCGCTGCGGAAATAGGTGTCGATGAAGTTCAGGCCGATGGCCCGGTTGCGCACCCGCAATTCGCCGGGGCCGGGTTGGGGCAGCGTGATGTCCTCGAGCTGCAGCACCTCGGGCCCGCCGGTCTTGTGGATGCGGATCGCCTTGACCATGACTTCATCTCCTCGGATTTCGTGGCAGGACCATAAGGCCTTGGGCTTCCCGCGCAACGGCGCGGCCACGCGGCCAGGGCATCACATCTGTGCGACAGGAACGTCCCGGAGCCGCGCGGTTCCCTGCGACGCGCCGGCCTGTGGTCAAGGTCCGGTTCTTGGGCTAGCCAAGACGGATGAGCACGCCGCAGGATTTTCAGGGCGATAGCGCCCAAGTCGATATCGCCCGGGTCGACATCGCCATCGTCGGAGCCGGCGCCGTCGGTCTTGCCGCCGCGCTGGCGCTGGCCGAGAGCGGGCGCAGCGTCGCGGTTCTCGGACCGATGCAGGCGCCCCGGGACGGGCGCACGATCGCGCTGCTCGACGGCTCCTGGCGGCTGCTGGCCGAGTTCGGCCTGACCGACATCCTCGCCGACCGCTCCGCGCCGCTGAATGTGATGCGGCTCGTCGACGACACCGGCAGCCTGTTCCGCCAGCCGCCGGTCGAGTTCCGCGCCTCGGAGGTCGGGCTCGATGCCTTCGGCTGGAATGTCGAGAATGCCGAACTCGTCGAGGCGCTCGCTGCGAAAGTGCGGGAGAATGCCGCGATCCGGCTGGTGCCCGGGCTGGTCTCGGAGATCGCCGAGGATGCATCCGGCGTGACGCTGGCCGGCGAGGGATTTCTTCCCTTGCGGGCCAGCCTCGTCGTCGGGGCCGATGGACGGCGCTCGCGGGTGCGGGCGGCCGCGGGCATTGCGGCGCGCGACTGGCACTATCCGCAGAGCGCGCTGACCGCGATCTTCGCCCATAGGCGAGACCACCGCGAGGCCTCGACCGAGTTTCACACCCGCAAGGGGCCCTTCACGCTCGTGCCCCTGCCCGGCCGGCGCTCCTCGCTGGTCTGGCTACTCGATCCGCAGGAGGCCGACGCGGTCGCGGCGCTGGACGATGCTGCCTTCGCGCGCCGCGTCGAGACCCAGGCGCATTCACTGCTCGGCGCGATGCGGCTCGACGGGCCGCGCGGGCGGGTGCCGATGGCGGGGCTCTCGGTCGAGCGCTTCGGCGCGGGCCGCATGGTGCTGATCGGCGAGGCGGCCCATGTTTTCCCGCCGATCGGCGCGCAGGGCCTCAATCTCGGCTTGCGCGACGTGCTGGCGCTGCGCGAGGCGGTGGCGGATGCGGCCGATCCGGGCGATGCCTCCGTCATCGCCGCCTATGACCGGGCTCGGACGGCGGATGTCCGCCTGCGGACAGGCGCGGTCGACGCGCTGAACCGGACGCTGCTCACGGACCTGCTGCCGGCCGATCTGCTGCGTGGCGCGGGGCTGCTGGCGCTGTCGCGGATCGGGCCGCTGCGGCGCCTTGCGATGCGGCAGGGGCTGGCCGGCGGGATGCGGCGCTAAGGGCAAGTTCCAACCCGAATCCGCCAGGCCTTCCGGGCGGCCGAGCCTTATCCGAGCACATCCTCCGTGTCCTCGCCGCTCGCCGCGACCTTGCGCAGGGCGGCCATCTTGTCGCGAAAGACGGGAGCCAGCGGCAGCGGAGTCGAGACGAGGCGGCGGCCGCCGGGCTCCTCGGCCTGCGCGTCGAACAGGCCGCGCGCCGTCTGGTGCGGATCGGCCAGCGCCTCGTCCAGCGTTCGGACCACCGTGCAGCAGCAGTCGCGCGGTTCGAGCTGGTCGCGCCAATGGGCGGCCGACTGGCCGGCGAGAATCGCCGCGATGGCGGTGCGGGTCGCCTGCGGGTCGGTCCGGTCGTCGCGCAGCTCGGGTTCCAGCCCGATCGTGTCGCAGAAGATCTGCCAGAACTTCGGTTCGAGTGCGCCGACGGCGAGGAACCAGCCATCGGCCGTGGCGTAGAGGCCGTAGCGCGGGCTCGCCCCCGTCAACAGCCCCTCGCCGCCTTCCGGGTAGCGCCCGGAGGTCTGGCCCTGCGCCAGACCGTACCAGGCGAAGGTCGGCATCGCGTCGCTCATGGCGATGTCGAGATGGCAGCCCTTGCCGCTGCGCTCGCGCTGGCGCAGCGCCAGCAGGATGTTGAGCAGGGCCGGCATGGTGCCGCCGGCGATGTCGGCGACCAGCGGCGGCGGCAGCGGCGGCGGCTCACCACGCTTCAGCGACTGGCCGAGCAGCCCGCCGATGGCCTGGTAGTTGATGTCGTGCCCGGCCTCTCCCGCGCGCGGGCCGGACTGGCCGTAGCCGCTGATCGAGCAATAGATCAGGCGCGGGTTGATCCGGGTGAGCGCCTCGAAGCCGAAGCCGAGCCGCTCCATCACGCCCGGCCGGAACTGCTCGATCAGGATGTCGGCCCCGGCAATCAGGGACGTCAGGCGCGCAAGCGCGTCGCCGGCCTTCAGGTCGATCTCGACGCTGGCCTTGCCGCGGTTGAGCACGGCATAGGGCGCCGAGGTCTCGCCGAAGCGCGGCGGGAAGCGGCGCAAATCCTCGCCCCCCGGCCGCTCGATCCGGATGACGTGGGCGCCGGCCTCGGCGAGAAACAGGCTGGCGAGCGGGCCCGGCAGCAGGGTCGAGAAATCGAGGACCGTGAGGTCGTCCAGCGGCAGCATCGGCGCTCCGGCACGGGCCGGCTTGGCCGGCGGGTCAGGGGAAGAGATCGGCCGCCATCCTGCCCGTCTTCACCAGCCACAGGAAGCCCGTCAGCGTGACCATCGAGACGATGGTGCCGACAAGAATGCAGGCCGAGGCGCGCTCGATGCCGACCTTGTACTGGGTCGAGATCACGAAGATGTTCAGTGCCGGCGGCAGGGCCGCCATGATCACCGCCGTGAAGATCCAGATGTCGGGAAAGTTGCCGATCGCCGAGAGCAGCACCCAGACCAGCAGCGGATGCAGCAGCAGCTTGATTGCGACTAGGACCGGCACTTCGGCGGGGAGCCGTTTCATCGGCCGCAGCGCGACGGTGACGCCGAGCAGGAAGAGTGCGCAGGGCGCCGCCGCCTGCGACAGCCACAGCGTCATCTTGTCGAGCGCCGTCGGCAGTTCGAAATGCGTCGCGGCGGCGAGCACGCCCAGAAGCGTGGCGATGTTGAAGGGATGGGTGGCGACCTGCCAGACGACCCGGCGGGCGGTGTCGAGCGGGCTCTTCTTCTCGACGCCGGCCAGCGCCATCAGGAAGGGGATCAGGGAAAACAGCAGCAGGCTGTCGAAGACGAAGACCAGCACCAGCGGCGCACTGGCCGCCGGGCCAAGCGCCGCCAGCAGCAGCGGCGGGCCCATATAGCCGATGTTCGAATAGGAGCCGGCGACGCCCTGCATCACCGCCTGCGGCAGGTCCTTGCGCGTCGCCCTCAAGCCTACCGCCAGCGACAGGGCGAAGGCCAGGAAGGTCGAGAGCGTGGTCGCGAGGATGAAGCGGCCATTGGCCAGCTCGGTCACCGGCTTGTCGGCAATCAGCCGGTAGAACAGCGGCGGCAGCGCGACATAGATCAGGAAGAACTGCAGCCAGATCAGCCCGGATTCGGGCAGGCGCTTGCGCCGGCCGATGATGAAACCGAGCAGGATCAGCCCGAAGAAGGGCGCCACGAGATTGGCGATGTTCGCGAGGTCGGCCATGCGGGCGGAGGTCCGAGCGGTTGCGCCGATCACGGAAGCCGGATCGGAAAGCGAGATGGCCGCTGTTTAGCCGGTAGGCGCAGTCACGCAAGCCGTATCGGCGCCGTGCCCGCAGGCGGAGAGCGGGGATCGGGAGAAAATGCCTAGGAATTTATGGCTGGAATTCGTTCCTAGGTTTTCTGCCCTGCCCAGAAGCGTTTCCGCTGCTCGTGATCCAATGGACGATGGACGGCGCCGGCCCGCTCCGCCACATTCGCCGCAATGCAGCATGGAGCACCCCCATGACGACGAAGACGCCGCGCCAGTTCTTCCGCCCGCTCGCGATCGGCGCGCCGGAGCCGTTTCGGGAGCTCCCGCTCAGGCTTGAAAGAATGATCCATTTCGTGCCGCCGCATCTGGAGAAGGTGCGCGCCAAGGTCGGCGAGCTCGCGCCCCAGGTCGATATCGTGCTCGGCAATCTGGAGGATGCTATCCCGGTCGAGGCCAAGCAGGCGGCACGCGACGGCTTCATCGCCATGGGCAAGGCGGTCGATTTCGGACAGACCGGCCTTTGGGCGCGGGTGAATGCGCTGAACTCGCCCTGGTTCCTCGACGACATCACCGCGATCATGGCCGAGATCGGCGGCAAGCTCGATGTCGTGATGGTGCCGAAGGTCGAGGGCCCCTGGGACATCCACTATGTCGACCAGTTGCTGGCGCAGTTCGAGGCCAGGCACCAGCTTCCCAAGCCGATCCTGATCCATGCCATCCTCGAGACCGCCGAGGGCGTCAAGAATGTCGAGACGATCGCGACCGCCTCGCCGCGCATGCACGGCATGAGCCTGGGTCCGGCCGATCTCGCCGCGTCGCGGGCGATGAAGACGACGCGCGTCGGCGGCGGGCACCCCGACTACAAGGTGATCGCGGACCCCTCCCCCGATGGTGCGGCGCGCGCGGTCGCCCAGCAGGATCTCTGGCACTACACGCTGGCCAAGATGGTCGATGCCTGTGCGGCTGCCGGCATCAAGCCGTTCTACGGGCCTTTCGGGGATTTCTCGGACGCCGATGCCTGCGAGGCGCAGTTCCGCAACGCCTTCCTGCTCGGCTGCGCCGGGGCCTGGACGCTGCATCCGTCGCAGATCGGCATCGCCAAGCGGGTCTTCAGCCCGGACCCGGCCGAGGTCGCCTTCGCAAAGCGCATCATCGAGGCGATGCCGGACGGCTCTGGCGCCGTGATGATCGACGGCAAGATGCAGGACGACGCCACCTGGAAGCAGGCGAAAGTGATCGTCGATCTGGCGCGGCAGGTCGCCGGCCGCGACCCGGCGCTGGCCGAGCGCTACGGGATGTGATCGCCGCTGCGGCCTGACCTGTTGATTTTGACGTATTTGCGACGCAATTCTCACGCAAGCGCGGGACTTCACCCTCGCCCGCGATCTGTCGCCCTATCGCCTACGATACGGATCTATCTCTCATGGAAGCACGTTCCGCCAAGTTCAGGATTGGACAGGTGGTCAAACACCGGGTCTACCCGTTCCGGGGCGTGATCTTCGACGTCGATCCGGTGTTCTCCAACACGGAGGAGTGGTGGCTCGCCATCCCCGAGCATCTGCGGCCGTCGAAGGACCAGCCCTTTTATCACCTCTTCGCCGAGAACGACGAGACGGAATACGTCGCCTATGTCTCGGAGCAGAACCTGGTGATCGACGAGTCCGGCCGCCCGGTGCGCCATCCGCAAGCCAAGGAGTTCTTCAGGCGCGACCGCAAGGGCCGCTACACGATCGACCGTGCCGGCCTGAACTGAGCCTGCCGCAGCGGTCTCTCCTTCGTCAGCGATCGACCCAACAAAAAGGCCGCCCTTCCGGGCGGCCTGATTTTTTGCGGCGGATGCGCCGGGGATCAGGGCTTGGGCGGCACAGCGGGGGCTGCACCCGGAGCCGGTGCAACGCCCGGGAGGGCCGGAGCGCCCGGGGCCGCATTGGCGCCACCGGCGCCGAGCCGCTGGCGCAGTTCTTCCTGGCGCTTGGCGAGTTCGTCCTGAAGCTGCTTCTGCTGCTCCTCGAGCACCTTCGGATCGATGGCGGCGCCGTCGAAGCCCTTGGCGAAATCGCTCAGCGGAATGGCGAAGGAGACCTCGCGGGCGCCCTGGTTCTGGACGCTGACGCTCAGCGTCGTACCCTTCTTCATCGCGTTGATGAAGTCGTCCTTGACCTGCGCTTCGGCGAAGCAGCCATTCGGGAAGCAGATCGCGAAGCGGCCGGGGGTCGGCTGCGCCGTATCGACGCCGAAGCGGATGCCGGGCTGGAGCAGCAGACCGAGCGGCATCAGGAAGCGCACGATCTTGTTGGCGTCGCCCTTGACGTCATAGATCGCGACCGCCAGCACCGGCTGGCCCTGATCGGACACGAAATCGCGCGTGGTGTAGCAGATTTCCTTGTTGGCGGTCTGGTCCTTGCCGCAGACCTTGGTCCAGGTGGTCTGGGACGGCTCGGGCTTCACCTGAACCACGGTCGGGCCGGTGCCGGCCTGACCGGCCGGGGCCTGGGCGGGCTGCTGGGCAGGCGCAGGCTGCGCCGCGCGCGGCGTCGTCGCGGGACGCTGCTGCGCGAAAGAGGCCAGAGGGGCGAGGCCGATCGCCGTGCTGAGGGCGATGCCCAAGGCACGCGAGGACAGGCGAAACGAAGCGGACATTGATCTTTCCTTATCAGGCGAATTCGGGATCACGACTTCGCAAGCCGCGCGCGTCACCACCGACAGCCCCATCGCATATCCGCGCCGGCCATCGCAAGCCGTGCACATCAGGGGCGAATGAGGCGTTTGCATGACACCTTGGTTCGGCTTTAGCGAGTTCCGTTACGGGATTCCAGCCCGAATAGCTGCGCGACAGCGGCGCCGCCATGTTATTCTCGCCGCGGGAATCAGGTTGAACGATGGATGTGCTTCAGGTGGCCAGGGCTGTCTCACGCGCCGCGGCCGGAACGATCTTCGCCATGCTGGCGTTCATCCTCGCGATGGGCGGGCTGTCGCATGCCGAATCGACGAAGCCGACCCTGCCGGTCGTCGACCACGCCATCGCGATGCATGGCGAGCCGGCGTTGCCGCGCGGCTTCACGCATCTGCCCTATGCCGACCCAAACGCCCCGAAAGGCGGGCGCATCATCTTCGGGCAGCAGGGCACCTTTGACAGCCTGAATCCGCTGGTCGTGCTCGGCGTCGCGCCCGATGCCGTGCCGCGCTATGTCCAGCAGAGCCTGTTGCTGCGCTCGGCCGACGAGCCCTTCACCGCCTATGGGCTGCTGGCCTCGCGGGTCGAACTCAATGAGGCGCGGACGAAGCTCGCCTTCGAGATCGACGCGCGTGCGACCTTCTCGGACGGCCGGCCGGTGACGGCGCAGGACGTGCTGTTCACCTTCGAGATGCTGAAGACCAAGGGCAAGCCGTTCCACCGCTCCAGCCTGGCCCGCGTGACGAAGGCCGAGGCGCCCTCCCCGCGCCGGGTCGAATTCGAGCTGGGCGACGGCTCCAATCGCGAATTGCCGCTGGTGATCGGCGCGATGCCGATCTTCGCCCAGCACGCCACCAACGCCGAGACCTTCGGCGAGACCAGCTTCAAGGCCGCGCTGGGGTCGGGCCCCTATGTCGTCAGCGAGGTCGCGCCCGGCGCCACGCTGACTCTGAAGCGGCGCAAGGATTTCTGGGCCGAGGACCACCCGCTGACGCGCGGGCTCTTCAATGCCGACGAGATCCGCTACGATTTCTACCGGGACGCCAATGCCCTGTTCGAGGCGTTCAAGGCGGGGCTCTACGATGTTCGCGTCGAGCCAGACCCGACGCGCTGGATGACCGGCTACGACGTGCCGGCGGTGCGCGACGGGCGCATCCTGCGCGAGACGCTGCATTTCGACGCGCCCAAGGGCATGACCGGGCTCGTCTTCAACACGCGTCGACCGTTCTTCGCGGATGTGCGGGTGCGCGAGGCACTCGGCATCCTGTTCGATTTCGAATGGGTCAACCGCAATCTGTTCCATGGCGTCTATCGCCGGGCGGGGAGCTTCTTCTCCAATTCGGAGCTGTCGGCGCTGGGCGTACCGGCGGGCGCCCGCGAAAAAGCGCTGCTCGCGGCCTTTCCGGGCGCGGTGCGGCCGGACATCCTGGCGGGAACCTGGACGCCCTCGGCGACGGACGGCTCGGGCCGCGACCGCGAGCAGGCCCGGCGCGCGCTCGATCTGCTCAACCAGGCCGGCTTCGGCATGGTCGATGGCGTGCTGCGCAGCATGAAAGGTGGCGATCCGCTCGCCTTCGAGATCACCGTGACGAACCGGCCGCAGGAGCGGCTGGCCCTGAACTATGCCCAGTCGCTCGGCCGGCTCGGCATCGCGGTTTCGGTCAGGCTGATCGACGACGTGCAGTATTGGCGCCGGCTTTCAGCCTTCGATTTCGATATGATCCAGTGGACCTGGCCGGCTTCCGCTTCTCCGGGCAACGAGCAGATCGGGCGCTGGGGCTCCGCCAATGCCGGCCGCAAGGGCGCGCTGAACTATGCCGGCGTCGCCTCGCCTGCCGTCGATGCCACCCTGCAGGCGCTTCTGGCTGCTCGCGAGCGCGAGGATTTCGTCGCCGCGGCGCGCACGCTCGACCGGCTGCTGCTCTCGGGCTTCTATGTCGTGCCGCTCTACTACCTGCCGGACACCTGGCTGGCGCATGGGCGCGACATCGTTCTGCCGGCGCGCAAGCCCACCTATTTCCTCTCCAACGAAGTTCTGGCGCGCCTTCCGGCCGCGCCGGCGCCTGCGAACTGAAAGAGCTTTCGATGCGGGCCGAACAGGACGAAGCCGCCCTCCTGCTCGACGGCCTGCATTTCGACACGCTGCTGCGGGCGCTGGCGGCAGGGCGCGGCTATGACGCAGCGCTGCGCGACCCGCCGGGGCGGCAGGGCTGGAGCGACAGCGTTCCGGGCTCCCTCGGCTTCGGGCAGCTCGAGGTCAAGGTCGACCAGCTCGCCAGGCTGCTGGCGATGAACCGGGCGCAGCCCGGTGCCCGCGTCGCGATCCTGGCGCCGCTGGGGCCTGAGGCGATCGTCTCGATCCTGGCCTCGCTCCGGGCCGGTCTCTCGCCGATGCTGCTGCCGCTGCACGGCAACGAACGGGAGCTGCTGCGCCTGATCGAGGCATCCGACGCGGTGATGGCGATCGGTGTCGGACGCGTCGGCACGCTGCGGCCGCTGCTGATGCTGCGGGAGCTGGCGGTCAGGGCCTTCGGGACGCGTTTCGTCGGCGGCTTCGGCGAGATGGTACCGGACGGCATCGCGCCGCTCGACCTGCTGATGGCAAGCGCGACGCTGCATCCCCTGCCCGAAACTGCGGAGCGGGTGGCGTTTCAGGTTGTCGATGCGACGACGCTCGCCGGGCCTCTTTCGGTTTCCGAGCGCGACGTGCTCGGCAAAGCGCTGGAGATTTCGCGCCTGCTCAAGCCGATGGCCTCGTCGCGGATCGTGACGACGCTCGTCGGCGGCGATCTCGCGGCGCTGGCGAGCGGACCCGCCATGGCGTTGCTGACCGGCGTCGAGCTTTTGCCGCTCGGCCTGTTCAACCTCGGCGATCTGCAGGCCTGTATCGAGGGCGGTCGCAACGTGCATCTCGTGCTGCCCGGGGCGATGGAGCCCGCGCTGGCGCATTCGCGACTGGCGGGCCATCCGGCGCTGGCGAGCCTGGTCTTCGTGCATCGCCCGGCCGGGAACCGCACCGTGCCGGCGATCGATCGGCCCGATATCGCGATCGTGGATGTCGATGTGGCGAGCGCGGCCGAGATTTCGGTCAGCCGGCGCTGATCGACATCGGCAGCAAGGACGGTTTTACGCCGCCTTCTTGCGTTCGGCGATGCGGGCGATGTCGGTCAGCAGGCGGCGCGTGCCTTTGAGGCGCGCTTCGGCCGTCTCGAAATCGTCGATGAAGACGACGCGCATGTCGGGGCGCACCTTCGCCAGCGTGCCCTGTTTCGCGACATAGCCGACAAGCCCTTCGGGATTGGCGAATTCGTTGTCGCGGAAGGCGACGATGATGCCCTTGGGGCCGGCCTCGACCTTCTCGACATTGGCCCGCTTGCACAGCGCCTTGATCGCGACGATCTCCAGCAGCTGCTGGACCTCTTCCGGCAGCGGCCCGAAACGGTCGACCAGTTCGGCGCCGAAGGACTGGATGTCGCCGTCGTCGTCCAGTGTCGAAAGGCGCTTGTACAGCGTCAGCCTGAGCGTCAGGTCGGTAATATAGTGCTCCGGGATCATCACCGGCGCGCCGATCTGGATCGTCGGCGACCATTGCGTGGTGCTCTCGAAATCGACGCCCGATTTCAGTGCCGCGACCGCCTCCTCCAGCATCTGCTGGTAAAGCTCGTAGCCGACCTCCTTGATATGGCCGGACTGCTCGTCGCCGAGGAGGTTGCCGGCGCCCCGGATGTCGAGGTCGTGGCTGGCGAGCTGGAAGCCGGCGCCCAGCGTATCGAGCGATTGCAGAACCTTGAGGCGGCGCTCGGCCTGCTCGGTCAGCTTGCGGTTGGCCGGCATCGTGAAGAGCGCATAGGCGCGCACCTTCGAACGGCCGACGCGACCCCGGAGCTGGTAAAGCTGGGCGAGGCCGAACATGTCGGCGCGATGCACGATCAGCGTGTTGGCGGACGGGATGTCGAGGCCGGATTCGACGATCGTGGTCGAGAGCAGCACGTCGTACTGGCCTTCATAGAAGGCCGTCATCACGTCCTCGAGCTGGCCCGCTGCCATCTGGCCATGGGCGATGCCGACCTTGGCCTCGGGCACCTGCTTGTCCAAGAAGTCCTTGACGTCGGAAATGTCCTCGATGCGCGGCACGACATAGAAGGAGCGCCCGCCGCGATAGCGCTCGCGCAGCAGCGCCTCGCGCACGATCAGCGGATCGAACGGCGTGACAAAGGTGCGCACCGCGAGGCGGTCGACCGGCGGCGTTGCGATGATCGAGAGCTCGCGCACGCCGGTCATGGCGAGCTGCAGCGTGCGCGGTATCGGCGTCGCGGTCAGCGTCAGCATGTGAACCTCGGCGCGGAACTCCTTCAGCCGCTCCTTGTGGTTGACGCCGAAATGCTGCTCCTCGTCGACGATGACGAGGCCGAGGTCCTTGAACTCGATGGCCTTGCCGAGCAGCGCATGCGTGCCGATGACGATGTCCATCGTGCCGTCCTTGATGCCGGCCTTCACCGCCTTGAGGTCTTGTGCCGAGACGAAGCGCGAGGCCTGGCCGACATTGACCGGCAGGCCTTTGAAGCGCTCGGCGAAGTTGCGGTAGTGCTGCCGCGCCAGCAGCGTGGTCGGTACCACCACCGCGACCTGCTTGCCGTTCAGCGCGCAGGCGAAGGCGGCGCGCAGCGCGACCTCGGTCTTGCCGAAGCCGACATCGCCGCAGACCAGCCGGTCCATCGGCCGGCCGGCCGCCATGTCGTCGAGCACGGCATCGATGGTGTTCTGCTGGTCCTCGGTTTCCTCATAGGGGAAGCGGGCGCGGAACTCGTCATAGAGCCCTTCCTGCGGCACCAGACGGGGAGCTTCCTTGAGGGCGCGAGCTGCCGCAATCGCGATCAGCTTGCCGGCCATCTCGCGGATGCGCTGCTTCAGCTTGGCCTTGCGGGCCTGCCAGCCACCGCCGCCGAGACGATCGAGCGGGACCTCGGTGTCCTCGGAGCCATAGCGCGAGAGCAGCTCGATGTTCTCGACGGGCAGGAACAGCTTTGAATCGGCAGCGTAATGGATTTCAAGGCAGTCATGCGGTGCGCCGACGGCCGTGATCGAGCGCAGGCCGATGAAGCGGCCGATGCCGTGATCGACATGGACGACGAGATCGCCGGGCGAGAGCGAGGAGAGCTCCGCGATGAAATCCTGCGGCCGGCGCGACTTCTTGCGCGGACGGACGAGGCGGTCGCCGAGGATGTCCTGTTCGCCGATGACGGCGAGCTTGCCCGCCTCGAAGCCGGTCTCGAAGCCCCAGACCGCGAGTGCCGTCGTGCCGGGCTTGAGGTCGAAGGCGGCCCGCAGCGAGCCGGTCATCTGCACGGTCTTAAGGCCGTGGTCGGCGAGCACATGCGCCAGACGCTCGCGCGACCCTTCCGACCAGGCTGAGAGGATGACGCGCTTGCCGTCCTTCTCCAGCGCCTTCACATGCGCGACGGCCGCATCAAAGACGCTGCCCGCATTGTCGGCGCGCTCGGCGGCGAAACTGCGGCCCTGCCGGGCGCCGAGATCGACGACTAGCTTGCCGTCGCTGTCGGGCAACTGGAAGGGGGTCAGCGCTGCGACGCCGGACTGGTCGATGATGCCGCGCCAGTCGGCCGGCGACAGGTAGAGGGCGTCGGGCTTGAGCGGCTTGTAGGGCGCGCCGCCGGCGCTGGGCTGGTCCATCGCTGCCTTGCGGGCGTCGTAATAGTCCTTGATCAGGCTGATGCGCTCGCCGACGGCGTCCTCGGCCTGATGGTCGAGGATCAGCGGCACGTCGGGCAGATAGGTGAAGAGCGTATCGAGCCGCTCGGTCAGCAGCGGCAGCCAGTGTTCGAGGCCCGCTGGCCTGCGGCCTTCGCTGACCGCTTCATAGAGCGTGTCGTCGCGGCCGGGCGTGCCGAAGGTCGTGATGTAGCTCTGGCGAAAGCGCTTGATGCTCTCGCTCGTCATCTGCGCTTCGGACATCGGTACGAGGTCGAGCCCACGCAACTGCCCGGTTGTGCGCTGCGTTTCCGGATCGAAGGTGCGGATCGATTCCAGCGTATCGCCGAAGAAATCGAGCCGGATCGGCGCCGGCATACCCGGCGGATAAAGATCGACGATGCCGCCGCGCACGGCGAACTCCCCGGTCTCGCGCACGGTCGAGGTGCGCAGATAGCCGTTCATGTCGAGCCAGCGCGCGAGCTGGTCGGTATCGACCATGTTGCCCGGCGCGGCCGAGAAACTCTCCGACGCGACCTTGGAGAAGGCCGGCACGCGCTGCAGCGCGGCGTTGACGGTGGTCAGCAGCAGGCGCGGCTTGTCGCCTGACTTGGTCTTGGCGAGGCGCGACAGCGTCGTCATGCGATGCGCGACGATGGAGGGCGCCGGCGAGACGCGATCATAGGGCTGGCAGTCCCAGGCCGGGAACGACATCACCTCGAGATCGGGCGCGACGAACTGCAGCGCGTTCTCCAGCACCTGCAGGCGCTGGCCGTCGCGGGCGACGAAGACGAGCATGGCCGGCGCTTCAGCCTTCTTCGACCGGGCGCGGGTCAGGTCGGCGAGGACGACGGCATCGAAGCCGTCGGGCACGCTGGCGAGCGTCGGCTTGTCGCCGCGATTGAGCGCATCGAGGATGCGGTCGATCTGCAGCTTGGCGATCTGGGCGGGAGGCGGGATGCTCATGAAGCGATAACTTGCCGGCTGAAGGTTTGAACGAGCGACGCGCGACCGAACTCCCTCCCCCCGCTTGCGGTGGGGAGGGTTTGGGTGGGGGGACGGAAAGCAGGAACGCGGACCTGGGACGTCTCGCCGAGCGGCACTGCCCCCCACCCTAGCCCTCCCCACCGCAAGCGGGGGGAGGGAAAGCGGTTCGCGCGCTTCGTCGTCTCAGACATGAATCGGCTTCTCGTGGTGGTGGAACGCCTTCAACCGCCGGAAAAGCTCGGTGTCGTAGTTCGACGGAACCTCCGCCTCCCCGGTGATCCAGCTCAAGAGGTCGCGATCCAGCACCTCGATCAGGCCTTCGAACGCGTCGAGTTCGGTTTCGCTGAGCGTGCCGATATGAGCGTCGGCGAAGCCGCCCATGATCAGGTCGTTCTCGCGCATGCCGCGATGCCAGGCGCGGAACAGGATCTTGCGCCGGCGCGGGTCGAGATCGGCGCTGGTTCGGGACGAGCCGGACATCGAGAATCCTCTGGCAAAAGATTGGGACGACGAAACGGAAACAAGGCCGGCCCCGTCGCGAAGCCTGCCGTCGCGGGTTATATAGCCTCGGCAAAGCGTGAAGTCAGCGGCGGCATCGCTGCAAAATTCGCGCTCCTGACATGAACGAGTCACCGCTTGCGCCCGTCCCTGCTCGACCCACTGTTCGCACCCGTGACCACGCTGTCGGGCGTCGGTCCCAAGACGGCCAAGGCGCTCGACAAGCTGCTTGGCGACGAGACGCGCGGGGCGCGCGTCGTCGACCTGCTGTTCCATCTGCCGACGGGGGCGATCGACCGGCGGCCGAGCCCGTCGATCGTCGATGCGCCGGTCGGCGGCATCGCGACCTTCTCGGCGCAGGTGACGGAGCATCGCCCGGCACCGCCGACCAAGGCGAAGGCTCCCTACCGCATCATCGTCGAGGACGAGACCGGCGACGTCACGCTCGTCTTCTTCCATGCCGATGTCCGCCATCTGCTGCAGACCATGCCCGTCGGCGCCTACCGCATCATCTCGGGCAAGCTCGAATTGTGGGACGGCATGCGCCAGATGGTGCATCCCGACCGCCTTCTCGACCCCAAGCTTGCCGCGGCGCTGCCTTCGATAGAGCCGGTGTATGGCATGACCGAAGGCGTCGGCCCGCGCGTGATGACGCGAATTGCGGCAGCGGCGGCAGAGAAATGCCCCGATCTCGCCGAATGGCAGGACCCCGCCTTCCTCGCGAAGAGTGGCTTTTCGTCCTTTGTCGAGGCGATGCAGGGCCTGCATCACCCGCCCGATCTCAAGGCGG
Organism: Bosea sp. 124; assembly: GCF_003046175.1. Classification (NCBI taxonomy): domain Bacteria; kingdom Pseudomonadati; phylum Pseudomonadota; class Alphaproteobacteria; order Hyphomicrobiales; family Alloboseaceae; genus Allobosea; species Allobosea sp. 124. The sequence goes on from NZ_PZZM01000001.1 coordinate 4,713,372, forward strand.
TCGAAGGCGATACGATTGCCCGGCGCCGCGTCGCCTATGACGAGTTGCTGGCGAGCCAGATCGCGCTTGCACTGGTGCGCCGGCAGCAGAAGAAGATCGCGGGTCGCACGACGGCTGGCGATGGCCGGCTCCGGCAGGCGATCGAGAGCGCCCTGCCCTTCACCCTGACCGGCGGCCAACGCCAGGCGCTCGCCGACATCCATGCCGATATGGAAAAGCCCGAGCGCATGCTGCGGCTTCTCCAGGGAGATGTCGGCTCGGGCAAGACCGTGGTCGCGCTGCTGGCGATGGCGGCTGCCGCCGAGGCCGGGCGGCAATCGGTGCTGATGGCACCGACCGAGATTCTGGCCCGCCAGCATGCCGAACGACTGGAGCCGCTGGCGGCGAAGGCGGGCTTAAAGCTCGCGCTGCTCACCGGCCGCGAGAAAGGTCCGGGCCGGGCGCGCGTTCTCGAAGGGTTGGCGAATGGCGAGATCGCGATCGCTGTCGGAACGCACGCGCTGTTCCAGGAAGGCGTCGCCTTCCGCGACCTCGCGCTCGCCATCGTCGATGAGCAGCACCGTTTCGGGGTGCATCAGCGCCTGCTGCTCGGCTCCAAGGGCGAGGCCGTCGATATTCTGGTGATGACCGCGACGCCGATCCCGCGCACGCTGTCGCTGACCTGGTTCGGTGACATGGACATTTCCGTGCTGGCCGAGAAGCCGGCCGGGCGAAAGCCGATTGCGACCAAGGCGATCTCGTCCGAGCGTCATGACGAGGTCGTCGGAGCGGTTGGCCGGGCGGTCGAGGCCGGTGCGCAGGTCTACTGGGTCTGCCCGCTGGTGCAGGAATCCGACACGCTCGACGTGGCGGCGGCGCAGGAGCGCTATGAGGCGCTGCGCGAGATGTTCGGCGCACGGGTCGGGCTGCTGCATGGCCAGATGCCGGGGCGCGACAAGGACGCCGCCATGGCGGCCTTCGTCGCCGGCGAAACGCGCATCCTCGTTTCGACCACCGTGATCGAGGTCGGCGTCGACGTGCCCAATGCCAGCGTGATGGTGATCGAGCACGCCGAACGCTTCGGCCTCGCGCAGCTTCACCAGTTGCGCGGCCGGATCGGACGCGGGTCGGCCGCATCGACCTGCCTCCTGCTCTACAAGGGGCCTCTGGGCCCGGTGGCGGAAGCGCGCCTGACGATCATGCGCGAGACCGAGGACGGGTTTCGCATCGCGGAAGAGGATCTGCGCCTGCGCGGCGAGGGCGAGGTTCTCGGCACGAAGCAGTCAGGCTCGCCGGATTGGCGCATCGCGCGGCCCGAGATCGATGGCGATCTGCTGGCAGCGGCGCGCGACGATGCGCGGCTCCTGATCGAGCGCGATCCGCATCTGGAGAGCGTGCGCGGCGAGGCGGTCAGGAGCCTGCTCTATCTGTTCGAGCGCGATGTCGCGATCAGGCTTTTGCGGGCGGGGTAGGATTGCCCGGCATCAGCTTCTGCGCCGCGACGCCGGGCTGGATCAGCCCCGCCGACATGATCAGCTTGGCGCCGTCCTCGACCGAGATCGACAGGTCCACCACCTCGCGGCGCGGCAGGTAGAAGAAGAACCCTGTCGTCGGGTTTGGTGTGCAGGGCAGGAAGACGCCGATCTGTTCGGAGCCATCGGGCAGCGCGCCCGCAATCTCCGGGGCGGCCTCCTGCGCGATGAAGACGATCGACCACATCCCCGGCTGCGGGAACTGCACCATGCCGACCTTGCGGAAGGAGGTGCCCCCTTGCGAGAAGATCGTCTCGACGACCTGCTTCACACCCTTGTAGAGACCGCGCACCACCGGCATTCGGTTGAGGATCGCCTCGCCGGCATTGATGAGGGAGCGGCCGACGAGATTGGCCGTCATGAAGCCGAGCAGCGTCAGTCCGATCAGGCCGATGATCAGGCCGAAGCCGGGCACCGGATAGGGCAGATAGGCGTCCGGCCAATAGGCTGTCGGAATCAGAGGCTTCACCAGCCCGTCGACGAAGTTGACGAACCACCAGGTCACCGAGGCGGTGATCGCCAGTGGCGCCGCAATCACCAGGCCGGTCAGGAAATAGCGCCTGAGTCTGGCGCCGAAGCTCGGGCTCAGCAGATCGGGCTGGATGACGAGTCGTGGATCAGGCGGGCTCGGCGTCATTCAAGGGGTCCGATATGGCTGGCTGCGAGCAGACGATCTTGACGAGCAGGATGCGACAGACGTGCCAGTCGCTCCGGCGGATTTCAAGGATGACGCGCTGACCGCCAGCTTGCGGGCGTTGGGGACATGGTGCTTTCGTTCACGCAGGCGCGAAAGCCGGGGCGAGTCGGCAGGATAATCGGACCATGATGCGCGGCGTTCGAAAGCTCCGCCGTCCGCTGCTTTTCGCGGCCGGCTGGATCCTGACGGCGCTGGGCGTGGTCGGGCTGATCCTGCCGCTGATGCCGGGCACGATCTTCCTGATCCTGGCGGCGTGGTGCTTCTCGCAATCCTCGCCGCGCTTCGAGGCCTGGCTGATCGGCCATCCCCGCCTTGGCCCGCAGGTGCGGCGCTGGCGCGAGACCGGATCGATCGCCCGCAGGGTCAAATATATAGCCTGCGGGTCGATGCTGCTGAGCTTCGGCATCCTGACCCGGACCGCCGCGCCGCCGATCGCGCTATGGGTCAGCGGCGCCTGTCTTCTGGCTGCCGGGGTCTATGTCGCGAGCCGGCCGGAGCGTTGAGCCGGGCCGACATCGCGCAATGGCCGGCGGATCGCCTCACTCGACCGTGACGGATTTCGCCAGGTTGCGGGGCTGGTCGACGTCCTTGCCCATGAAAACGGCGGTCTGGTAGGCGATCATCTGGATCGGCAACGCATAGGCGATGGCGGCGAAGGTCGGGTCCATGTCCGGCATGATGATCGTCGTTTCCGGGACGATGCCGCATTCGGCGGCGCCCTTCGCGTCGGTGATCAGGATGATGCGGCCGCCGCGCGCCGCGACCTCCTGCATGTTCGAGGCGGTCTTCTCGAACAGCGCGTCATGCGGCGCGACCACGATCACCGGCATCGCCTCGTCGATCAAGGCGATCGGGCCATGCTTGAGTTCGCCCGCCGGATAGCCTTCGGCGTGGATATAGCTGATTTCCTTGAGCTTCAGTGCGCCTTCCAGCGCCAGCGGGAAACTGGTTCCGCGACCGAGATAGAGCACGTCGCGGGCCTTGGAGAGTTCGCGGGCGAGCTTCTCGATCTCGGGCTCGAGTTGAAGCGCCCTGGCGATCAGTCCCGGCAGGGCGATCAGGTTCTGGACATGGCGCGCCTCGTCTTCGGCCGAGAGCGTGCCGCGTCCACGCGCGGCCGCCAGCGCAAGGCAGGCGAGCGCGGTCAACTGGCAGGTGAAGGCCTTGGTCGAGGCGACGCCGATCTCGGGACCGGCGAGCGTCGGGGCAACGGCGTCGCTCTCGCGCGCGATCGTCGAGGTCGGCACGTTGACGACGGAGAGCACCTTCTGCTGCTCCTGCTTGGCATAGCGCAGGCAGGCCAGCGTATCGGCCGTCTCGCCCGATTGCGTGATGAAGAGCGCGAGACCGTTCTCGGGCAGCGGCGCCTCGCGGTAGCGGAATTCCGAAGCCACATCGATCTCGACTGGCAGGCGCGCCAGCTTTTCGAACCAGTACTTCGCGACCAGTCCGGCATAATAGGCCGTGCCGCAGGCCGAAATCGACAGCCGCGACAGCGACTTCCAGTCGATCGCGCCCTTGAAGGGCAGGCGCACGCTGCCGGCGGCCATGTCGAGATATTGCGTCAGCGTGTGACCGACGACCTCGGGCTGCTCGTAGATCTCCTTGGCCATGAAATGGCGGTGATTGCCCTTCTCGACGAGGAAGGCACCGGCTGCGACGCGCTGGGCCCGGCGCTGGACCGGCCGGTTGGCCTTGTCGTAGAAGGTCGCGCCCTTGCGGTGGAGCACGACCCAGTCGCCCTCCTCCAGATAGGCGATGAGATTGGTGAAGGGCGCCAGCGCCAGGGCATCGGAGCCGAGATACATCTCGCCGTCGCCGATGCCGACAGCCAGGGGCGAGCCCTTGCGCGCGCCGATCAGCAGATCCTCCTCGCCCTCGAACAGGAAGGCGAGCGCGAAGGCGCCGCGCAGGCGCGGCAGGCTCGCAGCGACGGCCTCCACAGGCGTCTTGCCGTGGTCGAGTTCGCGGGTGACGAGATGGGCGACGATCTCGGTGTCGGTCTCGGTCTCGAAGACATAGCCGTCAGCCTGCAATTCGGCGCGCAGATCGCGGAAATTCTCGATGATGCCGTTATGCACAACGGCGAGCTTGGCGGTCGCATGCGGATGAGCATTGGTCTCGTTGGGCTTGCCATGCGTCGCCCAGCGGGTGTGGCCGATACCGATCAGTCCTTCGAGCGGCTCGTTCGAGAGGCGGACTTCGAGATTCCGGAGCTTGCCCTCGGCGCGGCGGCGCGTGAGCAGGCCATGTTCCAGCGTCGCGACGCCGGCTGAGTCATAGCCGCGATATTCGAGCCGCCGCAGCGCCTCGACCACCTGCGTCGCGACCGCTTCCTTGCCCAGAATGCCGACGATGCCGCACATGCGAGAACCTCTTGAGACGTTGCCGTTGCCAATCCGCATAGCGGTCCGGCCCAACCAAGCAAAATCACTCTAAATGTCGAACTATGAACGCCGGCTTGCGGCGATCCCGGCGTTTCAGGGCTTTCTGGCCGCGGCCTTGCGCGCCAGCGAGGTCTCGCGAAAGCCCTTCGCCCAGCCCTCCTTGGCGATCTGGCGACCCCGGCCGACCGCCAGTGAATCCGGCGCTACGTCTTCCGTCACCACCGAACCGGAGCCGATGAAGGCGCCGGCGCCGATCGTCAGCGGAGCGACCAGCGAGGAGTTCGAGCCGACGAAGGCGCCGGCGCCGATATTGGTGCGATACTTGAAGAATCCGTCGTAATTGCAGGTGATCGTTCCGGCTCCGATGTTTGCGTCGGCCCCCACCGTCGCGTCGCCGATATAGGTCAGGTGGCTGACCTTCGCGCCGGCGCCGATATCGGCGGCCTTGATCTCCACGAAATTGCCGACCTTGGCCCTGGCGGCGAGTCTGGCGCCCGGTCGCAGGCGGCCATAGGGGCCGACTGTTGCGCCCGGCCCGACCTCGGCGCCCTCGAGATGGGAGAAGGCATGGATGACGGCGCCGTCGGCGACGGTCACGCCGGGGCCGAATACGACATGGGGTTCGATCAGCACATCGCGGCCGATGCGCGTGTCGTGACTGAAGAAGACCGTCTCGGGCGCAGTCAGTGTCGCGCCCTCGGCCATGACCGCAAGGCGCTTGCGGCGCTGGAACTCGGCTTCCGCCGCGGCGAGCTGGATGCGGTCGTTGATGCCCTGGACCTCGCTCTCGGGCGCCTCCAGCGCGCCCGTCGCCAGGCCGAGCGCACGCGCCACCGCGACCGCGTCGGTGAGGTAGAATTCCGACTGGGCATTGGCATTGCCGATGGCCTCGAGCACGGGCAGGGCCTGCCGGCCGTCGAGCGCCATCATGCCGGCGTTGCACAACCTGATCGCGCGCTGCGCCAGTGTCGCGTCCTTGTGCTCGACGATGGCTTCCAGTGCGCCATCGCGGATGACGAGCCGGCCATAGCCGGTCGGGTCGCGGGCCTCGAAGCCGAGCGCGACGACCGCCGCGCCCTCTGCCAGCGCGACGCGCAGCGCACCGAAGGTCTCGGGCCGGAGCAGCGGCGTGTCGGCGAAGGCGACGATGACGTCATCATAGCCGGCGGCCAGCGCGGCGCGCGCCGCCAGCGCGGCATGGGCCGTGCCGCGCCGCTCGGTCTGCACGGCGATCTGCACTGAAGGCAGGAGGGCTTGCGCCTCGCGCGCGACCTCCGGCCGGTCCGGACCGACCACGACGACCACGGTGTCCGCGCCTGCTTCCGCGAGAGCGGCCAGCGCATGGGCGAGCAGCGAACGGCCGCCGACCTCGTGCAGCACCTTCGGCTGCCCCGATTTCATCCGCGTTCCCTCGCCGGCAGCGAGGAGAATCGCCAGGCAGGACCGGCCGGACTGCATTTCGGTCATGATTGTCGTTTCCTTTGCGGCGAAGGGCCGGCCGCGTGGTGCCGATCGCGGAAGCTTGCGGCTGGCCCGGCGCATGGTGGTGTTGCAGGTGCCGTGGATAGCCGATCCGGCCGGCATTTGCCAAAGTCTGCACGGTCGTCCGCTCCGTCCGGTCGCGATCACGACGCAGGGAGATAAACGATCGCCTACAAATTACCGGCACTGCCGCTTTTCAGATCGCGGGGAAATGCTCTAGAAGCGCGAATGGGCGAGGGCGTCGCCCGCGCATGTTGGATATAATGTCGAAACCCTTGAATCGTCGGCAGTTTCTAGAAGGCTCCGGCGGGGCCGCAGCCGCATCACTCCTGGCAGCGGGCGCAGCCCGTTCGCAGACGCCATCGGCCCTCGCAGCCATCAACCAGTCGTTCCTTTTCGAAGGCAAGCAATTCGATCCCTCACTGGTCGTCGAGACCGCGCGCATTCTGGCGCAGCGGCCGGTCGTGCCGCTCGTCGCGACCGATCTTCCCGATGGCTACGCCACCCTGCCCTTCGATCAGTTTTCCGGAATCAGGGCCCAGCCCGCGGGACTGATCTGGGCCGGAGAGAATCGCGGCTTCACGGTCGAGCCGCTGCATCGCGGCTATGTCTTCTCGAACCCGGTCAACCTCTTCACCATCGAGGACGAGACCGTGCGCCGCGTCGGGTTCGACCGCGCCAAGTTCGACTATGGACGGGTGACGCCGCCGCCGCCGAATGTCGACCTGCAGTTCTCCGGCATGCGAATCGCGACGGGGCTGGAGCGGCCCTTCGAGGTCGCGATCTTCCAGGGCGCGACCTTTTTCCGCTCGCTGGCGCGGGGGCAGAATTTCGGTGCCCTCGCCCGTGCCCTGATCCTGCGGCCGGGCGAGACGCGCGGCGAGGAGATTCCGTTCTTCCGCGCCTTCTGGATCGAACGGCCGAGCCCTGCGTCGGGCCTGCTCGTGATCCACGCCCTGCTCGATTCCGAGAGCCTGACGGGTGCCGTGCGGATGACGCTGCGGCCCGGCGACGTCACGCTGATCGATGTCGAGATGACGTTGTTCGCGCGCCAGGCGCTCGACCATGTCGGCTTCGGCTGCACGATGGGCACCTTCCTCTCGGGCCCGCAGAGCCGGCGCACCTTCGACGATGTCCGCCCGGCGGTACACGAGATTTCCGGCGTGCAGATGCGCTCTGGAACCGGCGAATGGATCTACCGCCCGGTCAGCAACCCGGCGACTTTGCAGGTCTCCTCCTTCATGGACAGCAATCCGAAGGGTTTCGGGCTGGTCCAGCGCGAGCGCGACCCGGCCGCCTTCATGGATGACGACCAGCGCTTCGAGCTGCGGCCGAGCGTCTGGATGGAGCCGCTCGGCGAGTGGGGTGCCGGCTCGGTGCAGTTGATCGAGATTCCGAGCGAGTCCGACATCAACGACAACATCATCATGTATTGGCGCCCGCGCCAGCCGCTCGCCGCCGGCAGCGAGACGGTGATCGCCTATCGGCAGGCCTGGAGCTGGCAGCCGCCGGAGCGGCCGGGCCTCGCGCTCGCCACCCGGGTCCGCCAGGGGCGCGGCACGCAGGGGCGCCGGCGGCGCTTCATCGTGGATTTCACCGGAGACAGGCTGGCCGATGCCGGCATGGTGGCCTCGACCCGTGCCAACATCACCACGCAGCCCGGCCAGATTCACAATGTCCGGCTCTGGCCGTTTCCGGAACGCAAGCTGATGCGGGTCGGCTTCGAGGTCGATCCCGGCACGGAGACCCTCTGCGAGCTCCGGCTCGTGCTGCAATCCGGCGGCCAGCCGGTTTCGGAAACCTGGTTGAACCGATGGACGTGGTGACCGCGACCCGCCCCATCGAGGCCGTGGCGCCGAATCTGTCTTATGTGGCGAGCCTGGACCCCGCGACGCCGCCCGAAAGCCGTCTCGTCATGCCGGTCCAGTCCTTCCGGAGCTGGAAGGCGTCCGACCGCCGGCAGCCGGCCGCGCCGCGAGCCTGGACGACACCCTGGCTGAAGCGGCTCTTCGTCTTCGGCGGAGGCCTGATGCTGACCGGCTATGGCGCCTGGGAAATGTACAATGTCGTGTCGGTGAGCCGCACGACATCGCTGCAGTACGTTTTGCTCGTGCTGTTCACGGTCAATTTCTCCTGGATCGCGCTCGCCTTCACCAGCGCGGTGCTCGGTTTCTTCGGGCTCCTGTTCAACAAGAGCCGCTCCGGGCCCGTCGAAACGCTGAAGCACCGCACCGTCGTGGTGATGCCGATCTACAACGAGTCGTCGGCACGCACCTTCGCGGCGCTGGCGGCGATCCGGGAATCGGTCGATGCCACGGGCCTCGGCGCGCATTTCGATTATTTCATCGTCTCCGACACGACGAATCCGGATGTCTGGATCGCCGAGGAGCGGGCCTTCCTGGCGCTGCGCCAGCGGCTCGGCCCGGATGCCCGCGTCTATTACCGGCACCGGCCCAAGAACCACCACCGCAAGGCCGGCAACATCGCCGATTTCGTGACGCGCTGGGGCGGACATTACGAGCACATGGTCGTGCTCGACGCCGACAGCCTGATGACCGGCACCTGCATCGTGCGCCTGGCGGCTGCGATGGAAGAAGACCCCGATGCCGGCATCATCCAGTCGCTGCCGCTGATCATCAACCGCAACACCTTCTTCGCCCGGCTCCAGCAATTCGCGGCCCGCGTCTATGGGCCGGTGATCGCGACGGGGCTCGCGATGTGGTCCGGCCGCGACGGCAATTACTGGGGCCACAACGCGATCATCCGGACCAAGGCCTTCGCCGATCATTGCGGCCTGCCCGATCTCAAGGGCAAGCCACCCTTCGGCGGGCACGTGCTCAGCCATGATTTCGTCGAGGCGGCGCTGATTCGGCGCGCTGGCTGGTCGGTCTACATGCTGCCGGACCTGACGGGGTCCTATGAGGAGAGCCCGCCCTCGCTGATCGACGTCTCGGTGCGCGATCGCCGCTGGTGCCAAGGCAACCTGCAGCATTCGCGCATCTTCGGTGCCAAGGGCTTCGTCCTGCCGACGCGCCAGCATTTCGCCACCGGCATCATGGGCTATCTGGCCTCGCCCTTCTGGCTGATGCAGCTCGTGGTCGGCATCCTGATCGTGCTCCAGGTCAGCTATGCCAGGCCTGAGTACTTCACGCAGGAGTTCACGCTGTTTCCGGTCTGGCCGCGCTTCGACCCCGAGCGCGCCTTGAACCTGTTTGCGCTGACGATGGCGATCCTGCTCGCGCCGAAGCTCTTCGGCCTCTTGCTGACGCTGTTCAACGGCAAGCTGCGCCGGGCCGGCGGTGGTGCGATCCGGCTGGTGATCTCGGCGCTGATCGAGGTTCTGTTCTCGGCCTTCTTCGCGCCGATCATGATGCTGATCCAGTCCGGCTCGGTGTTCCAGATCCTGCTCGGGCGCGATACGGGCTGGAACCCGCAGCGCCGCGACGACGGTTCGATTCCGCTCAAGGACATCGTCCGCCGGCACCGCACGCATACGGTGCTGGGCATCGTCGCCGGCATCTCCGCCTTCATGATCGCGACGTCGCTGTTCGCCTGGATGTCGCCCACCATCGTCGGCCTCGTACTGGCGATCCCGCTCTCCTGGGCGTCGGGTCAGCTCGCGCTCGGGCTCTGGCTAAAGCGGCACAAGCTGCTGGTGACGCCGGAGGAAGGCGATCCGCCGGCGGTGGCGCTGCGCGCCAATGCGCTGCAGGCTGAATTCGACGAGGCCGGTTTCGACGATGCCGATGGGCTTCGGGCGCTTCACGCGGATCCGGCGCTGCGCGAGGCGCATGAGTTGATGCTGCCGGAGAATCCGCCGCGACGTCGCGGCGAGATCGAGCCTGACCGTGCCGTGGCGCAGGCCAAGCTGGTCGATGCCGAGACGATCGACGATGCGGCGATCTGGCTGAAGCCGAAGGAGCGGATGGTCGTGCTGCACGACCGGGCGCTGGTCGCGCTTCTGGCGTCGCTGCCGGCGGCGCGACCTGCCGAGTGAAGGCCGTCCGTGGCGGGTCTCGTCAGAAGCTCATCGCGGCGGCGTTGATGACGCCGGCCGCGAGCGATGCGGCGCCGAGGAAAAGTGCGGCCGCAAGTTCGCCAGCCGCGATGCGTGCCGACAGGTTGGGCAGGACGATCCTGACAAGCAAATAGACGATCAACTGCACGACGATGGCGACGATGCCCCAGACCACCAGATCGGGGATGGTGTTCGAATGCACCACGGCGCTGGAGAGCGGCAGCGCGAAGCCGGTCAGGCTCAAGCCGAGTGACAATGCCGCCGCGATGTTGTTTTGCCGGATCAGGCCGAATTCGTTATGCGACGTCGCCAGCGTGTAAACCAGCAGGTAGATACCGACCAGCCCGAGCGACACCGAGAAGAACAGGGCGAAATCGGGAAGTTTCAACAGCGCCTGCGCGATCATCGTCATCCGAATCCCCTGTGTCGATCGCGCCGATCCTGACCCTCAACTCCGCTCGAAGGCAATGACGCAGCCGAGCGCTGCCTCGGGCGGAACGACGATCCGCTCGTCGCCCTGCGCGAAAGCGATGCCGGCGGCCTCGAGCCGGGCTGCCACCGCCTCGAGCTCGGGCACCGCCACGCAGAAGCCGAGGAAGCGGGCCGGGGTGGTGTCGGGCTCGATATGGTAGATCGCCTGCGCGGCCTCGGGATCGAGCACGTCGATGCGCCCGCGCGGCAGGGTCAAGACGAGATCGGCATTGCCCTCCAGCACCTCGGGGAAGCCGGCGAAGGCGCTCAGGAAGTCGCGATGGGCGGCCGGGTCGTCGGTGATGATGATCGCGGAAGCCAGTCCCGTGGCGCCGTTGGCGTGCTGCTGGAAGGCCGGGTTCCAGAAATTCTGCGGCTCATGCTGCTGGCAGACGAAGAAGCCGCATTCGGGCGCCAATGGGTCGGCTGCGAAGGCGAGCGAGAAGGCGACACGCACCTCGCTGCCATCGGGGCGCCGGGCCTGGCGCTCGAAGAAGAACGGCTCGTAGTCGCCGATGCCCGTCCTTCGGAAGGCGGCGGCATCGGCCTTCGCATCGGTGCTTTCGAGCACCAGCATGGAGAGGCCCTCCCCCTGCTCCAGCGCGTCGCGGACGAAGCTGCCGAAGGAGAACAGGCGCGGCGCGGGCGCGACGAGCGCGCCTTCGTCGCTGATCGTGATCAGTTCGAGGAAGGAGCCGGGAAACTGGACAATCCGGTTCTCGGTGCCCCAGGGATGGCGGTTGCGGGCGCCGACCTTGAAGCCCAGCGTCTCGTAGAAGGCGCCGGCGGCATCGAGATCGCGGACCCCGATGACGAGGTGGTCGAGGCCGCGCGGGGCAGAAGGGAGTGTCGTGTCAGGCATCGGGGTGTCAGGCATGGGCTTGGCTCGCTTGCGGCAGGCTCGGGCCTCCACCTCTAGCAGGTCGCCAGGCCGGGGTCATGCGCTGAGCCGATTGTCCTGGCCCGGACCCGCACCATCACCCCTCAATGTAATGCGGCACGAAGCGCGAGGTGTTCTTGGTGATCGGCGAGGCGTCCTCGCGCACGCAGAGCCCGCAGGCCTGCGAGGCCACGAGCCAGGAACCGAGCACGGCGTAGTTGCCGCCGGTTTCGAACAGGTTCTGCGCGGCATCCTGCAGGATGAAGCCTTCCGCGCCATAGGGGCCGTCGTCGCTGTCGAGCACGGTGCCGCGTTCGGTCAGCGTGACGTTGGCGCCTTCGCGCGAATAGAGCGGCTTGCGCACGCGCCGCGGCGACAGCCCGGCGCAACGGGGATCGGCCTCGAAGAAGGCCGGCAGCAGGTTCGGATGGCCGGCCTCCATCTCCCAGAGGCAGGCGAGCAGGCCCTTGTTCGAGAGGATGGCCTTCCAGGGCGGCTCGATGAACTGGCAGCGCGACGTGGCGAGGTTCCCGGCATAGCGCTCCCGGAACAACCATTCCCAGGGATAGAGCTTGAACAGGGCCTCGATCGGCTGGTTGGCGCCGTCGCAGAAGCGCCCGTCCGAGAGCAGGCCGATCTCCTCGATGAAGGTGAAGCGCGCGTCGAGCCCGGCCTGCACGGCACAATCCATCAGATAATCGACCGTGCCCTTGTCCTCGTTGCTGTTCTGGACGCAGGTCAGGTGCAGGCGGTAGGGCGAAGGCTCGCGCAGATGGGCGAAGGCCTCGATCAGGCGCTCATGCAGCGAATTGAACTGGTCGCATTCCGGTGGCAGCGCGCCGCGTGCCATCGCCTGTTCGAGCCAGTCCCACTGCACGACGCTCGATTCGAACAATCCGGTCGGCGTGTCGGCGTTGTATTCGAGCAGCTTGGCCGGGCCCTTGCCATCATAGGCGAGATCGAGCCGGCCATAGAGGTTGCGGTCGCCGCGCTGCCAGCTTTCGCGGATGAAGTCCCACTGCGCCGAAGGAATCGCGAGCCGGGACAGGATTTCGTCGTCGCCGATCGCCTTCTCGACGAAGGCGAAGCAGAGCTGCTCGATTGCGTCGGTCGGCGCCTCGATGTCGCGCTCGACCTGCTCCAGCGTGAAGGCGTAGGCCGCGCGCTCGTCCCAATAGGTTTCGCCGTCGATGGTGTGGAAGGCGAAGCCGAGGCGTTCGACCTGGTCGCGCCAGTCGGGTCGCGGGGCGAAGGCGATGCGGCGCATGTCAGGAGGACGAAGAGGACGAGTAGGAGTGCGAGGTCGACCCGAAGCCGCCGCGCGAGACGGTGCTCGTGCTGCTGACGCCGCTGACGGCGCCGCTGCGCGCCACCAGCGCCGCGCCGGAGGTTGTCGAATAGGCGCGCGACGAGGAGGACGAACTGCTGCGACTGCCATAGCCGCCGCTGTTGCTCGACGAGGAGCGGGCCTGCTGGCATTCCTGCGCTGCGCTGCCGGGCGGGCAGGCCTGCTGGGTCGGCGGCAGCAGGGGCTGCGCCGCGCCTCCCCCTTGAGAGAAGCTGCGGGCGAGCATGATGCCGGCCAGCGCCGGCACGATGACCTGGGCGCCGTTCCAGACCGCACTCTGGCAGGAGCCCGCGCCGTATTCGGTCTCGCAGGAACTGGTGCTGGTGAATTTCTTCGCGTCGCGCAGATGGTTGGCCGAGGCCTCGTTGAAGCGCTGCTCGCACTGGCTCGACGAGAGCTGCCCTCCGGCCCGGCATTCGGCGAGGTTGTTGTAGACGAGGCTCTCCTCTTCGTCGCTGCCCGAGTTCGCCCATATCGTCGCGACCAGGACGACACCTGCCGCGGCCAAACCGATCTGGGTCGAGCGCTTCATTGCCGCCTCCCCTCTCAGGCCGTCATGCTGGCAGCCGCCAGCGTCCCGGAAATCACGGCGATCACGGCCAGCATCGCCGCGGATGGCAGGCGATCCTCCTCGATCTTGCGCGAGAGATCGGGGATCAGGATGCGCGCCAGCGCATAGGCGCCGAACTGGATGACCATCGCTGCGATGGCCCAGAGCACCAGATCGGGGATGCTGCTGGCCTGCGCGATCGCCTTTTCGAGCGGGATCGAGAAGCCGGTGACGTTGCCGCCGAGCGCCACGGCCGCCGACAGGTTGCCGCCGCGGATCAGGGCGATTTCGTCATGGGCGGTGAGGCGAAGGTAGATGGCGGTGAAACAGGCGATCAGCGCCACGCCGAGGGCAAAGTATAGCAGGAATGCGGGCAGCCCCGCCATCGAGATCGCCATGCCGCCGCGCGCTCCCTGCATCTGAATTGCAGGGTTCACTATACGTCAGTTGCGGCGCAATGCCAGCGCTGCGGCAGCGTCGTCAGACGAGGCGGCTCTGCACCACCGCGGCCTCGACGAAGCTGGCGAAGAGCGGATGGGGCTCGAAGGGCCGCGATTTCAGCTCGGGGTGGTACTGTACGCCGATGAACCAGGGATGGTCCGGATACTCGATCGTCTCCGGGAGGAGCCCGTCGGGCGACAGGCCGCAGAAGCTCATGCCCTGCGCCTCGAGCCGGTCGCGATAGCCCATATTGACCTCGTAGCGGTGGCGATGGCGCTCGGAGATCTCGGTCGTGCCGTAGATCTTCGCGATCTTGGAGCCGGGGGCCAGCGTCGAGGCATAGGCGCCGAGCCGCATCGTGCCGCCGAGATTGCCGTCGGCGGCGCGCTGCTCGAGTTCGTTGCCGCGCATCCATTCGGTCATCAGGCCGACGACGGGCTCGGCCGTCGGGCCGAATTCGGTGGAGTTGGCGTTCGCGATGCCGGCGAGCGAGCGAGCGCCCTCGATCACCGCCATCTGCATGCCGAAGCAGATGCCGAAATACGGCACCTTGCGCTGCCTTGCGAAGGTCGCCGCCTTGATCTTGCCCTCGGCGCCGCGATGGCCGAAGCCGCCGGGCACGAGAATGCCGTGGACATGCTCCAGGAACGGCGCCGGGTCCTCCTTCTCGAAGACCTCCGATTCGATCCAGTCGAGATTGACCTTGACCCGGTTGGCGATGCCGCCATGCATCAGCGCCTCTATGAGGGACTTATAGGCGTCCTTCATGCCGGTGTATTTGCCGACAATGGCGATGGTGACCTCGCCTTCGGGGTTCTTGACGCGCTCCGAGATCCGGCGCCAGCCGGAGATGTCCGGTTCGTGGCTGGAATCCATGCCGAAGGCCGCGAGCACCTCGTTGTCGAGGCCTTCGGCATGATAGGACAGTGGCACGTCATAGATCGAGGCGACGTCGCGGGCCTCGATCACCGCGGTCTCCCGGACATTGCAGAAGAGGGCCAGCTTGCGGCGCTCCTCGCGCGGAATCTCGCGGTCGGTGCGGCAGAGCAAGATGTCGGGCTGGATGCCGATCGAGCGCAGTTCGGCGACCGAATGCTGCGTCGGCTTGGTCTTCAGCTCGCCGGCCGTCGGGATATAGGGCAGCAGCGTCAGGTGGACGAAGATGCACTGGCCGCGCGGCAATTGCTGGTTGGTCTGGCGGATAGCCTCGAGGAAGGGCAGGCTCTCGATGTCGCCGACCGTGCCGCCGATCTCGACCAGCGTGAAATCATAGTCCTCATTGCCGTCGAGGATGAATTCCTTGATGGCGTTGGTGACGTGCGGGACGACCTGGATCGTCGCGCCGAGATAGTCGCCGCGACGCTCCTTGGTCAGGATGTCCATGTAGATGCGGCCGGTCGTGATGTTGTCGCCCTTGTTGCAGGGCCGGCCGGTGAAGCGCTCGTAATGGCCAAGATCGAGATCGGTCTCGGCGCCGTCATCGGTGACGAAGACCTCGCCATGCTGATACGGGCTCATCGTGCCCGGATCGACATTGAGATAGGGGTCGAGCTTGCGCAGGCGGACCGTGTGGCCGCGCGCCTGCAGGAGGGCGGCCAGTGCCGCCGCCGCCAGGCCTTTGCCCAGCGAAGACACCACGCCGCCGGTGATGAAAACATACCGCGTCATGGGGAGCCACCTTTAACGCCAGGGTTTCGATTCGCTAAGCGCATCTGTGCAGGCCGTCCCCGCGCAGCACGCTTGTCCACAACGGAGAGGGGCGCTGCCTCGACAACGACCTGACCTCTCCAAAAGAGAAGGGCCGGTTGCCCGGCCCCTGCCCTCGTTCCTATTGCTGCGGCGCCGGAGGCGCCGGTGTCGGCGGCTGGGGCGCACCGCTCGGCGCCTGCATCTGCCGGAGCTGGTCGAGCACGCCGCCCGCATTGGGGGCGCTCGGTCCGGTCGGCGTGGCGGGTGCGCTCTGAGTCGGCGCGCCATCGATGATCGAGCGCTGAACCCGACCGCGATTGGCCATCACGGCCAGCACGATCGAGGTCAGAAAGA
Source organism: Bosea sp. 124 (assembly GCF_003046175.1). Lineage (NCBI taxonomy): Bacteria > Pseudomonadati > Pseudomonadota > Alphaproteobacteria > Hyphomicrobiales > Alloboseaceae > Allobosea > Allobosea sp. 124. Next base: position 4,729,200 of record NZ_PZZM01000001.1, read on the forward strand.
AGGCGCCGGCAAGGATTGCCGTGGTCCGGGTCAGCGCATTGGCCTGGCCGCGGCCGGTCATGAAGCCGCCGGCTCCGCCACCGCCTGAGCCCATCCCGAGCCCGCCGCCCTCGGAGCGCTGCAGCAGGACCACGCCGACGAGCGCGACCACGATAATCAGGTGGATGACGATGATGACGTTCTGCATGTTCTCGACAGACTGAGACTGAGCTCACGAAATGGGTATGGCGCGGGCTGCCGCCAAGGGCCGCCCGCTCCTCATGCCCGCCCTTTGCCGGAAACGGGCGGGCGAACTCGGCGCGGCACATAGCACGCGTTCGCAAGCCGCACCACCCCGGTAACGGCTCCTCGAAGGGCTCCGTGCACCGGCTGCGTCTCGGCTTCAGGCGCAGGCGCGGGCAATCGCCAGGAAATCCTCGGCCTTGAGGCTGGCCCCGCCGACGAGCGCGCCGTCGACATCGGCGACATTCATCAGTTCGGCAGCATTCGACGGCTTGACCGAACCGCCATAGAGCAGCCGGACACCCGCTGCCGCGGTCTTGCCCAGCAACCGGCCCAGTTCGGCGCGGATCGCCGCATGCATCTCGGCGACGTCGGCTGCCGTCGGGGTCAGCCCGGTGCCGATGGCCCAGACAGGCTCATAGGCGACGACGAGCGTCGCGGCGGTCGCGCCGTCCGGTACGGAGCCGCGAAGCTGCTTCTTGACGACGGCCAGGGCCTTGCCGGCCTCGCGCTCGTCCTTCGTCTCGCCGACGCAGACGATCGGCACGAGCAGTGCCTTTTGAGCGGCCAGCGCCTTCTCCTTCACGGTCGCGCTGGTTTCGCCATGCAGGGTGCGGCGCTCGGAATGGCCGACGATGGCGAAGCTCGCCCCGGCATCGGCCAGCATCGCCGCCGAGACCTCGCCGGTGAAGGCACCGCTGGCTTGCGTGCTGCAATCCTGTCCGCCGGTGGCGATGCGCGAACCGACCAGTGCGACGGTCGCGGGATAGAGCAGGCTCGCGGGCGGGCAGATCGCAAGATCGACGGCGGCCTTCAAAGCGGCGTCATAGCCCTTGGCGACCTCGGCCGCGATGGCGAGATCGGCCTTCAGCCCGTTCATCTTCCAGTTGCCTGCCACCAGGGGCCTGATGCTGCGTGTCACGTCGATCCTCCGCAAATTGCTGTCCCGGCTCTAGCAATGCCCGCAGCCCGTCGCAATCGGGCGAAGGGCGATTTGCCCGCGCAGATTTGCTCGCGCGAAAGCGCAACACGAATCTGCGCTGACGATTGCGGCTTGGCGCGCCGGTTCCTATAAGCAGCGCCGAAGAAAACCGGCGACGGCGACGTCATTGCCACGCCAGGCCCAGGGAAAGACACACCACAATGATGATGCAGGGCATCCGCAAGGCGGGCCAGAGCGTGATTGGCAAGCTCATCATCTTCGTCATGTTCGGCTTCCTGATCCTGTCCTTCGCGATCTGGGGCATCGGCGATATCTTCCAGGGCTATGGTCGCAACTCCGTGGCGCGCGTCGGCAAGGTCGAGATCGGGCTGGAGCAGATGCGCACGGCCTTCCAGAACGACGTCCAGGCGCTGACGCGGCAGCAGCGCCGCCAGATCACGCCCGATATGGCCCGCGCGCTCGGGCTCGACCGGCAGGCGCTGTCGCGCCTCGTGACGGAATCGGTGCTCGACCAGACGGCACAGGGCATGCGGCTTGCGGTTTCCGACGAGACGATCCGCAACCTGATCTTCGACGATCCGGTCTTCCGCGATGCCTCGGGCCAGTTCTCGGCAGCGCGCTTCAACGAATTGCTGCGCTCGAACGGCTTTTCCGAGGCTGTCTATGTTCGTGAGCAGCGCGCCACGATCCTGCGCCAGCAGCTCGCCGAGATGGTCGTCGGCGCGGTGCTCGCGCCCGGTGCCCTGCAGGAGCTCGGTCATCGCCTGCGCAACGAGCGTCGCAGCGTGACCTTCGCGCGGCTGGCCCCCGGCGTCGCCGGTGATATTCCCGCTCCGACCGAGGCTCAGCTCAAGACCTTCTTCGACGAGCGCAAGGGCAGCTTCCGCGCGCCCGAGCGGCGCAGCGCCGACATCCTCGCGATCTCGGCCGAGACGCTGGCCGATGCCGCCGCCGTCAGCACTGCGGATGCGATGGCGCGCTACGAGGAGATCAAGGCACAGCGCTTCACCACCGCCGAGACGCGCACGATCCAGCAGATCAGCTTCCCGACGGCCGAAGAGGCCCAGGCCGCCCGGGCCCGCATCGACGCCGGCGAGACCTTCGATGCCATTGCCGCCGCGCGCAGCGTCGCGGCCGCCGACCTGACGCTCGGCACCTTCACACGGACCCAGGTCTTCGATCCGGTGGTGCGCGAGGCCGCTTTCGCGCTGGCCGAGGGCACGGTCAGCGCCCCGGCCACCAGCGCTTTCGGGCCAGTCCTGCTGCGCGTCACGGTGATCCGGCCGGAGGCCGTGCGGGCGTTCGAGGAGGTCGCGGCCGAGGTCCGTGCCGAGGTCGCCACCAGCCGCGCCGCAAGCCGCGTCACCGAAATCCACGACAAGATCGAGGACCAGCGCGCCGCCGCCAAGCCGCTGGCCGACATCGCCAGGGAATTCAACCTGCCCGTGCGCAGCGTCGGACCGATCGACAGCGGCCTGCGCCGCTCCGACGGGACGGTGGAGCAGCCGCTGCCCGGCGGCGATGCGACGGTGCAGGCGATCTTCCGCTCCGATGTCGGCGTCGACAACGAGGCGATCCGCCTGGCCCGCGACAGCGGCTATGTCTGGTACGACGTCAAGAAGATCGATCCCGCCCGCGAGCAGGGCTTCGACGAGGTCAAGGCGCAGGTCGAGACGCAGTGGCGGGCGGACGAGGTCGCGACGCGGCTCTCCGTCAAGGCGCGCGAACTGGTCGAGCGGCTCGACAAGGGCGAGGCCTTCGATGCGGTCGCCGCGTCGGCCGGCCTCACCGTCGAGCAGGCGAGCGAGATCGGCCGCCAGGACCAGCGCCCCGAATTGCCGGCGAACGTGATCAGCCTGATCTTCGGCACGGCCGCCGGCAAGAGCAACTCGGCCTCGCTGGTCGATGGCGGGCGCATCCTGTTCAGGGTCGATGCCGCAACGGTGCCGAGCTATGCCCGCACGACGCAGGAGGCCGAGAACTTCGCCCGGCAGCTCGGCGCGAGCGTCAGCGAGGACATCCTGGCGCAATATGTCGGCCAACGGCAGGCGGAACTCGGCGTCGCGGTCAACGAGACCGCCTTCCGGAACGCCACCGGCGGCGCGCAGAACTGACCATGCAGAATTGACGATGACTTGCACGCAGGATCACGAACGCTTCACGGCGGCCTACGAGGCAGGCACGCCGCAATTGCTGCGGCAGGTGCTGGTCGGCGATTGTGAGACGCCGGTCGCCGCCTTCCTCAAGCTGCGCCACGCCACGACGGGGCCGGCCTTCCTGCTCGAATCGGTCGAAGGCGGCGCCGTGCGTGGGCGGTATTCGATGATCGGGCTCGAGCCGGATCTGATCTGGCGCTGCCATCACGGCGAGGCCTCGGTCTGCCGTCCGGCGCTGGGCGACGGCTTCCTGGCCGATCCGCGCCCGGCCTTCGAGAGCCTGCGCGCCTTGCTCGACGAGAGCGCCATTCCCGAGGGCGAGGCGCTGGTTGGCGGCGACGAACTGCCTCCCATGGCGGCCGGCGTCTTCGGCTATCTCGGCTATGACATGGTCCGGCTGATGGAGCGCCTGCCGGAGCCGAAGGAGACCGGAACCGGCGTGCCGGACGCGATCCTGACCCGGCCGACGCTGATGGTCGTGTTCGATTCGGTGCGCGACGAGATTCATGTGGTGACGCCGGTGCGCCATCAGCCGGGCGTGCCGGCGCGGGCCGCCCATGAGCGGGCGCTGGACAGGCTCGACGCCGTGGTGCGGGCCTTGGAAGGCCCCCTGCCCTCCGAGGCCGCCATCGACATCGCAGCGCTGCCGGAACCGGCGATCGTCTCCAACACGACGGAGGCCGAGTTCCACGCCATGGTCGCGACGGCGCAGGATTACATCCGCGCCGGCGACATCTTCCAGGTCGTGCTGTCGCAGCGTTTCGAGGCACCCTTCCAGCTACCGCCTTTCGCGCTCTACCGGGCTTTGCGGCGCGTCAACCCGGCGCCGTTCCTGTGCTATCTCGACTTCGCCGATTTCCAGATCGTTTGCTCCAGCCCCGAGATTCTGGTCAGGCTGCGCGACGACACCGTCACGATCCGCCCGATCGCCGGAACGCGCCGTCGTGGCGCGACGGCCGCCGAGGACGAGGCGCTGGCGCAGGAGCTGCTGGCCGACCCGAAGGAGCGTGCCGAGCATCTGATGCTGCTGGATCTCGGCCGCAACGATGTCGGCCGCGTCGCGAAAATCGGCTCGGTGAAGGTCACCGATTCCTTCTTCATCGAGCGCTACAGCCAGGTCATGCACATCGTCTCGAATGTCGAGGGCGAGATCGACCCGCGCCATGACGCGCTGGCTGCGCTGGCTGCCGGCTTCCCGGCCGGCACGGTCTCGGGTGCGCCGAAGGTCCGGGCGATGGAGATCATCGACGAGCTGGAGCACGATGCGCGCGGCGCCTATGGCGGCTGCATCGGCTATTTCGGTGCGAGCGGAGAGATGGACACCTGCATCGTGCTGCGCACGGCGGTGGTCAAGGACGGCCGCATGCATGTCCAGGCCGGCGCCGGCATCGTCTACGATTCGAACCCGTCATCCGAGCAGGCGGAATGCGTCAACAAGGCCCGGGCGCTGTTCCGGGCCGCCGAGGAGGCGATCCGCTTCGCGGCGCGCACCGGGCGCGGGCAGTAAGCCCCGCCCGCCGGGCGGGGCTCTGCTGCGGCCGGCCTCAGTGGCCCTTGCCGTTCGGCACCGTCATCTTGTCGACCCAGGCGATGCCGATCGCCGAGATGATGAAGACGACATGGATCGTCGTCTGCAGGATGACGCCCGTCACCGTGTAATCTGTGGTGCGGCCGGCATTGCCGATGTTGCCGGCCTCGATGAAGGTCCGCAGCAGATGGATCGACGAGATGCCGATGATCGCCATGGCGAGCTTGATCTTGAGCACGCTGGCATTGACGTGGCTCAGCCATTCCGGCTGATCGGGGTGGTCCTGCAGCCCGAGCCGCGAGACGAAGGTCTCGTAGCCGCCGACGATGACCATGATCAGCAGGTTCGAGATCATCACCACGTCGATAAGACCGAGCACGACCAGCATGATCTGCTGCTCGCCGAACGAGGCGGCATGGGTGACGAGATGCCAGAGCTCCTTGAGGAAGAGGAAGACGTAGACGCACTGCGCCACGATCAGCCCGAGATAGAGCGGCAACTGCAGCCAGCGCGAGCCGAAGATGATCAGGGGCAGCGGCCGCAGCGCCTTGGCGACCGCGGGCGCGGAAGCTCTCTCGGCATGAGGCGTCTCGCCGGGATGCGACATGGGGCTCTAAGTCCTTCGAACGAATGATGCAGTGCAAAATATGCCGAGGCTAGATGGGACGCCAAGCGCTATCGTGCAACCGTCACCTGGAAAAGTATCCGGCATGGCAGTGGTGAGGCGTTTGACGACGAAATTTTGACGCTATCGTGCGTCAGGCTTTCACCATCGTGGCGTAGAGGCTACGCTCGGAGATCATCAGAGGAACGCGCAAGCTTCCTCTCGCCGGAGAGGAAAGGAATTTCCATGATCAAGACATTTCCCCTGATCAAGACCTTGACCCTTGCCGCGGCTCTCGCCGGCGGTGCGCTGATGGCAGCGCCCGCGGGCGCCGCTCCCATCGGTGCGACCTCGGGGCCTGCGCTTGCGCTCGCGACCGGCAGCAACGACCTCGTCGAGACCGTGCAATATCGCCGCTATGGCTACGGCCCGCGCTACGGCTATCGCGGCGGGTATTATCGTGGCGGTCGCGGCGCAGCCGTCGGTGCCGGCATCGCTGCCGGCGTGCTTGGCGGGGCGCTTGCCGCGGGTGCGCTGGCAGGTCCGCGCTATGTCGAGCCGGCGCCGATCTATGGCGCGCCGGTTCCCGCTTACGGTTATGGCGTCGAGGACGTCGATGCGGTCGCCTATTGCTCGCGCCGCTTCCGCAGCTACGATCCCGAGACGGGCACCTATATCGCCTCGGGCGGCGTGGTGCGTTCCTGCCCCTGACATGCCCTGACCGCAAGGACGGGCAATCCTCCCGGCATCCGTGCCGGGAGGCTTTTTCTTGAGGCGTTTTCTCGGGACGTGAACCCGCCTATCCTCGCGGCGCAATTTCGACTCGGAGCAGGCCTTTGCGTATCGCCACCTGGAACGTCAACTCGGTCCGTCAGCGGCTCGGCCATCTGCTCGATTTCCTGAAGGAAGCGGAGCCCGACGCGCTCTGCCTGCAGGAGATCAAATGCGTCGACGCCGATTTTCCACGGCGCGAGATCGAGGAGGCGGGCTGGCAGGTCGAGACCCATGGCCAGAAAACCTTCAACGGCGTCGCAATCATCACGCGGGCCGGGCTCGAGGATGTCCGGCGCGGCCTGCCCGGAGACGAGAGCGACGAACAGGCACGCTATCTCGAAGGCGTCCTGCCGCTGGGCAGCGGCGTGGTCCGGATCGCGTCGATCTACCTGCCCAATGGCAACCCGCCGAACACCGAAAAATACCCTTACAAGCTCGGCTGGATGAGGCGTCTGACGGCGCATGCGGAGATGCTGCTTGCCCATGAGGAGCCGCTGGTGCTGGCGGGCGACTACAATGTCATCCCCGAACCGCGCGATGCGCGCGATCCCGCCGCCTGGGTCTCGGACGCGCTGTTCCTGCCGCAGACGCGAGCCGCTTTCCGCGGGCTGATCAATCTCGGCCTGACCGAAGCCCTGCGCGCGACCAGCGACGAGGGCGGTCTCTACACCTTCTGGGACTATCAGGCCGGTGCCTGGCAGCGCAACAACGGCATCCGTATCGACCATCTCCTGCTCTCGCCGCAGGCCGCCGACAGGCTGGCGGGCGTGTCGATCGCCAAGCATGTGCGCGGCTGGGAAAAGCCCTCCGACCATGTGCCGGTGATGGTGGAGTTGCGGGCGGCGTAAAACGCCCGGACGTCGTCGCGAGCTTGAGTCGGGTCAGTCTCCGGAGCCGCGCTTCACGCCGCCCTTGATGAAGACGCGGAACGGTGTCGTGCCGGTCGCGCTGCCGTCGGCCGAACGCCATCGGCCGTTGGTGCAGAGAATGCCTCCTCCGGTCTCGACCGCGTCGAAGACGATGCTGTTGCGGTAGGTGGTGCCGTTGGGCTCGACGGCGCGGAAATTGGTGGTGCACCGCCCGTTGGCGACGACCGGGTCGTAGTCGTGGATCATGATGCCGCCGCCGCCCGTGCTCGGGAAGGGATCGGCGAGCACCGGCCAGGCTTCGTAGTTGTCCTGGCCCGTGGCGATGTTCTGCGCGGTCGCCAGGCTTCCCGCGAGAAGCGCCAGCGCGGCACCGACACTGAACGAGATGATCGTGCGCATCGAACGAGGTCCCCGTTGCTCTGCTCCGGTCTACGCCTCGGGCGCGATTTCGGATGCAGCGTGGGGCCGTCAGCGCTGGGTGCGGGCTCCCGCGACCTGCTGGCGCTCGATCATGGCGAGCGCGGCCGTGCGGTCAGAGGCAGAGGCGGAGGCGAAGGCACTGTCGTGCCGTTCGATGATCCAGGTCTCGCGGGCCGGATCGGCGGCCTCGCGGGCGAGCGATAGCCACATCAGGCCGAGCACGGTCTGGCGCGGCACGCCCTCACCGCCGCGCAGCAGCAGGTCGCCAAAGACTGCGCGGGCCGGGGCATAGCCTTTCTCGGCCGCGAGCTTCATCCAGCGTGCCGCCTGCCGCGCGTCGCGGCGGGTGCCCTGTCCGCTCATATAGAGCCGGCCGAGATTGTACTGGCCTTCCGGGTCGCCGAAATAGGAGGCGGCGTAATGGAACATGTCGAAGGCACGGTCGATGTTGGGCTTCACATAGCTGCCCTTGATGCCGTCCATGAAATAGCCGCCGAGTGCGACGAAGGCGCCGCCGACGATGCGGCCATCGGCCGTGCCGGGAATGGCGTCGGCATTCTCGTCCGCGATTTTCGAGAAATACTCGAAAGCCTTGAGATCGTTGGTCGGAACGCCCTCTCCGCCGGCATACATCCGGCCCAGCTTGAACTGCGCCGTCAGATGTCCCTGCGCGGCGGCATATTCGAGCGCGCGTACGGCGCCGGCCTGGTTTCCGGCTGTCGAGTCGCGCATCCAGGCGCGGATGGCGTCGCGGGCGCTGCTGAAGGGAGCCAGCGGCAGCGCGGTGTGGGCGGCGGGGGCGTTGGGGGCAGGAGCAATCGTGGCTGCTCCCGGGTCGATGCCCTGCGGCGCGCTCTCGGGCTCCGGCAAGGCGATGCCCGGAATCGGGCGCGGCGGAATCGGACCCCGGCCGGTCACGGCATCCTGCGCCCAGGCGGCCTGCTGGCCGCCCAGGACGAGGAAGAATGCTGCGATCGTGAGGTCAGATGTCCGCATAACAATGTGTCTCGGCCGCGCCGCCGGGGTGGGTCACGGCCCCACCCTTGGCGGAGCCGACCGTCTGCGCGTATTTCCAGAGCGCGCCCGAGTTGTAGTCGGTCTTGCGCGGCTTCCAGTCCTTACGACGCTCCTCAAGTTCGGCATCAGAAAGGCGGACTGCGAGCTTTCCTGTGATGGCGTCGAGATCGATGATGTCACCGTCGCGGATCAGACCGATCGGCCCGCCCACGGCCGCCTCCGGCCCGACATGGCCAACGCAGAAGCCGCGCGTCGCGCCCGAGAACCGGCCGTCGGTGATCAGCGCGACTTTGTCGCCCATGCCCTGGCCGTAGAGGGCTGCCGTGGTCGAGAGCATCTCGCGCATGCCCGGCCCGCCCTTGGGGCCCTCATAGCGGATGACCAGCACGTCGCCGACCTCGTAGCCGCGCTGGCTGACGCAGGCGAAGGCATCCTCCTCGCAATCGAAGCAGCGCGCCGGGCCGGAGAAGACCAGGCTCTCGGCCGGCATGCCGGCGATCTTCACGATCGCGCCCTCGGGCGCAAGGTTGCCTTCCAGCCCGACGACGCCGCCATTGTCGGAGAGCGGCTTGTTAGCCGGGCGGATGACGTCCTGCTCGTCGTTCCATTTCACCGAGGCGAGGTTCTCGGCGATGGTGCGGCCGGTCACGGTCATGCAGTCGCCATGCAGGAAGCCGTGGTCGAGCAGCGTCTTCATCAGCAGCGGGATGCCGCCAACCTCGAACATGTCCTTGGCGACGTATTTTCCGCCGGGCTTCAAATCGGCGATATAGGGGGTCTTCTTGAAGATCTCGGCGACGGCGAAAAGATCGAAATCGATGCCGCATTCATGCGCGATCGCCGGCAGGTGGAGCGCGCCATTGGTCGAGCCGCCCGAGGCCGCGACGACCATTGCCGCATTCTCGAGCGCCTTGCGGGTGACGATGTCGCGCGGGCGGATATTTCTGGCGATCAGCTCCATCACCATCTCGCCGGCGGTGTAGCAGAAGGTGTCGCGGACATCGTAGGGAGCCGGCGCGCCGCAGCTATAGGGCAGCGCCAGGCCGATCGCCTCGGCGACGGTCGCCATGGTGTTGGCGGTGAACTGCGCGCCGCAGGACCCCGAGGACGGGCAGGCCGCCTCCTCGAGTTCCTTCAGGTCCTCGTCGGACATCGCGCCGACCGAATGCTTGCCGACGGCCTCAAAGACGTCCTGCACGGTCACGGGCTTGCCCTTGAAAGTACCGGGCAGGATCGAGCCGCCATAGATGAAGATCGAGGGCACGTTGAGGCGCACCATCGCCATCATCATGCCGGGCAGCGACTTGTCGCAGCCGGCGAGGCCGACAAGCGCGTCATAGCAATGGCCGCGCATGGTCAATTCGACCGAATCGGCGATGCATTCGCGCGAGGCCAGCGAGGACTTCATACCCTGATGGCCCATGGCGATGCCGTCGGTCACGGTGATCGTGCAGAATTCGCGCGGTGTGCCCTGGGCCGAAGCGACGCCCTTCTTGACCGCCTGAGCCTGGCGCATCAGCGAGATGTTGCAAGGGGCGGCCTCGTTCCAGCAGGAGGCGACACCGACGAAGGGCTGCGAAATCTGGCGGGCGGTCATGCCCATCGCGTAATAATAGGAGCGGTGCGGGGCGCGGGCGGGGCCGACGCTCACATGCCGGCTGGGAAGCCTGGACTTGTCGAAAACACGCGCATCCATCGTTTTTTTCCTCGTTCCACCCTGCGCTTTGACGCGCGCGGCAGATGTGCCACGCAGGTCGAGCCGGGCGCAACGCCACACCCTCCTGCCCCGCCAGCCCGGATCCGGCTCCGCTGCGCGCAAGGCAGACTTTAATTCTTCTATATCTCAGTGACTTATCGCGGTTCCTAGCTGGGCGCGCTTTGTGGCGGCATCGCGGCAATTCCGGCCATGCAGGACGGGCCCGGTGCAATCCGCGAAACTGTTGCGCCGATGTCACAAAGCAGCAGCGGCGCGACTGGCGTCAGGCGCCGTCAGAGCACCATGGGCAGGACGAAGAAACCGCCGACCACCACAACCGCCAGCGCCAGCGCCGTCATCGGCAGATGCTTCTCGATGAAGATGCGGATGTCGTCGCCATAGAAGCGCAGCGCCACCGCGATCATCATGAAGAAGGTCACCCGGGAGACGACCATGCCGATGGTGAACTTCCAGATGTCGAAATGCAGGAAGCCGGACATGATCGTGACGATCTTGAACGGGATCGGCGTCAGGCCCTTGGTGACCAGCACCCAGAACCAGTAGTCCTGCGAGGTGGCGATCAGGCTCGCCGCCTTGTCCTGCAGCCCGTAGAGCGAAATCAGCCAGGAACCGACCGAATCGTAGAGCAGTGCGCCGATGGCGTAGCCGAGATAGCCGCCGAGAACGGCGCCAAGCGAGCAGACGCCGGCATAGAACCAGGCCCGGTCAGGCCTTGCGATGCACATCGGCAGGAGAAGCGGCAACGGCGGCAGCGGGCTGAACGAGCTTTCGACGAAGGTCAGCGCGAAGAGCAGCCACGGGGCGCCCGGGTGGGACGCGTAGGAAACGCACCAATCATAGGCTCGCTTGAGCATAGCGTGGGAACAACCGGTCCTGGGTTATCGGCATCGAGGCGCATGGCGGGCTTGCACCCGACGCGCATCTAAACCGTCTCGACGTGAGAATGCCAGAGTTGTCTTACGCCAACGTCAATTTGAAGACGGAGCCGTGGCGCGAAGCGGGCACGGCCCGGTCGCTCGAGTCCGAAATTCGGGTCATCCCGGGCGCCCAAAGGGCGATCCGGGACGACGCGTGCTGCTGTCCGCTCATGCGGAGAGCGGCGGCCAGAGAGCGGCGGCGACGACTAGGACAGCCGCGCCAGCGCCTCGGCGATCTTGAGCTTGCGGGCCTCGGCCGCAGCCTTGCGGTCGCGATTCTCCTCGACGATCTCGTCGGGCGCGCGGGCCATGAAATCGGGATTGCCGAGCTTCTTGTCGACGACCGTGATGTCCTGATCGAGCTTCGCCATCTCCTTGGTCAGGCGCACCCGTTCTACGTCCAGATCGATGATGCCGGCAAGCGGCAGCGCCGCGACCTCGCCGCGCACGATGATCTGGGCCGATTGTGCCGGCGAGGTTGCCGCGAAGGCGATTTCCGAGATGCGAGCGAGGCGCTCGATCATCGGCGCCCACGCCTCGACCGTCGCGCGCGTCGCAGCGGAAGCGTTGACGAGCACGAGCGGTGCCTGCGTCCCGGCCGGCACATTGACCTCGGAGCGGACGGAGCGGATGTCGGAAATCAGGTCGACGACGAAGCCGATCTCGGCCTCGGCCGCCTCGTCCTTGAGCGCCGAGAGATCGGGCCAGCGCGTCAGGCAGACGAGCGCATCGTCACCCTCTTTCAGCTTGCGGGGAGCGCCCTCGCCTGCCTTCTGCGCCCAGAGCTCCTCGGTGAGGAAGGGCATGAAGGGGTGCAGGAGCTGGCAGATCAGGTCGAGACAAAAGGCGACCGTCGCCTGCGTCTCCGCCTTCCCGGCCGGGTCGACGCCCTCGCCCTGAAGCACCGGCTTGGCGAGTTCGAGATACCAGTCGCAGAACTGGTTCCAGACGAAGCGATAGGCCGATCCAGCCGCCTCATTGAAGCGGAAGGTCGGGATGCCGGCCGCGATGCCTTCGGCTGCGGTCGCGGCCTCGCTCAGGATCCAGCGATTGAGCGGCAGCTTCACGGTCGTCGGATCGAAGCCCTCGGTGCGGGCGCAGCCGTTCAGCTCGGCGAAGCGGGCCGCGTTCCAGATCTTGGTCGCGAAGTTGCGGTAGCCCTCGACGCGCGACGTCGCCAGCTTGATGTCGCGCCCTTGCGCCGCCATCGCCGCCAGCGTGAAGCGCAGCGCGTCGGCGCCGTACTGGTCGACCAGCGTCAGCGGATCGATGACGTTGCCCTTCGACTTCGACATCTTCGCGCCCTTCTCGTCGCGAACGATGGCGTGGATGTAGACCTCCCTGAACGGCACCTCGTCCATGAAGTTGAGGCCCATCATCATCATCCGGGCGACCCAGAAGAAGATGATGTCGAACGCCGTCACCAGCGTCGCGGTCGGGTAGTAGCGCTTGAGCTCGTCCGTCTCGCCCGGCCAGCCCAGCGTCGAGAACGGCCACAGCGCCGAGGAGAACCAGGTGTCGAGTACGTCCTCGTCGCGGGTGAGCTGAACCGCGCCGCCGTAATGGCCGAGCGCGAGCGCCTGGGCGCCGGCTTCCGATTCGGCGACGAAGCACTCGCCATCGGGACCGTACCAGGCCGGGATCTGATGCCCCCACCAGAGCTGGCGCGAGACGCACCAGGGCTCGATGTTCTCCAGCCAATCGTAATAGACCTTGGTCCAGCTTTCGGGCGTGAACTTGGTGCGGCCGTCCTGCACCGCCTTCAGGGCGCGGTTGGCCAGCGGCTTGACGTCGACATACCACTGGTCGGTCAGCCAGGGCTCGATCACCACGTCGGAGCGGTCACCATGGGGGACGGTGTGGCCGTTCGGCTCGACCTTGGCCAGAAGGCCGCGCTCGGCCATCATCGCAACGACGGCCTTGCGAGCAGCGAAGCGATCGAGCCCGTGAAGCGCCAGCGTCGGCGCCTCCGGTGCGCTGCCGACGAGGAAGTCCTCGTTGTCCGCAAGCAGGATCCTGGCCTCGCCGTCGAGGATGTTGATGACGGCGAGCCTGTGGCGCTTACCGACCTCGAAGTCGTTGAAGTCGTGCGCCGGGGTGATCTTGACCGCGCCGGTGCCCTTCTCGGGATCGGCATAGTCGTCGCCGAAGACCGGGATGACACGGCCGACCAGCGGCAGGATCGCGTTCCGGCCGATCAGGTGCCCGAGGGTCTCGTTCTCCGGGTGCACGGCGACGCCGGTGTCGCCCAGCATCGTCTCCGGCCGCGTCGTCGCCACCGTGATGAAGGTCGCGGCATCGTCGGCGTCATAGGTCGCGCCTTCGAGCGGGTAGTTGAAATAGTAGAGATGGCCGTTCGGGTCCTTGTTCAGGACCTTCTCGAGCTTGGCTGAGTTGAATGCCTCCTCGCCGCCGCGCTGCCATTTGAACGAGCCGGTCTTCTCGACCTGCAGGACTTCGAGGTCCGAGATCGCGGTCTGGAACTTCGGGTCCCAGTTCACCAGCCGCTTGGCGCGGTAGATCAGGCCCTGACGATGCAGCCCGACGAAGACCTTGAGCACGGCGGCGCTCAGGCCTTCATCCATGGTGAAGCGCTCGCGCGACCAGTCGCAGGAGGCGCCCAGCCGCTTCAACTGGTTGACGATCGTCCCGCCCGACTCTTCCTTCCATTTCCAGACCTCGGCCAGGAAGGCCTCGCGGCCCATGCTGCGACGGTCGGTCTTGTTCTCGGCGGCAAGCCTGCGCTCGACGACCATCTGAGTCGCGATACCGGCATGGTCGGTACCGGGCTGCCAGAGCACGTCCTTGCCGCGCATGCGCTCGAAGCGGCAGAGCACGTCCTGCAGCGTGTTGTTGAGGGCGTGGCCCATATGCAGCGAGCCCGTCACGTTCGGCGGCGGGATCACGATGCAATAGGGCTCGGCGCCGGGCTGCGCACCGCGACCGGCGGCGAAGGCGTTCGCCTCCTCCCAGGCCTTGCTGATCCGCGCCTCGACGGCGGCCGGCTCGAATGTCTTGTCCATCATCGCTTCGCTCGAACGCAAAACGGCCGGGGTCATGCCCCGGCCGCGAGATTTAAGGCCTGAAAGGTCGGAGGACTTAAGAACCCAAGGACCCCCCTCGCGTCAACCTTGGCCGCCACGCCGGCCGGTTGCGGGCCGGAAGGTGCGCCCGGCGCGCGCCCGTCAGCCGGCGAGGCTCGACTGGAGGAACCAGAGCGCCTTGTCGAGCATCCGGGAATAGCCGGTCAGCAGATCGGCGGTGCCGGCGTCACCGGCCTCGTCGCTGGCGTCGATCGCTTCGCGGACGAGATTGGCGGTGTCGGCATAACGTTCGATCAGCGCATCGAGATGGTCTTTCACCGCGACGATGTCGGTCGGATAGGGCGTAAGGGCCGAGGAGGCCGCGGTCGTCTGCGTCGTGCCGAAGGCGATGCCGCCGAGCTGGGCGATGCGCTCGGCGACGGTATCGACGTGGTCGTCGAGTTCCTTACGGAAACCGTCCAGCATCAGATGGATGCCGATGAAGCCCGGACCCTTCAGGTTCCAATGCGCCTGCTTGGTCAGCAATGCGAGATCGATGCCGTCGGCGAGGCGCGCATTGAGCAGCCCGGCGATCTGGCTCTTGGTATTGGAGGCGAGATCGACCTTGCTGGTCTTGACGATCCTGGAGGTGACAGTCTTGGCGGAGGCCGTCTTGGCGGCGTTCCGGGGCACGGCGGCCGGCTTGCTGCCGGCGGTGCTCGATGCGGGCTTCTTCATGGTGTGATCCTCGAAGGGTTCAGCGGGCCGGGGCAACATAGGCCCCGAGGCCAATACGTGCCAGCGCAGCGCCCGTTCCATTCCGGCCGCCCCGGCCGCATTCCGATGATGAAAGACGGAACCGTCGCGCCATCCACCGGTTGAAGCTGCAGGCAAGTGAGGAGCTTCATCATGACCCATCATTCCGACCGGGACCGCGTCTGGGATCTCATCGACGACATCAAGTTCGCGATGCTGGTCACCCATGACGGCGAAGGCGACGAACTGCGCGCCCGTCCGATGCACGCCCATGGCAAGCGCGAGGAAGACGCGATCTATTTCCTGACCGACCGCCGTCACCACAAGGACGACGAGATCAGCCTGAACGAGAACGTCTGCGTCGCCTTCGCCGACAACAGCGGCATGCGCTATGTCTCCGTGACCGGGACTGCGACCGTGGTCGACGACCGCGCCCGTGTTCACGCGCTCTGGGACCCAAGCAACAACGCCTTCTGGGACAGCAAGGACGATCCCAATATCCGCGTCCTGCGGGTGCGGCCCTCGATGGCCGAATTCTGGGCCAGCCCCGGGAAGATCGTCACCACCGTCAAGATGGCGGCGGCAGCCCTGACCGGGGCCAAGCCCGATCTCGGCATCAACAGGAAGGTGGCGCTCTGATGAATCTGCTCGTTCACGCCGTCGGCGCCTGGATCGCGGCGGAAGCTGCCTCCGGACGCTATCCGCGGCCGGTCGCCGTCGGGCTCTCGATGCTGATCGCACGCCTCGGCGCTCCGACCGCGGCGATGACGATGCTAGCCTTCGCGGTCAAGCGCCTGAACGAGGCGGGCGCCTTCGAGCGGCTGAAGACCGCGCCGTCCCCGCGACGCCGGCCGATCCGGGCGCGCTGACGCGCCATGCCGTCGGTCAACGGTGTGCGCGGCGGCTCAGTTGCGGCCGCCGCGGGCTACTCGTTCGATCTCCGCGCGGACGAGCCGCTCGACCATGGTCGGCAGGTTGTCGTCGAGCCAGGATTTAAGCATCGGCTTCAGCATGTCCTTGACGAGGTCTTCGAGCGTACGGGCATTGTTCGTCAGGACGGTGTGAGCGAGCTGGCCGAAAGCGCTGGTGACGGTCGAACTCGTCTGGTCGGACAGCAACTGCGCCATGTCGAACGAAGGCGGGGCATGCCGCGGCGCTTCGGTCGCGGCGGCGAAGACCGGCGGCTCGACCGGCTCCGGCATGACCATGACCGGCTCGGGTTCCGGGGCGGGCTCGGGCGGAGGGGGATCGAGGAAATCGATGTCGCCGTCGTCCGGTGGCGGCGCGTCCGGCTCGGGAGCAGCTTCCGGTTCGGGAATGAGAGCGGCCTCGGCTCCGAGGTCGAGCACGTCCTCGTCGATATCGACCGGCTCGGGCTCGCTGGCCGGAGCGGCATCGGCCTCCGGCTCGGCGGGCTTGACCTCGTCATCCGCGATGATCCGCCGGATGGAGGCAAGAATCTCCTCCATCGACGGTTCGTTGGGCTTCGGTTGCGCGCTCATCTGGATCCGGACCACTCGACTCCGGGCGCACCGGTAGAATCAACGCCGCCCGATTATCGAGTATTTCACGCGAGCGATCTCAGGCAAGGCGGCATGCCCTTCCGCCCACAGGGAAATCCGGCCTGTTGCGCGAATGTCGATATCGCCCCGCTCCACAGGCCGCGTGCCGGTCGATTCAAAACAAGAAACGCGATGGCGCCGTCCGGGCTCGTGGCCGGGCCGGAGGCCTTACCGTCCGTCTGGTGTCTGCGTTCCCCAGAGGAGTCCCTTGACCTGGTCGTAGTGCCGTCTGGCGTCGTAGACCTCGGCCTTGAGCCTGAGGGTTTCGGCGGAGAGGCGGCCGATGGCGGAGAGCACGGCATAGGAGGCGACGACGCGGTCGCGCTGGGCGGTCACCAGGGTAGAGCGGGCGCTGACCAGCTCCTGCTGGGCGTTGAGCACGTCGAGCGTGGTGCGCTGGCCGACCTTGGCCTCCTCGCGCACGCCGGCGAGGGCGGTCTCCGCCGCCTGGACCTGGGCCTGGGCGGCGACGATCTGGGCCTTGGCGGCCTCGTGCGCGCCCCAGGCCGAGACCACCGCGGCGCGCACCGTGTCGCGCTGGCTGTCGACCTCGATCCGGCGCTGGCCGGCGGTCTCCTTGGCCTGCCGCGTCCGCGAATAGACCTGGCCGCCCTCGTAGATCGGGATCGTCAGCGTGCCGACGACGCTGGCCGAGGTGCGGTTGTCGCCGAAGCTGGTGACGTCGTAGCGCTGCTGCACGAGGCCGCGCACGCCGAGCACCGGATAGAGATCGGCCTCGGTGACCTTGACCTGCAGCTCCGCCGCATCGACGCCATGCAGCGAGGCGATGATGGCGGGGTGGCCGACGAGCGCGCCGTTGAGCGCGGCCGGCAGCGATTTCGGCAAAAGGTTCTCGACCGGGCGGCCGGGCGCGAGCTGCTTCGGCTCGGCGCCGACATTCTGGCGGTAGCGCGCGATCGAGGTCTTGAGGTTCGATTCGGCCAGGATCGCCTGCGACTGCGACTGCGACAGGCGCGCCTCGGCCTGGGCCACGTCGGTGCGCGTCACCTCGCCGACCTGGAAGCGGTCGCGCGTCTGGCGCAGCTGCTCCTCCAGAACCTCGACGTTGTTGCGGTTGAGCGTCAGGATCGCGGTGTCGCGCAAGACGTTCATATAGGAGGTCGCGGCATCGAGCAGGACGTTCTGCTCGGTGTTGCGCAGGGCCGCGCGGGCGCCGAGCACCTGCGATTCGGCCTGGCCGACGGAGCTGCGCGTCTTGCCGCCGTCGAAGATGTTCTGGTCGATCTGCACGCCGGCGCCGCGCGGGCCGAGCCGCGAGGTCGCGCTCCCGAGGCCCGGGAGGTTCGAATCGGTGATGCTGGCGCCAATATCGGCCGAGGCCGTGATCCGCGGCCGATAGCCCGACAGCGCCTGCGGCACGTTCTCGTTGGTGGCGCGAACCGAGGCGCGCTGCGCATTCAGCGTCGGATTGCCCGAATACGCCCGCGACAAAGCCGCATCCATCGTCTGCGACAACGCAGACGTCGAAACGCCCGAAACAAGCGCAAGGCCGAAGGCGGCGGCAAAACCGAGCCCGGCGGTCTTTGTGTGGTTATTCCGTCGTGTCACCGGACGCCTCATGTGCGGACTCAAGTCGCGCCTAGGCATCGCCCCAGCCTCGGCATACTAGTAAAGTGCTACATAACCCGCCCTGCCCCGCCCGCCAACGCGCAGACCGGGCCCGGCGGGCTTTGAGTTTCACAGTGCCGCAAAAATGCGACACTGTGAAACTCAGAAGACAAAGGCCGGTATCCTGAGAAATTCCGCCAGAACGGGCGCCGCCGCATCGAAAACCGGGCGGCCCGAGACGTTCCCACCGGATTCCTGGTAGAGTTTGACCCGCGCCGAGCGTCCCAGCCCCTCGATGGCGATCAACCGCCCGCCCCCGCGCAGCAGCGAGAAAAGTGTTTCCGGAACGGTCTCGCAAGCGCCGCTGACGAGAATCGCATCGAAAGCCCGGTCGGCGGGGCGCCCCTTGGCGATAGCGACATCGGCCGCTGCATGGCTCAGGGCGGCCTCCGCCATCGCGAACGCGGCGACATCCGGCTCCCACAACGTCGCCTGCGTGCCCATGCGGGCCATCAGGGCGGCGCCGTAGCCGGTTCCGCCGCCATATTCGAGAACATCTTCGCCCGGCTGCAGATCGAGGAGCTGGATCATCCTGGCGATCACCATCGGCGTCATCAGCGCGCGGCCGGTTCCGGGCAGCGGCACCGGCTGATCGAGATAAGCCAGATGCGACAGGGATTGCGGCATGAAGGCCTCGCGCGGGACCTCGTCGGCCGCAGCCAGGACGGCGCGATCCGTCACGTCATAGGTCCGCATCTGGCAATCGACCATCATGCGGCGCAGTGCGGCGAAACTCTCCATGTCCCGAAATCTCCGTCCGCGGCAGTCATGGGCCGGTCCCGAAGCCGGCCGGTGGACAGGCGCGCCGTGGCGCCCACCCTGTCCGGCAGCGTCGCTGCCCGTGTGCTTTCTGTTCGAGTGCGCTGCAAAAGGCAAGACGTCGAGACGGGCCGGCGCGAAAGGGCGCTGGCCTGCGCCCGCGGTACAGATGACGCGTGCGACTCGGTCGTGACTCTGATGTCCGGAAATTTTGGAGGCCTCGCCCGGAATCGAACCGGGGTGCAAGGATTTGCAGTCCTCTGCGTAACCACTCCGCCACGAGGCCTTCCGCGGGGCAGCGCCGCAGCGCGTTCCCGAAGGCCGCCTATAACCACATGCGGAGGTTCGCTGCAACCGCCAACCGCACGGGATGATGCCTGCGGACGCAATCCCAGCCTTCGTTCCGAAAAAGGGTTGCGCAGCCCGAGAGGCGTCGCTATACGCGGCCACCGATCCCGGATAGCTCAGCGGTAGAGCAATCGACTGTTAATCGATTGGTCGCAGGTTCGAATCCTGCTCCGGGAGCCAGTTATTTCAAGAGCTTGGGCGGGAAACCGCCTGGGCCCTTTCCCATTGCAGGTACGGGATAGGCGCTGCACTTCGCGATGCCGCTCAGATGCGCGGTTCGGATCCCTTGATCCGCGTTTTTTCACCGCCCTCGCCTGTCCTCGGCTTCGTCCCGCCTGTGCGATCGTTGAGCTGCAGAAATATGCGGTTTACCCGCAAGGGCGTGTTCGTCTTTGCGGGCTATGCAACAATTGGCTCCAGCGTATCGTGGCTGGCTTCGAACAAAGCCGAGACTCTCTGCATGTGACGACCCCGGCGGGACCGTATCCCGTTCAGTTTCGTCAGGCGCCATGATCGCGCCGGCCTCCAGCGCGGAGCGCACCCTCGCCGACTGGGGAACGAGCGCTCGCGAAGGCCGTGCCTTGTGGTCCATCTTGCAAACGGGACCGGATCGCGTTGCTGAGAATTCTGCGTGCGAGCGGATCATAGTACCTGCTCAAAGCAAGCGCCGCGAAGAATATAAGGACCAAAAGAGCAACGCCCGCCCCGGGCGAGAATGCGGCTGGCGAATGGCCGTACATGCGGACGGCCCTGCGGGCCATCTCGAAGATCGGGGCATGGATAGCGTACACAGCGAACGACGCTTCACCGATATACTCGAAAATCGGTTGCGAGATTCGCGTAGGTTCGATCGAAGCAGCCAGCATGACGATTGCAGGAAACAGGAACAGAACGCAAAACAGATCGAAAAAAATCCTCGCAGCTCCATCGATATGCACCGTAAAGAGCGCCGCTATAATGAACAGCGGAGTCCAGCTCAGGATTCGTGGCCCCAGTCTAGGCAATCCAAATCTGTATATAATTACACCCAAGAAAAATGAAAAATACACACGGATCGAACCGCCGATAAAGGTCTGCCAATAGGCGCCTATATCTAGATTTCCAAAATGAAACGCCGATGCGATTAACATCACCGCGGCGATCGAAACGGTCAATATCAGAACCGTATTGGTAAGTTTCTTCCAGAAGGCGACATAAAACACGTTGATAGCGATTTCATAAAACAGCGACCAACCAGGTACGTTGGTGGGATAAAGTACCAATGCGTAGTTGAAATCGGGAGACGGCAGCATAACGAGACCGAGGACGATCGCTCTGACGAGCCCAAACAAATTCAGCTCTCCTGCTCCCATTCGCCAAGCGAGAGCAGCGCTCACTGAGCCAATAATTGCCCCGATTACATATAGTGGATAGAAGCGGATAGCTCTCATCCAGAAAAATTGCGATGTTCTCAGTCCATTTTTGAAGCGCTCCTCATAAGAGTTTGCGATAACGAACCCGCTCATGACAAAGAAAAAATCTACCGCCAGATAGGCACTTTCAGGCGTCCATCGACCAAAGAAACCTTGCCCATGCAGGATCAAAACTGCGATGGCGGCGACGCCTCGCAGACCGTTGAGTGTCGAATACACTCTCTTTGGATGATCCAATTCGCTCAGGCCCCACGAATTGCCCGTTTGAATTGAAATAACGATACGTAAGGCACACGTGTCAACGTGGAGAATTTTTGATAATTAATGCGGCATCAGCCGCGAACGGCAACGCGCCGGCGTTGCGAGTCGTCCTGCTCGTCCAACACAGTTGAAGCGTGCGTCACGCGGCGGAGCCCGCGGCCCTCGGCGGGAATCAGGCCGGCGCCGGGAGCCGACCCTGAGACAGCATCTCGGGCGCGAGTATCCGGGCGCCGATGAAGAAGCCGCGCACGGCATCCGAGACGATCTGGTCCATGTCCTGCGGAGTCGGCGTCCGGTACACATAGCGCCGGATCGCGACGTAGAAGATGCGGCCGTGCAGGCCCCAGAACATTTCGGTCTCGCGCTCGCCGAGCGGTTGGTCCGAAGTGGCGGGGAGCCCGAGTTCCTCACGCAACTCGAGGCAGGACGGCTCGATCACCCTGCGCCTGACGATGTCGAGGTAGCGCCCGGTGATGTCGAAGGCGCGCAGCCCCGAGAAGACGAAGATGCGCACCCAGTCATGGTCGAAGACCTGCTCGACATATTCCCGGTAGAACTGCGTCAGCCGTGCCTCCAGAGGCCGTGACCTGTCGGTGATCAGCGGGGCCCAGGAGGGCCGCCAGCGACTCAGATAGACATGCTCGTAGACGCGCTCGATCAGCGCCTCCTTGCTCGGGAAATGCCGGTAGATTGCGGAATGCGTGATCCCCATCCGCTTGGCGAGCTCACGCGTCTGACCGTCGAAGCCGCGCTCGGCGAAGAAACGGATCGCCTCGTCGAGGATGGCCTGTTCCCGGTCCGGCCCGCGCATGTTGCGGCGGCGCGGGCGAGCGCCTTCACCCGTCTCCTCCTTCGGCATCGGCATGGTCTTCGGCGTCGGCATGTTCGCTATATCTCTCCAGCTATAACGTATTGATGTCGCGATTCAATTTCGTGACCATCCGGTCATTTTAACTTGACGGGTCGCTGCTGTCGTGCGCTTCTTTTGAGACCAGATGGTTACAAATCTGGATCTGGAAGTGAAACGCATCAATGGAGCTTGCCGGCTGTGAAAGCCCGGTCCTTCAGCTATGTCCGCCCCACAACGATCACGGAGGCGATGGCAGCCTTCGCGGCGGCCGGTGGCGAGGCGAGCTACATCGCCGGCGGCCAGAGCCTCGTGCCGGCGCTGGCGCTGCGACTGCAGGCGCCCGACTGCCTGATCGACATCGCCCATATTGCGGAGATGGCCGGCATTGCACGGCAGGGCGAATGGCTGCGGCTCGGCGCCCTCACCCGCCATGTCGATGCTCACGACGACCCGCTGATCGCCGCCTGTGCGCCGCTATTGCGGCTGGCTGCACCGCATGTCGCCCACCCGGCGATCCGCAACCGGGGCACGCTCGGCGGCAGCGTCGCGCTCGCCGATCCGGCTTCCGAATTCCCGGCGATGATGCTCGCCATGGGCGCCGAGATGGAGATCGCCGGGCCGGACGGAAGCCGGCGCGTGCCGGCCGACGCCTTCTTCCAGGATCTGTACCAGACTGCGATCGAGCCCGGCGAATTGCTGGTCGCCTTCCATATCCCGGTCGCGAAGCCGCATCATCGCTGCGCCTTCGACGAGCTTGCACGGCGGCGCGGCGACTATGCCATCGTCGGCTGCGGGATGATGCTCGCCATCCCGGAGGGCGCCGTCACGGAGGCGCGCATCGCCTTCCTCTCCGTCGGCCCGACGCCGCTTCGCGCCCGCACCACTGAGGCCGTCCTGACGGGCTCCCGTCTCGACCAGGCCGTGATCCGGCAGGCGCAGACCGCGCTGGCCGACGACCTCGACCCCGCCGATGACGGGCATGTTCCGGCGGCGATGCGTCTGCATCTGGCGCGCGTGCTGCTCGGCCGTCTGCTCGAACGTCTGGGCGGCTGCGTCGCGGAGGCCGCATGAGCACGACGCTTTCCATCAGCCTCTCGGTGAATGGCGAGGAGATCACCCGCCTCGTCGAGCCGCGCGAGACGCTGGCCGATTTCCTGCGCCGCGACCTGCAACTCACCGGCACCCATACGGGCTGCGAGATGGGCGTCTGCGGCGCCTGCCTCGTGCTGCTCGACGGTCGGCCCGTCCATGCCTGCCTGACCTTCGCCGTGCAGGCCTCGGGCGCTGCAGTCGAGACCGTCGAGGGGCTGACGGAAAGCGCCGCGATCGCCGATCTGCAGCGCGCCTTCCACGAGCGCAACGCGCTGCAATGCGGCTTCTGTACGCCCGGCATGCTGGTCACCGCCCATGGCCTGCTGGCGCGGGAGACGCTGCCGAGCCGCGCGGAGATTCGCGACGCGCTCTCGGGCAACTACTGCCGCTGTACCGGCTATGAGGCGATCGTCGACGCGATCGAGACCGTGGCGCGCCGCCGCGCCGCGGGCGAGGTCTCCGCCGCTTTCCTGGAGGAGCCGGCATGAACGCGCCGCTGGGCTCCCTCGATCGCCCGAATTCCTATATCGGCCGCTCGGTCTCGCGGCCGAACGCCAAGCGCCTGCTCGCCGGGCGGGGCCGCTATGTCACCGATCTCGCACTGCCGCGCATGCTGCACGCCGCCTTCCTGCGCAGCCCCTATGCGCATGCCCGCATCGTCTCGATCGATGCGACCGAGGCGCGTGCGATGCCGGGCGTGCGGCTGGTCGCGACCGGCGTCGATCTCGCCCGTATCTGCACGCCCTGGACCGGCACGCTCGATCATTTCAAGGGTATGAAATCGACCGAGCAGTTGCCCCTGCCGGTCGCGGAGGTGCTGTGGTCCGGGCAGGCGGTCGTCGCCATCGTTGCCGAGACACGGGCCCAGGCCGAGGACGCCGCCGA
Organism: Bosea sp. 124; assembly: GCF_003046175.1. NCBI lineage: Bacteria > Pseudomonadati > Pseudomonadota > Alphaproteobacteria > Hyphomicrobiales > Alloboseaceae > Allobosea > Allobosea sp. 124. The sequence continues at coordinate 4,752,944 of NZ_PZZM01000001.1, forward strand.
GGCGATCGTCGTCGAATTCGAGGAGCTGCCGGTCGTCGTCGATGTCGATGCCGCCCGCGAGCCCGGCAGCGACCGCGCCGCCAGCACGATCGCGGATAATCTCTGTTTCCATAGCCGGCTCGATACCGGCGGCATCGACGCGATCTTCGCCGGCGCCGCCCATGTCGTCGAGGAGGAATTCCGCTTCGGCCGGCATACCGCGGTGACGCTCGAGCCACGCGCGATCGTCGCCGATTACGACCGCAGCGAAGGCAAGCTCACGGTCCATCACGCAACGCAGACGCCCTATCAGTTCCAGGATCTCTACGCCCGCCACTATGGCATTCCCGAAGCCGGCGTCCGGGTGATCGCGCCCGATATCGGCGGCTCCTTCGGGATGAAGCTGCATGTCTATCACGAGGACATGGCGGTGGTCGGCCTGAGCATGCTCACCGGCCGCCCGGTCAAATTCGTCGCGGACCGGGTCGAATCCTTCGTCTCCGATATTCATGCGCGCGATCATCGCGTCAGGGCGCGGCTCGCGCTCACCGCCGATGGCACCATCCTCGCCATGGATGTCGACGACGTCACCGCCATCGGCGCGTTCTCGACCTATCCGCGCACCAGCGCGGTCGAGGGCAACCAGGTCGTCCGGCTGATGGGCGCGCCCTACCGCTTCCGCAACTACCGGGCCGAGCTGTCCGTCGTCTTCCAGAACAAGGTCCAGACCAGCCAGTACCGCGCCGTCGGCCATCCGATCGCCTGTGCCGTCACCGAGCGGCTGGTCGACATGGCCGCGGCCAGGGCCGGGCTCGATCCGGTGGAGATGCGGGAGGCCAACCTCATCGCGGACGATGCCTATCCTTGCGACTCGCCGACCGGCTACCGGTTCGAGGCGCTGTCGCATCAGGCGAGCCTGGCCAAGCTCAAGGCGATGATGGACTACGACGCCTTGCGCGCCGAGCAGGCGGCGCTGCGCGAGCGCGGCATCCATCGCGGCATCGGCATCGCCAGCTTCGTCGAGATCTCCAATCCGAGCCCGGCCTTCTACGGCATCGGCGGGGCGCGCATCTCGGCGCAGGATGGTGCGGTCGTCACGGTCACGCCATCAGGCGAGGTGCGCTGCCTGATCTCGGTGACGGAGCAGGGACAGGGCACCGAGACCATCATCGGCCAGATCGTGGCCGACCAGCTCGGCGTCCCGCGCGAGCGGGTCAGGGTCGTGACCGGCGACACCGAGGTCACGCCTCATGGCGGCGCGACCTGGGCCTGTCGCGGCGCCGGCATCGGCGGCGAGACGGCGCTGCAAGCGGCGCGCAAGCTGCGCGACAATGTGCTCTCGCTGGCCGCCACCATCCTGCAGGCGAAGGCTTCCGAACTCGACCTGCGCGACGGCGTCATCGTCGAGGCACTGACGGGGGTCGAGCGCATCACGCTCGGCGATGTCGCGCGCATCGCCTATTTCCGCTCCGACACGCTGCCGCCCGGCGTCAGCGCGCAGCTCTCAGTGGCGCATCACTATGCGCCGCAGGGTTACCCCTTCGCCTTCACCAACGGCATCCAGGGCTGCCATGTCGAGCTGGATGCGCAGACCGGCTTCGTCAGGATCCTGAAGCACTGGGTCGTCGAGGATTGCGGGCGCATCATCAACCCGCTGCTGGTCGACGAGCAGGTGCGCGGCGGCGTGGTGCAGGGGCTGGGCGCCGCCTTCTTCGAGGAATGCCTCTACGACGAGAACGGCCAGCTCACCAACGGCTCGCTCGCCGATTACCTCGTGCCGATGGCCTGCGAGATGCCCGACATCGCGGTTGCCCATATCGAGACGCCGACCGCCGACACCGTGCTCGGCGCGAAGGGCTGCGGCGAGGCCGGAACGGCCGCCGCCTCCGCCGCCGCGCTCAACGCCGTCAACGACGCGATGGCGCCCTTCGGCGCCAGCATCGCGCAGATCCCGATGACCCCCGCCCGCCTGCTGAAAGCGCTCGGGCGCTTCTGACGACAACGACAAGAACCGGAACCCGTGGAGGACGACATGACCAGGACCAGCACAGGCCTTCCGCTCAGCCGCCGCGACGCGCTCGCCGGCCTCGCCTCGGCCTCGGCCGCGCTCGCGATGCCGGGCCTCGCGCGGGCACAGGCCGAGACGATCCGCATCGGCTTCCCGACGCCGCTGACCGGGCCCTTCGCCGCCGAGGCCAAGGACCAGGTCAAGAGCGCCGAGCTGGCGGTGAAGCTGTTCAACGACAAGGGCGGCATCGCCGGCCGCAAGGTCGAGCTCCTGGTGCGCGACGACAAGCTCAACGCCGGCGAGGCCGCCACCCGCACGCTCGAGCTGATCGAAAAGGACAAGGTCCATGCCATCGTCGGCGCGCTGTCGAGCGCGGTGCAGCTCGCGGTCAACGAGGTCACGCGTGCGCGGGGCGTGATCTATGTCTCGATCAGCCAGTCCGACACCATCAACGAGATCAAGGATTTCAGCCGCTTCACCTTCCACGAGGCACTGAACCCGCACATGACGACGGCCGCCGTCGCCAAGCATACCTTCAAGAAGGATGCGAAGATCGCCTATCTCGCCGCCGACTACGCCTATGGCCACGAGATGCTGCGCGGCTTCAAGCGGGCGCAGGCCGCGCTCGGCGCAACCGGTGTCGGCGAGATCCTGCATCCCTTCGGCGCCGCGGACTACTCGACCTTCATGCCGCGCCTGCGCTCGATGCGGCCCGACATCCTGTGCATCTGCAATTTCGGCCGCGACCAGGCCAATTCGATCAAGCAGGCCGTCGATTTCGGCATGAACCGGCAGTCGAAGATCGTCGTGCCGGTGCTGCTGCACAACCAGCGCCTCGCCATCGGTCCCGAGGCCTTCGAGGGTGTGATCGGTGGCGCGAACTACTATTGGGGTCTGGAGGAGACGATCCCCTCGGCCAAGGCCTTCAACGACGCCTTCAAGGCGGCTCATGGCGGCGCCTATCCGACGGATTACGGCGCCTATGGCTTCACCGGCGTCTATTCGCTGCTGCTCGCCATGGAAAAGGCCGGCGGTACCGAGACCGACAAGGTGATCGCGGCGCTGGAGGCGCTGACATACGACATCGCCAAGGGCCCGCAGAGCTACCGCAAATGCGACCACCAGTCGGTTCAGTCGGTGCTCGTGCTGGAGGCGAAGAAAAAAGCCGAGATGAAGAACGAGGCCGATCTCTTCAAAGTGCTGGCGACCGAGCCGGCCTCCGAGACGATTCTGCGGAGCTGCACCGAACTCGGCTTCCCGGCGTGACCCTGCTCTCGAAAGCCAACGCCAGCCCCGCCATGGACGTGCTCTGATGGACGCCGAACTCGTCGCCATGCAGCTCTTCTCGGGCGTCGCGCTGGGCGCGATCCTGATCATGGTCGCCCTCGGCCTGTCGATCATCTTCGGCATGCTCGGCGTGGTGAACTTCGCCCATGGCGCCTTCTTCATGGTGGGCGCCTATGCGGGCCTGTGGGTCGCCTCGCTGACCGGCAGCTTCTGGTGGGGGCTCCTCATCGCCCCCATCGCGATCGGCCTGTTCGGCATGGCGATCGAGCGATTCCTGATCCGGCCTCTCTACAAGCGCTCGGTCGACGACCCGCTGCTGCTCACCTTCGGGCTCGGCTATGTGCTGGTCGAGGCGGTGCGGATCGTCTTCGGCAGCGACGGCATTCCCTTCCAGACGCCTTCGCAGCTCGCCGGCGTGGCCGATCTCGGCATCGGCTTCTTCCCGATCTACCGGCTCTTCGTCGTCGGCGTCGTGGTGGTCGTTCTGCTGCTGCTCTGGCTCGGGCTGGAAAAGACGAAGTTCGGGCTGATCGTGCGGGCGGGCGCACGCGATCCGCAGATCATGCGCGTGCTCGGCATCGACATCGCCAAGGTCTGGCTGCTCGTCTTCGGGCTGGGCATCGGGCTGACCGCGCTGGGCGGCGTGCTCGCCGCGCCAATGCGCAACGTCAATCCCGAGATGGGCTCGCTCGTCCTGGCCGAGGCCTTCGTCGTCACCGTGATCGGCGGCATGGGCTCGCTCGTCGGGGCGGTGGTGGCGGGGCTGCTGGTCGGCGTCGCGATCAGCATGACGGCGCTGTTTGCCCCCGAAATGGCGACGATCGTGATGTTCGCGCTGATGGCGCTCGTGCTGCTGGTGCGCCCGCAAGGGCTCTTCGGCAAGCCTGGCCGCGCCTGAGGAGAACCGCAGATGACCGTTTCTTCCTCCTCGATCGCCTCCATCTCGACGGGCCTCGCCGGCAAGGGGGGCCTGCGAGCCTGGCTGATCGCCTGGCGCGTGCCGCTCTCGATCCTGGCGCTGTGCCTCTTGCCCTGGCTGCTGCCCTCGAAGGCGCTGGCGGTGAATGTGCTGGTCTACGGCCTGCTTGCCGTCGGCTACAACCTGCTCTTCGGCTATACCGGGCTGCTCTCCTTCGGCCATGCGGCATTCTTCGGCGCCGGGGCCTATGTCACCGGCATCGCGATCGGACAGTTCGGCCTGAACTGGTTCGTGGCCCTGCTGCTCGGCGTCGCCGCCGGAGCGGCGCTCGCCTTCGTCATCGGCCTGCTCTCGATCCGGACGCGCGGCATCTATTTCTCGATGGTGACGCTCGCGCTGTCGCAACTGGTCTACTACACGGCGCTGCAGGCCTCCTCCTGGACCGGCGGCGAGAACGGCTTGCGCGGCTTCACCGTCGGCCAGCTCAACATCTTCGGCTGGACGATCGATTTCCTCGATCCGGTAAAGAAATATTACGTGCTGATGGTCTTCGCGGCAGCGGCGCTCTGGCTCGTCTCGCGTGTCCTGAACTCGCCTTTCGGGGCCGTGATCGAGGCCATCCGCGAGAATGAGACCCGGGCGCGGGCCTGCGGCTACGATGTCGAGCGGACCAAGCTGATCGCCTTCACGCTGTCGGGGCTGATCTGCGCGCTCGCCGGCACGCTGTCGGCGCTGCATCTCGCGATCGTGCCGCTCGACAGCCTGCACTACCACACCTCGGGCATGATCGTGATGATGACGCTGCTCGGTGGGGCGGGCAGCTTCTTCGGCCCCTTCATCGGCGCCCTCGCCTTCCTTTTGATGGAAGACGTGATCTCGCTGTGGACCACGCACTGGCAGATCGTCGTCGGCACGGTCTTCATCCTGTTCGTGCTGTTCCTGCCCAAGGGCATCTGGGGCTCCGCTCTCGCCTGGAGGGCGTCACGATGAGCGCGCCCCTGCTCGCGGTCGAGAATATCGGACGGCGTTTCGGCGGCTTCGTCGCGCTGGAAGGCGTCACCGCGGCCTTCGAGCCCAACAAAGTCACCGCGATCATCGGCCCCAACGGCGCCGGCAAGAGCACCTTCTTCAACGTGCTCTCGGGCGTCCTGCCGCCCTCCTCCGGCTCGATCCGCTTCAAGGGCCGGGACCTGACGGGTACGCCGCAGCACCGCTTCGCGCATCTCGGCATCTCGCGCTCCTACCAGATCACCAACATCTTCCCGGAACTGTCCGTCCACGAGAACGTCCGCGTCGCAGCGCAGGCCTTTCGCTCGCGCTACGACATCTGGACGAACCGCGCGGCGCTGACGGGGGTGGCCGAGAAGGCGGATGCCGCGCTCGCCGCCGTCGGCCTGACAGCGCGCCGCGACGAGACGGCGAAGTTCCTCGCCCATGGCCAGCAGCGCGCGCTGGAGATCGCGATCGCGCTCGTCGCCGAGCCGGAATTGCTGCTGCTCGACGAGCCCACAGCCGGCATGGGGCCGGAGGAGACCAAGGAGATGGTTGGCCTCATCGAGAAACTCGCGGCGGACCGCACCATCCTGCTGGTCGAGCACAAGATGAAGATGATCCTCGGCCTCAGCGACCGCATCCTGGTGCTGCATCACGGCAAGCTGATCGCCGATGGCAGCCCGCAGCATATCCAGACGGACCCCGAGGTCCGCCGCGTCTATCTGGGGCAGAACGATGGCTATGCTTGAGATCGATGACCTCAACGCCTGGTACGGCGCGAGCCATGTGCTCCACGGCATCTCGCTTGCGGTCGAGCCGGGTGAGATCGTCGCGCTGGTCGGCCGCAACGGCGCCGGCAAGACCTCGACCATTCGTGCCGCGATGGGGCTGATGCCGAGGACGACCGGCCATGTCCGCTTCGCCGGCAGGGAGCTTCTGCCGTTGCCGGCGCATGCCCGCTTCAAGCTCGGCCTCGCCTATGTGCCCGAGGAGCGGCGCATCGTGCCGGGGCTCACCGTGCGCGAGAACCTGCAGCTCGGCCTGCTTGCGACGGACGGTGCGATTGACGAACGCCGCGCCATCGACGAGATCGCCGAGAGCTTCCCGCGCCTGAAGGAGAGGCTCGACCAGCAGGGCGTCACCATGTCAGGCGGCGAGCAACAGATGCTCGCCATCGCGCGCGCCATGATCGGCAAGCCGAGGATGATCCTGCTCGACGAGCCCTCCGAGGGCATCATGCCGGTGCTGGTCGAGGAGATGGGCGTGCTGTTCCGGCGCCTGCGCGACCAGGGCGTGACGCTGCTGCTGGTCGAGCAGAACGTCGAATGGGCACTCAAGCTCGCCGACCGCGCCGTCATCATCGATCAGGGCGAGGTCGTGCATCGCAGCACGGCGGCCGCCCTCCTCGCCGACAAGGCGATCCAGGAACGCTACTGCGCCGTCTGAGGCGCGCCCCGCAGACAGGCCATGGATATCACCGGCGAACACCGTATCGCGGCTCGGCGCGAGGCCGTCTGGGCCGCGCTATTCGACGTCGAGACGTTGAAGGCCTGCATTCCCGGCTGCAAGGAGCTGGAGCAGACCTCGGCGACGGGCTTTTCCGCCAAGGTCCAGCTCAAGGTCGGCCCCGTCTCGGCGACGTTCGGGGGCACGGTCGAGCTTCAGGACATCGACGCGCCCAATGGTTGCCGCATCGTCGGGCAAGGCAATGGCGGCATCGCCGGCTTCGCCAAGGGAGGCTCGGATGTGCGTCTCGTCGCTGATGGGGACGAGACCGTGCTGAGCTATGATGCCAAGGCCGAGATCGGCGGCAAGCTCGCGGCGCTGGGCAGCCGCCTCGTTCAGGCGACCTCGCGCAAGCTCGCCGACCAGTTCTTCACGGCCTTCAGCGAGCGAATGAAGACCTAGCCGGATCGCCCGGACGAAAGGCTGATGCCGCATCTGGGCCGGCGCCGTTCGTTCTCTGGCTGAATTTTTTACCGTCATGGTTTATCGATCGGTGGATGAGCGACAGAGCCCGTTTCACCGCTGCGATCCTGCTGGCCATGGCCGGGCTCCTCGGCGCCTGTGCATCGCGCCCGACCGGGGACGCAGGCGGCGGCGGTCCGCTGATCCGTCGTGCGAGCGTCGACCCGGCCAGGCTGGAGCTCGCGCCGCTCGACTACACCCGATTCTGCATGAGCCATCGCACGGAATGCGAACTCGGCGTTCCCGATGCCGTCATCGGCATGACGCCCGAGGTCGAGGCCGAGATCCATCGCGTCAACCGGGACGTCAATCAGCGCATCAGGCCGGTCAAACAGACGTTCGACTGGCGGATCGACCCCGAATCGGGAAACTGCAACGACTATGTCGTCAGCAAGCGGCATGCGTTGATGGCGTCGGGGTTGCCGGCCTCGGCGTTGCTGATCGCCGTCGTCACCACGCCGGCGGGCGAAGGGCATCTGGTGCTGATCGCCCGGACCGATCGCGGCGATCTCGTGCTCGACAACCTGACGCCGGAAATCCGGCGCCGCGGCGAGACGGCCTATCTCTGGATCAAACGGCAGTCGCCGAGCCATGCCGTGCTCTGGGAACGCATGTAGTTCGACGCCGGCCCGCCGATCCTCCATCGCGCCGCTGGATGAACGGAAGCGAACTTTTCGCTTCATGCGCCGTTGTCGTGCGACGGCGCAGGTTCAGCGATACCGTCAATCCCAAGGAGTTCGATATGCGCAGACTGATTCTCGCGGCGACACTGGCACTCGGCCTCGGAGCGATTCCGGGCGCCGCTTCGGCAGCGCCGGCCTTTGCCGCCCAGCCGGAGGTCGCAGCGTCCGCCGATGTCCTGGTCCAGGAGGTTCGTAACCACCGCGGCTACTATCATAGCCGGCGCGTCTATTCGCATGGGCCGCGCTATGGTCGGCCCGGCCGCGGCTATGGCCGCTACTATGGCGGCCCGCCGTCGCATGCGCGCGCCTATGGCCGGCGCTATAACGACCGCCAGTGGGATCGCCGCTGGTGATGTGACCGACCGCCGCCGGGCGCCCCGCCCGGCGGCAAGCCATTTTGTTCGCCTCCGCCGAAGAGCGCTGCGCCGATTGCGACCGAACGCGACGGTGCCAAGAGCGTGACTGGCGGAGCAGGCGATGGAGCCTTACCGCTAGCGCATGCCGGCCTCATCTCTTCACTGGTTTCGCGACGATCTTCGCCTCGCCGACAATCCGGCGCTGATGGCCGCCGTCGGCCACGGACCGACGCTCTGCCTCTACATTCTGGACGAGGGCGGCTCGCGCCGTCCCCTCGGCGGGGCCAGCCGCTGGTGGCTGTCGCACTCGCTCGCGGCGCTTGCTGCGGCGATCGGGGCCAGGGGCGGCGAACTCATATTCATGCGCGGCGACCCGGCCGCCATCCTGCCGCGTGTCGTCGAAGCAACCGGGGCCGACCTGATCACCTGGAGCCGCCGCTACGATGGCGAAGCGGTAGCGCTCGACAGCCGGATCAAGGCCGAACTGACCGGCGCCGGCGCGAAGGTTGCGAGCTTCAATGCGGCGCTGCTGAACGAACCCTGGCAGGTCACGACCAAGACCGGCGACCCGATGAAGGTGTTCACACCGTATTGGCGTGCGGCGCGGGCGCGCGGGGAGCCTGCGCCGCCGGTCCCTGCGCCGACCCGGATCGAGCCCCTGAAGTGTCCGGCTGCCGTCGCGGCCATGGCGGTCTCCCATGCCGAACTCGCACTCGAACCCACCCGGCCGGACTGGGCCGGAGGGTTGCGCGAGGCCTGGGCGCCGGGCGAGGAGGCTGCCGCCGAGCGGCTCGGCGAATTCCTGTCCGGGTCGCTCGACGGCTATGGCGAGGGCCGAGACCGGCCCGACAGGGTCTCGACATCGCGGCTGTCGCCGCATCTGCGCTTCGGCGAAATCGGCTCGCGCCAGATCTGGCATGCAACCCGCAGTGCGACCGAGAGTGGCGAGGCCGCGGCTAGCGCCTCCGATTCAGAAAAATTTCTGTCGGAGATCGGCTGGCGCGAGTTCTCCTACCATCTGCTCTTCCACAACCCCGATCTGGCGACGCGGAACTTCAATCCGCGTTTCGACGCCTTTCCCTGGCATCCGGACAAGGCGGCGCTGAAGGCCTGGCAGCGCGGGCTGACGGGCTACCCGATCGTCGATGCCGGCTTGCGCCAGCTTTGGACCACAGGCTGGATGCACAACCGCGTGCGGATGATCGCCGCCTCCTTCCTGATCAAGCATCTGCTGATCGACTGGCGCCAGGGCGAGGACTGGTTCTGGGACACGCTCGTCGATGCCGACCCGGCCAGCAATGCAGCGAGCTGGCAGTGGGTTGCGGGCTCGGGGGCCGACGCCTCGCCTTATTACCGCATCTTCAATCCGGTGACGCAGGGCCTGAAGTTCGATCCGAAAGGCGGCTATGTGCGGCGTTGGGTGCCCGAGATCGCCGGGCTTGACGATGGGCTGATCCACGAGCCGTGGAAGGCGGATGCGGAGGCGCTGCGGCGGGCGGGCATCACGCTCGGCGAGAGCTATCCGCGCCCGCTGGTCGATCTCGATGTCGGCCGCCGGCGCGCGCTCGACGCATTGGCGGCGACGCGTTCCGCCTGAGCCCGCGCTGAGTCAGATGGCTTTCGTGCCGCTCCGGCGTGCCGCCTTGCCGATCAGCCAGAAATAGGCCGGATAGGGCAACAGATTGATCGCCTTCATCAGCCAGGACAGGCGGCGCGGAAAGCTCACCTCGAAGCCAGCCTGCTCGAAACCGTCGGCGATGCGGCGGGCGGCCTCCTGCGGGCTCATGATGAAGGGCATCGGGACGTCCTTGCGGCGCGTCAGCGGCGTGTCGACCCAGCCCGGATTGACGAGCTGCAGCCGGATGCCGCGTCTGTCGCAGTCGAATTTCAACGTCTCGCAGAGATGGATCGCGGCGGCCTTGGAGACGCCGTAGGCCGAGGCCCCGGGCAAGCCGCCATAGCCCGCGATCGAGGCGTTGAGCGCGATATGGCCACGCCTGCGCGGTGCCATGCAGTCCAGCACGGCCGCGAGCCCGCGCGCGGCTCCGACCAGATTGACCGCGATGGTGCGTTCGAAGGCCTCGATATCGAGCAGGCCGTTCGAGTCCGGCGCGATGCCCGCGTTCAGGAAGGCGAGCGCGATCGGCCCATGGACGCTCTCGATCGTCTCGATGACCGCCTTCATCGCGCCGGGATCGGTGACGTCCCCGGCATGGGCGACGATGCGGCCGGGCAGTCCGTCGGCGCGCCTGGCGATCTCCTCGAGCTGGTCGAGGCGGCGGGCGGTGATCGCCACGGTCCAGCCGCGCAGCGCCAGTTCCAGTGCCACGGCCTCGCCGATGCCGGAACTCGCCCCGGTGATCCAGGCGACGCCGTCACCCGGCTGCATGCGCGGCAATGTCATGGAACCTCACGGGCTGGGCCGGATCGCCGGCGGCATATCTAGGGCCTGCTCGCGCCGGACGGAAGGCCCGGCGCCGATGCTGCGCGCAATCAAGACCGGATGAAAGCGTTGTGGCGCGTGCTGGCCGATCCGTGCAATCTCCGCTCCCTTTCCAGGAGACCGGCGCCGCCGCGCCGGACCGAGACAGCGAGCCTGCACACGATGGCGACCGAACTGCTCTTTCGCGATGACGCCTATCTCACCGAGACGCAAGCCACCGTCGAGGCGGTGAACGAGCGTGGCGGCATCGTGCTCGACCGCACCGTGTTCTACGCGACCGGCGGCGGGCAGCCCGGCGATGCCGGCAGCTTGCGGCGCGAGGACGGCAGCACGATCGCGATCGGAACCGCGATCTACGACCCCGAGGACAAGAGCCGCGTGATCCATGTGCCGCTGGAGGGGCAGTCCCTGTCCCGGCCCGGAGAGAGCGTGACCGTCGTGCTCGACTGGGAGCGACGGCTGAAGCGCATGCGGATCCACACCGCCTTGCATCTGCTCAGCGTCGTGCTGTCCTATCCGGTGACGGGCGGGGCGATCGGCGACGGCGACGGCCGGCTCGATTTCGACATTCCCGAAGGCGGGCTCGACAAGGCCGAGATCGCCGACAAGCTCAATGCGCTGGTCGCGCGCAACGCCGATGTCAGCGAAAGCTGGATCACCGATGCCGAGCTCGACGCCAATCCCGGCCTCGTAAAGACCATGTCGGTGAAGCCGCCGCGCGGCTCGGGCCGGGTCCGGCTGGTCGCGATCGGCGATATCGATCTCCAGCCCTGCGGCGGCACTCATGTCCGCAACACAGCCGAGATCGGCCTTGTCGCGGTCACCGATATCGAGAAGAAGGGCAAGCAGAACCGGCGCGTCCGGATCGCGCTGGCCTGAGCCGGAAACCGGCTCGGCACATCCACAAAGAAGCCCACGAGGAACCGTCCGACATGGCAAGCCAGAACCCGGCCCGCGAAGATGTTTTCGTCTCGACCGAGTGGCTCAGCGAGCACCTGAACGCCCCTGACATCGTCGTGGTCGACGGCTCCTGGTACCTGCCTGCCCATGGCCGCGATCCGCATGCGGAGTATGCCGAGCGTCGGATTCCAGGCGCACTGCGCTTCGACATCGACAGCGTGAAGGACACGACCTCCGACCTGCCGCATATGCTGCCGCGACCCGAGGCCTTTGCCGCCAGTGTCGGCGCCATGGGCATCGGCGACGGGATGCGGATCGTCGTCTATGACGGGCTCGGGCTGTTTTCGGCCCCGCGTGTGCGCTGGACCTTCAAGACTTTCGGGGCGAAGGACGTCGTCATTCTCGAAGGCGGCTTCCCGAAATGGCAGGCGGAAAACCGCCCGATCGAGCACGGTCCGCCGTGCAGCCGCGCCGCCCGCAGCTTCACCGTGCGTCTCGACCATTCGGCCGTCGCCGATGCCGATGCGGTTGCAAACGCGCTCACGGGCGATGCCATCCAGGTCGTCGATGCGCGTCCGGCCGATCGCTTCCGTGGTGAGGCACCGGAGCCGCGCGCCGGCGTCCGCTCGGGCCATATGCCGGGCGCGCTCAATGTCCCCGTCCCCGCCATCACGCAGGACGGCAGGCTGAAATCACCGGAGGACATCGCCGCCGCCTTCGCAGAGGCCGGCGTTGATCTCGACAAGCCCGTGATCACGAGCTGCGGCTCAGGCGTGACCGCCGCGATCCTCGCGACCGCGCTGGAAACGATCGGTAAGCCGGTGCGCGCGCTCTATGACGGCTCATGGTCGGAATGGGGCGCGAGCGACCGGCCGCTCGCGACGGGGCCAGCGAAGAAGGGCTGATCGCGCCACGCGGCGAGAAGGCTGCCGGGGCGGCGTTGACCGTAGCGACGCCGCCGATCTATATTAAACTTATGAGTTAAGTATTATGCCGCTGGCCTCACGGAGCCGCCAGCGGTCGCTGCTGTCGGTCCCTGACACGGGAGCGCCCCAGAGCGAGCGTGCCCGCAACGGCACAAGCCAGCCGACGGCCGGCGCGACCCAAACCATGGTTGGAATGATGATGCCTGCCGAAGAGACGCTCAGGGCCACGCGGCGCGAATGGCTCGGCCTCGCCGTGATCGCCCTGCCCTGCCTGCTCTATTCGATGGACCTTACGGTCCTGAACCTCGCGGTGCCGCAGCTCAGCGCCGATCTGAAGCCGAGCGCCGCACAACTGCTCTGGATCGTCGATATCTACGGCTTCATGGTTGCCGGCTCGCTTATCACCATGGGCACGCTCGGCGACAGGATCGGCCGCCGCAAGCTCCTGCTGATCGGTGCGGCCGCCTTCGGCCTCGCCTCGATACTGGCCGCCTTCTCGACCAGCGCCGAGATGCTGATCGCGACGCGGGCCCTGCTCGGCATCGCGGGCGCCACGCTCGCCCCCTCGACGCTCTCGCTGATCCGCAACATGTTCCTCGACCCGCAGGAGCGGACCTTCGCCATCGGCGTCTGGATCTCGAGCTTCTCGGCCGGCGGCGCCATCGGCCCGCTCGTCGGCGGCGTGCTGCTCGAGCATTACTGGTGGGGCTCGGTCTTCCTCGTCGGCGTGCCGGTGATGCTGCTGCTACTCGTGCTGGGCCCCTTGCTCCTGCCGGAGTTCAAGGACCCCGACGCCGGGCGCATCGATCTCGTCAGCGCGGCGCTCTCGCTCACGGCCGTGCTCGCGACGATCTACGGCATCAAGCACATGGCCGAGCATGGCGCGGGCTGGCGCGCAGCCGTCGCGATCCTGGCCGGGATCGGGCTCGGCACGGTGTTCATGCGCCGGCAGCGCCATCTCGCCGACCCGATGCTCGATCTGCGCCTGTTCCGCAACGCCGTGTTCAGCGCCTCGCTTGCGATCAATGTGCTGGGTTTCCTGTTCCTGTTCGGCAGCTTCCTGTTCATCGCGCAGTATCTGCAGCTCGTGCTCGGGCTCTCTCCGCTGCAGGCTGGCATCTGGGGCGTGCCCTCGGCGCTGGCTTTCATCCTGGGGTCGGTCATCGTGCCCGTCGTCGCGCATCGCTTTCCGCCGGCACTGGTGATGGCCGGCGGCCTCGCTTTCGCGGCAGCAGGCTTTGCCGTGCTGACGCGGGTGGAGGTCGGCGGCAGCCTCGCCGTCGTGGTCGCGGCCTCGGTCATCTTTTCGCTCGGCTTCACGCCGGTCGTCGCGCTCACGACGGAACTGATCGTCGGCAGCGCCCCGCCGGAGCGCGCCGGTTCGGCTGCGGCAATCTCCGAGACCAGCATCGAATTCGGCGGGGCGCTCGGCATCGCCATTCTCGGCAGTATCGTCACGGCGGTCTATCGCAGCGAGATGGCGCATGCGGTGCCGGCCGGCACCCCGGTGGAGGCCGCGCGTGTCGCTGCGGCGACGCTGGGCGGCGCGGTCGCGGAAGCCGCGCATCTGCCGACCGAGGTTTCCGGCCCCCTGCTGGCGCTGGCGCGCGACGCTTTCGTGCAGGGCATGCAGCTTTCCGCCCTGGTCGCCATGCTGGGCCTGATCGTGACGGCGCTGGCGGCGCTGATCCTGCTGCGGGGAGCGCCACCGACAGCGTCGGGGGCTACGCCGACGAAGGCAGTTTCGGAGGGTGCCGTCCTGCACTAACCTGTCCGAACAGGAGCACATGATGGCCGACCACAATCACGACCACCCGCACGACCACCCGCACGACCACGCTCATGGCGACGCGCCGCGCTGGAAACATGACGGCGTGCGCGTCATCACTGGCGACAAGCTCGATTCCAACACGGCGCAGACGCCGGGCATGTTCCGGCAGGCCGCGATCAACCATGCCCGCGTCGGCGCGCAGAAGATCTGGGCGGGCACGGTCTCGATCCAGCCCAACGCCAAGACCGGCGTGCACCATCACGGCGAGTTGGAGAGCGTGATCTATGTCGTACGCGGCAAGGCGCGGATGCGCTGGGGCGAGCGGCTCGAATTCGTCGCCGAGGCCGGCCCCGGCGATTTCATCTATGTGCCGCCCTTCGTGCCGCATCAGGAGATCAACGCCGACCCCGACAACCCGCTCGAATGCGTGCTGGTGCGCTCGGACAACGAGGCGGTGGTCGTCAACATCACCGATGTCGACCCGGTCGAGGCGCCGGAATCGGTCTATTGGGTCGACCCGATCCACAAGCAGCCGCCGGGCTGAGCCAGCGCCGGTCGAACGCGCTCACGACAGCGATGAAGGGTGACGCCATGAACATCGGCGAGGCGGCGAAACGCTCCGGTGTCAGTGCCAAGATGATCCGGTACTATGAGAGCATCGGCCTGATCGACGCGGCCCGGCGGACGCAGGCGCAGTACCGCCTTTACGAGGCCGACGACGTCCATACGCTGCGTTTCGTCAGGCGCTCGCGCAATCTCGGCTTTTCGCTGGAGGAGACGCGGGCGCTGCTGGCGCTCTGGCGCGACAAGAGCCGCGCCAGCGCCGATGTGAAGCAGCTCGCCATGACCCATGTCCGCGACCTCGAGGCGAAGGCGGCCGAGCTGCAGGCGATGGCCGATACGCTGCGGCATCTGGCAGAGCACTGCCAGGGCAATGCGCGACCCGATTGCCCGATCCTGGCCGACCTCGCAGCGGCGCCGATTCAGGCCCAGCCCAGCTGCTGAACGTGATGGCAATCGGCGCATGGGAGCGCCTGCACATCGCCCCGGCCATGCGTATGACGGCTGGACGGGAGCGGCCCTCGTTGGTCATATGCCGGCCTGACCAAGGCAGGACCATCATGGACAACCGAAACGATCTCTGGCGCCACGTCGATGCGAACAAGGAGCGGCTGATCGCGCTCAGCGACCGGGTCTGGGGCATGCCCGAGGTCTGCTATACCGAAGCCCGCTCCTGCGCCGAGCACGTCGCCGAGCTGGAGCATCAGGGCTTCCGCATCAGCAAGAATATCGCCGATATCCCGACCGCCGTGATCGGCGAGGCTGGTGAAGGTGGCCCGGTGATCGCGTTCATGGGCGAATACGACGCCCTGCCCGGCCTGTCGCAGGAGGCCGGCGTCGCCAGCCACAAGCCGGTCGAGGATGGCGGTCATGGCCATGGCTGCGGCCACAACCTGCTCGGCTCGGCCGCGCTGCTGGCCGCGGTCGCGATGAAGGACTGGCTCGCGGAGAACAAGCTGCCCGGCCGCGTCCGCTATTATGGCTGCCCGGCCGAGGAAGGCGGCGCGGCGAAGGCCTTCATGGTCCGCGCCGGCGCCTTCGACGATGTCGATGCCGCGATCTCCTGGCATCCGTCGAGCTTCTGGGAGGTGGCCCCGCCGCTGGCCCTCGCCAACACCCGCGCCGATTTCGTCTTCACCGGCCGCACGGCGCATGCCGCGGCCGCGCCGCATCTCGGCCGCAGCGCGCTCGATGCCGTCGAGCTGATGAATGTCGGCGTCAACTACATGCGCGAGCACATGCCCAGCGATGCGCGCGTGCATTACGCAGTGCTCGACACCGGCGGCATCGCGCCGAACGTCGTGCAGGCCCATGCCCGCGTGCGCTACTCGATCCGGGCGCGCGACCTGCGCGGCATGCTCGAGCTCGTCCAGCGCGTGAAGAAGATCGCCGAAGGCGCAGCCTTGATGACTGAAACCAAGATGGAGATGCGCATCGTCAGCGCGGTCTCGGACCTGCTCGGCAACACGCCGCTGGAGCAAGCCATGCACACCGTCATGGAAGAGCTCGGGCCGCCGCATTTCGACGATGCCGACCGCGCCTTTGCGCAGGAGATTCGCAAGACGCTGCAGCCACAGGAGATCGCCTCGATCTGGCGCACGATCGGGATGGAGGACACCGGCGCGCCGCTGGCCGATTTCCTCGTGCCGCTCGATGCCAAGCGCAACCCGGCGATCGGCTCGACCGATATCGGCGATGTGAGCTGGGCCGTCCCGACCGTGCAGGCGCACGCGCCGACGGTCGCCATCGGCACGCCCTTCCACACCTGGCAGGTGGTGTCCCAAGGCAAGCAGCCGGCGGCGCACAAGGCGATGATCCATGTCGCCAAGGCGATGGTGGCGACGGGGGCGGCCGTCCTGCTCGATCCCGCCCTGATGGCGGCGGCCAAGGCCGACCACAAGAAAAAACTCGGCGCGGAGGGCTACACCTCGCCGCTGCCACCCGAGGTCAAGCCGCCGCTGACGATGTCGCTTGGGGGGTGATCCACAGCCCGGGGCTCGTCATGGTCGGGCTTGTCCCGACCATCCACGCCTGCGCTGGTCGAGGTCGGTGTTCAAGTCGTGGATGCTCGCCACAAGGGCGAGCATGACGGTGGAGCCTACCGCAGCCCGTCCTCGCCCTTGATCTGGTCCTTCGTCAGCCCGCCGATGCGCGGCAGGGGGCGGCCTGAATCGGTGACGGCGATCGCGACCAGGATTTCGCCGGCGCGCGGCGCGTCGGTGACCCGGACCTCGACGGCATCGAAATGCGAGCGCACGAAGGCTGCGTCCTTGTGGCCGAGCGGCACGTCGATCGGGGTGCCGAGCCCGCCGCGCTTCTTGGCCGAGGGGATCAGCGCCGGGCCCTTGCCGAGCGCGGCGCGAACCGGCGTCCCCAGCTTCGGGTGCAGGATCGCGGCGGCATGTTCGAGTTCGCCGCCCTCTCCGACGATCGCCGCCTTGCCGAAGCTCTCGGCCTGATGGGGCTCGATGCCGAGCGCCGCTAGGCAGCGCCTGGTCAGGAGGTCGCCGAGTTCGACGCCGATCTCGGTCAGCTCCGACAGGTCTTCCTGATAGCGCCCGGCAAAGGGGTTGGCGATCACGGCCACCGCCACGGCGCGGCGCGTCGGCGGCGCCACCGCCCTGCCGGCCTCGACCAGGGTTTCATCGACTTGCGTCAGGATCTTGCGGATATTCGCGGGCATCGGTCGTCCTCGTTTCGCAGTCTGCAGGCGTATCAGCGCTGGCCGTCCCAGACGCTGATCTGGTCGGCGCGCAGGCCGCCGACGCGCTCATGGATGCGCGCGCCCGTGGTCATCACCAGGATGAGGACCATCTCGTCGGCCTGGGGCGAGCCCGGCACGCCGATCTCGACGGCTCCGAAATGGCTGCGCACATAGCAGGCGTTGATATGGGTGACGGGGATGTCGATGCGGGCGCCGGGGCTCGCCACCTTCTTGGTCGAGGGCACGATCGCCTTGGCGTTGCCGAGGATCTCGCGCATCGCATAGCCGCCCGGCACATGCCAGAGCGCACCATGCTCCAGCTCGCCGGCCGAGCCGATGACAGCGCCCTTGCCATAGCCCTCGACCGTCGCGGGATCGCCGCCCAGTGCGTTCAGGCAGCGCGTCGCCATCTCCAGCCCCGCCGGCTTGAGCGCCTCCATCATCGGCATGATGTCGGGCTCGTAGCGGCCGGCATAGGGGTTGGTCAGCACGGCGCAGACCGATGCGATGCGCTCGGTGCGGCCGGGCAAGGGGCCGAACTCGTGGAAGATTTCCTCCACAGACGTCTGGACGCGGCGGATTTCGATCAGCTCGGTCATGGCTTGCCTCCTGTCACAGCAGAACGGGCGCGGTATGGGACGGCGGCGTCGAGCGCGAGCGCCCCGTCCTGACCAGCCCGTCGATCACGACCATCCCGATGCCAGGGATGTCGCCGAGCGAGACCGCCTCCAGCAGGTCCTTGCCGGAGGAATGCTGCGGCTTGTCGAGAAAGACGAAGTCGGCCGGATAGCCCTCCGCGATCAGGCCGGCATCGAGCGAGCGCCGGCGCGCGACATTGCCGGTGGCGAGGCAGAAGGCCTGCTCGGCCGGCAGGCCGCCGAGGCTTGCCAGCAGCGTGATCATCCGCAGCACGCCATTGGGCTGGACGCCGGAGCCGGCGGGCGCATCGGTGCCGATCACCACGTCAGCGAGGCGGCCCGCCTCCAGCGCAGCCTCCAGCGCCACCAGCGCCGAGCGTTCATTGCCGTTGTGCACGACTTCGAGCGCGCCCTTGGCCTGCTGGCAGAGGATGCGGATATCGGCATGGGCGATCGAGGTCGGTCCGCCGTTGATGTGGCTGACGACGTCGGGCTGGGCTTCCAGCACATCATCCTTGTTGACGAAATGCGAGCCCGCGATCGAGGGACCGCCCGTGTGCATGATCGTCTCCAGGCCGATCTCGCGGCACCAGCCGGTGACGCGCTTCGCATCGGCGCCCTTGGCGACGGTACCGAGCCCGATCTCGCCGATATGGCGGATGCCGAGCGCCTTCAGCTCCTCGAAGACCTCGCGGCCGAAATCAAGTTCGGCCACCGGCGCGCCGGCCAGGACCTTGGCGCCGGCCGGGCGGAAATTCTGGAAGCAGCGCTGCGCCGTCACGGCCAGGGCCTTGACGCCGATCGCGTCCTTGGGCCGGCCCGGCAGATGCACCTCGCCGGCGGAGACCAGCGTGGTGACGCCGCCATTCACGCCCATCTCGATCCAGCCGAGCTGGTTTTGGCGCGGCGTCCAGTCGCCGAAGACCGGGTGGCAATGGGAGTCAATCAGGCCGGGCGACAGGGGCGAGCCCTTTGCGTCGATCGTCGTGTCGGCGCCGGAGAGATCGAGATCGGCGGCCCGGCCGATGGCGGTGATGCGGCCATCGATGGCGACGATCGCATCGGCGTCGAGGATCGGCCTCGCCAGATCGCCCGAGAGCAGCAGCCCGATATTGCGGACCACCAGCTTGCCCTTGGCAGCTCCCACAGCGACGTCGTGAGCCATCTGGTTCTCCGTATCGAAGCAGCTGCCGGTCCCGCGCGATGGGACAAGCGGCGATTGCATGTGTAATAACAATCATGGACAGCGCCGTGGCGGCTGGCAAGAGGCAGAGTCCGGCCTCTGCCCCGTCCTGCGTACCGGTGGCCGAGGAGGCGGTGGCAAGACGATGACGAGCAGCGAGACCAGCTCGACCGACGCCGCGAGCGAGCCGGCGAGCGATGCCGTGCCGCGCCAGCGCAAGGCGGCCCTTGCGCCCGCCGCCGCCGCGCCGGGCTATGTCCTCGACGAGCAGGTCGGCTTCCTGATGCGCCGGGCCCAGCAGCGCCATATCGCCATCTTCCAGCGCATCATGGGCGATGACGGCCCGACCCCGACGCAGTTCGCGGCGATGTCGAAATTGAGCGAAGGCGCAGAAATTTCGCAAAACCAGCTCGGCCGCATGACCGCGATGGACCCGGCCACGATCAAGGGCGTCATCGCCCGGCTGGAGGAGCGCGGGCTGGTCGAGCGCCGGCCCGACCCCGACGACCAGCGCCGCGTGCGCGTCCGCCTGACGCCCCGGGGGCTGGAGGCGATCCCGGGTCTGATCGAGAAGGCGCGCGCGATCACGGCGGCGACCCTCTCGCCCCTGTCGCGGGAAGAGGCGGAGCGGCTGCTCGGCCTGCTCGCGCGTCTGGATTGAGCACGGGCTGCCTGCAAAATCCGCTTGCGCCACCTTGTTTGTATACTAACAATAATCAGCGAGGTTTTCGAGCCGTCACACCGGATGGGAGCTGGCCATGACGCGCTACCTTCGACCCCAGACGCTGGACGAGGCGCTCGCGCTGCGGGCGGGGACGGTCGGCGCCGCGCCGCTGACGATGCTGGCCGGTGGCACCGATCTCTATCCGGTGCGCACGCATCGCACCGCCTGGTTCGAACCTTATAGCCGCGACATTCTCGATCTCAGCGCCATCGCGGAGCTCGGCGGCATCGAGCATGACGCCGGGGGCACGCGCATCGGCGCGACTGCGACGTGGAGCGCCGTCGCCAGCGCCGCATTGCCGCCCGTCTTCGACGTGCTCAAACAGGCAAGCCGGCAGGTCGGCGGCGTCCAGATCCAGAATCGCGGCACGGTCGGTGGCAATCTCTGCAACGCCTCCCCTGCCGCCGACGGTGTGCCGCCCTTGCTGGCGCTCGATGCCGAGGTGGAACTGGCGAGCCTGCGCGGCCGCCGGCGCCTCCCCCTCGCCGCCTTCGTGCTCGGCAATCGCAGCACCGCGCTGGCGGCCGACGAGATCCTGGTCGCGCTGCATCTGCCACCGCAACCGGCGCAGGCGCGCTCAAGCTTCCTCAAGCTCGGCGCGCGCGCCTATCTGGTCATTTCGATCGCGTCGGTCGCGGCCGTAATCGCGACCGACGCGACGGGGCGCATCGCCTCGGCCAGGGTCGTGGTCGGAGCCTGTTCGGCTGCGCCGCAACGTCTTGCCACCCTGGCGGCTCGGCTGATCGGGCAGAACGCCGCGCCGGCTCTGGCGGAGACGGTCGGCGCCGCCGATCTCGCTGCGCTCTCGCCCATCGACGATGTTCGCGCCAGCGCCGCCTATCGCCGCGATGCCGCGCTCGTTCTGGTGCGCCGGACGCTGGCGGGGCTGCTCTCGTCGCCGCTGGAGGTCGCCGCGTGAACGTTCATGACCGCTCCGCCCTGCCCGCCGTCGCGCCGCAAGAGAACGCCGTCGCCTTCCGGCTCAACGGCCGCGAGGTCGTGCTGCAGGAGGCTTCCGATGCCCGGCTGAGCGAGGCGCTACGAACAGGCCTTGGCGCCACCGGAACCAAGGTCGGCTGCGATGCCGGCGATTGCGGCGCCTGCACCGTGCTGATCGATGAGGCGCAGGCCTGCGCCTGCCTCGTGCCGGTCGGGCAGGTCGCGGGTTGTGCGGTGGTGACCGTCGAGGGTTTGGCGGAGAATGCGCTGGGCGCGGCGCTTCAGCGCGCCTTCCATGCCCATGGCGCGGCGCAGTGCGGCATCTGCACGCCGGGCATGCTGATGGCCGGCTACGACCTGTTGAAGCGCAATCCGCGGCCGGACGAAGGCGAGACGCTGGATGCGCTTGGCGGCGTTCTCTGCCGCTGCACCGGCTATCTCAAGATCGTCGAGGCGGTGCGCGACGCGCATCGGTTCGTCGATGGCGAGGCATCGGAGCCACGACACAACCTCTCCCCCATCTCGGGCTCGCCGCCACCGGCGGGAAGGGCATGCGCTTCCATCGGCACCCGCATCGCCCGCCTCGATGGCGAGCCTAAGGTTGCAGGGACCGAGATCTACGGCAGCGATGCCGCTCCCGAGGATGCGCTCTGGCTGCGGGCACTGCGGAGCCCGCATCCGCGCGCGCGCTTCACGCTGGGCGATCTCGATGCCTTCGTCGCGGCCCGGCCGGGGCTGGTCCGCATCTTCACGGCGAAGGACGTGCCTGGCGAAAACTCCTTCGGCATCTACCCGCATCTCAAGGACCAGCCGGTCTTCTCGACCGGAGAGACGCGCTATCGCGGCGAATGCGTGCTCGCCATCGTCGGCGAAAAGGCAGCGGTCGAGGCCGTGCGCATGGACGAGTTCCCGATTTCCTGGGAGCCCCTGCCTCCGATGATCGGCAGCAAGGCGGCGCTGGCCGAGACTGCCTTCACGCTGCACGACTTCGTACCCGACAACGTGCTGACGCGCGGGCGCGTCGAGCGCGGCGATGTCGAGGCGGGCTTCGCCGCAGCGGCGCATGTCGCCAGCGGCGCCTTCGAGACAGGCTTCGTCGAGCATGCCTATATCGAGCCGGAGGCCGGCTATGCGAAGCGCGTGGGCGAGACGATCGAGGTCTTCGCCTGCACGCAGGCGCCCTATATGGACCGCGACGAGGTCGCCCGCGTGATCGGCCTGCCGCTGGAGAGCGTCCGCATCCTGCCTTCCGCTTGCGGCGGCGGGTTCGGCGGCAAGCTCGACGTTTCGCTGCAGCCGATGCTGGCGGTCGCGGCCTGGGTGCTCGACCGGCCGGTGCGCTGCGTCTTCGGGCGGATCGAGTCGATGATCTCCTCGACCAAACGCCACCCCTCCTCGATCGAGGCGAAGGCGGCGTGCGACGCTGCCGGGCGCCTCGTCGCCTATGCGATGGATGGCGATTTCGATACCGGCGCCTATTCTTCCTGGGGGCCGACCGTCGCCGGCCGCGTGCCGGTGCATGCGACCGGGCCCTACAAGGTGCCCCATGTCCGCAACCGCTCGCGCGCGGTCTACACCAACGGCCCGCCCTCGGGCGCCTTCCGCGGCTTTGGCGTGCCGCAGGCCGCGATCGCGCAGGAGACCCTGTTCGACGATCTCGCCGCCGCGGCCGGGATCGATCGCCTGGAGTTCCGCCTGATAAACGCCATCCGTGCCGGCGATACGACGCCCTGCGGGCAGGTTCTCGAAGCCAGCGCCGGGCTCGCCGAATGCCTGGAGGAGCTCAGGCCGCATTGGGAGAGGTTGCTGGCGGATGCCGCTGCCTTCAATGCAAGCGAGGGCCGGACACGGCGCGGCGTCGGTGTCGGCTGCATGTGGTACGGCATCGGCAATACCGGCATGTCCAACCCCTCGACCATGCGGGTGACGCTGTCGCAGGATGGCCGGCTGACGTTCTGGAACGGCGCCGTCGACATCGGCCAGGGTTCGACCACCGTGCTGACCCAGATCGCGGCGGATGCGCTCGGGCTGCCGGTCGAGCGCTTCGATCTGGTCGTCGGCGACACCTTCCGCACGTTTGATGCCGGCAAGACCTCGGCCTCGCGCCAGACCTTCGTCTCCGGCAAGGCCTCGGAGAAGGCGGCGGCTGCGTTGCGCGCCGAGATCCTGCGCCTCACCAATGCCGGACCCGCCGCCCGCCTCTCACTCGACGGCACGACCGTGCGGGTCGAGGAGAATGGCGTCGTCGCGCTGATCGATCTCGCCGCCCTCCCCGCCAAGGCGAACGGGACGGTGCTCGAAGGCATCGGCAGCTTCGACCCGCCGACCGTGCCGCTCGACGAGAACGGCCAGGGCGTGCCCTATGCGACCTACGGCTTCGCGGCGCAGATTGCCTCGCTCGACGTCGATCTCGACCTCGGCACGATCAAGCTCAACCGCATCGTCGCGGCCCATGATGTCGGCCGCGCCATCAATCCGATGCTGGTCGAGGGCCAGATCCATGGCGGTATCGCCCAGGGCATCGGGCTGGCCTTGCTTGAGGAATACCTGCCGGGCCGGACCGAGAATTTGCACGATTACCTGATCCCGACGGCGGGCGACGTGCCGCCGATCGACATCATCCTGGTCGAGGATCCCGAACCGCTGGGCCCCTCCGGCGCCAAGGGTATCGGCGAACCGGCACTGGTGCCGACCGCACCCGCCATCCTCGGCGCGATCCGGCATGCGACCGGGGTCACGCCGCGCCAGGTCCCGGTGCTGCCGCACCGGCTCTGGGAGTTGCTGCGCCAGAAGGAGGGCCGTCCGTGAACGAGCTCAATCCCATCCCGACGCAGGATTCAGTTCTGGCCGAGCGCTCGCGCAAATTCGGCGTGGCCGAGGGCGAGGACGGCATCCTGCGTTGCGACGCCTGCCCGGTGCTCTGCCGGATCAGGCCCGGACGCTCCGGCGCGTGCTCGCGCTATGCCAACGAGAACGGCCTTCTGGTGCGCACCGACCCGGTGGTGCTGCTGGCGGAGGCCGTCGCCGAAGGGCAGCATGTCGTGCCGTTCGCCGAGCCCGCCGAGGACTGGGACGGGTCGATCCTGCCCACGAGCCGCGTCTTCGTCACCGGCATCGGCTCGGGCACGACCTATCCGGACTACAAGCCGGCGCCCTTCATCGTGTCCTCGCAGCATGAGGGCGTCGATACGGTCACCGTCGTGACGGAGGGGATCTTCTCCTATTGCGGCGTCAAGGTGAAGATCGACACCGATCGGCATCTCGGCCCGGAGACTGCGGCCGTGCGGGCGAATGGCGAGCAGGTCGGCCATGTCACCACGGCCGAGTACGGCTCGCAGATGCTTTCCATCGGCGGCGTGCACCATCTCACCGGCGGGTCGAAGAAGGAGGGCAACGCCACCTGCGAGACGATGCTGAAGCTCGGCAATGGCGAGGCGGTGGAACTGACCATCGACGGCGGCCACGGCGTCGTCGTTCAGGCCGGGCAGGCGCCGGTCGTCGATGGCCGGCCCGAGACGCGGATGCGGGTCGGCTGCGGCTCGGCCACGATCGGCATCTTCGCGAAGCAGTGGCAGGGCCATGTCGACGAGGTCATCGTCGTCGACGACCATATCACCGGCGTCCTGACCGAGCATCAGGCCGGTCGGGTGCTCGACATGCGCCCCGCCGGCATCCGGGTGCGCGGCCGTAAATCGACACCCGGGCGCTATTTCCAGGTCGCGGCCCCGGGCCTCGGCTGGGGCGGCACCGACATCACCGAGCCGCTCTCGATCATCCAGAAGATCGATCCGGCCCTGGCCTGGCCGGGCATGCGGCTCCTGATGACATCGACGACCGGCGAGGACTCGCTCTATTGCGTGCTCGACGAGAACCTCGTTCCGGTCGAGGCCGAGATGCCCGCCCCGGTGCGGCAGGTGGTCGAGCGCATCGGCGAGAACTGTGAGCCCTCGCTGTGCAGCGTGATGTTCGTGGCGGGTGCGGGCGGGTCCCTGCGCGCCGGTGTCACCGAGAACCCGATCCTGCTGACGCGCTCGGTGCAATCCGGCTCGACGCGGGTGACGATGGGCGGCGCGCCGGTCTTCGTCTGGCCTGGCGGCGGCATCACGGTGATGGTCGACGTGCTGCGCATGCCGAAGAACGCCTTCGGCTATGTCCCGACGCCGGCGATCGTCGCGCCGATCGAGTTCACCCTGTCGCGCCAGCTCTATCTGGCTTCCGGCGGCCATGCCGAGGAGATCGTACCCGTCGAGGAGATCCTTCGCGCCCATGGCGGACAGGCCCGGATCGAGGGCGGAGCGGCCGAGAACCCCTGGCCTCTGCGGCAGAATGTGGATTAGTGACTGGCTCCGGCCCTCATCCTGAGGAGCCGCAACGCGGCGTCTCGAAGGATGCTTCAGGAGGCTCCGGTATCCGCTGGAGCATCCTTCGAGACGCGTCCGTGGCGCTCCTCAGGATGAGGGCTGTGGGGAGCCAAAACCTGTGAAGTCCCACCGCGTCGCCCGTTTGTCCGGCAACCGCCTGCATCTGCAGGAGGGGCCGAGCGATCTCGTCATCGCGGCGTTCGGCGAGCTTGCGGTCATCGAGCGCGCCTATGCCGCCGCCGAGGACGCTTTCGACGGGCTACTCACCGAACTCGCGGGCGAAATGCGGACACTGCGCCAGCCGCTGACGGCTCAGCCTCCAGCCCTGAAAGGCGCGACGGCGCAGCGCATGGCGCGTGCCTGCTGGGCCTTCCGCACGCAGTACATCACGCCGATGGCGGCCGTCGCGGGGGCTGTCGCAGACACCATCCTGAGCGCGATGACGGCAGCGGCACCGCAGCTCGAGCGCGCCTATGTCAACAATGGCGGGGACATCGCGGTGCTGGTCACGCCGGGGCATCCGCTTGATATCGGCGTTGTCCCGTCGCTTGCGCGGGCGCGGCCGGAGGGCTTCATCAGGCTTCATGCTGCGCAATATGCTGCGCAGCATTTTCGCGGCATCGCGACCAGCGGCTGGCGTGGCCGCTCCTTTTCGCGCGGCGTCGCAGACGCGGTAACGGTGCTGGCGCGCAGTGCGGCCGAGGCCGATGCTGCCGCGACGATTATTGCAAATGCGACTGATGTGCAGGAATCGGCGATCCTTCGCAGGCCGGCGCGCGAACTCGACCCCGACAGCGATCTCGGCGATCTGCCGGTCACGGTGGATGTCGGGCCCCTGCCCCCGGACGCGATCGCCAAAGCGCTGGCCGCCGGGGAGCGAACAGCCGAGGCACTGCTGCGCGAGGGCCTGATCGAGGGAGCGCTGCTGGCTCTCGCGGATGAGTGGCGCAGCGTCGGCGGGGTTTCGTTGGGCTTAAGCCCCCCCACCGCCTCGCCGTCATCCCGGGCAAGCAAAGCGCAGAGCCGGGATCCATCGTAAAGCGCGCTTCCTCCGATGGACCCCGGATCGGCGCCGCAGCGCGGCTTGTCCGGGATGACGGCGAGGGCTAGCCGGGATCGTCTCGTCAAACCGACAGGTACTGCGTCCTGACCGCCTCGTTGGCCTTGAGCTCGTCCATCGTGCCGGTGAAGCGGATGATGCCCTTCTCGATGATCGCCGCGCGATCGGCGACATTGCCGGCAAAATGCAGGTTCTGCTCCGAGATCAACACGGTCAGCCCCTCGCTCTTCAGCGCCAGGATGGTCTTCGCCATCTCCTCGACGATGACCGGCGCCAGCCCCTCCGAAGGCTCGTCGAGCAGCACGAGCTTTGGATTGCCCATCAGCGTGCGCGCGATGGTCAGCATCTGCTGCTCGCCGCCCGACATGGCGCCGCCCGGCCTGTCGCGCATCCGGCCGAGATTGGAAAAGAGTGCAAACAGCCGCTCCGGCGTCCAGTGCGGCGCGTCACTGCGGGCCGGGCGCTGCGCCACCGAGAGGTTCTCCATGACGCTGAGCTCGGAGAAGACGCGCCGGTCCTCGGGCACATAGCCGATGCCCATCCGCGCGATCTCGAAGGGCTCGCGGCCATCGACCCGGCGCCCCTCGAAGCTGACGGAGCCTCCGGCGGGTGGCACGAGGCCCATGACGGCCTTCATCGTCGTCGATTTGCCGGCGCCGTTGCGGCCCATCAGCGCCAGCACCTCGCCGCGATTCATCGCGAAGGTGACGCCCTGCAGGATATGGGCGCGGCCGTAATAAGCGTCGAGCGCGGAAATCTCGAGCATGGTGGTCATGCCGTGTACTCACGGAAGAGCGCGACGCGTCCCCGTCCCCCCGCTTGCGGTGGGGAAGGGTTAGGGATGGGGGGCCGGAAAGCGGGGCGAACGTGCCGGCCGCGGACGTGCCCAGCGGCGCTGCCCCCCACCCTGGCCCTCCCCACCGCAAGCGGGGAGAGGGAAGCGCCTGCGCAAGCCGCGTCGGAGTTCGATATCACGCGCACCTCAATGCCCTCCCGAGGTCGCGCCGGAGCCGAGATAGACGGCGCGGACATTGGGGTCCCGGCGCACCTCCTCGGCCGTGCCATGCGCGATCAGGCGGCCGCGGTCGAGCACGATGACGCTGTCGGAGTGGGTGAAGACGACATCCATGTCATGCTCGGTGAAGAGCACGGCGATGCCTTTCGCGGCGGCGATCCCGGCGGTCAGCGCCATCAGGTCGATGCGCTCGCGCGGGGCCATGCCGGCGGTGGGCTCGTCCATGAGCAGGAGCCGCGGCTGGTTGGCGAGCGCGACCGCAAGTTCGACGCGCTTGAGGTCGCCATAAGCGAGCACGCCGCAGGCGCGCTCGGCCTGCCCGGCCATGCCGACCTGCGCGAGCAGTGCCTCGGCCGCGTCGCGGTGGCGGTCGCGGGCGCGTCCGAAGGGGCTCCAGATTTCGCCGGCATGCGAGATCAGCGCCATCTGGACGTTCTCGCGCACGGTCATCGAGGTGAAAGTCGCAGTGATCTGGAAGGTGCGGCCGACGCCCATGCGCCAGACGACACGCGGCTTCAGGCCGGTGATCGGGCGGCCTGCCAGCAGCACCTGCCCGCCATCGGGGCGGAGCTGGCCGTTGAGCATGTTGAAGCACGTCGTCTTGCCGGCGCCATTGGGCCCGATCAACGCCAACATCGTGCCGGGCAGGACCGAGAAGGACACGCCATCGACGGCGCGCACGCCGCCGAAGGATTTGGCGAGGTCGCGGACGAGGAGGACCGGCTCGACCGCGCTCATCGGCCAGCCTCCGCCAGTGCCAGCGCAGAGGGCGGCGCCTCCTTGCGCCAGCGTTCGCGGAGCGCCAGAACCGCTCCCACCAATCCGCGCGGGAAGAGCACGACGAGGAGCACGATCGAGAGGCCGAGCACGAAGCGCCAGTACATCGTCGCCTTCATCAACTGCTCGGAGAGGCCGGCATAGGCGAAGGCGCCGACGATCGGCCCCGTGACGGTCTGGACGCCGCCGAGCAGCACCATCAGCAGCGCATCGACCGAGCGCGGGATCGCCATGTAGGTCGGAAAGACGGAGCCCTTGAAGAAGGCGAAGAGCCCGCCCGCGATGCCGGCGCAGAAAGCCGCGACAGCGAAGGCGGCCCACTGGATGCGGACGACATCGAGCCCGATCGCCTCTGCCCGCAGCGCATTGTCGCGCGCGGCGCGCAGGCCGTAGCCGAAGGGTGAAAAGATCGTCAGCCGCAGCGCCAGGATCGCGGCCGCGCAGATGACGAGGGTGAGGTAGTAGTAGACCGTCTTGGAGGCCGCCCAGGCCGAGGGCCAGACGCCGAGCATGCCATTGTCGCCGCCGGTCAGGTCGACCGACTGGAAGGCGGTCGCCCAAGCGATCTGCGCGAAGGCCAGCGTCAGCATGGCGAGATAGACGCCCGACAGCCTCACGCAGAACCACCCGAAGACGACGCCGGCGATGCCCGCCAGGAAGGGCGCGAGCAGCAGCGCCGGCTCCATTGGCGCGCCCAGCCATTTCACCGCGAGCGCAGCGCCATAGGCCCCGAGCCCGAAATAGGCGGCGTGGCCGAAGGAGGCCATGCCGCCCGGCCCCATCATGAAATGCAGGGAGGCGGCGAAGAGCGCGAAGATGACGAGCTCGGTCAGGGTCAGCAGGATGTGGTCGGGCGTCACCAGCGGGGCCAGCGCGAGGATCACGAGCGCGATCAGCCCGGCAAGCTTCGTCGGCCCATCGGCGGGCAGCAGCAACGGCTCGGCCGGGCCATGGGCGCGCGCATGGCCGACGGGCGCCTTGCCCATCAGGCCATAGGGCTTGACCACGAGCACCACCGCCATGACCAGGAAGACGAGGACGAGCGTGATCTTGGGAAAAATCAGGATGCCGAAGGCGTGCAGGATTCCGATCAGCACAGCCGCGAGATAGGCGCCCGTGACGCTGCCGAGCCCGCCGACGACCACGACCACGAACGCCTCGGAGATCATGGACAGGTCCATGTGCAGGGTCACGGCCTCGCGCGGTAGTTGCAGCGCGCCACCCAAGCCCGCCAGCATCGAGCCGAAGGCGAAGACGGAGGTGAAGAGCAGGCGCTGGTTGACCCCGAGCGCGCCGACCATTTCGCGATCCTGCGTCGCAGCCCGCACCAGCGTGCCCCAGCGCGTCTTCTGGAAAAGCAGCCAGAGAACCAGCAGGACGAGCGGCCCGACCCCGATCAGGAACAGCTCGTAGGTCGGAAAACGGTTGCCGAAGATGACGACGAAGCTCTTGAAGCCGGGCGCGCGCGGCCCGAGCTTGTCCTCCGCCCCCCAGACACCGAGCGCGACGTCCTGCAGCATCAGCACGACGCCGAAGGTGGCGAGCAACTGAAACAGCTCCGGAGCCTGATAGATCCGGCGCAGGATCAGCACTTCGATGACCACGCCGATGAGCCCGGTCAGGACAGCCGCGAGCAGCACGCCGCCCCAGAAGCCGAGCGCCTCCGCCGGCCCGAAGCGCCCGACCAGCGTCCAGGCCAGATAGGCGCCCAGCATGTAGAGCGAGCCATGCGCGAAGTTCACGATGCGCGTGACGCCGAAGATGATCGACAGCCCCGACGCGACGAGGAACAGCGAGGAGGCCGAGGCCAGGCCGTTCAGCGTCTGGGTGAGGATGAGGTCGATCATGCGGTCATAAGCCTCGTCAGCGTCGGGCGCGCCATCTCGTCATTCCGGGGCGGCCGGCAGGCCGAACCCGGAACCCACGATCAGGCGAAACCGTCTCGAACAACGCTGGGACACTGCCGGAGCGGCAAGTCGTGGGTTCCGGGTTCATCGCTGTGCGCTGCCCCGGAATGACAGCGTCTCACCCCGCCGGGCGGAGCGTCTTCACCTCGGCGTCGCTCGGCAGGTACTTCGCGCCGTCGCGATAGCTCCAGTCGACCATGACGCCCTTGCCGTCCTTGAGCGCGGTCTTGCCGACGAAGGCGCCGAGCGTCGACTGGTGGTCGATTGCGCGATACTCGGCCGTGCCGAAGGCGGAGGGGAACTTCAGGCCCTTCAGTGCATCGACCAGCTTCTCCGTATCGGTCGATCCGGCCTTGGCGAGAGCGGCGGCGATCGAGTTCATCGTATCGTAGCCGACGATCGAGCCGAGGCGGGGATAGT
The DNA here is from genome assembly GCF_003046175.1 of Bosea sp. 124. Lineage (NCBI taxonomy): Bacteria > Pseudomonadati > Pseudomonadota > Alphaproteobacteria > Hyphomicrobiales > Alloboseaceae > Allobosea > Allobosea sp. 124. The sequence continues at coordinate 4,783,466 of NZ_PZZM01000001.1, forward strand.
CTCCGAACTTGGCCTTGTAGGCCTCGTAGAACTTGGTGTGCTCGGGGGTCTTCAGGTCGGCATGGGGATAGCCGGTGACGATCCAGCCGACCGGGGCCTCGGCGCCGAGCGGATCGAGATATTCCGGCTCGCCGGTGAGCATCGAGACCACGGTCCTGCCCTCGAAGAGCCCGCGCGTATTGCCCTGCCGGACGAAGTTCGTCAGGTCGCCGCCGAAGGTGACGTTGAAGATGGCGTCGGGCTTCGAGGCTTCCAGCGCCTGCACGGTCGCGCCGGCATCGATGCGGCCGAGCGCAGGGAACTGCTCGGCGACGAATTCGACATCGGGCTTGGCCTTCTTGAGCAGGTCCTTGAACCACTTCACGGCAGACTGGCCGTATTCGTAGTTCGGTGCCACGATCGCCCATTTCTTGGCGGGAAGCTTGGCGGCCTCCTCGACCAGCATCGCGGCCTGCATGTAGGTCGAGGGCCTCAGGCGGAAGGTGTAGCGGTTGCCCTTGGCCCATACGACCGCGTCCGAGAGCGGCTCGGAAGCGACATAGAGCTTCTTGTTCTGGTTGGCGAAGTCGGCGATGGCGAGGCCGACATTGGAGAGGAAGCCGCCCGAGAGCAGGTCGACCTTCTCCGCGTTGATCAGGTCGCCGGCATGACGCACGGCATCCTCGGGCTTGCCGGCATCGTCGCGGAAGATCGTCTCGATCTTGCGGCCGAGCACGCCGCCGCCCGCATTGATCTGTTCCAGCGCCAGTTCCCAGCCCTGGCGATAGGGCTTCAGGAAGGCCGGCTGCGCCGTGTAGCTGTTGATCTCGCCGACCTTGATGGGTCCGGCGCCTTGCGCATGCACCAGGGACGGGGCTGCGAGGATGGTGGCTCCGGCGGAGGCGCCGGCCAGAAAACTCCGACGGTCGATCGTCATCGCTGTTCCCCATGTCTGGCCCGGTGGCGTGATGCCCGGGTTCTTCGACAAATTGGCTCTTAGACAGATGTCGCATGCCGCCAACTTTGCGTCAGCTGGCAAATTCGTTTGTATGCCTATGAATTTGAATAGGCCCAAACTGCCTGTCAACGCCTAAAAAAAAGCAGGAACTGCGTGGGTTGGAGGCACCGGCACGGCCTCAATCCGCGTCTTCGGGCAGCGAGAAGGGCCGTGACGCGACCCAGCGCGGCAGCGTGTCGCGGGCCGTCCGCCGATGCTCAAAAAATAGGACAATGATGCTGCCCTTTTGCGCTTGTGGGCAGGGCCTCCCGCACCTATGTATCACGCACCGCAGCAGCGATGTTGCGTCGCCCTCCTTGGGCGTTTCCTCCCTAGACTTGGGCTGCGCTCACGCGCGGCCCTTTTTTCTTTCTGGGCCGGTTTTCGTCAGGGAGGCGGCGGGAGCGGCGTGGGACGGCACCCGCACGGTGCTCACCAGCGGCGGCCGTAGAACCAGGGCGTGCCGCCGAAGGCGGTGTCCATCCGGAAGCGGCGCTCGGCCGCACGGTCGAGGTCGATCTCGAGCAGGCAACGCGCCAGCGCGTCCGTGGCGGGGCGGAAGCCGTAGGAGCGGCAGCGCGTCTCGTCGGCCGCGCGGCGCTCGGCATCGCTGGTCGAAACGCATCCGCCGCAGATCAGCGCCAGAGCCAGAGTGGCCGGAATTATCCGTGTCATGACCCGCTCTCCCGATCCGGGCATCTTTGCTCAGCATAGCGGCTCGCGACCTGCCGTGACAGCGGCCGCATGCCTCAGCGCGAGATGTCTCAGCGCGAGAACTTGACCGGCACGGCCAGCGCGATGGTGCCGCCCCCCAGCCCTGCCGGCGGCGCCGGAACCGGGCTGGCGCGGCGGACCATGGCGACGGCCTCTTCGTCGAGCGCTGAATCGCCGGAGCCGCTGATAAGGCGGGCCGAGAGCACGCGGCCCGAGCGGTCGATGCTGAAGGAGACCTGCACCGTGCCGGGGTTCGCGCCTCCCGGGAAACGCTTGTAGCGGTTGAGATGGGCGAGCAGCGTGCCACGCCAGCTCGCGGGCGAGACCGACGGAGCCGATGACGCACCCTGGGCCGGGGCGGCGGCGGTCGGTGCGGCCTGTGCCTGGGCGGTCGGCGCGGTCGTCCGCTCGGCCGGCGGCTTGTCCTGATTGATCGGCTTGCGCCGCTCGACGACGCGCGGCTTCGGCGGCGGCTTGCGCTCGACAACCTTGGGGCGCGGCTTGGGCGGAGGCGGTGGCGGAGCCAGCACTGCGGCCGCGTCAGGCAGGGTCGGCAGTTCCGGAATCCTGATCTCCGGCTCCGGCTGCGCGACGGGCTGCGGTTCGACGACCGGCGGCGGCTCGACCGGCGGTGGTTCCACGACGGGCTCCGGCTCGGGCAGCGGCGGCTCGGGCTCCGGCGGCTTCTCGATGATGGGGGCCGGCTGGGGTTCAGGCTGGGCCTCGACCATCTCGGGGCCGGGCGCGATCTCCTGCTGCGGTGCCTCGGGTGCGACGGCCAGCGGCGCGAGTTCGATCATCACCGCGGCCGGAGGCGTGCCCATTGCGGCCTCGGCGCGCTGCCAGGTCACGATCATCCAGCCGGCAGCACCATGTCCGCCCGCGACGACGAGAATCGCCACCGCCCAACGCAAGACCGCTGGCCAGAGCCTGGCGCCGAGGCCATTGGTGCGCCCGGCCGTGTTCGCGAGCGTCCTCATGGCCGGGGCGCTCCGCCTGCGGGGGCAGCCTGCGCGGCGCCCTGCCCCGTATCCTCGAGGCCGACGAGGGCGATCTTGAGATAGCCCGCCTGCCTCAGCAGGTTCATGACCTCCATCAGCTCGCGATAGGCCACGGCACCGTCGGCGCGCAGGAAGACGCGCTGCTCGCGGTCATTGCCGGTCCTGGCGTCGAGAGTGGGCCCGAGCGCCTCGCGGGGGACCGCATCATTGCCGAGCGCCAGCGAGAGATCGCCCTTCACGCTCAGGAAGACCGGCGTGTCCGGGCGCGGCTGAGGTTGCGCGTTCGAGACCGGCAGGTCGACGGCGACGTCGACGGTGGAGAGCGGGGCAGCGACCATGAAAATGATCAGCAGCACCAGGATGACATCGATGAACGGCGTGACATTGATGTCGCTGACCTCGCCGAGGTCGCCGTCCTGCGAATCCTTGAGGGAGACGGCCATGGCTTACTCCGCAGACACGCGCGGCAACGCCGCAGCCGCCTGGAGCGTCGGTTGCACCGCCTGAAGGGTCGAGCGGATCGGTGCGGGCGCGGCGGCCGGATGGCGGCGCTGGCGTTCGAGATCACGCGAGAGATGCTGCAGGATCTCGCCCGAGGCATCGGAGAGCGTCGCCCGGTACCCCGTAATCGCCCGGGCGAAGACATTGTAGATGATGACCGCCGGGATCGCCGCGACGAGGCCTATCGCGGTCGCCAGCAGCGCTTCCGCGATGCCCGGTGCGACGACGGCGAGATTGGTGGTCTTGGCCTGGCTGATACCGATGAACGAGTTCATGATGCCCCAGACCGTGCCGAACAGGCCGACGAAGGGGGCGGTCGAACCGATCGTGGCGAGAAGGCCGGTGCCGCGCGCCATCGAGCGCCCCGCCCTTGCCTCGATACGTGCCAGCGCGATCGAGACGCGCTCCTTGATGCCGTCCTCGCCGAGATCCGAGGAGCGCTTCGTCTCGTCCAGGGCGGCCCCGAGCAGGACGCCGACGTCGCCGCGCAGGCGCCCGCCCTTGCCGGCGATGGCGCCGGAGGCCTCGACCAGATTCGCCGCGGACTGAAGTAGGCGCAGGGCGCGCCCGGCCCGCGCCTTCGCCGCCGCGAGTTCGAGCGCCTTGGCAAGCCAGATCGTCCAGGTCACCACCGACGCGAAGGCCAGGCCGACCATCACCGCCTTCACGACGATGTCGGCCGCCATGAACATGCCCCAGGGCGAGAGGTCGTGCGGCAGCGCCGGCAAGGTGGCAGGCTGCACCGCGACCGGCGGCTGGGCCGGTGCGAGCGCCGGAGCAGCCGCGGGGTGGGCGGCTGTCGGCGGTGCGATGCCGAATTGCGACGGGACAGGCGGTAGCGCGGTGGCCGGGCCGGCTGGCGCCAACCCCGGAGTTGCCGCCGGAGCCGGGCTCGATACCGGGGCCTGGTTCGATGCCGGAGGCTGGATCTGCTGGGCCTGCGCAAGCGCGAGCGATCCGGTGCCGATGGCGAGCAGAGCGACGAGCGCGCAGATGAGCGCGCGTTTGGCCGGGAGGCTCCGCGGAGCGCGCTCCGGCGCGGTCTGCGGGCGCGGCCGGAGCGTGGCTACCGCGACGTGCCGGAGCTTGAGGGCCACCATGGCTTCCTCCTTGGAATCATTACAAAAAACGCCTCGCAGCCGATATGCTGCGCTTGCGTTACGCCTCTTCCAAGCGGTCCTGCATGTCAAGATGCCGGCGCTCCGAAAGACGGGCGCGGTGCGCCCAGGCGACCGGCGGGACGATGCCTCGGACCGCACCGTCGATGGCGTTTTCCCAAGGGATCAGGACCCGGCTGCACCGCGCGCGTTTGTCACGGCCATGTCGGCCATGCATGAGATGCCTGTCGGAACACATATGCAGGGATACCGGAATCATGGATTGCGTCACCGTCCTCGCACCGACCGGCGGGACGCCGTTTCTGGTGAGGTATCGGCGCTGGAAGAACCACCCCGCGCCAGGCGTGGATTTTCCGGACACGTCCCCGTTCGCGACCGATGGACCCACGATGGTGCGCGTCGTCGATGCGCTGGCGCAGGGGCTGCCGGACGAGACCGATGTGATCGGCGGCATCGATATCGGGGGCCTCGGCTTCGCCGGCGCCCTCGCCAGGCGAAACGCCATCGGCATCCTCGATATCCGCAAGGTCGGGTCGATGAGGGTCGAGGTGATCCGCAGCATCATGGCCAACTACGAACTCGGCGACGGCGTCGCCATCTCCAGGGCGAACCGGATTGCCGGGCGTGCCGTCACGATCCTCGACGATTGCCTGATGTCGGGAGGGACCGCGCTGGCGGCAGTCGAACTCGTCCGCCGCCTCGGAGGCCGCTGCAACGCGGCGCTTTTCGTCTTCGAGCTTGAGGGGATGGGCGGCCGCGCCCTGCTGGAAGGTGCGGGCGTTCACGTCCATGCCTTGCGGAGCTTGCCACAGGCGGAGCCGGACGAACCGGCGTAAGGGCGCGCGCCTGGAGGCTTCAGTCGGCCGCGTCGAGAAGGTCTCGTATCCGCACCGCCAGCTCCATCGCGGTATAGGGCTTCTTCAGCCAGTTCGCAGCCGCCGCGAGTTCGCGAACGGCGACGGCCGGCTCGGCGAAGCCGGAGGTGAAGATCACCTTCAGCCCGGGTCGCGTGAGCCTTGCCTCGCGCGCCAGCTCATCGCCGGACATTCCACCCGGCATGACGATGTCGGTGAAGAGGAGAGCGATTTCCGCATGCGTGTCCAGGACCCGGAGGGCCTGCGCGCCCGTCTCCGCCTCCAGCACCCGGTAGCCGGTATCCTCGAGCCTGGCCACGGCAACCCGGCGCACGCGGGCGTCGTCCTCGACGACGAGAATCGTCTCGGACCCGCCGGGCAGGCTGTCCTCAGTGGCGGGCGCAGCCGCAATCGCGTCCGCGGCCTGCGACGGTGCGAGGTTCGCGGCAGGCAGGAACAGGCGCACGCTCGTACCCTGCCCGACCTCGCTGTAGAGCTGAACATGGCCGCCAGACTGCTTGGTGAAGCCATAGACCATGCTGAGGCCGAGGCCGGTACCGGCGCCGACTCCCTTGGTGGTGAAGAAGGGCTCGAAGGCGCGCTGCCGGACTTCGGCGGACATGCCTTCTCCGGTATCGGTCACGGAGATCAGCACATAGCTGCCGGTCCGGACCTCCGGGTACATGCTGGCATAATCGGCATCGAGCTTCGCCGGCGAAATCTCGACCGTCAGCCGGCCGCCGCGGGGCATGGCATCGCGGGCGTTGAGCGCCAGGTTCAGAAGGGCGTTCTGCAACTGCGAGGCATCGACCAGCGCAACCCCGGGCGAGCCAGAGACGATGGTGCGCAACTCGATCGCCTCGCCCAACGCCCGGCGCAGCAGGTCGGAGAAATGGGAGACGAGCTGCCCGACATCGGCGAGCTTGGGGTTCAGCGGCTGGCGCCGGCCGAAGGCGAGCAATTGCCCGGTCAGCTTGGCACCGTCATCGGCCGCGCCCTGGGCCTCGCGGAGCAGCACCTTCAGCTTCGGGTCGCTGAGGCGTCGCTCGATCATCTCGAGATTGCCGCTGACGACAGTCAGGAGATTGTTGAAATCATGCGCGATTCCGCCGGTGAGCTGGCCCACGGCCTCCATCTTGTGAGCCTGCCGCAGCTCTTCCTCGATCTTGTGGCGGCTGGTGAGGTCGCGGATGAAGCCGGTGAAGATGCGATGGCCATCCGCCCGCGCCTCGCCGATCGCCAGCTCCATGGGAAACGGGCTGCCATCCTTCTTCTGGCCGGTGACGACGCGGCCATAGCCGATGATGCGGCGCTCTCCCGTCATCAGATAGCGCGAGATGTAGCCGTCATGGGCGTCGCGATCGGGCTGGGGCATCAGGATGCGGACATTCTGGCCGACCACCTCGGCGGCCCCATAGCCGAAGAGCCGCTCGGCCGCGGCGCTGAACGAGGAGATCGTCCCGACGTCGTCGATCACCACCATCGCTTCAGGCACGGTGTCCAGGATCGAACGCAGATGCGCCTCGCGGGCGACGAGATCGGCCTGTACGGCCCGCAGATCGGTGACGTCGATATTGGTCTCGACGATCACGAAGCCGGAGGCATCCTCCGAGCGCGCGACGACCCAGCGGCTGGCGACGAAGATGGCATGGCCGTCCCGATGCCGGTGAACGATCTGCCCCTTCCAGAGGTCATGCTCGCGCAGATGGGCGGTGATGTCGCGGAGCGGCTGCGGGAAAGCCGGCTCGAGCAGGTCGTGCACGACGCGCCCGACCGCCTCCTCGCGGGTCCAGCCGTAGAGCGCCTCGCAGCCGCTGGTCCAGCGCCTGATGACGCCGTCGAAGCCGTGGACGATGATGTTGGCGCTATCGAGAACCCGGGTGATCTCGTCGAGGCTGAAGTCACTTGTGACGGTCGACCGCATGGCCGGCGCTACCTCGACGTTCACTGTACCGCTCAGTTGGGCCAGACGGCCTGCTGAACCGGCACCATGCCGGTGGGGCGGTTATCGTCGCCATCGGCTTCGCCCGCAAGCATGGCGAGCTTGCCGAGCTTGCGGATGACGATGGCATGGCGGCTGCTCGGTGCGATCACGCCGCAGGTGCTGAGCCTGGTCATGGTCCGCGACACGGTCTCGATGGTCAGGCCGAGATAGTCGGCCATGTCGAGGCGGGTCATCGGAATCTCGATCACGGGCTGCGTCTGTGCTGCGCCAAGCCGGCGCGCGATGACCAGCAGGAAGCTGGCGACGCGCTCCTCGGCGCTCTTGCGGGCGAGCAGGACCATCTGGTCCTGGGCGGCGGCCATCTCGTCGCAGAGGCAGGCGAAAAGCTGAGGCCGCAGTTCCGGCGAGCGGTTGATCTCGTTCTGAAAGCGGCCGTGCTCGTAGCGCCTGAGCTTCGTCCGGGTCACCGCCTCGGCGGTGTAGAGATAATGGTCCTTGAGGGAGACGCCGAGCAGATCGCCCGGATAGATGAAGCCGGTGATGACGCGGCGGCCGTCGCTCATGATCCGGAAGACGCGCAGCACGCCCTCGACGACCTCGAAGACATGGCGCGCATCGTCGCCTTCCCAGAAGACGGCGGTTCCAGTGTCGAAGGTCTCGACCGGCTGACCGCCGAACAGGCTGCGCAGGCTCGGCACCTGGCACGGGGCCGCGGCGAATCGCCTGACAGCTCCGGGCTGCTGTGACATTGTGGCTTGCGAAAGCATCGGCGCGTCTCTCCTGTGTGATCGACGCGCTGAATTGAACCCACTCTGGTAACGCCCGAACGGCGCGACGGTCACAAACCGTGCGAAAATGTGACGTATTGTAACAACGACCGCGACGATGGGGGGCGGCGCATCCGATATGACTGATCTGGCAGCCCGCAATGAGCACATTCTGGTCGTGGACGACGATATCCGCATCCGCCAGATGCTGATTCGCTATTTCGAGGACGAAGGCTACCGCGTGACGGCCGTTGGCGACGGCGGGGCGATGCGCGATTGCCTGCAGAAGACGCCGGTCGACGTGATTCTGCTGGACCTCGTCCTGCCCGGGGGGGAGGACGGCCTCATGCTGGCGCGCGACGTCCGATCGCGCTCGGACGTGCCGATCATCATGCTGACCGGGCGCGACGACGTCGTTGACAGGATCGTCGGGCTCGAGATCGGCGCGGACGACTACATCCCGAAGCCGTTCCATCTGCGCGAGGTGCTGGCGAGGCTCAGGACCATCCTGCGCCGGCGCCAGCCGCCCGTGGCCGCGCCGAGCGCCGAGGCGCAGGACGTCATCCATTTCGACGGCTGGCGCCTCGATCTCGGCCGGCGGCAGCTCGTCACGGCCGATGGCACAGAGATCGTTCTCACCACCGGCGAGTTCGACATGCTGGCCGCGCTGGCCCGGTATCCGGGGCGCGTATTCTCGCGCGATGTGCTGATGGATATCACGCATGGCCGCCGGCTCGAGGCCTTCGACCGGACGATCGACGCGCAGATCGCGCGGCTGCGCAAGAAGGTCGAGCGGGACCCGAAGCAACCGGCCCTGATCAAGTCGGTGCGCGGGATCGGCTATGTCTTCACGGGCAGGTCCGCACCCTGATAGCCGGCCCAGGGCACGTCGAGGGCGTACGCCGCGTTGAGAATCACGGGTATGCGAATCTGGCCATCGGTCAGGGTGTGATCCTCGAGCTGGCGCTGCCAGGGTTCCGCGCCGCCTGTCCGGATGCGGATCGCGGCGCAGTCGAGCCGACCGGCCACCGTGCAGAGGTGCTGCAGCAATGCGGCGGCGACGCCGATCCCGTCGGCGGCGCTGGCGACCGCGAAGATCGGCACATCGAGGATCGTCCCATGGACGACGTGCCGGGCCAGACCATGGATGCAGAGGCCCTGCACATAGCCGAGCGGGTTCACGGCGACCGCGATGTCATGCTGATCGGCGGTTACGCCCTTGCCCGACAACATCTGGCCGCAATAGCTGCGCCAGCGCTCGAGATCGAGCGCCGGGGCGAGCGGGCCGGCCAGCAGATAAGCCGCATCGACCTGTCCGGGGGTGATCCGCGCGATCGTATAGGCAGGATGCATCGTCAGGCCCCTCACCTGCGGGTGTCCGGCGCCGCCCTCACCGGGCGGCCTGGCCCGACGCCAACTCCGGCGCCCGCGCCGAAGCGACGATCGGGAGGGACAGGTCTAGCACGATCCGGCCCTCGACCCCGCCCTGCTTCAGCCGCTCGAAGATCGCGTTGATGTCGCCCAGGGACGCCGTGCCGATCCGGGCGCGGACCTTGCCCTCGGCCGCGAAGGCGATGGCCTCGTCGAGATCCCGGCGCGTGCCGACGATCGAGCCGCGCAGGGTGATGCGCTTCAGCACGACATCGAAGATCGGCGTCGGGAACTCGCCGGGCGGCAGGCCGACAAGCGCGACCATGCCCTTGCGCCGCGCCATGCGCACGGCCTGGGCAAAGGCCGGCGGCGAAACCGCCGTGACGAGCACGCCATGCGCGCCGCCGCCCGTCGCCTTGACGACGTCGTCGATCGCTGTTGGGGAGCGGGCGTCGATGACGACATCCGCGCCCGTCTCGCGGGCCAAAGCGAGCTTGTCGGCGGCAATGTCGACCGCCACGACCTTCAGCCCCATCGCCCTGGCATACTGGATCGCGACCTGGCCGAGGCCGCCGATGCCGGAAACGACGACCCATTGGCCCGGCCGCGCCTCGGTCTCCTTCAGCCCCTTATAGGTGGTGACGCCGGCGCAGAGGATCGGCGCCATCTGGGCGAAATCGACATCGGCAGGCAGCCTTGCGGCGAAGGCGGCTGAGGCGATCGCATATTCGGCGAAGCCGCCATTGCAGCTGTAGCCGGTGTTGTGCTGATGCTCGCAGAGCGTCTCCCAGCCGGTCTCGCAATATTCGCAGCGCAGGCAGGAATCATGCAGCCAGGCCACGCCGACGGCGTCGCCCAGCTTGAAATCGGTGACGCCCGGGCCGAGCGCCGCGACCACACCCGCCACCTCGTGACCCGGAATGAAGGGCGGGGCCGGCTTGACCGGCCAGTCGCCATCGGCTGCGTGGAGATCGGTGTGGCAGACACCGCAGGCCCGCACCTTGACCAGCAATTCGCCCGGCCCCGGAACCGGGATCGGTACATCCTCGATCGTCAGTGGCCCGCCCAGCGTCCGCACGACAGCGGCCTTCATCGTCTTCGCCATGGATCCGTCTCCTCGCCTTGGGGAAGCATGGTAGAGGCCGGGACGAATCCGGCCTTGAGCGAGATCAAGCGGTGGAATCGGACGGCTGACGAAGGGCCAGGGCCTGCCTCGCCAGCCTGCAGACCGTGTCCGGGCCGGCTTCGGTGGCGAGATGCGTCCATGCGACCGCCGCCGGCTGCCGCTGCGCCTGTTCGCGCACGACGTCCGGCGTTGCGTCGGAAGGATCGTCGCGCCTTGCGGCGACACGCTGCATCAACGTCTCGATACCGGCTTCGAGCCAGAGCCCCTGAAAGCGAGCGCCCGCCTGCGCGGCAACATGTTCGATGCGCGCGCGATCCGGTGCGCGGTCGAACACCGCGTCGACAACGACGCCATGGCCGCTGCGCAGGACACCCGCCGCATGGTCGAAAAGCGCCTCATAGACCTGTGCCGAGACCTCGGAGCGATACGCCTCGGCCGGCAGCCGGGTTTCCGCCGCGACGCCGAACCGGCGCTTGCGGATGCGATCGCTGGCGAGGATGCGGGCGCCGGGGACAGGGCCGATCCCCGGTGCGACCGCTGCCGCGACGGTCGATTTGCCCGAGCCGGACAACCCGCCGACCGCGACCAGACGGGGGCGGCAGGGCTTCAGGCAATCACGGGCGAGGCCGAGATAGGACCGGGCCTCGGCCTGCCGGGTCGCCGCATCGGCCCCGGCGCTGTCCACCTGAACCGCGACGACATGGGCCCGAACGGTGGCGCGCACCGCCATGAAAAACGGCAGGAGCGGAAGCCCGGCCTCCTCGCCGGTCTCGTCCAGATAGCGGTTGAACAGCGTGTTCGCGAGGCCCTCCAGGCCCCGGTGCCAGAGGTCCATCAGGACGAAGGCGAGATCGTAGAGGATGTCGGTCGTCGCGAGGGCCTCGTCGAACTCGAGGCAATCGAACAGGGTCGGCACGCCGTCGACGAGGCAGATGTTGCGCAGATGGAGGTCGCCATGGCAGCGGCGAACCTTGCCATCGCGCGCACGGGCATCGAGCAGCGCGGCATGGCGGGCGAGAGCGCCGCGGCAGGCGGCGTTCAGCGCGGCGACATCCTCGCCGGAGAAGACATCGGTGAGCGTGAGGCCGCGCTCGTTGACGTCGAGCACCGCCGCCATCGCCTGCGCTCCGCCGTGCCTGCGATCGACCGCCGCATCGGCATGAAAGGCCGCGATCCGCCGCGCCAGCGACGTCATCAAGGCAGGTGTCAGGGCCCCCGCGAGCGCCATGCGATCGAACAGGCCATCCTCGTCGAAGCGGGCCATCTCGACTACCGCGTCGACGAGCGGGCCAGCGCCGTCCAGGGCGAGCCGGCCATCCGGCTCCCGCGTCACCCGGCGCAGCGCGCGATAGAGGCCGGGCGCCGTTCTGCGGTTGAGCCGCAATTCCTGCTCGCAGGCGGCGAGACGCTTCCCGGCCGTCGAGAAATCGACATAGGGCAGATGCACGCGCCGTTTCAGCTTGAAAGCCCGCGGGCCGATCAGCAGCACGGTCGAGATATGCGTCGTGATCACCTTCGCATCGGCCGCGCCCTTGCCCAGGCCCGGATCCGACATCAGGAAGGCGAGCACGTCGCCCTCGGTTTCGATCGCCATCTCGTGCTCCCTGCGGTTCTCGGTGTTATCATCGGGACCGGCGGCCGCGGCTTCGTTGACCTGAATCAACGCGGGTGCCCGTTCGGTTTTGCGGTCCGATGCGCTATGCCGAAAGCGCGTCCCCGGCGTGAAGAAAGCGGGTGATCGCGGCGGCGACCGCGTCGGGAAACTCCTCATGCAGCGCGAGCCTGCCGCGCGGCAGCAGCAGGGTGTCGATGCCGGGCTGCGCCGCCAGCGCTTCCATCTCGGCGCGGGACTTCCGCGGCGCCTCCTCGCCATAGATCATCAGCTTCGGCACCGCGACGCGGTCCGCCAACGCCAGGAAGGCCGCGCGGCTGCCGACACGGTCGAGCGCGCCGGTGACGAAGCGGACCGAGGCATGGCGGGCGCCCGGCGCCGTCGTCACGGCTTGCTTCGACTGAAACCGCGCCGGCGTCAGCCAGGACGGGTCGCTGTAGACATGCTCGGTCACCATCTTGCGGATGACCGGCCGACTGAGGTTCAGCGCGTAAAGGGCATGACCCAGCACGGGGGCATCGATCGCGGCCCTGACACGGGCGAACCAGGGGCGCTGGCCGCCGCTCATCGTCGGGAACGGGCCGCGCCAGGTCGGTGCGACGAGGACAAGCCTGCCGGTAGCCCCGGGATGCGTGGCAAGATGCTGCATGGCATAGGTCGCTGCATGGCCGGCCGCAACGATGGCTGCAGGGCGGGGCACCACGCTTTCAAGCAGCCAGTCGAGGAAGGCCGACAGCATGTCGGGCGACCAGTCGAGACGCGGCCGCGGCAGATCGCCGAAGCCCGGCCAGTCGACCGTCACCACGTGGTGGCTGCCCGCCAGCCGCTCCATCAGCGGCAACATTTCGCTTCGTGTCGCAATCGAGCTGAGCGCCGGCAGCAGCAGGACCGTCGAGCCCTCGCCGCGCTCATCGAGACCCAGGTGGACCGGCGTGCCCTGCCACGACCATTGCAGCTCGCGCGTGCCCATGCCGTCTCTCCCCACCAGATCGACGCTTCATCATCGCCGCATCGGCCGTCCAGACGAGCGATACGCTCACGAAGGCTTCCGGGCAAGTGATTGCAGGAATTGACGAAATGGAACAATCCGAAACAGCATCGCGCTGATCGCCGCATGGGCGTTCGACGCCATGCGGGCGGACACACCGTGCGGACTAGCTGCCTCTCCGCGCCTCCGGGAAACGGACACCAAAAGCCCCTTCCCGCTCGGGCGGCAGCCGCACCGTCAGGGCCAGCGTGCCATCCTCGGCATCCTCCCGTTCGAGAATCTCGCCATTGGCGTGGAGCCAGGCCAGCGACTTGCCGTCGCCCGGCGCGAGCGACAGGCGATAGACCGGCCGGCTGCGGGCGATGCGGGTCTCGATCGCGTCGGTGAGCCGGCCGAGGCCGTCTCCCGTCAGCGCCGAGACCAGAACCGGCCTCGCGGTCTCGGGCTTCAACCCGGCGAGGCCGAGCTGGCGCTCGCGCTCTTCCGGGGCCAGCAGGTCCGACTTGTTCCAGACCTCGACGACACGCTGCCCGTCATCGGGGTCGATGCCGAGATCGCGCAGGATCGCCTGGACGTCGGCGGCCTGGGCCTGCGTATCCTCATGGGCGACGTCGCGGACATGCAGCAGAACGTCGGCCTCGATCGCATCCTCCAGCGTCGCGCGAAAGGCGGCGACGAGCTGCGTCGGCAGGTCGGAGATGAAGCCGACGGTGTCGGAGAGCATGATCCGGGCGCCATGCGGCAGCTTGAGCGCGCGTGCCGTCGGATCGAGCGTGGCGAACAGCATGTCCTGCGCCAGCACCTCGGCCGAGGTCAGGCGGTTGAATAGCGTCGATTTGCCGGCATTGGTGTAACCGACCAGCGCCACGACCGGATAAGGCACGCGCTTGCGGCTGGCGCGGTGCAGCCCGCGCGTGCGCTTGACGCTCTCCAGATCGCGCTCGATCTTGGTCATGCGCTCCTGGATGATGCGCCGGTCGGCCTCGATCTGGGTTTCGCCGGGGCCGCCGAGGAAGCCGAAGCCGCCGCGCTGCCGTTCCAGATGGGTCCAGGACCGCACCAGCCGGCTCTTCTGATAGTTGAGATGCGCAAGCTCGACCTGCAGCGCGCCCTCGCGGGTGCGCGCCCGGCGGCCGAAGATCTCGAGGATCAGGCCGGTGCGGTCGATGACCTTGCAGCCAAAGGCCTTTTCGAGATTGCGCTGCTGCACCGGCGAAAGCGCGCAGTCCATCACGATGAGGCCGATCTCCTCGAGCTTGATCCGCTCGGCGATCTCCTCGACCTTGCCCTTGCCGAGGTAGGTCGCGGGCCGCAGCGCGGTCAGCAGGACCTGGATCGGCTCGACAACGGTGAGGTCGATCGCAGCCGCGAGCCCGACCGCCTCGTCGAGCCGCGCCGCGAAGGAACGCTGGTTGGCGTCGGCGGCCCCGCGACGCTGGTGATAGGGGCCGATGACGAAGGCGCGGGTGTTGGCTGCGATCTCGCGTTCGATGGCGTCGAGCGGTCTGGTTGCCGCCCGCGCCTCGTCCGCATCGCTGCGGGCGCCCATCGAGGTCAGGCCTTGTCCTGTTCCTCGGGCTCGAACAGCTGCACGGGATGGCCCGGCATGATGGTCGAGATCGCATGCTTGTAGACGAGCTGCGAGTGCCCGTCGCGTCGCAGCAAGACGCAGAAATTGTCGAACCAGGTGACGACGCCTTGCAGCTTGACGCCGTTGACGAGGAAGATCGTCAGCGGAATCTTCTGCTTGCGTACATAGTTGAGGAACGTGTCCTGAAGGTTTTGTGCCCGCTCTGCGGCCATGGGTAGCCCCTGTTGTTGGGATCGCTGATCGGGTTCAAGCCCGCGATCCATTTCGTCCCGTTCGCAGCGCAGGCGAACGCCTGCCGCTTCGGGACACCGACGTCTTATTAGATCGTCGATCCCGGCCACAACGCAAGTGCAACATTGCCCCGCAGGCGAGCGATCTGCCTGCGTCGCGTGCAAGGACGCATGCAGGGCGCGCCTGACATCGCCCGGTCCCGCGCCTCAGCCGACGCCGAGCGACTTCAGCTTGCGGTGCAGCGCCGAGCGCTCCATGCCGATGAACTCCGCCGTGCGCGAGATGTTGCCCGAGAAGCGCGCGATCTGCGCGATCAGGTATTCGCGCTCGAAGATTTCACGCGCGTCGCGCAGCGGCAGGCTCATCAGCCGCTCGCCGCCGGAGCCCGAGGGCGTCGTCGGCACCATGGCACCGACCTCTGCCGGAAGCATGTCGACGGTGATGTCGGCCGTGGGATCGCCCTTGGTCAGGATCATCAGCCGCTCGACATTGTTGCGCAGCTCGCGAACGTTGCCCGGCCATTCATGCGATTGCAGCACTGCCATCGCATCCTGGCCGATGCGGCGCTTGGGCAGGCCGGAGGCCACCGAGATCTGCTCCATGAAGAACTCGATCAGTTCCGGCACGTCCTCGCGGCGTTCCGACAGGGCCGGCACCTTCACCGGCACGACCGAGAGGCGGTGATAGAGGTCCTCGCGGAAGCGGCCATCGGCGATCAGTTGCGCCAGATCCCGGCTGGTCGACGAGACGATGCGGACATCGACATGGACGCGGGTCGCGCCGCCGACGCGCTGGAAGTTCTGGTCGACCAGCACGCGCAGGATGCGGTTCTGGGTCTCGCGCGGCATGTCGCCGATCTCGTCGATGTAGAGCGAGCCGCCATGCGCCTCCTCGAGCGCGCCGACGCGGCGCGACCGACCCTCGCCGGCCTCGACGCCGAAGAGCTCCTCCTCCATCGTCTCGGGCGTGATCGTCGCGGCGTTGATGACGACGAACGGTCCCGAGGACCGGGTCGACGCCTCGTGCAGCGTGCGCGCGGCCAGCTCCTTGCCGCAACCGGGCTCGCCGGTAATCAGCACGCGCGCATTGGTCGGCGCGACGCGATCGATGGTCTGGCGCAGCTGGTTGACCACGGTGGAGCGGCCGACGATGCGGCTGGCCTGGACGGAGCCCTTCTTCAGCTCGCGGACCTCGCGCCGCAGCCGCGAGGCCTCCAGCGCGCGCTCGGCGACGAGCACGAGACGGTCGGCCTTGAACGGCTTCTCGATGAAATCATAGGCCCCGCTCTTGATCGCGGAGACGGCGGTCTCGATGTTGCCGTGACCGGAGATCATCACGACCGCCAGATCGGGATGGCCTTGCTTGATCAGTTCGAGCACCTGCAGGCCGTCGAGGCGGCTGCCCTGAAGCCAGATGTCGAGGAAGACCAGGTTCGGACGCCGCGCCGCGATGGCGGCCAGCGCCTCGTCCGCGGAGCTCGCCTTGCGCGTGCGGTAGCCTTCGTCCTCCAGCAGGCCAGCGACCAGTTCGCGGATGTCTGTCTCGTCGTCCACGACCAGAATGTCAGCGCTCATACGCGTATCCCATCTTGCTTTTCCCGTCCTGCCGCTGCGGCCCTGGCCTGGTCCGATCCCTGGACCGTTCCTTGGTCGCTGCGGCTGCCCTCGGGGTTCTCTTCAGGTGACGGCCCGGTCTCCGGAAACCAGAGCCTGATACGGGCGCCGCGCCGGCCCTCGGCCGCGTCCGGCCGGTCGAGCAATTCGATGCCGCCGCCATGGTCCTCAAGGATCTTGCCGACGATGGCGAGGCCGAGCCCGGTGCCGCCCTCGCGGGTCGTCATATAGGGCTCCAGCAGCTTCTGGCGCTGGTCCGCCGGCAGTCCCTTGCCGTTGTCGATCACCTCGATGACGATCCGGCCGTCCTCGCGCCGCTCGAAGGTGACGTCGATGCAGCCGGGGCCGCGTTCGTCCATCGGCACCGCCTCGATCGCCTCGGTGGCGTTCTTGATGACGTTGGTCAGCGCCTGGGAGAGCAGCCGCCGGTCGAACCGGGCGAGGACGGAGCCCTGCGGCAGGTTCTCCGTGATGGTCAGCTCGGGATTGCCGACCCGCATCAGGAAGACGATCTGGCGCACCGTCTCGGCGATATCGTCCTGCGTCAGCGAGGGCTTCGGCATGCGGGCGAAGGACGAGAACTCGTCGACCATGCGCCTGATATCCTCGACCTGTCGCACGATCGTCGCCGTACACTGGTCGAAGACATCCTTGTCCTCGACGATCACGCGCCCGAACTTGCGCCGGATGCGCTCGGCCGAAAGCTGGATCGGTGTCAGCGGGTTCTTGATCTCATGGGCGATGCGGCGCGCCACATCCGCCCAGGCGGCGGTGCGCTGGGCCGAGACGAGATCGGTGATGTCGTCGAGCGTGATCACGAGCCCGGCGCCGGCGCCCTCGCCTTCCCGCACGGCGCGGACATTGACCATGCGGTCGCGCCCGCCGCGGGTGATCGCGATCTGTCCGGAACTCTGGCGCTGCCGCCCGTGCAAGGCCTCCGTAGCGAAGGCTGCGATCTCCGGCGCGACCAGCGCGATCGATTCGCCGAGCAGGCGCCCGCCGGTGCCAAGCAGGCTCTCGGCCGAGCGGTTGATGATGGTGATGTGACCGTCGCCGTCCAGGCTGAGAACCCCGGACGAGACGCCGGAGAGCACCGTCTCGGTGAAGCGCCGTCGTCGGTCGATCACCTCGCTCGCCGTGACCAGCCCGTCGCGCTGGCGGCGCAGTTCGGCCGTCATCTTGTTGAAGGTCTCGCCGAGATGGGCGAGGTCGCCCTCGGAGCGCCGGATCGGCACCTGGACATAGAAATTGCCGCTCGACACCTGATCGGTGGCATGGATCATCCGCCGGATCGGCGCCACGAGCCGGTTCGCGAAGCTCAGCCCGAGCCAGATCGCCGAGAGCAGCAGGATCACCGCGATCAGGCCGTACATCGAGGCGAAGGCGACCTGAACGCCCTTGCGGCGCGCGTCGATCGAAAGGTACTCGGCCGCTGCCGCCCGCGCCACGGCCGGGAACTCGACCGCCAGCGGATCGACCTCGCGGGCGATGTGCAGGAAGGCGTTGTCATAGGCCGGCAGCTTGACCAGCGCGCCGAAGATGCGGCCGGAGGACGGAACGACACAGATCGGCTCCGGGGCCGATTGCGCATCCTCGAAGGCGGCCTCGTCGGGCTTCGGGGCGCCGCGCAGCACGTCGAGATTGGCTCGCGCCAGCACCTTGTCAGGCGGCTGCATGATCGCCACGACCGGCACGCCGAGCGCCGTCGCGCGCGCCGTCAGGAAGGTCTCGAACCATTTGCGGTCGACGTCATAGGCCGGTTTGGCGCGCGAGAGGTCGTCGGCGAGCACGCGGATTTCGCGGCCGAGCGATTTGCACTGCGCGCCGGCATAGGCATCCGCTACCTCGACCGACCGGAAGATCGCATCGCGCATCCGGTCGGAAAACCACGGCTCGAGGCCGCGCTCGATCGTGACGGTCGCGATCACCGCGACGAGCACGGCCGGCAGCGCCGCGATGATGCTGAACAGGCCGACGATGCGCACATGCAGACCGGCGGCTGCTGCTCCCGCGCGCCGCGCGCGGATCAGCACCGCCGTCTCGAAGGCGACGACGACCAGCAGCAGCAGGATCAGGAGGGCATTGAGGACGAAGACGCCGACGACGACCTCGTGGACCGGGACGACCGGCGTGACGCCGGACAGGACCAGGAAGGTGACCAGCGCCGAGACGAGCGCGAAGACGACGATTGTCGCCCCGAGCCAGCCGGAGACGCGGCGCGGCGTGTCATCGGCGCGCGGCACGATCCTGACGTCACTGGCAGAGGCTGACACGATTTCGAACAACTCCCGTGCGGCCGGAATCCCAATAGACCCGACCCACCGCGCGGTACTGATGCGCCGACGCAACGGTGTTGTCAAAATATGACATATGAAAGGCGGGATCGCCGCCCTCGCCGATCAGCGTGGCGAGCGGACCACCTGCATGTCGAGTTCGCGGATCTTCTTGCGCAAGGTGTTGCGATTTAGTCCCAGTAGTTCGGCGGCGCGAATCTGGTTTCCGCGGGTTGCGGCCAAGGCTGCCGCGATCAGCGGCGGCTCGACCTCGCGCAGGATGCGATGATACAGGCCGGGCGGCGGAATATTGTCGCCAAACCCGCCAAAATACTGGTTGAGATGGCGCTCGACGGAGCCCGACAGGGTTTCGGCGCGCTCCTGCGCCGCGCCGCCGGAAAAGCCCGTGCTTGCGCTGGCAGGCTGCAGTTCCGCCTCGACGATCGGCGCCGTGATGGTTTCCTGCGGATAAAGTGCGGCGAGGCGGCGCACGAGGTTCTCGAGCTCGCGGACATTGCCCGGCCAGCGATAGCGACGCATCACGTCCATCGCCTCGGAGTCGATCTGCTTGCGCGGCAGCCCCTCCTTCTCGACCAGCGAGAAGAAATGGCGCGCCAGATCGGGGATATCCTCGACGCGCTCGCGCAGCGGCGGCAGGCGAATCGGCACTACGTTCAGCCGGAAGAACAGATCCTCGCGGAACAGGCCCTGGGCGATCGAGATGCGCAGGTCCTTGTTGGTCGCGGCGACGATGCGGACATTGGTCTTGATCGGGGTGCGGCCGCCGACGGTGGTGTACTCGCCCTGCTGGAGCACGCGCAGAAGCCGGGTCTGGGCCTCCATCGGCATGTCGCCGATCTCGTCGAGGAAGAGCGTACCGCCCTCGGCCTGCTCGAACCGGCCCGACGAGCGTGTCAGCGCGCCGGTGAAGGCGCCCTTCTCATGGCCGAACAGCTCGGATTCGATCAGGTCCTTCGGAATCGCGGCCATGTTGATCGCAACGAAAGGGCCGTTCTTGCGCTTGCCGTAGTCATGCAGGGCGCGCGCGACCAGTTCCTTGCCGGTGCCGGATTCGCCGTTGATCATGACGGTGAGGTCGATCGGCATCAGCCGGGCGAGCGCGCGATAGACGTCCTGCATCGCTGGCGAACGGCCGATCAGCGGGATGTCGTCGGGTTCGGCGGCATGGGCGCGGCCGCCGTCGCCCCGCGGACGCGACAGGGCGCGGCCGACGATCGCGACGAGTTCCTTCAGGTCGAAGGGCTTCGGCAGGTATTCGTAGGCGCCGCGCTCGGAGGCCTTGATCGCGGTCATGAAGGTGTTCTGCGCGCTCATCACGATGATCGGCAGATCGGGACGCACGCGCTTGATGCGCGGCAGCAGATCGAAGGCGTTGCCGTCAGGCATCACGACGTCCGTGATGATGAGGTCGCCCAAGCCCTGCGCGGCCCAGGTCCAGAGCGTCGCCGCCTGGCCGGTGGTCCGTACCTCATATCCGGCCCTGGCGAGGGCCTGATTGAGAACGGTGCGGATCGCGGCGTCGTCATCCGCGACGAGAATGTTACCGGTCGGCATTCACTGTGGTCCTGTAGGCCTCAAACTGCCTGCCGTGCCCGAAGCTGGTGCAAGGGCAGCAGAATTCTGAACGTCGTGCGGCGGGAGACGGATTCGCATTCGACGATCCCGCCGTGATCGCCGATCACCTTGGCGACAAGTGCAAGTCCAAGGCCACTGCCCTGTGCCTTGGTCGTGACGAAGGGATCGAACAGGTGCGGCAGCAGATCGGAGGGCACGCCCGGCCCGTTGTCGCGGATGCCGATCTCGAGCGGCAGCGCGATCCTGCCGGCCGATCCCGCGAGCTGCATGCGGATGCCCGGCCGGTAGGCGGTGGTCAGGGTGATCTCGCCGTCGATCGCATGGGTGCCGATTGATTCAGCTGCATTCTTGACCAGATTCAGTAGGACCTGGACGAGCTGGTCGCGGTTGCCGGAGACCGGCGGCAGCGAGGGATCGTAGATTTCGTTGAAGCGGATGTGCCGGGCGAAGCCCGACTGCGCCAGGCGTTTCACATGGTCGAGCACGTCATGGACGTTGACCGGATCGCGCTCGGTCGGGCGCTCGTCGCCGAACAGCTCGACCCGCTCGACGAGCTTCACGATCCGGTCGGTCTCGTCGCAGATGAGCTGGGTCAGGATGCGCTCTTCGTCCGGCACGGTCGCTTCGAGTAGCTGGGCAGCGCCGCGAATGCCCGAAAGCGGGTTCTTGATCTCATGGGCAAGCATGGCGCCGAGCGCCGTGATGGACCGGGCTGCCCCTCTATGGGTCAGTTGTCTGTCCATTTTTTCAGCAATTGTCCGTTCTTGCAGCATAAGTACGACGGTATCGCCGTGGCCGGGCAGCGGTGATGCAAAAACATCCACCACCCGATCGGCGCCGAGGCGCGGCGAGCCGAGGTCGAGCCGGTACTCGCTGACGCTGGAGCCGCGGCGTTGAACCTCCTCGACCAAGGCCAGCACGGGTGAGCCGAAGGCGATCAGGTCGTCGATGCGCTGGCGCTTCAGGACGACGGCGCTCGACTGGAAGAAATCCTCCGCGGCGGTATTGGCATAGAGGATGCCGTGGCCCTCGCCGATGACGACGACCGGCATCGGCAGGACGTTGAGGGCCTGCATCTCGATCGGATCGAGCAGGAACTCGTCCCTGCCTTTTCCGCCGCTCTCGGCGAACGCCATCGTCATACGCGTTACCCTTAATTCAGGCCGCAGCGCGGCTGCATTCATGGGAGAAAAGGCGGGTCAGCGCCTCGATCACCTGGCGCGGCTCGTCCGACGTCAGGAGCATGCGGCGCCGTTCCGGGTCGGGGGCGCCACCATTCTCGATCGCCTCGTCGGCATAGGCCGCCAGATGCTTGCGGGCGTGGCGCACGCCATGAGCCTGGCCCATCAGGCTCAGGAGTTCTTCATAGTGCTCCCGCGCAACAGAAAGCTTCTGCGCGAGCGTGAGCTGTGGCGCGGTCCGGCCGGCGAGCTCGGCGCCGACCGCCCCGACGAGCCAGGGCCGCCCGAGCGCAGCCCGGCCGACCATGACGAAATCCGCCCCCGACTGCGACAGGCAGGCGCGGGCGTCCGAGACATCGTGGATGTCGCCATTGGCGACGAGCGGAAAATCACCCGCGGCGCGAACCGCGTGGATTGCGGCCCAATCGGCCACTCCCTTGTAGAACTGCTGGCGGGTGCGGCCGTGCACGGTGATCATCTGCGCACCGGCGGAGACGGCCCGGCGCGCAAGTTCGGGGGCATTGCGCGAGGCATCGTCCCAGCCGAGGCGCATCTTGACCGTAACCGGGATCGTCACGGCGGCGACGGCGGCCTCGACCAGCGAAATCGCATGGTCGAGATCGCGCATCAGGGCGGAGCCAGCCCAGCCGCCCGTCACCTTCTTGGCCGGGCAGCCCATGTTGATGTCGATGATCGCGGCGCCGTTGGCCTCGGCCAGGCGCGCGGCCTCGCCGAGCCAGTGCGGATCGCAGCCGGCGAGCTGGACGACATGCGGCGAGACGCCGGCCCCTTCCGCCCGGATGCGCGCTTCCTCACTGCCGCGAACGAACTCGTCCGAGGCGACCATCTCCGAAACGACGAGACCGGCACCATAACGGGCCGCGATACGGCGCATCACGATATCGGTCACGCCCGACATCGGCGCCAGGAAAGCGGGTGAAAGGAGAGCATGCTGCGCCAGCCCCGCGAGACGCGAAGCACACATGTCAGAGCCTGAATATGAGGCAGCCTGCATTATGCATATTTATTAGACATTGCTGCAGGAGCGCAAGAGCGCTTGCGAAATATTGCACTGCGTCATTGCCGCACCCCTGCCGCACCGATGCCGCCGCGTTCGGGCTTGGCGATCCCATCTCCTGCGACTATCACCGAACCTCACTCAGGACCAATAGCCGTGGCCGCCGAACCAGATGACAGCACCGTGCCCGTCGCCGCGCTCCTGGTCGCCGCCGGCCGGGGCCTGCGCGCCGGAGGGGACGCGCCCAAGCAGTATCGCATGCTCGGAGGGCGACCTGTTCTTGGTCAGGCGCTGGCGCCGTTTTTGGCGCTGCCGGCGATCACGCGCATCAAGGTGGTGATCGGGGCCGGGGATGAGGCACGTTATGCCGACGCGATCGCCAGTATCGCCGACGACAGGCTGGCGCTGCCGACACCGGGCGGCGCGACGCGGCAGGACTCCGTCCGGCTCGGCCTCGAGGCGCTGGCGGAGGCAGGCTTCAACGGCGCCGTGCTGGTCCATGACGCCGCCCGGCCCTTCGTCTCCGCCGCGCTGATCGGCGCGGCGGTCGGGACGATCGGCCGCGACTGCGTCGCGGCGATCCCGGTGCTGCCCGTCACCGACACGATCAAGCGGATCGACGCCAGCGGCTGCATCGCCGAGACGCCGCAGCGCGACCGGCTGGTCAGCGTGCAGACGCCGCAGGCCTTCCGTTTCGACGCGCTGCTGGCGGCGCACCGTGCTGCCTTCGCGGCGGGGCGCGACGGCTTCACCGACGACGCCGCGCTGATGGAATGGGCCGGGCACCCGGTCGCGACCTTTCCGGGGGAGCCGTCCAATTTGAAACTGACCCATCCGGAAGACTTCGCCCGGGCCGGAGCGCCGGCCGGACGCGCACTCGTCGTGCGGGTCGGTACCGGCTACGATGTCCATGCCTTCGCGGACGGCGACCATGTCTGGCTGGGCGGCGTCCGGATCGCGCATGCGCGCGGCGTGCTGGCGCATTCCGACGGCGACGTGGCGCTGCACGCCCTGACCGACGCCCTGCTCGGCGCCCTGGCCGATGGCGACATCGGCACGCATTTCCCGCCGAGCGACCCGCAATGGCAAGGCGCCGCCTCGCACCGCTTCCTGAGTTTTGCCGCCGAGCGCGTCCGGCAGCGCGGCGGGCGCATCGATTTCCTCGACCTCACCATCGTCTGCGAGGCGCCCAAGGTCGGGCCGCATCGCGAGGCGATCCGCGAGACCATCGCTGCGGCGGCCGGACTTCGCATCGACCAGGTCGCGATCAAGGCGACGACATCCGAGCGGATGGGTTTCACAGGTCGGAAGGAGGGACTGGCAGCCCTCGCGACCGCGACGATCCGCCTGCCTGAAATCGATCCGCCTGCCTGAACCGGAGTAGCGCTCATGTTCGATCTGGATATCCGCTCGCTGGCGGCGGAGTTGCTCAACATCAGCCGGGAGCGCGGCATCACGGTCGCCACCGTCGAATCCTGCACGGGCGGCCTCGTCTGCGGCGCGCTGACGGCGATCTCGGGCTCGTCCAGCATGGTTGTCGGCGGGCTCGTCACCTATTCCAATGAGATGAAGACGCTGCTGGCCGGCGTGCCTGCCGCGTTGATCGCGGACCATGGCGCGGTCAGCGAACAGGTCGCGCGCGCCATGGCGGAGGGCGGACGAGACAGGCTTCACGCCAGGCTCGCCGTTTCGGTCACCGGCGTGGCGGGCCCTGACGGTGGCAGCGAGGTGAAGCCGGTCGGACTGGTCCATTTCGCCTGCGCGGCCCCGGGCGTGACCCTGCATCGCGAGAAGCGCTTCAAGGCCGTCGGCCGTGACGAGATTCGTCGGCTCAGCGTGCTCGAAGCGCTCGATCTGCTGCGGGAGGCGGCATTGACCGCCTGAACCCCGCCTCAGCGCGCGAACTTGCGCCAGATCGCCCCCATCACATCGGCATAGTCGTCACGCCAGGCGCGGGCGGTGCCCGGTCCGTCCTGCCGGACCCAGCCCTGATCCGCGGCAAGGGCGACATCCTCGGGCCGCCGCGCGACCAGGGCGACATGGGGCGAGAACTTCATCTGCGCCATCAGCTCGGGGGTCTGGCGCGACGGGCGGATCCATGTCGTCAGCCCCCGTGCGTGAGCGGTCGCGGTCACCACCGGGCCAAGCTCCATGTTGCGGTTGGAGATGTGGAACAGCACCGCCCCGTTCGGCTTCAGCTTGGCGAGATAGAGGCCGATCGCCTCCGTGGTCATCAGATGCGTCGGGATGGCATCCGACGAGAAGGCATCGACCACGATCAGGTCGAGCGAGCCGGCCGCGGCATCGGCGAGCGTCAGCCGGGCATCGCCGAGAACGAAGCGAGCCTCCGGGGCGCAGGCGCTGAAGAACCGGAAGCGCGCCGGGTCGGTCGCGATGCGCACGACCTGGGGATCGATCTCGTAGAAGGTCCAGTCCTCGCCAGGCAGCATCTGGCAGGCGAGCGAGCCCGTCCCGACGCCAATGGCTGCGACCGCTCCCAGCCGGCCGCCACGGGCCTGACGCACCGCGTCGATGCCGTCGGCGATGCCGCCCCCGGTGAAGTAATAGGTCAGCGGCTCAGGCCTGCCGATGACGGCAGAGCCGTCGTCATGGCGCAACCGCTGGGCACCGTGGACGGTGCTGCCATGGACGAGCGTGCGGAAGCGGCCATCCTGGATCTCGCTGATCCGGTTGACGCCGAAGAAGGACCTGACCGTGTCGGTGCGCTGTTGCTCCTTGACGATCAGCGTGGCGGACGCGGCCAACATCAGGCCGGCGAGCCCAACCTGCACGAGGCGCGGCAGCCGGAGCGTCAGGAAGCCCGGGCGGCAGAGCACGCCGGCGACGATCAGCATCGGATATTCGACGACCGAGTTGAAGATGGCCGGTGCGAGCAGGCCGCAGAACAGCCCGCCGAGCACGCCCCCGACCGACATCCAGAGATAGAACTGCGTCAGGTTCGCAGCATCGGGCCGCCGGCGCGCGAGTTCGCCATGCGCGACCATCGCCGTGGTGAAGAACAGGCCAAGATGCAAAGCGAGCTCGGCGCCCCAGCCCAGCTTCGGCTGAAAGAGCGTCCACAGCATGAAGCCCGCGAGGAAGACGAGCTGGGCATGCAGCATCCAGCCATGGCGCAGCAGAGGCTTGCGCTGGAAAACAATGACGAAAGTCAGCAGGAAGAGCGCGAGCGGCACGACCCAGAGCAGCGGCACCGAGGCGACGTCGGTCGAGACATGCGCCGTGACCGCGACGAGCAGCCCCGAGGGCACGAAGGCGAGCGCGACCCAGCCGAGCTTCTGCCGCGCCGGAATCGCCGTCTGGACGAGAGCCGCGTGAGAGCCAGCCAATGCGGAGGGCGAGCGACCGAGCCCGAGCCCGGCGCAGGCGGCGATGCCGGCCAGCAACAGGCCGAAGCCCCAGCTCCACGCAGCGGCCTGGACCGACAAGGTCAGGAAAGGCTCGACCAGGAAGGGATAGGCTATCAGCGCGAGAAAGCTGCCGATATTCGAGGCGGCATAGAGAAAATACGGATCGCCCGCATGGGCGTGGCCGGTGCGCGCGAACCAGGCCTGCAGCAGCGGCCCGTTGGCCGCGACCGCGAAGAACGGCAGGCCGACCGATGCCGCAAACAGCATGACCAGCCAGGGGATTTCGCCCTCCTGCGGCGGTCGCTCGAAGCCTGCGGCGATGCCGATCGGCAGTGCGACGAGCAGGACAAGCGCCATCAGCGTGATGTGGATCAGGGCGGCGCGCCGCACTGTGCAGCGGCTGACCAGCCAATGGGCGTAGCCGTAGCCGGCGAGCAGCACGGCCTGGAAGAAGACCATGGCGACCGACCAGACGCCGGGCGAGCCGCCGAGCCGAGGCAGCACCATCTTGGCGAACATCGGCTGGATGCCAAAGAGCAGGAAGGCGGAGAGGAAGATCGTCCCGGCATAGAGCGGCAGGGTCGTCGCCAGGCGGCGGGATTCCAGCCGGCTTCCGGCGTGTGTCGTCGGCGCGTCCATGCGAAGTCCCCAGGCGGTCGCGGGGACATTCGCAGCAAGAGCTTAAGGGGCAGTGACCGCGGTTCGCGCTGCGTCACCGCCATAGACCAGATCGGCCCGGCGCTCGAAGGCCTCGGCGAATTTGCGGAAGGCCTTGTCGAACATCGCCCCCATCAGCAGCCCGAGCATCCGGCTGGCGAACTCGTAGGAGATGAAGAAGCCGATCTCGCAGCCGGCCGGATGCGGCTTGAAGGTCCAGCGGTTCTCCAGATAGCGGAACGGCCCGTCGACATATTCGACGAGGATCTTGAGATTGTCCGGATCGAGCGTCACGCGGCTGGCGAAGGTCTCGCGGATCGCCTTGTAGCCGACGCTCATATCCGCCAGCAGCACCTCGCCGCCGCCTTCGCGGGGCGTCCTGCGGCGCACCGTCAGCCCCTCGCAGAGCGGCAAGAATTGCGGGTATTTCTCGACATCGGCGACGAGCGCGAACATCTGCTCGGGGCTGTGCTTCACCCGGCGGGTGTTGTTGAACATCGGCATGGCGGGCGCGGTCGCCTCAGCCGTTCTTGGCGGCGCGGGCCGCGCGCAGCCGCGCGAAATCCTCGCCGGCATGATGCGAGGAGCGCGTCAGCGGTGTCGATGACACCATCAGGAAGCCCTTCACATAGGCGATCGCCTCGAAGCCCTTGAACTCCTCGGGGGTGACGAAGCGGATCACCGCATGATGCTTGCGCGAGGGCGCGAGATACTGGCCGATCGTGATGAAATCGACATCGGCCGAGCGCAGATCGTCCATGAGCTGCAGAATCTCGTTCCGCTCCTCGCCGAGGCCGACCATGATACCGGATTTGGTGAAGATGGTCGGGTCGAGTTCCTTGACCCGCTGCAGCAGGCGCAGCGAATGGAAATAGCGCGCGCCGGGGCGAACCTTGAGATACTTGCCCGGCACCGTCTCGAGATTGTGGTTGAAGACGTCGGGCTTCGCGGCGACCACGACCTCGAGCGCGCCGGGCTTGCGCAGGAAATCGGGCGTCAGGATCTCGATAGTCGTGCCGGGCGAGGCCTTGCGGATGGCACGGATGACCTGCGCGAAATGCTCGGCGCCGCCATCCTTGAGGTCATCGCGATCGACCGAGGTGATCACGACATGCTCCAGCCCGAGCTTGGCCACCGCCTGCGCGACCTTCTGGGGCTCCAGTGCGTCGAGGGCTTGCGGCACGCCGGTCTTGACGTTGCAGAAGGCGCAGGCCCGCGTGCAGGTGTCGCCCATGATCATGAAGGTGGCGTGCTTCTTCTCCCAGCACTCGCCGATATTCGGGCAGCCAGCCTCCTCGCAGACCGTGACCAGCTTGTTTTCTTTGACGATCTTCTGGGTCTCGGCCCATTTCGGCGAGCCCGGCGCCTTGACCCTGATCCAGTCCGGCTTGCGCAGGATCGGGTTCTCGGGCCGCTTCTGCTTTTCCGGATGGCGCAGCTCCGCCGGCACGCCGGGGCCTTCCGCCTTCGGGTTGCCGATATTGGGTCGCGGGTCGCGATTGAGCAGGTCGAGGACGAGAGCCATCGGGACATATCCATCGCGGCGGCTCCAGGGCCGCCGCCCGTCCTCTAGCTAATCGTCCCGGCGCTGCAGGGCAACCTCGTGCGGCGATCCCCGATGCCGCGGCTCAGCTTCGTCCGCGACCGGCGTTCCAGATCACGATCACGACGACCGCGCCGGCAATCGCCGCCGCGAGCGTGCGCCAGAAGCCGAAGATCGGAATCTCCATGAGTTCGGCCAGCCGGCTGCCGAGGAAGGAGCCCGCGACACCGACGAGCATGTTGGTGAAAAGGCCGTGATCGGAGGATGTGATGCGTTCGGCGATCCAGCCCGCGAGCATGCCGATCAGGATCGTGGCGAAGAAGCCGTAGCCCGGTTGGGCCATCGTGGCGGCGAAATTTTCCATAAACCTATCCCCCAAAGCCGGGCGCCCCAGCCGAAACCAACGCGATCGCGCGTCCTGATAACGGGGACGATAGCACGCGGTTCCGTGGACTTCGCTGCGATCGGATCGTTGTGCAATCCGTTCGCCGAATCCAGCACTACGCGATGAACCGCGCCAGCAAAACGACGAGGATCGCGCCGATCACCGCCATGGCGGCCTCGTCGACGAAGGCATAGCCGGTGCGCACCTGCCAGCCGGTCAGCCTGACCAGCCCCTGCCCGACCAGCATGCCGAGCACGCCGACGACGGCATGGCGCAAAAGGCCGCCGCCGCCCACGACGAGGCTGGCGGCAAAGCCCGTGAGTGTGCCGAGTGCGACCGTCGGCGCGATCACGCGCCAGTCGAGCACGAGGCCGCGGCCCGGCGGGAGAATCTCGACCTTGTCGTCGGGGACGATGCGGTCGGCGTCGCGGGGTTTGCGGGTGCGTGGCGGCATGGACCGGATATAGGCCAAGCGCTGCGGAATGCTATCCCACGCCACGGGCTGGCAAAACCGCGCCGTCATCCCGGGCGCAGCGAAGCGGAGACCCGGGATCCATTCCGGAACAGTTCAGGAATGGATCCCGGATCGGCGCCGCTTCGCGGCTTGTCCGGGATGACCGGCGTGTTTCAAAGCAGCGCCGAGAGCTGTCTCAGGCGTTCAGCACCTTGCCATAGGCATCGAGCACGCTTTCCTTCATCGTCTCCGACAGAGTTGGATGCGGGAAGATCGTGTGCATCAGCTCTTCCTCGGTGGTCTCGAGGTTCATCGCGACGACGAAGCCCTGGATCAGCTCGGTGACTTCCGCGCCGACCATATGGGCGCCGAGCAGCTTGCCGGTCTTGGCGTCGAAGATCGTCTTGACGAGGCCTGAATCCTCGCCCAGCGCCACGGCCTTGCCATTGGCGACGAAGGGGAAGCGGCCGACCTTCAGCTCATGGCCAGCGGCTTTCGCCTTGGCCTCGGTCAGGCCGACGCTGGCGATCTGCGGGTGGCAATAAGTGCAGCCCGGGATCATCAGCTTGTCCATCTCATGCGGGTGCAAGCCCTTGATCGCCTCGACGCAGATGACGCCCTCATGCTCGGCCTTGTGGGCCAGCATCGGCGGGCCGGCGACGTCGCCGATGGCGTAGATGCCCTTGACGCTGGTGCGGCAGAGCCCGTCGATGGCGATGAAGCCGCGATCGGTCTTCACGCCCACCACCTCCAGGCCAATATTCTCGATATTGGCGACGACGCCGACGGCCGAGATCATCCGGTCGGCAGTAATGGTCTGCTTGCCGCCCTTCTCGTCCTCGATATGGGCGGTGATCGAATCCGCGCCCTTCTCGACCTTGGTGACCTTGGCGCCGGTCAGGATCTTCATGCCCTGCTTCTCGAAGGCCTTTCGCGCGAAGGCGCCGATCTCGGCATCCTCCACGGGAACGACCTGCGACATCACCTCGACGACCGTCACCTCGACGCCCATCGTGCGGTAGAACGAGGCGAACTCGATGCCGATGGCGCCCGAGCCCATGACGAGCAGCGATTTCGGCATTTTTGGGGGCGTCATCGCCTCGAAATAAGTCCAGATCAGCTTGCCGTCCGGCTCCAGCCCCGGCAGCGCGCGGGGCCGGGCGCCGGTCGCGACGATGATGTGATCGGCGGTATAGGTGCCCTCGCCCTTGGCGTTCTTGGGCGGCGGCACCTGCGGCTGCATCGCCGGCTTCTTGGTCGGCGCCACGACGATTGTGCCGGGCTTGGTCAGCTTGGCCTCGCCCCAGATCACGTCGACCTTGTTCTTCTTCATCAGGAACTGGACGCCGTTGTTCATCCGGGCCGCGATGCCGCGCGAGCGCTTCACGATGGCGTCGAGATCCGCCTTGAACGTGCCTTCCAGCACGAGGCCGTAATCCTTGGCGTGCTGGCTGTAGTGCAGGATCTCGGCCGAGCGCAGCAGCGCCTTGGTCGGGATGCAGCCCCAGTTCGAGCAGATGCCGGCGAGATGCTCACGCTCGACGATGGCGGTCCTGAAGCCGAGCTGTGCCGCCCGGATCGCCGCGACATAGCCGCCTGGGCCGGAGCCGATGATGATGATGTCGTAGTCAGCCATGAGTCACCTGAGCTCCTCCCCTCCCCCTTGTGGGGAGGGGCTGGGGGTGGGGGGCGACGGACAGCATTCGAGCTGTCCGGATAAAGCGGCGAAGATCGTGTCGACCACCATCTCCGCCTCGATCATGATCTGCCGGTTGGTGAAGCGCAGGACGTGATAGCCGTTGCGCTCGAGCCAGGCGGTTCGGTCGGCGTCGTAGACGAGCGCCGCGTTGGTTCCGTGTTGATCGCCGTCGACCTCGATAATGAGCTTGGCGGCGAGACAGACGAAATCCGCAACGTAAGGCCCGAGCGCGACCTGCCGGCGGAAGTGACTGTCGTTGTGGGGGAGACGCTTGCGCAGCAGCGTCCAGAGGCGTTCTTCCGGATCGGTCAGGCTATGGCGGAGCTTGGGAGCATTTCGCTGAGCGGCCGGTGTCGCGACCTTTGGGCGATCTCGCAAGAACCGCATCGCACTTCTCTCGATTGTGAAGTCTGGCTTTCCGCCCCCCGCCCTTCCCCTCCCCACGAGGGGGAGGGGTTAGGCCGAGGTATCGCCGCATCATCATGGGCCTTGGCGCTGACTAAACCAGCATCGCCATCGGCTTCTCGATATAGCCCTTGAAGGCCTGCATCAGCTCGGCGCCGAGCGCCCCATCCACGGCGCGGTGATCGGTCGAGAGCGTCACCGACATGATCGTCGCGATCGCCAGCGCACCGTTCTTGACCACGGCGCGCTGCTCGCCGGCGCCGACCGCCAGGATCGTCGCATGCGGCGGGTTCACGATGGCAGCGAAGTCCTTGACGCCGAACATGCCGAGATTCGAGACCGCCGTGGTGCCGCCCTGATACTCCTCGGGCTTGAGCTTGCGGTTCTTGGCGCGGGCCGCCAGGTCCTTCATCTCGTTGGAGATCTGCGAGAGCGTCTTGTGGCAGGCATCGCGGATCACCGGCGTGATCAGGCCGCCGGGGATCGAGACCGCGACGCCGACATCGGCGTGCTTGTGCTTGAGCATGGTGTTCTCGGTCCAGCTCACATTGGCCTCGGGCACCGCACGCAGCGACAGAGCGATCGCCTTGATCACCATGTCGTTGACCGAGAGCTTGTAGGCCGGCTTGCCGTCCTTCTCGGGCGCGGCGGCGTTGAGCTCGGCGCGCAGCTTCAGCAGCGCGTCCAGCTCGCAATCGATCGTCAGGTAGAAATGCGGGATCGTCTGCTTGGATTCGAGCAGGCGGCGCGCGATCGTCTTGCGCATGCCGTCATGCGGCACTTCCTCATAGGAATCGGGCGCGAACAGCTTCTTGATCGTCTCGTCCGACATGCCGGCCGCGAGCGGTGCGGCAGCGGGCTTGGCCGCAGGAGCCGAAGTCGGCGCGGCAGCAGGCGCGGCCCTGGCACCGCCGCCGGCTTTCGCGGCCTCGATGTCCTTCTCGACGATGCGGCCATGCGGGCCCGAGCCCTGCACCTTCGCGAGGTCGAGCCCGGCTTCCCTGGCAAGGCGACGCGCCAGCGGCGAGGCGAAGGAGCGCTCGCCGGAGGCCGAAGCAGGCGCGGACGCGGCGGGAGCAGCGGCAGGCGCAGCCGGAACGGCGGCGGCCGGTGCAGCGGCGGCGGCTGCAGTCTTGGGCGCCTCGGCCTTGGGAGCCTCAGCCTTCGCTGGCGCAGACGCTGCCTTCACATCCTCGCCCTCGGCGGCGATCACGCCGATGATCTCGTTGACCGCGACATCCGCCGTCCCCTCGGCGACGACGATCCTGGCTAGAATGCCCTCGTCGACGGCCTCGACTTCCATCGTCGCCTTGTCGGTCTCGATCTCGGCGATGATGTCGCCCGACTTGATCGAGTCGCCTTCCTTCTTCAGCCACTTGGCGAGATTGCCCTTCTCCATGGTGGGGGAGAGCGCAGGCATCAGGATGTTCACGGGCATGGCTGGAGGCTCGCTTTTTCCAAGGCGATGAGCAGCAGGCGGCGGGCGAGGCCCAAACCGAAGCTGAGAGAAACGAGGACGAAGGCGACGTAGTCGAGATGCTCGAGCGCAGTCCCGGCCAGCGTGGCACCCCTCATCAATTCCGGAGCGAAGGCCTGCATCGTCTCCGGCACCAGCGACAGGGCGCCTCCGCCGGCCAGGATGAAGGCGATGAGATCGATACGGTGCAGCTCGAGGCGGGCGCGGGTCAGATGCGGCGGTGTCAGCGGCCGGGGTGCGAGACTTTCCTTCGGCCGGAAATAGGCAACGGCACCCGACGCACCGGCCGCAGCCAGGCCAACCGAAGCGAACATGGCTCCGATCGTGACCGCGGCCATCGCATCAGGCCCTGTAGCAGACGGCCTTGGCCGCCGCGATGACCTCGCCGACATTCGGTAGCGCCAGCTTTTCGAGGTTGGCGGCATAGGGCATCGGCACGTCCTTGCCGGTGACGCGGGCGACCGGCGCGTCGAGATAGTCGAACGCCGCCTCCATGATCTTCATGCCGATCTCGGCGGTGACGCCGGATTGCGGGAAGCCCTCCTCGACGGCGACGCAGCGATGGGTCTTCTGCACGGAAGCGATGACCGTCTCGATGTCCATCGGGCGGATCGTCCTGAGATCGATGACCTCGGCCTCGATGCCTTCCTTGGCCAGCGCCTCGGCGGCAGCCAGCGCATAGGTCATGCCGATGCTGAAGGAGACGATGGTGACATCGGTGCCCGGCCGCACGACCTTGGCCTTGCCGATCGGGACCAGGACATCATCGCCCTTGGGCACGTCGAAATGGCGGCCGTAGAGGATCTCGTTCTCGAGGAAGATGATCGGGTTGGGATCGCGGATCGCGCTCTTGAGCAGGCCCTTGGCGTCCGAGGCGCTGTAGGGCGCCACGACCTTGAGGCCGGGCACATTGGAGTACCAGGCGGCGTAGTCATGGCTGTGCTGGGCGCCGACGCGGGCGGCCGCGCCGTTGGGGCCGCGGAACACGATGGAAGCGCCCATCTGACCGCCGGACATGTAAAGCGTCTTGGCGGCGGAGTTGATGATCTGGTCGATCGCCTGCATGGCGAAGTTGAAGGTCATGAACTCGACGATCGGCTTCAGGCCCGTGAGGGCTGCGCCAACGCCGATGCCGGCAAAGCCATGCTCGGTGATCGGGGTGTCGATGACACGCTTGGGTCCGAACTCCTGCAGCAACCCCTGCGTGACCTTGTAGGCGCCCTGATATTCGGCAACTTCCTCGCCCATGACGAAGACATCGCCATCGCGGCGCATCTCCTCGGCCATGGCGTCGCGCAGTGCCTCGCGGACGGTCATGCTCACCACCTCGGCACCGGCCGGAAACTCGGACGAGGCGTCGTATGATTTCGCCTGTGCCGGCACGGTCGCAGGTGCGGCGACGGCCGGGGCTTCCGCGACAGGCGCGGGCCTGGCCTCGGGCTCCGCAGCCTTGGCAGCGGCTTTCGGCGCCGAGGCTGTGGAGACATCCTCGCCCTCGGCGGCGATCACGCCGATCGGCGTGTTGACCGCGACGTTCTCGGTGCCATCGGCGATCAGGATCTTCGCCAGGATGCCCTCGTCGACCGCCTCGACCTCCATGGTCGCCTTGTCGGTCTCGATCTCGGCGATGATGTCGCCGGCCTTGACGGTGTCGCCCTCGGCTTTCAGCCATTTGGCGAGCTTGCCCTGCTCCATGGTGGGCGAGAGAGCTGGCATGAGAATATCGATCGGCATGAACGCACCCGGATTTCGGAGAAGACGCGGGACTTGGGGAACGGCCCGGACGGGCCGCAGGCACGGCGGCGGGGCGCTCAGGCCCGCGCCGTCTCCAGCGTGATGTCGGTCCAAAGCTCCGACGGATCGGGCTCGGGATCATGGGTCGCGAACTCGGCCGCGTCGTTGACGATCTCACGGACTTTCGCGTCGATCGCCTTCAGCTCGTCCTCGCCGACCTTGAACTCGCGGGTGAGACGCCCCCTCACCTGCTCGATCGGGTCGTGCTCCTCGCGCATGCGCTGGACCTCGTCCTTGGAGCGGTATTTGGCAGGGTCCGACATCGAATGGCCGCGATAGCGGTAGGTCTGCATCTCGAGGATGTAGGGGCCCTTGCCGCTGCGGGCATGCTCGATGGCGCGGTTGGCGGCGTCGCGCACGGCGCGGACGTCCATGCCGTCGACCTGCTCGCCGGGAATGCCGAAGGAGAGGCCGCGGCGGGAGAAGTCGGTCTGCGCCGAGGCTCGGTTGACCGAGGTGCCCATGGCGTAGCGATTGTTTTCGATCACGAACACGACCGGCAGCTTCCAGAGCTGGGCCATGTTGAAGCTCTCATAGACCTGGCCCTGATTGGCCGCGCCATCGCCGAAATAGGCCATCGAGACCCGGCCGTCGGCGCGATACCAGTTCGCGAAGCCGAGCCCGGTGCCGAGCGAGACCTGCGCGCCGACGATGCCATGGCCGCCATAGAAGTTCTTCTCGCGGGAGAACATGTGCATGGAGCCGCCCTTGCCGCGGGAGTAGCCCCCTTGCCGGCCGGTCAGCTCCGCCATCACGCCGCGCGATTCCATACCGCAGGCCAGCATGTGGCCATGGTCGCGATAGCCGGTGATGACCTGATCGCCGTCCTTGGAGGCCATCTGCATGCCGATGACGACCGCTTCCTGGCCGATATAGAGGTGGCAGAAGCCGCCGATCAGGCCCATGCCATACATCTGGCCGGCCTTCTCCTCGAAGCGGCGGATCAGCAGCATCTCGCGATAGGCGTGCAGTTCCTCGTTCTTGCTGAAGACCGGAACATTGCTGGGCGCGGCGCCTGGCGCTCTCTCGCTTCCTGACTTGGCGCTTCCCGACTTTGCGGAGCGCGTCTTCGCCGGCTTTGCGGCGGCCTTGGCTTGGGCGGGAGCTTTTGTCTTGCGCGCGGCAACGGCCATCGGCGGTCCTCCAGGATCATTCGACCTTGGTTGTAGAGGATCGCAAAACCCTTGGCGAGGAGGCTATCTCGCATTGCAGCATGATCTAAGTTGTTGGTAAAACTTAGATTTAGAAAATTAACTTGATTCCAGTTAATCGATACGATCGGGACTATTTGCCGGCGTCTCCGCCGTCTTTCAGCGCCCCATAAGGATGACGTCGTTGCGATGGACCCGGCCGAGGCTGTCGCGGGCGCGCTCTTCGAGCACGTCGCGATCGACCGCTTCGTCGCGGACGAGCGCGAGGCGTTGCTCCCAGATCTTGCGCTCGGCGGTCAGGCCGGCGAGTTCGGCCTCCATCTCGCGCAGCGAGCCCTGCAGGGTGTCGCGCGCCTCCAGGCCGCGCGCGCCATGCTGGGCGTGGAACATGAAATAGCTCACGGCCGCGCCCGACACGAGGTAGAGCGCGAGTGTGACGAGGACGGATCTGACGCCGCGGCGGATGACCATGCCGAAAGCGTTATGCCGCCTTGGTTGAGGACTGGTTAACGCGCAGGCCTCTTAACGCGCAGGCCTCGTGACCGCGACGGAACCGTCGACCGACGCCGCCACGCCCTGCGCGATCGCGGCCAACTCTGCTTCCATCCGGCGCGCGATCGGGAGCCGGAAATGCACCCGGTCCCAGTAGTTGTCGTCCCGCCGCGTGATCGGCGAGCCGATGGCGTAGTCGACCAGAATCGCGCCGTGCCGCGCGGCCACCGCGGCGAGTTCGCTCTTGCAGGCGGCGTAGCGCTGTCCGTCGGCCGTGCCCTCGCGCGGCATCATCGCGTAATGGGCCGGGGGCAGCACGAGCATCGTCTTGGTTCCTGGCGGGAAACGCGACAGAGCCTGATCGAGCCAGGCCAGCGCCGGATAGCGCCACCCTGCCCGCTCCCCGGCGCCGACCGTCTCGGCCGGCACGAGCGGCGCCGGATCGGGCGCGAGGCCGCCCCGATCCGCATACAGGTGCATACGGGCGCGAGCGACATCGTAGAGCGCCTCCGGCGGCGTGAAGACCTCGTAGCCGTCGCCGCGGATGCGTTCCTTCATGAAGCCAAGGCGATGGGCCAGCAGCCGGGCTGCGATTTCGAGCGTGGTGAGGTTCATCAATTGCGGCCAGTCGCGCCAGCCGATCTCGTCATAGAGCCAGGGCGGGAAGGACCGCGGCGTCAGACGCTTGCCCGGGTCGGTCGCATCCGGCGCACACCACAGGCTGTCGATCCCCCACAGGACGGCTCTGGGCGCCGCGACCTGGCCGGCGAAAAGCTGCGCCATCTGGAGCTGCTCCCAGGGCGTGGCCGCATTCATCGCCAGATTCGCGAAGCCCCCGCCGATCCCGTGTGAGAGTGTGGCCGGATCGAGCAGCCGCATCGTCGAGGTGCCGAAGACGGCAGAATCGAACGCGCCCGAGCGCACGAGCTGCGGATACATGTAGCGCTGGTTGATATCCATGATCGGGCGCGGAGCCTGTCCGTGCCGGACGCGCAGGCCGAACGGGTCGAGCGCCGCCGCAAAGCCCCACAGCACCATCATGACCGCCAGCGCCGCCATCAGGAACCATCCGGTCCAGCGCATCCAGGCGCTCTGCACGCGCGATTCCGCTGCCGCGCTCATGCCGGCACGGCCCTGCCCCGCCGCTTCCAAACCATCATGATCCTGTCCGGAGGATTCCATCGCGGCGCTTCTGACACGGAAGCGATCACCGGAACAATGTTGACCAGCAGCCGGGGCGTCCGTATGTCAGCGCCGGTGAGGGCGGGTAGCTCAGTGGTAGAGCACGTGACTTTTAATCATGTGGTCGAGGGTTCGATCCCCTCCCCGCTCACCAAAAATACTGGAATTGCAATATCTTAGAGACAGGCGGCTGGTGATGGCCTTGTGTTACCCCAAAGGGGTAACACGCTGGCTTGTGAGTCCTCTGCGTGCGAGCATCGCGCCCCGGTCCCGCGTCAATTTGGCTTGAGCAGGCTATGGAAAATGGCTGTCCAGCACGAAACATGACCACTCGGTCGCGGCTAATCGCGCTCGCAGCGCAGAATTGTCTTTGGGAATTCGACGCACGGCCACATGAGCATCATTTGGCGGATCAGGCTCGTGGATTACTCTAATCAAGGCGCCAAAATTTGCGCAGGCTCTTTAATCTTTCCAACCCGGCCTATGACGTAGCCATCATTCTTGTGTGTCTTGAGACATTTTCGGAACATCTCAACAGAAGCCCTTAGACCTCCAGCAGGTTCCATATCGAAAAATTCGGACCACGTTGCCGAGAGGTATTCTTCATTAGGGCGATGAAGGAAAGCGTCTGGATTCACTCCTATTACCGCCATATCTTCATTGCGCCGAAGACTATTCTTTCGAACGTATCGTACCAGCGTCTGGTCGTCTTCCAGCGCTACGTTAAGCATTGGCGAACCAGCGCTGGGCCTCATAAGGTGCGAGTATCTGCGCGAGCCTTTGGACTCGGCACCTGCCGGCAGCGGTTTCGGTGCGCTCCCCTTCCGGAACGGCCACCGACCAAAGCAGCTCATCATCTTCAAGGCACTCAATCGTCAAGTGCCTATTGTCGAAGGTCCATGTCGCCACCAAGTTGCCCGCCGACGTGAGTCCCATACCCGGCCTTTTCGCCGGCTTTAAGTGCGTGGTCATCCGCAAAAAGGTAGTGAATGAGCTAAGCTTCGCCGGTTCATCTTGCTCGTCCCAGTCTTCGGCGTCATGAAGGAAGTCGAGATAGCCGAACAGCCTTTCGCGCCAATCGCCGCTAAGGTGCATCGCAACCTCGGCAGTTTTAATCTTCATTGCAGCCAATGCGTCGAACAGGCGCCGTTCGAGCTGCTCGCCATGGCCCACTGCTCGAATGGTCGGTTCGGGTCCTTTGGGCTGCTGAACGAGTGTGATGCTCGTTCCAGATGGCAGTGTGGGATTGATAAAAACTGCCTTGTTCAAATTGGTCGAAAGTGCTTGGGGCGAAACCACGGTCCCCTTGGCGGCCCAGTCAGGCAACCACGAAGATTTTTGGTCTTGATCTCGAAAAGGGGCTAAGGCGCTCATTATCTGAATAGCTCCCGCGCTTTATCTGTGATGAGCATCTCAAACATCTGATTCTTTGTGTCCCGCATTGTTGAGACAACAGCTCTTAATTCCTCTGCTCGGCCCGGAAGCGCCTCGGTACGTGCAACATCCATGTCCAATTGAAGCCCGCCGTGACCAACAAGCGGCGACGGGACCGTACTGACATTGACTGTAATTTGGCACTTTTGCTCGGGCCACGATGTCACGATATGACCGGCCTGCATCTGCGCTGGCGCAGGGAATCCGTTCGGCGTTTCCGGGAAAAGCCACACATATTCGCTCGGCAGGACAATTTCACCAGGAACGTCGATACGGTTGATGTACCGCACCCCAATTCTCGTCGGCAGCAGCAGTCCGGCAACACGCTTCAGTGCTTCCCAGGCATCGAAAAATTTCGGCTCGAAGACCTGCCAGCCTAGATATGGTGCGCGTCGAGAAACACTGATTTGGTTAGGCCTCAACTGAAGCATATCAGCTTGATCGACGCTGCTGGCCTTGAAGCCGAACGGGGAGACGTTCAGCTTGGCATTCGCGCCGTTGAACTCCACCTGAAAAATATTCTCCTCGTCGCGGAGCGGATAGCTTTCCTCCAGCCGCTTCGCCACCTTCGCGAGCTTATCCTTATCGATCGATTCGCCGAAGCGGATCTCAATGACGGCCTCCGTGATTGGCGGCACTTTATACGGCTGACTCATTCTCTTTGACCGCCTCGCGAAGGCGCCAACTTTACCAGCTCGGTGAGGATATCAAGCATTAAATGGGGAGCGCATCGACCATCCGGTAGGCATTGTCGAAGAATGCGTGTGTGCCCTCCAACCCAGGTCGCACGCAGCTCGATTCTTGCGCCAGCAGCCTTATGCTGACCGACCATCGACGAGCCTGCCGTTCGCGCGCGCCGTCAGCCGAGCCGGCGGACCGGCGGCAGGCCTTTCGTCGGGTGTCCCGGCGCAAGGCGACGATAGGCCCGGGAACCCGCCTCGCCGAGGCCGAGCGCGGGCCAGCCCGGATCAGCATAGGCGCCAAGCTCGTCGCAGCGGTGACGGGCGCGCTCGGCGTCTGATGTCGCATCGGCGCAGTGGGACACCTGGGAGCGCTGCCAGAAGGCCTGCGACGGAGAAGACGCAGCCAGGGCCGCCATCGCGAGCGCCAGCCTCAGCAAGGATTTTGCGACGCGACCAGGCTTCACCGGAAAACCGCCTCCATCCCAACAGGCCATCCCCGAATCGCGCAGCAAAATCTTGAATAAGCCTTAAGTCGAGTCGGCAGTGCCGTGCGGAACCGAATGTCGCGTCAGGGGTAGTCCCGTCATGAGATACGCGCATAATCGGGAGAAGATCGATGCGGACCAGGGTCGAGCACGCAGCACATGCCGGTGAGAACGACCGCGCGCGCTTCAGGATCGAGACGATCGAGGATTACGAACTCGCGACGCAGCGGATCGCCGCTCTCGACAGCGCGCCCCGGGGCGAGGAGGAAGACCGCGAGCGTGATGCCCTGATCGAGGCGGTCAAGCACTGGGACCGCAAGCACGACGACGCGACAGGCTGGAAGGACAGACCGTGAAAGAGCCCATCGTCATTCATACCGAGGAAGACTACGAGCGCGCCCAGCAGCGCGTCGAGGAGTTGAACGCCGCCGGGGAGAGTGGTGACAAGGAGCGCGAGCTGCAGGCGCTGGCCGAGGCGATGCTGGCTTTCGAACTCAGGCGCGACGACGCGCAGGACTGACGGCGCGCAGGCGAGCCGACAGAGAAGATTCCGGCAGAAAGGTCCGCAGCCCGAGCGCGCCTCTCGCCTCACATATCGTTGCTGGCGTTGAGATCTTCCGGTCGCATGCCCTCGTCGACCGGCCGGTGCGCCGAGCCGGGCTGGGCCGCGGCCCAGGCCGTGACGATCTCCGACAGGGCCTGTTCGCGTGTGAGCCCGGGCCGGTCGTCGCGAAGGTGGCGGTCCAGCGCCGCCAGTTCCGTGTCTTCGAGAAAGATCGTCACGGCGGTTGCGGACATCGGCGTGTTCCTTCGGGTCATGCAGTCCATTGCCAAACGAGGCGATCGGCGGCACCGGGCGATCGCCCGCCAAAATATTCATATCGCAAAACGGGCGTCCTGCGAAGGAACGTCGTGGATCATGATGCGTTCCGCACCTCATCGCCGCGCCCGGCAAGAACGAACCGCCGGGGAGGACCCTCGGCATGACGCGGGGGCTGGCGGCGCCATTGCGATTTTACAGCGCCGACCACGGTCAATGCCTCGTAGACCACGTTTCGTCCTCCGTCCGTGAAACAAACCTACGGTTTCTGCGTTTGATGTCCAAGCCGCCGCCATGCGGATACTTAAGGAGGACATCATGTTCAAACGTCATATTGTAGCGACATCGCTTGGGTTCGCGTTGCTGACCGCGACGGCCATCGCGCAGACCAGCGCGCCCTCGCCCAGCGCCCCCGCCGCCACGCCTGCTCCCGCCCCGGCAACGGAAACCGCCAAGGTTCCGCCGAACAATCTCGCGGGCCAGGGCAAGTGGCGCGCGACCAAGCTGATCGGCGTCGACATTTACGGCCCCGACGACAAGAAGGTCGGCGACATCACCGAGGTCCTGTTCGACAAGACCGGCAAGATCGAGATGGTGACGGTCGGCGTCGGTGGCTTCCTCGGCATCGGCTCGAAGGATGTCGCGATTCCGTTCGAGCAGGTGAACTGGAGCGAGCAGCCCATGGCTGTC
Source organism: Bosea sp. 124 (assembly GCF_003046175.1). Classification (NCBI taxonomy): domain Bacteria; kingdom Pseudomonadati; phylum Pseudomonadota; class Alphaproteobacteria; order Hyphomicrobiales; family Alloboseaceae; genus Allobosea; species Allobosea sp. 124. The sequence goes on from NZ_PZZM01000001.1 coordinate 4,824,661, forward strand.
GCGGCTCCGGCGCCGGCTCCCGCCGGTAGCGGCTCGGCCTCGGGTGGTGGCATGGCCACCTCCCCGGCTGCCTCGGCTCCGAAGGCTCCGATGATGTATCCCGATCACGGGAAGATCACGATGACCAAGGATCAGCTCACCAGCGCGCCCGCCGTGACCTATTCGGGCAGCTAGGCGCCTCCGCCGTTGTGAGTTGAGCTCTGTGTTTTGAGTCTCCGTGTTTTGAGTCTCGGCCCGCCTTCTCCGGAAGGCGGGCCGTTCGTTGTCCGGAGAGCGTCAGCCGCCAGCGACGCTATCGCCCTCAACGAGGCCATCTTCCTCGGCCAGGCCTGCCAGCAGCGGAATGACCGCCTCGGGCAGATCGTCGGCGATCAGCCCTTGACCCGCTCGCTCTCCTGCCCGGCCATGCAGCCACACGGCCGCACAGGCCGCCTCGAAAGCCGGCATGCCCTGGGCCAGAAGTCCTGCGACGAGGCCGCCGAGCACGTCGCCGGAGCCCGCCGTCGCCAGGGCGGCCGAGCCGGTCGTGTTGATCGCGGCGAGACCTTCCGGCGATGCGATCACCGTGTCTGGCCCCTTCAGGACGACGATCGCGCCGCTCGAGCGGGCCGCGCGACGGGCGCGCTCCAGTTTCGACGGCGCATCGGCGATCTCCGGGATGGTTCCGAACAGGCGCGCGAATTCGCCCTCATGCGGGGTCAGCACGCAAGGTGCGCCGCGCCGTCCGACGAGCCGGTTCAGGCCGGCGGCGCGGGCCGCCAGCACGGTCAGCGCATCGGCATCGAATACGGCGGGAACCCCCGCCCGCATGACGGCCATCACCGCCTCGCCGGCCGCTGCATCGAGCCCCAGCGCCGGCCCGATCAGGACCGCCGAAAGCCGCGGCTCGGCCAGCAGGCGGGCAAGCGCGTCCGGATCGGCCAGGGCTCGCTGCATCAGTGCATCGGGGCCGCGCGCGGCATGGGCTGCCAGCGCCTCGGGCTGGCAGGCGATGGTCGCGAGCCCCGCTCCGATCCGCAGCGCGGCGCGGGCGCCGAGCCGTGGCGCGCCAACGCCGGCAAGGCCACCCGCGACGACGAGCACCGCCCCGCGCCGGTATTTGTGGGTTTCCACGTCATGGCGGGGCCAGGCTGCGCGCCAGAGGGCCGGCGCATTGCGGAAGAGGGTCGGGGGCCGCGCCTCGCCGAAGACGAGCTCCGGCGCGATGCCGATATCAGCGCGTGTGACCGTCCCGCAGAGTCTCCGCCCCGGCTGGAGCAGATGGCCCGGCTTCAGCCGGAAGAAGGTGACTGTTTCGGTGGCGTGAACGACCTCGCCTTCGCTGCGCCCGCTGTCGCCGGACAGCCCGCTCGGGACATCGACCGCCACGACCGGCCGGCCCGACCGATTGACAGCGGCCACGAGCGCCGCGACCGCGCCCTCGAGCGGCCGGCTGAGCCCGGCGCCGAACAGCGCGTCGACGACGATATCGAAGGCGCCCGGCTGCAGGCCGGAAAGCGGCTCGACCGGCGCCGTCCAGCGCTGCGCCATCGCGGCCGCGTCGCCGGCGAGCCGGGAGCGTTCGCCCGCCAGGGCCAAAGTGACGCGCAGGCCGCGCTCGGCAAGCAGGCGAGCCGCGACGAAGCCGTCGCCGCCATTGTTGCCCGGCCCACACAGTACGAGGACGCTCGCGCCAGAGGCGACACGCCTGCCGACCGCATCGGCGACCGCGCGGCCGGCCCGCTCCATCAGCATGAGCCCCGGCGTCCCGGCCGCGATCGCGGCCCGGTCCGCCGCGGCCATGCCGGCAACGTCGAGCAAAGCGAGGTCTGTGTTTGCAAGTGCGCTCATCACGGCATCATCGGAGAGCCGTCGCATTGCGGCAAGCCAGAACGCCTCGAAGGCGATTTGCTTAGTTTTTAAGCATTTGATTATTCTATGATCTGTTTTCTGCCCTATCATCAGGCGCTTGGCATCCGCATGCCGCATAGCGGGAGGAATGCGCCGATGCTATGAGCAATCTAAGGATGTTTCGGTGCCGTCCCCGAGAGGCCGGCCCGGCCCTGTCGGGTGTGGGTCGGGCGCGACCGGGCCGGCAGATTTCAGGGGTTCCGGAGCTGTCCGGAATTCGGTTTGGCGCGCAAGGGAGGCCGGTCGGCGCATGAAGAAGATCGAAGCGATCATCAAGCCGTTCAAGCTGGACGAGGTGAAGGAAGCGCTTCAGGAGGTCGGCCTGCAGGGCATCACCGTTCTCGAGGCCAAGGGCTTCGGACGGCAGAAAGGCCACACCGAGCTCTATCGCGGCGCCGAATATGTCGTCGACTTCCTGCCCAAGGTGAAGATCGAGATCGTGCTCGCCGACGAGATGGTCGATGGCGCCATCGAGGCGATCATGAAGGCGGCCCAGACCGGGCGCATCGGCGATGGCAAGATTTTTGTATCGACGGTGGAGGGGGCGATCCGCATCCGCACCGGAGAAACCGGCGCGGACGCGATCTGAGGGCTCATCCCGACCCGAGAGTTCGGCGGCCCGGCGGTCAGGCGACCCCGCGGATCGTATGAGTTGAGAAACGACACAAGAGGAATTCTGAGATGAAGAACGCCAAGGATGTCCTGAAGGCGATCAAGGACAACGACGTCAAATATGTCGACTTCCGCTTCACCGACCCGCGCGGCAAGTGGCAGCATGTGACGTTCGACATCACCATGATCGACGAGGACATCTTCGCCGAGGGCACGATGTTCGACGGCTCCTCGATCGCCGGCTGGAAGGCGATCAACGAGTCCGACATGCTCCTGATGCCCGACCCGACGACCGCCGTGATGGATCCGTTCTTCTCGGCCGCGACGATGGTCATCACCTGCGACGTGCTCGAGCCGGCCACCGGCGAGCCCTATGGCCGCGATCCGCGCGGCATCGCCAAGAAGGCCGAGGCCTATCTCAAGTCGACCGGCATCGGTGACACCTGCTATGTCGGACCTGAGGCCGAGTTCTTCGTCTTCGACGACGTCAAGATTGCTGCCGACCCGTACAACACCGGCTTCAAGCTCGACAACGTCGAGCTGCCGACCAACGGCATGACCGAATATGAGGGCGGCAACCTCGGCCACCGCATCGCCACCAAGGGCGGCTACTTCCCCGTCCCGCCGCAGGATTCGGCGCAGGACATGCGCGGCGAGATGCTGGCTGCCATGGCCGCCATGGGCGCCAAGGTCGAGAAGCACCACCACGAGGTCGCTTCCGCCCAGCACGAGCTTGGCCTGAAGTTCGACACGCTGACGCTGATGGCCGACACGATGCAGGTCTACAAATACTGCATCCACAACGTCGCCCAGAGCTACGGCAAGACCGCGACCTTCATGCCGAAGCCGATCTATGGCGACAACGGCTCGGGCATGCACGTCCACCAGTCGATCTGGAAGGGTGGCAAGCCGACCATGGCCGGCAACAAGTACGCCGACCTGTCGCAGGAGTGCCTGTGGTACATCGGCGGCATCATCAAGCACGCCAAGTCCCTGAACGCCTTCACCAACCCGTCGACGAACTCCTACAAGCGCCTCGTCCCGGGCTATGAAGCCCCGGTGCTGCTGGCCTATTCGGCCCGCAACCGTTCGGCGTCCTGCCGTATTCCGTGGACGAACTCGCCCAAGGCCAAGCGCGTCGAAGTCCGCTTCCCCGATCCGATGGCGAACCCCTATCTCGCCTTCTCGGCCCTGCTGATGGCCGGCCTCGACGGCATCATCAACAAGATCGATCCGGGTCCGGCCATGGACAAGGACCTGTACGACCTGCCGCCGCGCGAGCTGAAGAAGATCCCGACGGTCTGCGGTTCGCTCCGCGAGGCGCTGGAGTCGCTCAAGAAGGACAACGCCTATCTCAAGGCCGGCGGCGTCTTCAACGACGACTTCATCGAGAGCTATATCGAACTGAAGATGCAGGATGTGATGCGTTACGAGATGACGCCGCACCCCGTCGAGTTCGCGATGTACTACTCCTACTGAGGATTTCGGCCGGCGAAACAGCCAGCCGCGAGCTTCCTCCCGACCGCGGTCTTTCGCGGTCCACCTGACCAACCGGGGCGGCGACGCCCCGGTTTTTTCATGCGCCGGGCGAGCACCCGCCTGCGCTTCTCGCCATCTGCGCCTCTCGCCAGCGACGACGCGGGCCGCCTGCGACCGGCCGGCGGCGGAAACGCCGTCTTTACGCGACGCAGGCAACAGTCCGCCGGATTTGCAGGGCGGACCCTGCGCGCGGGGACGCCTGCTCTTGAAGACGATCAGCATCAATGGCCGCTTCCTGGCCCAGCCTCTCACGGGCGTGCAGCGCTTCGCTCGTGAGCTGACGCAGGCGCTCGACCGGAAGATCGCTGCCGGCGAGGTGCCGCAGGCGCTGCGGGGCATGGACTGGCGGCTGGTCGTACCAGGCGAGGCCAAAGCCGATCTCGATTTGACCGCGATCCGGCTGGAGCGCCTCGGCGGCGGCACCGGCCATCTCTGGGAGCAGACCGCGCTGGCGTGGCGAGCGCGTGGCGATCTGCTCGTCGGCTTTGGCGGCAGCGGGCCGCTTCTCCATCGCGATCAGCTCACCGTGATCCATGACGCCACGATCTTCCGCCATCCCGCTTCGTTCAGCCGCTCCTACCGCATCTTCCATGGCCTGCTCGGTGCCGTGCTGACCCGGACGGCGAGGATTGCGACCGTCTCACATTTCTCCCGAGGGGAACTCGGCGAGATCTTCCGTGTCGATCCGGCGGGGATTTCCGTCGTCTACAACGCGACCGACCATTTCGCTGGCCTCGTGCCGGACGAGACGATCCTGGACAGGCTGAAGCTCACGGGAGGCGATTATTTCCTGCTGGTCGGCACGCTCAAGCCGAACAAGAACATCGCCTTCGCGATCCAGGCTTTCGAGGCGCTGGCGGCGGCCGGCCAGAAGCTGGTGATCGTCGGCGGCATCCATTCCCGCGTCTTCAAGGGTGGCGACTATGGCACGGGCGAGGGCCTCGTCTTCGCCGGGCGCCTGAGCGATGCCGAGATCGCGGAGCTGGAGCGGCGCGCCACGGCGTTCGTCTTTCCGAGCCTCTATGAGGGCTTCGGCATTCCGCCGCTGGAGGCGATGTCGCAGGGCTGTCCGGTGCTGGCGTCCGATATTCCCCCCGTCCGCGAGGCCTGCGGCGAAGCCGCGCTCTATTTCGACCCGACGAGGCAAGAGACGCTGGTTCAAGCCATGCGGACGGTGCTCGGCGAGCCCGCGACGCGCGACCGGCTGATCGCCGACGGGCATGCGAATGCGAAGCGCTTCTCCTGGGCTGGCAGCGCCGACAGTCTGCTCACGCTTCTGGCGAGGATGCAGCCGAAGCGGTAGCGGGCGAGGCGGATCAGCGCGTGCTCAGCACCAGCAATCCGGCAGCCGCAGCGAGGCCGGCGGCAAGCCAGAGCAGCCAGCGCGACGGCTGCAAGGCGGGCCAATTCAGCCGCGGCAGCGGAGCCGGCTCTTCATGTCCGAAGGCCTCGCCGGCAAGGCGGGCCGCCCGTTGCAATCTCGCGACTTTCACACTCGGTACCAACCGAACAGACGCCACGAACCCCTCCCTCATTTTTGTCGATCATAGCAGCCGGCGGCGTGACGCCCAGCCCTCCGATCGTTGAATTCATTCTTCAGTCCGCCTTGTTAATGCGGCCTGAACGGTTCGGTTCCAGCGACGATCATCAGCATCGGCAGGTGACGGCGCGATGACGGTGCAGGATGGCACGCAAGGACCGCTTGACGCTAGGGCAGCTCCACCCTCTACTGTCGAAAGCCGAACCACAAGGTCGCCATCATGCCATCGCGCCTGTCCACGGCTACGCTATGCCTGCGCGTCGCTCCCGTCATCGCGCTGGCAGGCATGCTGCTCGGCATCGCGATGGGCGTTCTCAACGATCACCGGCTGAAAACGCTTCATGCCCATGTCAACCTGATCGGCTGGGTCTCGCTGTTCCTCGCGGGCCTGTACTACCGACAGATTCCGGCGGCCGACGGCAAGCTCGCGCGCTGGCATTTCGCGCTCGCGACGCTGGGACTCGCGGTGCTGTCGATCGGGCTGGCGGGCCTCGCCTTCGGTGAAATGGCGTTCGAGCCCTTCGCTATCGTCGGCTCGTTCCTGACCATCATTTCCATGGGACTCTTCTCATGGATCGTGATGCGGACCAGTTGAACGCGAAGCCGTCGCGCAACCTCGGTGGTTCCCTCGCAGCGCCCGTCGCTGTAGGAAGAGCCGCGACGCGGCAGCGCAGCATCCGCGCTATCATGCACAGTCGCGAATCAGGGGCCCACGGACACGATGGCGGAGAACGGCGATCTATTCGGCACGGAACCGGAGCGGCCGGTGGCACCCGTCCCTCGGCCGGCTGCGCCAAGGCCTGCGCCATCGCGATCCGAAGCCCCGGCTGGCGAAGGTTCCGCTAGCCCGAGTGCTTCCAGCGCCAGTGCTTCCAGCACAAGTTCTTCCGGCAAAAATTCTTCCAGCCCACGCCTCGCCCAGCCGGCTGCACCGACGCCTCCGCGAAACGGCACGCTCTCCGAAGCGAACTATGATGCGTCCGCGATCGAGGTGCTGGAGGGGCTTGAGCCCGTCCGCCGTCGTCCCGGCATGTATATCGGCGGCACCGACGAGCGCGCACTGCACCATCTCTTCGCCGAGGTGATCGACAACGCGATGGACGAGGCCGTGGCCGGCCATGCCAGCTTCATCGATGTCGAGGTGCTGGAGGACGGCTCGATCGCGGTCACCGACAATGGCCGCGGCATTCCGGTCGACCCGCATCCGAAATTTCCGGGCAAATCCGCGCTCGAAGTCATCATGACGACGCTGCATGCCGGCGGCAAATTCGACTCGAAGGCCTATGAAACCTCGGGCGGCCTGCACGGTGTCGGTGTCTCGGTGGTGAACGCGCTGTCCGACCTGCTCGAGGTCGAGGTCGCGCGCGGCAAGACGCTCTATCGCCAGACCTTTTCGCGGGGCCTGCCGCAGGGGCCGCTGGAGACGGTCGGTGCCGTGGCCAACCGGCGCGGCACCCGGGTCCGCTTCCACCCCGATGCGCAGATCTTCGGCGAGGGCGCGCATTTCGTGCCGGCCCGCCTGTTCCGCATGGCGCGCTCCAAGGCCTATCTCTTCGGCGGCGTCGAGATCCGCTGGCGTTGCGCGCCGGCTCTGCTGAAGCCAGAGGGCGATGTCGCGGCCGAGGCCGTGTTCCGCTTCCCCGGCGGCCTGCGCGACTATCTTGGCCGCGAGATCGAGGGCAAGGATCTCGTCGCCGAACCGATCTTCTCCGGCAAGATCACCAAGGATGGCAGCCACGGCTCGCTGGAATGGGCGATCGCCTGGCTCGCGACCGGCGAGGACGGCTTTTCCTCCTCCTACTGCAACACCATCCCGACGCCGGAGGGCGGCACCCATGAAGCGGGACTGAGGATCGCCCTGCTGCGGGGCCTGCGCGACCATGCCGAGCGCATCGGCCAGTCCAAACGCATGGCGCAGGTGACCTCCGACGACGTGATGGCGACCTGCGCCGCGATGCTCTCGGTGTTCATCCGCGAGCCGGAATTCCAGGGCCAGACCAAGGACAAGCTGGCGACGCTCGAAGCCTCGCGCATCGTCGAGAACGCGGTCCGTGATGCCTTCGATCACTGGCTGGCGCAGGCGCCGCAACAGGCGCTGCGGCTGCTCGACTGGTCGGTCGACCGGGCCGAGGAGCGCCTGCGCCGCCGGCTCGAAAAGGAGGTCTCGCGCAAGACCGCGACGCGCAAGCTCAGGCTGCCCGGAAAACTGGCGGATTGCAGCAATGCGGGCGCGGCGGGCTCCGAGATCTTCATCGTCGAGGGCGACAGCGCCGGCGGCTCGGCCAAGCAGGCGCGCAACCGCGCGACCCAGGCCATTCTCCCCTTGCGCGGAAAAATCCTCAACGTCGCCAATGCGACGCGCGAAAAGATGAACCAGAACCAGCAGCTCGCCGACCTCATCCTGGCGCTGGGCTGCGGCATCGGCAGCCAGTTTCGCGAGGACGACCTGCGCTACGAGAAGGTCATCGTGATGACCGATGCCGATGTCGACGGCGCCCATATCGCCTCGCTTCTGGTAACCTTCTTCTGGCGACAGATGCCGCGGCTGATCGAAAAGGGGCACCTCTATCTCTCGATCCCCCCGCTCTACCGGCTGCGCCATGGCGGCAAGAGCGTCTATGCGCGAAACGACGCCCATAAGGACGAGCTGATGGAGACCGTCTTCAAGGGCAAGAAGCCGGAGATCGGCCGCTTCAAGGGTCTCGGCGAAATGATGCCGGCCGAACTCAAGGAAACCACGATGGACCCGAGCAAGCGCATCCTGCTCAAGGTCATGGTCGATCACGAGTTGCGCGACGAGACTTCGGACACGGTCGAGCGGCTGATGGGCAACAAGCCGGAAGCGCGCTTCCTGTTCATCCAGGAGCGTGCCGCCTTCGCCGGCGAGCTGATCGACCTGTGATCCCGGCAGGCCGCCGGGTCCAGAGCGCCGACCCCGTCATTCTTGACGGGTTGGGCGGCAATCATGCCGGGCTGCCATGCTGCAGCGGTGCCGGCATGGTCGGCGCATGTCGAACGAACCGCACCACCGCCCTGCCCGTCCTCCCCAGATCGGCCAGCATGACCGCAGATCGTCCCCGGGCCAATCCTTCCCGTCCTGGCCGCTGATCGCATGGGGCAGCCTGCTCCCGCTTCATCTCGACGCGACGGCGATCTGGCAGCGCCGGGCTGGGACGACATCGGCATCTTTCACGCCATCGCCGAGAGCGGGTCGCTGGCCCTGGCAGCGGTCCGGCTCGGACTGAGCGAGGCGACGATCGCGCGCCGGCTCAAAAGCTTCGAGCGCGAACTCGGCCTGCTGCTGTTCCGGCGCGGCGCCAACCGCCTGACCCTGACCGCCGCAGGCACCGAACTGGCGCGCGAAGCAGGAAGGGTCGCAGCGGCCGCAGCGCGCTTCGCCAGTTGCGCGAGAGCCGCCCGCCCCCTGGCGGACGCCCCGGTACGGGTGACGGCGACGACGTCGATCAGTCTCTTCCTGACCAGGAATGCGACGACGATCTCGGCTGCGGCGGGCGGTGTCGAACTCGTCATCATCAGCACGCGCGACCGGCTCGACCTGGCGCGTGGCGATGCGGACATCGCGGTGCGAATGAGCAGCGTCCCCGACGAGCCGGGCTATTTCGGCCAGAAGGTCGGGCGGCTGGTGCAGGCGCTCTATGTCCGGCGCGACGTCGATCCGCTGACCGCGCCGATCATCTCGGTGAGCCGCGAAACCTCGTCGCGGATCGACGAGCACATTCTCGCCTTCGCTCAGGGCCGGCCGATCGCCGCCCGCGTCGGCGATTCGGCCGCGCGCTACGAAAGCGTGCGCTCTGCAGGCGCCGTCTCGATGGTGCCCTGCTTCATGGGCGATGCCGACGATCTGCTGCTGCGCCTGCAGCCGCCGCCCGACAGGACCGCCGACGAAATCTTCCTTGTGACGCATGAGGTGTCGCGCCAGAGGCCGGCCGTTGTCGCCGTGCTCGCCGCCCTGCGCAAGGTCTTCCGCGAGCACCGGGCGCGGCTCGAGGGGCACATCGTCTGAGCGACAGCCCCCCGGCACAACGCTTCGCTAACCATCTTTTTACAGGTGCTGCCGCAAGGTGTTCGGGCAGGGGCGCGCGGTCGCCCCTCTCATGCGGGAGGGCCCGATGCGGCTCATCGAATTGTTCTGGAAGAACGAGCGCGGCACGCTGGTTGCCGACATCGCCAAGGCCGGCGCGGCGATCGCGTTTCTCTCGGTGATCGCCGCCAATTTCGTCTCGAGCCAGACGGCCCATTTCGACAGGGAGCGCCTCGCCGAAGTGGCTGCGGCCGCGACCAAGGGCAAGCACGCCGACCCGATGGTCACGGGCTCGATCCGCAAGGCCGCAAGCGAAACCCGGTTCGACCCCTGCGCCGTCCCGCGCTGAGCGTCAGGCCAGCCAGGCCAGCAATTCGCGCGTGACCGCCGCGGGCTGCTCCATCGTCGAGAGATGGCCGCAGCCGGGAAGCGTGACGAGCCGCGCATTCGAGCCGATTCCACCGGCGATCTCCTGCGCGTCGGATGGCGGCGTGATCTGATCCTCCGCGCCGACCAGCACCAGCGTCGGGATGCCGATCGCGGCCAGGCCGATGCGCGAATCCGGCCGGCCCATGATCGCGCGCTGCTGGCGCACGAAGCCCTCCGCGCCGATGTTCTCGGCCATGGCGCGCACCAAGAGGCGCAGGGGCTCATCCGAAAGACGCGACGGTGCGACAAGCTTCTGCCAGATCAGCGTGGTGACGTTGTCGAAGGCGCCCTTCTGCGCCAGCGCGATCATCTGCTCGCGCGGCGCATTGGTCTCCGGCGTCGCAGGCTTGGCGCTGGTGTCGAGCAAGGCCAGCCGCGTCACACGCTCGGGCGCCTGCCGCAAGATCTCGAAGGCCGCATAGCCGCCCATCGAAAGCCCGCAGAGCGCGAAACGCTCCGGCGCGGCCGCGAGCAGCCGCCCGGCGATGGCGCGGAGGCTCTCGTCGCGGTCATGCTCGGCGACCAGGATCGGGCGCCCCGGCGCCAGCGCCGGCCATTGCGGCGCATAAAGGTTGGCATCGCAGTTCAGGCCGGGAATCAGGACAAGCGGTTCATGCATGAGGCGGATGGCTCCCTGAGGTGCTAGTTTATTGACTTTGCCGCGCTTTTTCTGCATTGCACACGGGTCCGAAGGCGCGCAGGAAAAGAAGTCGCGCCACCGTCGCGGTTGAGTAGGTCATCCCGCCACGTGTCACCGACCCTAAAAGAAGCGCAACCATCGATGTCATTCGCCGAACTCGGCCTGAGTGAAAAGGTTCTGACAGCCGTCACGACCGCAGGCTACAACACCCCGACCCCGATCCAGGCACAGGCCATTCCGCATGTGCTCGCCCGCCGCGACGTGCTGGGCATCGCCCAGACCGGAACGGGCAAGACCGCCGCCTTCACCTTGCCCATGCTGACGATCCTGGAAACCGGCCGCGCCCGGGCCCGGATGCCGCGCACCCTGATCCTCGAGCCGACGCGCGAGCTCGCCGCCCAGGTCGAGGAAAATTTCACCCGCTACGGCGTCAACCAGAAGCTCTCGGTCGCGCTGCTGATCGGCGGCGTCTCCTTCGGCGACCAGGATGCCAAGATCACGCGCGGCGTCGACGTACTGATCGCGACGCCTGGCCGCTTGCTCGACCATGTCGAGCGCGGCAAGCTGCTTTTGACCGGCGTGGAATTGCTCGTCATCGACGAGGCCGACCGCATGCTCGACATGGGTTTCATCCCGGACATCGAGCGCGTCTGCAAGCTGGTGCCCTTCACCCGGCAGACGCTGTTCTTCACGGCGACGATGCCGCCCGAGATCACCCGCATCAGCGAGCAGTTCCTGCACAATCCGGTGCGTGTCGAGGTTTCGCGGCCGGCAACGGCGGCAGCGACCATCACGCAGCGGCTGATCGCCTCCAACGGCCAGGATTTCGAGAAGCGCGACACGCTGCGCCGGCTGATCAACGAGGCCAAGGACCTGCAGAACGCGATCGTCTTCTGCAACCGCAAGCGCGATGTCGCGACCCTGCACAAGTCTTTGCTGAAGCACGGTTTTCCGGCCGTCTCGCTGCATGGCGACATGGACCAGTACGCCCGCATGGCGGCGCTGGAATCCTTCCGCACCGGCGAGAACCCGATCCTGGTGGCGAGCGACGTCGCCGCGCGCGGGCTCGACATTCCGGCGGTCAGCCATGTCTTCAACTACGACGTGCCGACCCATGCCGAGGACTATGTCCACCGCATCGGCCGCACCGGCCGCGCTGGCCGCGAAGGCGCGTCCTTCACCATCGTGACGCGCCATGACGAGAAGCTCGTCGCAGCGATCGAGAAGCTGATGGGCCAGGCCATCGCCTGGGAAGAGGGCCGCGGGCTCGACGCCCTGCCCCCCGGAGCACCGCGCGAGGAACGCTCCGGCGGCCGTGGCGGACGCAGCGAGGGCGGCCGTTCCGGTCGTGGCGGCGAGCGCGGCCGTGGCCGCTCCGAGCGCGGCCCGCGCGCCGAACCCGAGACGGCGCCCCGCCCGATCCGGGTCGAGCGCCCGGCCACGGAAGAGGATGCAGCACCGCGCCGCCGCCGTGCCGCATCGGATGGACCGACCCGGACCAAGATTCGTGGCGAAGTATCTGCCGCAGACGGCGCCGCACCGGCCGCTCCCGCGAGCAAGCCCGAGCGCACGCCGGAGCCCCGGTCGGCGCGGCCGGAGCGTACCTCGGAGCCCCGCTCGGCGCGACCGGAGCGTACGTCCGAGCCGCGGCGGCGCGACGACGATGACGGGCCGAAGGTCAAGGGCCTGGGCGATCATGTTCCGGCCTTTCTGCTGCGGCCGGTCCGTGTCGGATAGGTTCAGGTTATCAACGGCATTTTAACCGACCTCGCCTAGGGTCACCTTCAAGGTCGGGATATAGATTCCGACCACGGACGGGCGCATGCAGCCGTTGAGACGGACAGGATGTCCCGCTTCGATTCTCAATCGGAGCCGCCACGGCTGATGGCCGTGACAGGTTCCCGTTCGGACTATCGGTGGCATGAGCGAGCACGCGGTGCATTCTTCCCCGTCAGACGACCTCGCAGAGCGCGTGGTCGCCGCCATGCGCCAGCATGGCTCGCCGAGCTACCCCCGCGCCTTCGAGGTCTGGTACGCCCATCTCAGCGGCGAGTTGCCGGCCGTCAGCATGGCGATGAACGCGATCATCACGGCGAGCGAGGCCAAAGTCGGCGCAGCCGACATCGACACCCTCTATGACCGTTTCATCGGCACCGAGCGCCTGGCGCGCCATGCCGAACGCACCAGCCTGCAGGTGTTGGGCGAGATCGACGGGCTGATGACGCTCGTCGACAAGGCGCTGGATTCAAGCGAGCGCTATCATGGCCGCCTCTCCGCCATGTCCGAGGACGTGCCGCCGCCAGCCGACCGGCAGAAGCTGCGCGAATGGGTCGAGGCGCTGGTGATGTCGACGCGCGAGGAGGTGACGCGCAAGACCAAGCTCGAGGCCCAATTGCGCGACAGCTCGAACGAGATCCGCAATCTCCGCGAGGCGCTGGAATCGACGCGCGCCGAGGCGCTCACCGATCCACTGACCGGCCTCGCCAACCGCCGCCATTTCGAGGAGATGCTGCAGAAGTCGATCGACCAGGCGACGCTGCGGCGCGAGCCCTTCGCGCTGGTAATGGCCGACATCGATTTCTTCAAGCAGTTCAACGACGCCCATGGCCATCTCACCGGCGATCAGGTGCTGCGCCTCGTCGCCCGCACGATGAAGGACAAGTTCAAGGACAAGGCCGTGATCACGCGCTTCGGCGGCGAGGAGTTCGCGATCATCCTGCCGGATGCCGACCTCATCGCCGGCAAGTTCGGCGCCGAGACGGTGCGCCAGGCGCTGCTCACGCGCGAGCTGGTCAAGCGTTCGACCAACGAGAATCTCGGCCGCATCACGATTTCGCTCGGCGTGGCGAGCTATACCCGCGGCGACACGGCCGCATCGATGACGGATCGCGCCGATCAGGCGCTGATGATGGCCAAGCGCAGCGGCCGCAACCGCACGGTCACCGAGGACGCGATCGAGGCGACGAGCCAGGTCGCCTGATCGGGCGCGCCGCACCGCGCCGGCGGGCCGCCGCCACAGCAAGCTCCGCCCAGCCTCGCAGCATGCCGCCATCGTCGAAGGCCGCCTCGGGCAGGCGCCAGCAGCTCATTGCGAATGGCTTCTCGCCACGGACGTAGACGAAGGGATAGCTGCCGGCCGCGATGAAGCGGCTTTCGCTCTCGGCATCCGCCTTGAGGAAGATCTCGCCGTCGAATTCCAGCGCGAACATGCTCCCGCCGTCATAGATGCCGTGGCCGCCGAACATGCGGCGCACGCGGACAGACATGATCCCGGCGAAAAGCTCGCGGATGCCCTCGGCATCCATCGCTGCTCAATGGGCAGCGAGCGCGGCTTCGGGCTGCGGCTTGATCTCGACAGATTCACCGCAGCCGCAGGCGGAGACCTGGTTCGGATTGTTGAACACGAAAGTGGAGGAGAAGCGGTCGGTCCTGAAATCGAGCTCCGTGCCAAGCAGGAACAGCACCGCCTTGGCATCGACGATCACCGTCGCATCCTTCTCGTTGACGATTTCGTCGCCCCTGGCCGTCTCGCGCGCGATCTCGAAGGTGTACTCCATGCCGGCGCAGCCGCCCTTCTTGACGCCGACGCGCAGGCCGAGTGCGGGCTCGGCGCCCGCCGATTGCGCCATGATCTCGCGGATGCGCGCAGCCGCCGCGTCGGTCAGCGAGACGACCTTCAGGCCGGGTATCGAAAACATCTCTTCGTCCCTCCTCAACCGGGTTCAAGGCCCGATGAAGCAAGATTGCAGATCACAACATAAGGATTGCTGACCGAAACGTCGAGATGTCGGGGCGCGGGGCGCTCCGTGCCCGCCGCATATTGCACGCAACCGCCGCTCATGCACTGTGACAGCCCGCAAACCGGCACAGAAATCTGGCGGCTTCATATCATGGCCTATCGCACGCACCGTCCCGAATCGCTCCGCGCCCTCGTCCAGGACATGGTGGTCAAGGCAGGCTGGACCCTGGAGGAAGCCGTGGAGACGGCGCAGCACCTCGTGCTTGCGAACCTCAGCGGCCACGACAGCCATGGCGTCGGCATGCTGCCGCTGTATTTCCAATCGCTGCAGGACGGCAACCTCTCGCCGCAGTCGCGGCCACAGACACGGCTGGACGCCGCGCCCTTCCTGATCGTCGACGCCGGCGTTTCGCTCGGCCAGCCGGCCGCTCGCAATGCGGTCGAGCAGGCGGCGCGAATGGCGAAGACGGGCGGCGTCGCGATCCTCAACCTGCTCGACGCCCATCATATCGGCCGGATCGGCCATTATGCCGAGGCTGCGGCCGTGCATGGGCTGATCTCGCTGTTCTGGGTCAATGTCGCCGGCCGGCCGCCGATCGTCGCGCCCTTCGCGGCGAAGGAGGCGCGCTTCGGCACCAACCCCCATGCGATCGGCATCCCGCTGCCGGGCGGCGACCCGATCATCCTCGACTTCGCCACCAGCCGCATGGCCCATGGCAAGGCCCGCGTCGCGCTCAACAAGGGCGAGCCGGTGCCGCCAGGCTACATCATCGATGGCGAGGGCCGGCCAACGACCGAGCCGCGGCACGTCTTCCAGCATGGTCTCGCTGGCGACGAGGCCCTGGGGGCGCTGCTGCCCTTCGGCGACCATAAGGGCGCCGGCCTCTCGCTGATCGCGGAGCTGCTCTCGGCCGGGCTGATGGGGGCCGCGCGCATCGACCAGAAACCGGCGAAGAGCTGGATCATCAATTCCCTCTTCGGCGTGCTGATCGATCCGGCAAGGCTCGAGCCCGATGCCGGGCTGCGCCGGAGCCGGATCGAGAGCTATCTCGCCTTCGTCCGCGCCGCGCGCCCGCAAGACGAGGCCAACCCGGTGCTGACGCCGGGCGAGAAGGAGCGCGCCGTCCGGATCGAGCGCGGCGAAAGCGGCATCCCGCTCGACGACGAGACCTGGTCGCAGATCAGGGCCGCCGCGGCCGCCCATGGCATCGACGCCGAGAGCTACTGATGCACAACAGCGCCCGGGCCGTGTCATGACGCTCGACGGCTACACCGCATTCTGTGCCGCCCTCCCCGCGACGCATATGGTCGTGCAGTGGGGCGGCGCGCATGTCTGGAAGGTTGGCGACAAGGTCTTCGCGATCGCCCGCACCGATGACGGCGTGGCGCTGTCCATCACCTTCAAATGCTCCTGGGCGAGCTTCGACATCCTGAAGGAGCAGCCGGGCCTGCGTCCGGCGCCCTACCTCGCCTCGCGCGGCATGAGCTGGATCCAGCGCCTGACGGACGAGGCCATGCCCGACGCGGCCCTGCAGGACTATCTGCGGGAGAGCCACAGGCTGGTCGCGGGCAAGCTGACAAGGCGTGTGCGGGCAGAGCTGGGGCTAGACGTTCAAACCAGTTCCCGGCGACTTTGAACTCTTGTGCGCGTCGTCCCGGACAAGCCGCGAAGCGGCACCGATCCGTGACCCATTCCGGAGCATCAACCAGAAAGGTTCGGGAATGCGTCCCGGGCCTTCGCTGCGCTGCGCCCCGGACGACGCGTTCAGGCAAATGCGTTTCTGATCGCCTAAAGCAACGCCTCGCCGCGAAAGACCGGCACGCAGGAGCCGCCGACCGTCGCGCGGATGCCGTCCGCGCCGCGCCGGGCAGTGACCCGCAACTGGCTCGGGCGGCCCATCTCGACGCCCTGCGTCAGCGAGAAGGCCGCGCTGTCACCGCCGTCGAGCGAGAGCAGGAGGGCAGCCAGCGTGGCGCTGGCGCTGCCGGTGGCGGGGTCCTCCCAGGTGCCGGACAGCGGAGCGAACATGCGCGCCCGGATCTGCGCGCCGTCGCGGACATAGATGAACAGCGAGAGCCGGCCCTGCAGGGCCGGAAAAGCCTGCTCCAGCGCCTGAAAGGCCGCGATGTCCGGTCGCGCGCGGCCCAGCGAGTCGGCTCGCACCTCGGCCAGGACGAAATGCACGCCGACGGAGGCCTGGATCGGCCTGTGGGCCCCGACGACGACATCGGCGGTGTCGAGGCCGGCGCAGGCCGCGATGGCGTCTGCCGGAAGTTCGATGCCGGTCGAGAGCGGCTGCGGCGCGGCGATCGTCGCACCCGTGACCTCGCCATCCGGGCCGCTGGCGATCCTGACCTCGACGAGGCCGGCGATCTCCTCGAAGCGCAGCACGCCGTCCCGGTCGCGGCCATGGCGTGCGAGCACGAAGCCGGTGCCGACATTGGGGTGTCCGGCGAAGGGCATTTCGGCGGTGCGATGGAAGATGCGCACCCGCGCCGTATGAGCCGGATCGGCCGGAGGCAGCACGAAGGTCGTCTCGCTGTAGTTCATCTCGGCAGCGAGCGACTGCATCTCGGCGTCGCTCAGGCCGCGGGCATCGGTGAAGACCGCGAGCTGGTTGCCGCCGAAGCGCTGTTCGGTGAAGACGTCGACGGTCTCATAGGCGAATTTGCGCATGACTGGCTCCCCACCGCGCGGATAACGCGCGGCCCGGCCGCCTTGATGCCACCGATTCAGGCGGCGGGATAATGAAGCTCGCAGATGCGATCGATCACGAGATGCGATCGCCTGCGTCAGCCGAGAGGCTCACTCAAAGCCGAGGCTCTCTGAAAACGCGCTCCGGTGAGTCGGCTGGCGCGGCTTTCGAGAACCGGAGCGGAACGGACTGATGTCCGTGAGCACCGGAAGCGCAGAAAACGGCGTCGGACGGCCGCCGGAGTAGAGTTCGCAGAGCGGTTCGCTCACCACATGTCGAGCGCGACCCTCGCCTCGTCGGACATGCGCGACTGGTCCCAGGGCGGGTCGAAGGTCATGTTGACGGTCACGGAGGCGACGCCCTGAACGGTGCTGACCGCGTTTTCGACCCAGCCCGGCATCTCGCCCGCGACAGGGCAGCCCGGCGCCGTCAGCGTCATGTCGATCGTGACCTGGCGGTCGTCGGCGATGTCGACGCGGTAGATCAGGCCGAGCTCGTAAATGTCGGAGGGGATTTCCGGATCGTAGACCGTCTTCAGCGCCGCGACGATGTCGTCGGTCAGGCGGTCGATCTCTTCCGGGGGCAGGCCGGCGCCGGCGCCCATGGTCGGGGCATTCGGCTTCAGCTCTTCGGTGATGTCGGTCATGGCTTTACCAATCCTACTCAGGCGAACAGGCTCTCGGCCTTTTGCAGGGCTTCGACGAGCTTATCGACCTCGTCCATGGTATTATAGAGGCCAAACGAGGCTCGGCAGGTCGACGTCACCCCATATCGTGCCAAAAGCGGCATGGCGCAATGGGTTCCGGCCCGGACGGCGACACCGGCCCGGTCGATCACCGTCGCGACGTCATGGGCGTGGGCGCCCTTCATCTCGAAGGCGACGATGGCGCCCTTGTCCCTGGCCTTGCCGAAGATGCGGATCGAGTTCATCTCGCCGAGCCGCTGCATGGCGTAGGCGCCGAGCCTGGCTTCATGGGCCGCGATGTTCTCGCGGCCGAGCGCCATCATGTAGTCGAGCGCGGCGCCGAGGCCGACCGCCTCGATGATCGCCGGCGTGCCGGATTCGAAGCGGTGCGGCGGGTCGTTATAGGTGACCGCGTCTTCGGTGACGGTGACGATCATCTCGCCGCCGCCTTCATAGGGCGGCAGCTTGTCCAGCCACGCCTTCTTGCCCCAGAGGATGCCGGAGCCGGTCGGTCCATAGGTCTTGTGGCCGGTGAAGGCATAGAAATCGCAGCCGAGCGCCTGCACGTCGACCGGCAGGTGGACCGCGCTCTGGCTGCCATCGACGACCAGCGGAATGCCGTGCGAGCGGCAGATCGCGGCGACCTCGGCGATCGGGACGATGGTGCCGATCGCGTTCGACATATGGGTCAGCGACACCACCTTGGTCCGCGGCGTGATGAGCTTCTCGAATTCCTCGATCAGGAAATTGCCGTCCTCGTCGACCGGCGCCCATTTGATCACGGCGCCATGGCGCTCGCGCCAATAGTGCCAGGGCACGATGTTGGAGTGGTGCTCCAGGATCGAGAGGATGATCTCGTCACCCTCGCCGAGCTGGAGATGGCGGCCGAGCGAGGAGGCAACGGTGTTCAGCGAGCCCGTCGAGGAGCGCGTGAAGACGATCTCCTCGAGATGGGCGGCATTCAGGAAGCGGCGGGCGCTTTCGCGAGCGGCCTCATAGGCTTCGGTCGAGGCGTTGGCGAGATAGTGCAGGCCGCGATGGACGTTGGCGTAGTCCTCGCGCATCAGCCTGGTCATCGCCTCGATGACGACTTCCGGCTTCTGGGCCGAGGCGGCGTTGTCGAGATAGACCAGCGGCTTGCCGTAGACTTCCCGGCTCAGGATCGCGAAATCCTTGCGGATCTCCGAGACATCATAGGGCTTCGCCAGTGCGTTCATGGTTCAGGCCTTTCGATCAAGCTTTTCCCGGCGAGGCCGGGGCCTTGTCGGCGACGAGCTCGCCGCCATGGCCCCAATCCTCGCGCTCGATCTCCTGGATCACGATATGGGTGTTCTGCGGGTTCTTGCCGAGGACGCGCACCAGCGTCTGCGTGAATTCCTTCACGATCTCGGCCTTCTGGGCGCGGGTCGCGCCCTTGGTGATCTGCAGATTGATGTAGGGCATCAGATGGCACTCACGACCGAGGAAGCTTCACGCGCGCCGAGCCAGGCCTCGATCTCGGCCATGACAAGATCGCGCAGCGTCTCGTCCTGGACGAATTCGACCGCCTCGCCCGCGAAGGCCTGCAGCACCAGCGCTTCGGCCTGCGGACGCGGCAGGCCGCGCGCCATCAGGTAGAAGAGCTGCTCGCCGTCGATCTGCGCCACGGTCGCGCCATGGCCGCAGACGACGTCATCGGCGAAGATTTCGAGCTCCGGCTTGTTGAACATGGTCGCGCCGTCGTTCAGCAGCAGCGCATTGCTCTTCATGCTGCCATCGGTCTTCTGCGCATGCTGGCGCACGATGACCTTACCCTGGAAGACGCCGGTGCCCTCCCCGCCGATGATCGACTTGAACATCTCGCGGCTGGTGCCATGCGGCACCTCGTGATCCATCACCAGCGTCACGTCGGAATGCTCGGAACCGCCGAGCAGGTTGACGCCGCGCAGACCGATTTCGGTGTGCTCGCCGGCATAGCGGACGAAATACTGCTGGCGGACCTTGGCGGCGTCGCAGACCAGCGCGAAGGAGTCGAACTTCGCGTTCCCGCCCACCGTGGCGAGCAGACTGAAGATGCCGACAGAACCCTCCGACTGATCCGTCAGGAGCCGAACATGCTCCACCTCGGTCTCGTTGCCGGCCTCGACGACGAGCGCGACGTTAAGCTGCTGCGGCGCCTTGCCGAGGCAGGCGTTGATCTCGACGATCGTCGCCTTGGCCCCGTCGCCCACGAGCACGACCGAGCGACCATAAACCGAAATCTCCGTCTCGCCCGAGAACAGGCGCACGATCGCGATCGGCCTTTCAAGCACGACACCGGCGGCGATCTCGACGAAGGCACCGTCACGCATCAGGGCCGCATTGAGCATCAGCCCGCTATCATCGGCAGCGACGGACGGACCGGAGAGCAGGCTCGGCAGGTCGTCGCGACCGGAGACGAGCGCATCGGCCAGCGTCTGCACGGAGAGCCCCTCGGGCAGCCCCTCCAGAGAGGACAGCTCGGGCACGAAGGCGCCGTCGACGAGCACGACGACCGTCGCATCAAGGGCGAGTTCGGCGAGCTTAACCCGCGCCGTATCGAGCGTGCGGGGGCCCGTCGCTAGCGGGGCAGCCTCGCGCAGCATGCTGCGCAGATCGGTGTAGCGCCAGGTCTCGAGCCGGCGATGCGGCAGGCCTCTGGCCTCGAAGCCAGCGAAGGCATCCTCGCGCAGCTTGCGCACGGCCGGACCGCCCGGCAGCTCGGCCTTGATATCGGCGAATTGCTGGACGAGCTGCTGTTCAGCCGCGGTCTTGAGCGGGGTGACGATGCCCATCTCAGGCCGCCTCGACATAGGACGCATAGCCGCTCTTCTCGAGCTCCAACGCCAGATCCTTGCCGCCGGTCTTCACGATCTTGCCCTTCGACATGACGTGGACCGTGTCGGGGATGATGTGGTCGAGCAGGCGCTGGTAGTGGGTGATGACGAGGAAGCCGCGGCTCTTGTCGCGCAGCGCGTTGACGCCCTCGGCGACGATGCGCAGCGCATCGATATCGAGGCCGGAATCGGTCTCGTCGAGGATGCACATGGACGGCGAAAGCAGCGCCATCTGAAGGATTTCCATGCGCTTCTTCTCGCCACCGGAAAAGCCGACATTGAGCGGCCGGCGCAGCATGGCCTTGTCGATGCTCAGGGCATCGGCCGCCGCGTTGACCTTCTTGATGAAGTCAGGCGTCAGCAGCTCATCCTCGCCGCGCGCCTTGCGCTGGGCGTTCATCGCCGCCTTGAGGAAGGTCATGGTGGCGACGCCGGGGATCTCCAGCGGATACTGGAAGGCGAGGAAGACGCCGGCGGCGGCGCGGGCGTCGGCCTCCATCTCCAGCAGGTTCTCGCCATTGAGCAGAATCTCGCCGTCGAGGACCTCATAGTCCTCCTTGCCGGCGATGACATAGCTCAGCGTCGACTTGCCGGAGCCGTTCGGGCCCATGATGGCCGCGACCTCGCCGTCGTTGACGGTGAGGTTGAGGCCGTTGAGGATCTGCTTGTCTTCGTCGGCGATCTTGACGACGAGATTACGAATTTCGAGCATCACATCTATCCTGTCGGGTAAAATTTTTCGCGCTTTTGAGCAATCTGCTCATCATTCAAACCGGCTGCTCTCCAGTATTCAACGAAGGCACGGTCCTTTCGCGAACTCGCTTTGAAGCTTCCAAACACACAGATGATGGTGTTCGCGGCTAGCAGCGATAGGACTATGCGGCCGTCAAAAAAGGGGCTCGCCAAAAGAGAGAGAACAAAGCCGCCGACAAGAGCAAGAATCCATCGTTGAGTACGACGATCCGCCTGCTTCATATCGGCAGCCAGCCTCTCGAGTTCACTCACCCCACGCTTCCCTCAAGCGAGATCGTGATCAGCTTCTGCGCCTCGACGGCGAACTCCATCGGGAGCTGCTGCAGCACCTCCTTGACGAAGCCGTTGACGATCAGCGCCACCGCCTCCTCCTCGGAGAGGCCGCGCTGCTGGCAGTAGAACATCTGGTCCTCGCCGATTTTCGACGTGGTCGCCTCGTGCTCGAAGACGGCGGTCGCGGTCTTGGCCTCGATATAGGGGATGGTGTGGGCGCCGCACTGGTCGCCGATCAGCAGCGAGTCGCAGTTGGTGAAGTTGCGCGCGCCGGTCGCCTTGCGGTGGGCCGAGACCATGCCGCGATAGGTCGAGTCGGATTTGCCGGCCGCGATGCCCTTGGCAATGATCTTCGACGTCGTGTTCTTGCCCAGATGGATCATCTTGGTGCCGGAATCGACCTGCTGGGCGCCGTTCGACACGGCGATCGAGTAGAACTCGCCGCGCGAGCCGTCGCCGCGCAGGATGCAGGACGGGTATTTCCACGTGATCGCCGAGCCGGTCTCGACCTGCGTCCAGGAAATCTTGGAGTTCTTGCCGCGGCAATCGCCGCGCTTGGTGACGAAGTTGTAGATGCCGCCCTTGCCCTCGGAATCGCCCGGATACCAGTTCTGCACCGTCGAGTACTTGATCTCGGCATCGTCGAGCGCGATCAGCTCGACCACCGCGGCATGGAGCTGGTTCTCGTCGCGCTTGGGTGCCGTGCAGCCTTCGAGATAGCTGACATAGGCGCCCTCGTCGGCGATGATCAGCGTGCGCTCGAACTGGCCGGTGTTCTGCTCGTTGATGCGGAAATAGGTCGACAGCTCCATCGGGCAGCGCACGCCCTTGGGGATGTAGACGAAGGAGCCGTCGGTGAAGACGGCGCAGTTCAGCGTGGCGAAATAGTTGTCGGTCACCGGGACGACCGTGGCGAGGTACTTCCTGACCAGCTCCGGATGCTCCTGGATC
Source organism: Bosea sp. 124 (assembly GCF_003046175.1). NCBI lineage: Bacteria > Pseudomonadati > Pseudomonadota > Alphaproteobacteria > Hyphomicrobiales > Alloboseaceae > Allobosea > Allobosea sp. 124. The sequence goes on from NZ_PZZM01000001.1 coordinate 4,847,284, forward strand.
GCGTCCGAGATCGAGCAGAAGATCACGCCAGCCTGGGCCAGCTCCTTCTTGAAGGTGGTGACGACCGAGACCGAGTCGAACACCGCATCGACCGCGACGCGGTTCTCAGGCGCTACGCCAGCCAGGATTTCCTGCTCGCTCAGCGGGATGCCCAGCTTCTTGTACGCATCCAGGATCGCCGGATCGACCTCGTCGAGCGACTTCGGCGAAGCGCCCTTCTTCGGCGCGGCGTAGTAGTAGATGTTCTGATAGTCGATCGGCGGGTACTGCACGCGCGACCAGGCCGGCTCGGTCATCGTCTTCCAGCGACGGAAGGCGTCGAGGCGCCATTCGAGCATCCATTCCGGCTCGTTCTTGCGCGCCGAGATGTAGCGCACCGTGTCCTCGGTCAGGCCCTTGGCGGGCTTGTCGACCTCGATTTCGGTGACGAAGCCGTATTTGTACTCGGTCACGTCAATCGACTTGACCTGATCAATGGTCTCCTGGACCGCTGCCATTTTCTACTCTCCTGTCGCGGGTTCAAGGCCCGCCGGTCTGTTCTTCGTAGTGCGGAAACGTTTCAGGCGGCAGCCCGAGCGTTCCGATCCGGATGGTTGGCCAGCGCTTTCGCGTAGGCCGCAAGGACATGTTCGATCTCGGCTTCGGAGGTGGTCCATCCGAGCGATGCCCGCAAGGCCCCCGCGCTCATGGCAGGGTCGACGCCCATGGCGGTCAGCACATGCGAGCGCCGGACCTTGCCCGACGAGCAGGCCGAGCCGGAGGACAGCGCGACGCCGGCGAGATCGAGCTTGATCAACGTGGTTTCAGCGGTGAGGCCCGGCGTCGCGAAGGCGCTGGTGTTGGGCAGGCGCGGCGCGGCACGGCCGAAGATGACGGTATCCGGCGACAGAGCGAGGACGCCGTCCTCGAGCCGGTCGCGCAGCGCGGTAAAGCGTCCGGATTCGGACGCGAGCGCAGCGTTCGCGATGGCAGCCGCAGTGCCAAAACCGACGATGCCCGGCAGGTTCTCGGTGCCGGCCCGCCAGCCACGCTCCTGCCCGCCGCCGCGCAAGGGCTTGTCGGCGAGTTCGAGCGCGCCGGTGCGGAAGACGATGGCCCCGATGCCCTTCGGCCCGCCGAGCTTGTGGGCGGAGACGGTCAGGACATCGACGCCCAGAGCCGCGATGTCGATGGCGATCTTGCCGGCAGCCTGGACCGCATCGCTGTGCAGCAGGGCCCCAAAACGCCTCGTGATCGCCGCGACCTCGGCTAGCGGCTGGATCACGCCGGTCTCGTTATTGGCGAGATGCAGGGAGACCAGCACGCGAGCACCCGGATGCTCGGCCATGTGCCGCTCCAGCCGGGCGGAGAGCCAGGCGAGATCGACGAGCCCGTCCGCATCGACGGGGATCGTCTCGGCCGCATGCGCCGGGAAACGGTGGCCATCGCGCACGCAGGGATGCTCCGTCGCGCCATGCAGCAGCAGCGTGGCCGGCGTACGCACGCAATCGCGCCCGCCATCGCAATCCATCAAACCGGGCGAGAGGACCGTGGCGTTGGCTTCGGTGCCGCCGCTGGTGAAGACGACGTTGGTGGCTTTGGCGCCGACCAGCGCGGCAACCTGCTCGCGGGCCCGCTCCACCGCGGCGCGGGCGGCCCTGCCCTCGGCATGCACCGAGGAGGGGTTGCCCGGCATTGCCAGCGCGCGCGCCATCGCCTGCGCCACCTCGGGACGAACCGGGGTGGTGGCGTTATGGTCGAGATAGGCGCGGGCGGACGCGATCACGGTTGCTCCATCTTGCCCGGTTGCTGGCCCGGGTGAACCCCAACTTGCCTCTTCGCGGGCGGCCGGCACGAAATGCTTGAATTCGCACCCCTGCGCCGTGCTATAGCCGCCCGTCCGAACCGGTCGCGAAGGGGGCAAGCGGCAACGCCGAAACGGCGAACTGCCTGTATGTTCCCGACTTGTTCACGGCCGTTAGAACCATTCTAAGCGCTTGATGTAGGGCGCGAGCGGCGGGGCCGTCAAGGGTGACCGGGCCAATCGGCGGCGTGATGCCGGCTTTTGGCGGGTCGTTCCAGGCCCCGACCCAACAAAAGGCGACAAGACGATGCCCGAGGTGATTTTCAACGGACCGGCCGGCCGGATCGAGGGCCGCTACCAGCCCGCCAAGAAGCGCGGCGCGCCGCTGGCCATCATCCTGCACCCGCACCCGCAATTCGGCGGGACGATGAACAACCAGATCGTCTACAACCTGTTCTACACCTTCGTGAACCGGGGCTTCTCGGCGCTGCGCTTCAACTTCCGTGGCGTCGGCCGCAGCCAGGGCCATTTCGACCATGGCGCCGGCGAGCTTTCGGACGCCGCCGCGGCGCTCGACTGGATGCAGGCGCTGAATCCCGAGGCCAAGAGCTGCTGGATCACCGGCGTCTCCTTCGGCGCCTGGATCGGCATGCAGCTCCTGATGCGCCGGCCGGAGATCGAGGGCTTCCTGTCGATCGCCGCGATGGCGAACCGCTATGATTTCTCGTTCCTGGCGCCCTGCCCGTCCTCGGGCCTGTTCGTGCACGGTTCCGAGGACCGCGTCGCCCCCGTCAAGGAGGTGATGGCGGTGATCGAGAAGGTGAAGACGCAGAAGGGCATCCAGATCGAGCATACCGTGGTCGAGGGCGCCAACCATTTCTTCGACGGCAAGGTCGATGTGCTGATGGAGCAGGTCGGCGCCTATCTCGACCGCATGGTCGGGCCGGAAATCCTGAAGAGCGAGCAGGAACAGGCCTGAGCCCAGGCATCGGCCCCTCGACGTCGTGCCGGCCCTTGTGGCGAGTATCCACGTCCCGAACGCCGAGCCCCATCAGCGAAGACGTGGATGGTCGGGACAAGCCCGACCATGACGACAGAGCGAGCCTCCCGAACCACCGAGTTGCCCCATGACCGCCTTCAAATCTGATTTCCTGCAGACGCTCTCCGAGCGCGGCTTCGTCCACCAGATCTCCGATCCGGAGGGGCTCGATGCGGCGGCCGTCAAGGGGCCGATCTCGGCCTATATCGGCTTCGATGCGACCGCGACCTCGCTGCATGCGGGCTCGTTGATCCAGATCATGATGCTGCACTGGATGCAGGCGACCGGCCACAAGCCGATCGCGCTGATGGGCGGCGGCACGACGATGGTGGGCGACCCCTCCTTCAAGGAGGAATCGCGCAAGCTGCTGACGGTTGCCGATATCGAGCGCAATCTGGAAGGCATCAAGCGCGTCTTCGCGAACTATCTGGATTTCGACGGCGCGGCGACGATGATGAACAACGCCGACTGGCTGCTCGGGCTGAACTATCTCGAATTCCTGCGCGATGTCGGCCGGCACTTCTCGGTCAACCGGATGCTGTCCTTCGACAGCGTCAAGACGAGGCTCGACCGCGAGCAGTCGCTGTCCTTCCTCGAATTCAACTACATGATCCTGCAGGCCTATGATTTCGTCGAGCTGAACAAGCGCACAGGCTGCATCCTGCAGATGGGCGGCTCCGATCAATGGGGCAACATCATCAACGGCATCGATCTCGGCCACCGCATGAGCAATGTCCAGCTCTACGCCCTGACCTCGCCGTTGCTGACGACCGCGTCTGGCGGCAAGATGGGCAAGACGGCCTCGGGCGCGGTCTGGCTTAACGCCGACCTGATGAGCGCCTACGAGTTCTGGCAGTTCTGGCGCAACACCGAGGACGCCGATGTCGAGCGCTTCCTGAAGCTCTACACGACGCTGCCGCTGCCCGAGATCGCAAAGCTTGCGGCTCTCGGAGGCGCCGAGATCAACGAGGCCAAGAAGGTTCTGGCGACCGAGGTCACCGCCATTCTGCATGGTCGCGCCGCGGCAGAAGCCGCGTCGGAGACCGCGCGCAAGACCTTCGAGGAAGGCTCGCTGGCTGCCGACCTGCCAAGCGTCTCGATGGCGCGCGCCGAATTCGATGCCGGGCTCGGCGTGCTGAGCGCCTTCGTCAAGGCAGGTCTCGTGCCCTCGACGGGTGAGGCGCGCCGCCAGGTCAAGGCCGGTGGCCTGCGCATCAACGACCTGCTGGTGAGCGATGAGCGCGCCATGCTCGGTGGCGGCGACCTCACGGCCGAGGGCGCGGTCAAGCTCTCCTTCGGCAAGAAGAAGCACGTCCTGCTGCGGCCGGAATAATCCACGGGCCGCAATCTCAGGTTGCATAACTACGCCCTACCATGCCAAATTCGAGTACCCCTTCCGCTTGGCGAGGGGCACCGAATGGGGGGTGGCGATGGCTTTGCTGTTCACGATTCTCAGGACCGGCAACGACTTCTCATGCAGGGCAGGCGCCGACAAGCCGTTCTTCGTGGGCCGGCGCGTGCCTTATGAGGGCAATATCGGGCTGTACAACATCTTCAGCGGCGCGAAGCTGGAGAAACGGAATTTCGTCGCGACGGATTTTGAAGGCCAAAGCGGCTTCTGGGCGCATTTCATCGAGCCGACCGCGCTCTGCGAAGGGCGCAACTTCCTGACGCTGAACACCTATGATCGCGCGGCCTTCACCTTCGGGTTCGGTCAGTTCGCCGCGCATGTTCCCGGGGGCGATTTCGTCCGCTATTTCAGGGCGATGCTTGGCCTGCCGGAGGCGAGCGACTATTTTCCGCACCTTGCCGTGATCGGCGGCCTCATCCATCGCTCGGAGGACGGCGTTTCGGCGGTGCCGCTCGAAACCGAGAGTTCGACCCAGGCGCTGATGAACTACCTCAATCCCGGGCTCGACGAGGTCCAGGACTCGGAGGTCATCGCTGCCGCCAAGCTGATCCACTGGACGGCGGCCTCCGCCTCGGCGCGCAAGACCCAGGTCGACCAGATGATCGCGACGTTTCGCGACTTCATGCTGCGAGCCGACAGGCGCCTGGGCATCGATGGGCTTGCCGCGCGGGAATGCTGCGTCATTGCCGACATCCTGCATCACGGCCGCGGCGGCAGGAACATGACATGGCCGCGCTTGCAGTCGGCCTTGCAAAGCGGAAATCCTTATGAAGCGCTGCTCCAGATCGGTTTGCCGCCCTGGTTGGAGCGCCTGCGCACCCTCAGGCGGGCGCTGAACGCCCGTCCCGCCTTTATGGCGCTCAAATGGAACAGCGCCGCGCAAAATTTCGTTTGAAGAAATCGCTCGCCGCCCCGCCTATCGCGTGGGCGGCTGCACCGGCCTCTGCGCCGGCGCGCCACCGAGCGGGTCGACGAAGCGGCGCAGGATTCCAGGCGCGATCGCCGAGAGCGGGTTGATCGACATGGTCGGCGCACTCGCCGCGCCCGCGATCCGGAAATTGACGGCGAAGAGCCCGCCATACTGGCTGCCGCCGCCGAGCAAGGCGCCGACCACCGGCACCTGCGCGAAGGCGTTGTTGAAAGCGTAACCCGGCACGAAGGTGCCACCGATATCGACCCGGTCACGGCCGTAATCGACATTGCCCTGCAAGGTGAACCCGACCTGCTGGCCCCAGATCACCATGTCGGAGACATCGAGGCGGCTGGCGGAGCGGGTGAACTCCGCCCGCAGCTTGATGAAGGCGACCTCGCTGACATTGATCGGCGCGGGCGGCGCGGTACTGCCGGCCCGGTCGCCCGAGAGCGCCTGCACCGATTGCTCGCCGACGACGCGACGCAAGGCCGGCTCATCGCGCACCACGAAGTTGCGGAACAGGAGCTCGCCGCTCTGGCGGCTGTCGCCCGGGCCGAGATTGAGGACGAGATCGCCGCCATGGGCCCGGCGGTAGAGGTCGACGAAGCGCAGCAGCGCGCCGCCATTCTCCGACTGCACGATCAGCCCGCCCGCCGCCTCGCCCTGCCGCGATGCCTGCTTGGCCGTGACCTCCGCCCGGCCGATCCGCCCCTGGAAGGCAATCGCGCGCAATTCGCCGCCGCGCTTCGAGAGCTTGAGCGTGGCGTTGGTGATCGCCTCGTTGTTGAACCCGGTCAGGATCGGCACTTCGAGATCGACGTCGAGATCGCCGCTCTTTGCCGCCTTGTCGCCGCGCGGCGCGGCCGGACCCGATGCCGACTGGAGGTCGCGGATGAAGGGCCGCACATCGGCGACGGCGCCGCGGATGACGAGCCTGGTCAGGTTGCCGTCGCGCCTGGCATCGACCTTGAGATTGTCGCCGGCCGAAAGCCGAAGCTGCGACAGGCTGGCGCTCTCGAAGCCGTTTTGGCGGTTCAATTCGACCTTGCCGCGGATCAGGATCGGATTGGAGTCGAACAGGAGATCGTCGAGATCGGGCCCGTCCGCATCGGCGATGTAGTTGAAGGTGAGCTTCGCGGCCCGGCCGGCCGGCTTGCTCAACCCCGGGAACACGCCTTCGAGCGAAGCCTTGGTCAGGTCGGTCTCGACGCGCGGCGGCGTGTCCACGCCGCGGCCGAGCGCCTTGGTCACCCGCACCTGGATCGGGCCGTTGATGCCGGCCTCGGGGCCCAGCCCGCGCTTTTGCCGTGCGGCATTGTCGAGCATCAGCGACAGGTTCGCCTCGCCCTTGCCGCGCGCATCCTGCCGGATTTCGACCTGGGCCCGGTCGCCGCCGACGCGGGCCTCGCCGCGCAACTGGACACCGTTGCGGTCGGCATTGACGGTCAGGTTGCCGCCGTCGAGCTTCTCGGTGCCGAGCAGGGTGTCGGAGGCGACGCCGGTCAGCGTGCCCGTGCTGGTGACGACGATCTCGCCCGGCTGCGGATCGTCGACGAGGGCCAGATTTACGACGCTCTTGAGGTCGCTGCTGCCGCGCAGGCTGGCCGGATCGATCCCGCCCGGCGCGAACTCCTTCAGCGCCGGAAAGGCGAACAGCGCGGTCAGCGCCTCCATCGATCCGGTCGTGCGGAAGGACGCGCGCGCCGGCGTGCGCTTTACCCAGGTCTCGGCGATGTCGAAGCTGCCCTCGCTGAGTTGAAGCTGCCGGCCATTGCCGAGATCGGCCGTCGCCTTGCTGATCGCGAGCTTGACGGTGCGCCCCGTCGTCCTGCCGGTGACGCTGGCGTCGATCAGCAAAGGCAGGCCGGGGCCGGGCAGGAAGCGCACCTGCGAGGCATCGACGACGACGGAGAGCGCGTCGTCGGGGATGCCCGCACCCTGCATCAGCCGGGCGTGATCCTCGGCGGCGAGATCCATGTCGACCTGCAAGGAGGCGAGGCGCCCGCTGACGAGCTGACGCGAAAGCGTGCCGTGCACGTCCGGCGAGGTCCAGCGCGGCCACAGCGCCAGCGCCGCACGCGGGTCGGAATCCGTGGCGGTGATCGAGAAGCGCTGCAGCGGCGAGGCGCCGACCTGCTGCACCAACCCGCGCCCCTCGGCGCGGATCGCCGGCCCCTGCACGGACATCGATTCGATCAAGGCCTCGCTGGTGCGGGGATCGATCCTGAGCTCGGCCGCGAGGGCATCGATCGTGACCGGGGGGTCGGCATCGACGCCCGCGACCTCGCCTTTCGCCGCGAGGCTCGTGCGCCAGGCGCCGCCATCGGCCCGCAGGCTGCCGGTGCCTTTCAGGCGCGTCGCCCCGGCATTGAGTTCGACGGACTTCACCTCGATGACGGAGAGATCGCCGCTGCTCGCCAGTTCGAGATGGGCCGCGTCGACGGCGATCGGCGGCATCGGGCTGTCTGGGAAGCGGATGACTCCCGGCAGCACGTCGATCCGCGCCTCAATCGATTTGCGACCGTCGGGCGACTGGCTGAGGCTCGCCTTGCCGCGCACCGGCAGCCCCTCGATCGAGAGTCCGCCCGTGCCGAGCGCGAGCGCGACGACCTCGGCCGGCTCGAAGCGGACGATGTCGATGTCGGCGCGCTGCGTGCCGTCCGCCTGGCTCGACAGATCGATCGCGAGCTCCTTCCAGCGCTGGCCAGTGCGCCCCTTCACGGTCAGGCGCGTGCCGCGCTCGCCAGTCCGGGTCAGGCGGATCTCGACATCCTCGAAACCGGCCTTCTGGCGGCCGTCGGGATCGACCAGCGACAGACGGGCACCGTTCATGCCGGCCGTCTCCAGCGCGCCCAGCAGGCCGTCGCCCTGCGCCAGCGTCGAAATCGCCGCCATGATGCCGGTGAAGGCGTTCCACTGGGCCGCATCGGGCAGTGTCGAGGGCGGCGGCGTCTCGGCCGGAGCCGAATCGGCATTGACGATCAGCGCGCCGTCCTTGTTGACGCCGAGACGCACATTGACGCCCCTGAGATCGACCGAGGTCAGCCTGATCTCACCGCGCAGCAGGGCCATCGGCTCATAGCCGAGAATCGCCTCGGGCGCGCGGATGGCGGCGCCGCTCTTGTGGCGAAACGAGACCTGCCGCACACGAAGCTGCGAATGCCCGTCGATGCGGCCGAGTTCGGCGGCGGCGGCCTCGACCTTCCAATCGTGCCCCAGACGCTCCTCGATGGCGTCGGAGATGCGGCCTTCCAGTCCCGACAGCGGAACGAGGCCGGTGACGAGCAGCGTCGCAGCAGCACCGGCCAGAGTCAGCACGGCGACCACCACCGCGACCGCGATGGTGACGAGGCCCGCCTTGGCGCGCCGCTTGACCTCGGCCACGTCGCAGTCGGGCCCGTCCGGCATCGCGGTCGATGCTGAAGCGGCATCCGGCTTGTTCGCGTCCTGGTCCAGCAAGGCCTTCTCGGTCCTCTCGGGCAAATGATCCGCTTCGGGTTCGGCGCCGTATGACTGCGATGGTCAGTGCCGTCCTTGAAGCGGCGATCTGGCCTGTCGATGCAGCCGGGCCAGGCGATTCGGCAAGGCGGGGTTTTGGCCCCGGCCCTGCCGCACTCTATCATGGCGCTTGAACCCGCGCTGGCCCATGGAAGGCGAAGGCGACGAAAGGAAGGCGAATCAATGGCTTTGCAGGCAAGCTTGGCAGAAGGTGATCGGGCCCCCGATTTCACACTCGGGCGCGACGGGGGCGGCACGCTGTCGCTGTCGGACTTCACGGGCCGCAAGCTCGTGCTTTACGCTTATCCCAAGGACGACACGCCGGGCTGCACGCAGGAGGCCATCGCCTTCAACGGCCTGCGCAAGGACTTCGCCGCGGCGGACACCGAGATCGTCGGAATCTCGCCCGATCCGGTGAAGCGTCACGACAAATTCAAGGCCAAGCACGGGCTCGATTTCGCGCTCGTCGCCGATGAGGAACAGAACGCGCTGCAGGACTATGGCATCTGGGTCGAGAAAAGCATGTATGGGCGCAGCTATATGGGCGTCGAACGGACCACCTTCCTGATCGATCGCGACGGCAAGATCGCGCGGATCTGGCGCAAGGTGAAAGTGCCGGGCCACGCCGAAGAGGTGCTGGCGGCCGCGAAGGATTTGTGACGGCCCGGGGCCGGCTTTGCGAAAGATTAACCTTAACGATGTCTCATGACGGTATCGGCAGCGTAACTTTCCGGTCCCGCGTACATGACACATTCCGTCTCGACAGGCCCCGCCCTCCCAGTCACCGGGCTGGTCACGCAGAAGACGTATACGATCCGCCGCTCGACTGTGCTGGCCGGCCTGGCATGGCTGGCGCTGACGACCGCAGGCAGCGGCGCGGCGGGCTGGTACATCCTGAGCAAGGACGACCTCGCCGCCCGGCTGATCGCCCGCGAGACCACTCGCCAATATGCCTATGAGGACCGGATTGCCGCGCTGCGCGCCGATGTCGACCGCCTCGCCAGCCGTGCCCTGCTCGACCAGGACGGCGTCGAGGCCCGCGTCGACGAGCTGGCGACACGGCAGGCCGAGCTGGAATCGCGGCAGTCCCTCGTCACCGCGCTCGCCGACACGCTCCAAACCGGCGGCATCGTGACGGCGCCCAAGGCTCCCTTGCGTCCGCGCATGATCAAGCCGGAAGAGCCGGTCCGGGCCTCGGGCGTCACCAGCTTCGCCCCGATCATGCCGACGAAGCCGACGCCTGCGCTCGATTCTCCCGTGCTGCGCGGCGCCAACGAGAACCAGAACGCGCCCTGGAAGTCAGGCGAGGCCGAGGTGCAGCCGCCGGCGCAGCGCGTCGATGCCGCCCTCACCCGTCTCGACCGCGCCATCGCCAACACCACAGGTGCCCAGCTCGCCGCGCTGAAGGAGATGGACGAGACGCTCGCGGAATCGCAGAAGCGCCTGCGCGGCGCCCTCTCCGAGACCGGCCTCGATCCCGACCGTCTCGCCGCCCAGAGCAGCGTCGCCAAGGGTGTCGGCGGCCCCTTCGTTCCCTTCACGATCGATCCCGCGGCCGGCCCCTTCGAGGCGACGCTGAGCGCGCTACAGCCGCGCATCTCGGCGGTGATGCGGCTGCGCGGGCTGGTCGAGCAGTTGCCGCTCGCCAAGCCGATGGCCGGCGACGTCGATTTCACCTCGAACTACGGCTACCGCGTCGATCCGTTCACGCGCAGCCCCGCCATGCATACCGGCGTCGACTTCCGGGCCGAGACCGGCTCGCCGATCCGCGCCACGGCGCCGGGCAAGGTCGTCACGGCGGAATATACCGGCGGCTACGGCAACATGGTCGAGATCGAGCACGCCAACGGCATCACCACGCGTTACGCCCATATGTCGGCGATCCTGGCGTCGGTCGGCCAGAGCGTAACGACCGGGACCGTCGTCGGCCGCGTCGGCACCACGGGGCGCTCGACCGGGCCGCATCTCCATTACGAGACCCGCGTCAACGACGAGCCGGTCGACCCGACCCGCTTCCTGCGCGCCGGCGGCAAGCTCGCGACGTTGCGCTGACGAGACGGCGCGGCGAGTTCTCAGAGGGTTTCGCCGCTCATAGCGCCAAGACGCCTTGCAAGGCGCCGCCCGCTTCCCTATCGCTCGCGCGAACGGAAATCGAAGGCGGAAACGAGATGAGCAAGCCGGGCGCGAACGGATTGACCTATGCGCAGGCGGGTGTCGACATCGACGCCGGCAACGCCATGGTCGACCAGATCAAGCCGCTGGTGCGGGCGACGCGCCGGCCTGGAGCGGATGCCGAGATCGGCGGGTTCGGCGGGCTCTTCGACCTCAAGGCGGCCGGCTTCAAGGATCCGATCCTGGTCGCGGCCAATGACGGCGTCGGCACCAAGGTCAAGATCGCGATCGAGAGCGGACTGCATGCGACGATCGGCATCGACCTCGTCGCGATGTGCGTCAACGACCTGATCGTGCAGGGCGCCGAGCCGCTGCTGTTCCTCGACTACTACGCCACCGGCAAGCTCGACCCCAAGGTCGGCGTCGAGATCGTGCGTGGCATCGCCGATGGCTGCCGCCAGGCCGGCTGCGCCCTGATCGGCGGCGAGACGGCCGAGATGCCCGGCATGTATGCCGAGAAGGACTACGATCTCGCCGGCTTCGCGGTCGGCGCGGCCGAGCGCGGCTCGCTCCTGCCGCGCGCTGATCTCGAACCCGGCGACGTCGTCTTCGGCCTGCCCTCCTCGGGCGTCCATTCCAACGGCTATTCGCTGGTCCGGCGCATCGTCGCGCTGAGCGGGCTTGGCTGGGACGCGCCAGCCCCCTTCGCGAGCGAAACCAGCCTCGCCGAAGCCCTGCTCGTGCCGACGCGGATCTACGTCAAGCCGCTGCTCGCCGCGATCAAGGCGACCACCGGCATCAAGGCGCTGGCCCATATTACCGGCGGCGGCTTCCCCGACAACATTCCGCGCGTGCTGCCGGAGGGCTTGGGCGTCTCGCTCGACCTTGCGGCCATTCCCGTGCCGCCCGTCTTCGGCTGGCTCGCCAAGGTCGGCGGCGTCGCCGAGCGCGAGATGCTGCGCACCTTCAACTGCGGCATCGGCATGATCGTCGCCGCAGAGGCCGCCAAGGCCGACGAGGTCGCCGCCGCACTGGTCGCGGCCGGCGAGGCGCCCGTCAGGCTGGGCGAGATCGTGCCCGTGGCCGAGGGCGAGGAGCAGGTCGCCTACCGCGGCAAGCTCGTACTGTGACGATGGCGGCCTCGCGCCCGCGCGTCGGGATCCTGATCTCGGGGCGCGGCTCCAACATGGTCTCGCTGGTCGAGGCGGCCCATGTCGAGGGCTTCCCGGCCGAGATCGCGCTGGTGCTCTCCAATGTGCCGGGCGCCGGCGGGCTCGACCGTGCGAAGGCCTTCGGCATCGCGACCGCGACCGTCGATCACCGCGCCTTCAACAAGGATCGCGAAGCCTTCGAGCGTGCGATGGACGAGGTCCTGCGGGTCAACCAGATCGACCTCGTCGTGCTGGCCGGCTTCATGCGGATCATGACGCCGTGGTTCGTGCGGCGCTGGCAAGGCCGGCTGATCAACATCCACCCGTCGCTGCTGCCGCTGTTCAAGGGCACGCATACACACCGCCAGGCTCTGGAAGCCGGCGTCGCCGAGCATGGCTGCAGCGTGCATTTCGTCGTGCCGGAACTCGATGCCGGCCCGGTGATCATGCAGGCGAAGGTGCCGGTATTGCCGGGCGACGACGAGGACACGCTGTCGGCGCGCGTACTGGTGCAGGAGCACCTGCTCTATCCGCGCGCGCTGGCCGAGGTCGCAGCCGGCCGCGTCGCGCTGATCGACGGAGCGGTCGTCAGGCGCTGAGCCTCGTCGCGCCGGACCGGGCCGTTTCGTCCCGCTGCGCGGTTGTTTCTTGCTGCGCGGATTGATCCTGCTGCGCCGTTGCCTGGCGCCGCTCGCAATCCTCGCGACTGCGGGCCTCGTCTTCCTTCTGCCAGCGACGGAAGAGATCGGCGCGCCTCGCCGGATAGCGCTCCTCGCGCGCGACGAGATCGCTCATGCGGTCGGTCCGGAAGTGGCGGAAGGCCTCGCGCAGCTCGCACCAGGCGATGACGACGCGGACCCGCTCATAGAAGGTCATGCCGATCGGCCAGATCATGCGCTGCGTGTCCTGGCCGCTCTCGTCGCGGTAGCGCATCTCCAGCTTGCGACCCTGGCGGATGGCGGCGCGCACGGCGGCGACATCGACCTGGTCGACCGGCGCGTCGCGGCCATAGGCCGGGGCGAACAGCGCACCGTCGAGCAGGATCGGCCGCAGATGCGGCGGCAGCACGGCCGCGACCTTGCTGACGACATCCTCCGCGGCGCGCGCCAGCACGGGGTCGGCCCGCTCGCCGAGCCAGCGCATGCCGACAAGCACGGCCTCGATCTCGTCGGGCGACAGCATCAGCGGCGGCAGGTCGAACCCGGCGTCGAGCACATAGCCGATGCCGGCCTCGCCGCGCACCGGCACCCCCTGGCGCACCAGCGCGGCGATGTCGCGATAGACGGTGCGGACGGAGACATCGAGTTCGGAGGACAGCGTTTCGGCCGTGACGGGCCGGCGCCGGCGCCGCAGGCTCTGGATCATGTCGAGCAATCGTTCGGCGCGCTGCATATCGACGGTTCCCGCTTCGGCTTCAGCGATGCCACAATGCTCTAGCGCTGCTGACAACTCCTGTCAGCAGCGTGTCAGTAGCATCCGACATCACGATCCGACGATCCGGGAGGCGAGCATGATCACGCTGCACAGTTTCGGGCCGGCTTTCGGGCTGCCCGATGCGAGCCCGTTCTGCATCAAGGCCGAGATCCTGCTGAAGATGTCCGGACTGCCCTACCGACGGGCGGGCGGCGATCTGCGCCGCGCACCGAAGCACAAGCTGCCGCTGATCGTCGATGACGGTGTCACCATCGCCGATTCGAGCTTCATCCGCTTCCATCTCGAAAGCCGGCACGGCATCGGCTTCGATGAGGGGCTGGATGCCGAACGGCGCGGCACCCTCTGGGCCGTCGAGAAGATGCTGGAGGAGCAGATCTACTGGATCGTGGTCGACGAGCGCTGGATGGACGATGCCAATTTCGCGCGCGGCCCGGTGCATTTCTTCAAGGCCGTTCCGGCGCCGCTGCGCCCGCTCGTCTGCGCACTGGTCAGACGCCAGGTGCGCCGGAGCCTCCATGGGCATGGCATGGGCCGGCACAGCCAGGCCGACAAGATGGTGCTGGCCGAGCGCGCGCTCGATGCGATCGTCCCGATCCTGGGCGAGCGCGCCTTTCTCGGCGGCGAGGCGCCGGCCGGCGGCGATGCCGCGCTCGGCGCTTTCATGATCGCGGGGCTGGGGCCGCTGTTCGATTCGCCGTTCCGGGGACTGGTCGAAGCGCGCCCGAGCCTCGTCGCCTATGCGACGCGGATGCGGGAGCGCTTCTTCCCGTCGTCGGAGCTGCTCAGACCGGCCGCTTGAGCTTGCACTGGTCAATGAAGCCGAGCCCCTTCGCGCGGGCCGAATCGTTGAAATAGCCGGTGTCGCGGAACGCCTGGAGCTCGTCCTTGGTCATCGAACCGACCGTGCCCTTGGCGTAGCAGCTGCAGGGCGTGTGGACTGCCTCGCGCGTCGTGCTCATCAGGCGCGACTGCGTCACCAGGCAGGCGTCGAAAGCGCGCAGCTGGATCATGTAGGGCGTCAAGTTCTTGGCGGTCGGATCGGGCGGCGGCAGGGCGCTCGACCCGCTCGCCGCATGAGCGCCGAGCCCCGCCAGCACAGACAATCCACCGGCCAGGAAGACCGCACCCATCCGCCGCATGATCATGATTTCGTTCGTCCTTCGAGAGCAGGCACGCCGGGTCCGCTTCACGCCCCGCCCGCAGCAGGGATGGTCCATACCGCCGCTGAAACGTCAAGGGTTCGCGCAGTCACGCCTTCCTGATCCAGACCTTGTTGTCGTGGAAGGCGGCCCCGCCGAAGGGGGCGGGTGCGTCCGCGCCGGTGATGGTGTTGATGCCCCGGCCATGCTTGTGGGCGGCGTTGGGCCAGATCGATTCGGCGATGACGACGCCGGGCACGACACCGGCGAACAGCGACGCGGTGAGATGGACGCTGCCGCGCCTGTTGCCGACGACGACCTCCTCCCCCGCAGCGACACCCAGCCGGGCGGCATCGTCGGGATGCAGCATCAGCGTCGGGCCGACCTCCTTCTTCACCGAACTCGGCGTCTCGGTGAAGCTCGAATTGAGGAAGCTGCGCGCCGGGCTCGTCGCCAGCCGGAAGGGATGCTCGGCATCGACATTGTCGAGCACGTCCCACTGGTCGGGCAGGACCGGCATCTGCTGCCAGGGCCCGGTCAGGCCGGCATTGGTGTTGGGGACCTTCGGCCAATCCGGCTTGAAGCGGAACTTGCGGTCAGGGTAGCCGAAGCCGTCGAGATAATGCGCCGTGCGAAAATCCGGCTGCACATCGAGGAAATCATTGGCGACGAGTTCGTCGAGCGTGCCGCGGCCGCTTTCGCGCATCGTCCAGTCGACGATGTCGCGCGAGGTCATCGCGAAACCGCGATGCTCGGCGCCCAGGCGCTCCGCCAGCGCGCAGATGACCTCATGGTTCGAGCGGCATTCGCCCGGCGGCTCGACCAGCTTGCCGCCCCACATGATGTGCTGGTGGCCGCCGCCCTGGTAGATGTCGTCATGCTCCATGAACTGGGTCGCCGGCAGCACGATGTCGGCCATCTGCGCCGTCTCGGTCATGAACTGCTCATGCACGACGGTGAACAGGTCATCGCGGGCGAAGCCCTGCTTGACCCGTTCCTGCTCGGGCGCGACCGTGACCGGATTGGTGTTCTGGATGAAGAGCGCCCTCACCGGCCCGCCCTGGCGCAGGGCCTCGGCATCGCCGGTGAGAACGCGGCCGATCTGCGACTGGTCGAGTTCGCGCACGCCCGGATCGCGGACGTCGAGCCCCTCGATCAGGCTCTTGCGCCATTTATAGATGCCGCTGTTGCTGTGGAAGGCGCCGCCGCCTTCATATTGCCAGGCGCCGGTCACGGTTGGCACAGACAGCGCCGCATGCATCGAGACGGCGCCGTTGCGCTGGCGGGCGAAACCGTAGCCGAGGCGGAAGAAGCTGTTCTTGCGCGTGCCGACGAGCGCTGCGAATTCCTCGATCTGCGCGACCTCGAGCCCGGTGATCGCGGCGGCCCATTCCGGCGTGCGGCTCTGCAGATGGGCTTCGAGTTCGTCGGGCGCATCGGTATGCGCCGCGAGGTAATCGCGGTCGGCATGGCCGTCACGGAAAAGGACGTGCATGACGGCGCAGGCAAGCGCGGCATCGGTGCCCGGCCGCAGCACGAGAGCGAGATCGGCCTGGGCCAGCGTCGCGTTGCGGTAGATGTCGATCGCGACGATCTTGGCGCCGCGCGTCTTCCGCGCCTTGATGGCGTGATGCATCACATTGACCTGGGTGTGCACGGCATTGGTGCCCCAGATCACGACGCAGTCGGACTTCGCCATCTCGCGCGGATCGGGCCCGGCGAGGCGCCCGGTGCCGGCGATGAAGCCGGTCCAGGCCGTGGTCGTGCAGATCGTCGAATACTGGCCGGAATAGCGCTTGGCATGGCGCAGGCGGTTGATGCCGTCGCGCATGACGAGGCCCATCGTGCCGGCATAGTAATAGGGCCAGACGGCGTCGGCGCCATGCTCGGCCTCGATGGCAAGGAAGCGTTTGGCGATCTCGTCCAGCGCGTCGTCCCAGGAGATCCGCTCGAACTGGCCCGACCCCTTCGGCCCGGTCCGGCGCAGCGGGTGGAGCAGCCTGTCGGGATGATGGATGCGTTCGGCGTAACGCGCGACCTTGGCGCAGATCACCCCGTCGGTGTAGCTCTGGCGCTTGCTGCCGCGAACGCGGCCGATGCTGCGTCCGTCGATGACCTCGACCTCCAGCGAACAGGCGGAAGGGCAGTCATGCGGACAAACCGACGGGAGGTGGGCAATGCGTGGCAGTTCGGTCATGTGCCTGTCGTAGAGCATGATTGGACAAAGTGGAATGTGCTCCGGGCTGGCCGCCATCTTGCCTGGGGAGCATACCCCTCCGGCGCCTGCGATTCGGCGCGCTGCCATCAACCTTGGGTTAATCCTAATGCTTCAGCTTGCCGGTATCGGTTCATGAAAGGCGCGGTCGCGCCGGAGTCCAAGTTTCATGCGTAGCGTTGCGTTCCTGGCGAGCCTTGTCGCCTGTCTCTTCCTGTCGCCAACCGACCGCGCCCAGGCGCAGTCGCGTGACTACACCACCCTGACCTCGCCGCAGTCGGCGCAGAACTGGTACGTCACCCTCGGCGCCGGCGTTCGCTATCAGCCGGACTATACGGGCTCCGACGACTATGTTTTCCGCGCGCGGCCGATCATTTCGCTGGGCAGGGGTCTGAAGAGCACCTGGTGGAGTGCCGAGGACGACACGATGCTCAGCATCGGTGTCTTCTCCGGCCAGGGTTGGCGAATCGGCTTCTCGGGCGACCTGCTCTGGAAGCGGAGCGCCAAGGTCAATCCGGCGCTCGTCGCGGTACCCGAAACCAAATTCGGCGCCGAGGCCGGCGGCTTCGTCGAATTCTATCCGACCTCGTGGCTGCGCAGCCGCATCGACGTGCGCCGCGGCATCGCCGCGCATGACGGCGTCGTCGCCGATTTCAAGCTCGACGCCTTCAGCACTATCGGTCCCTGGACGCTGGGCGTCGGCCCACGCATGCGGATCGCCTCATCCGACTACATCCGGACCTATTTCGGAACCGCCGGCGCCATGCCCGGCACGGGCGGCCTGCTGCAGCGGTACAATGCCGGCGTTCATACGGTCGGCGCGCTGGCGCAGTTGACCTATAACTGGTCCGACCAGCTCAAGACGACGGCCTATGTCGAGTACAAGCGCCTCGTTGGCGACGCCACGCGTTCCCCGATCGTCAGGCCGTTCGGCTCGCGCGACTCGATCACGATCGGCCTCTCCGCAAGCTACTCCTTCGATACCGGGTCGAGCTACTCCTTCGGGCTCTGAAAGAGCGGCAGCGTCACGGCGGGACTCGCTGCGGCCGGGACGCGCAAAAAACAAAAAAGGCGGACCGGAGACCGGCCCGCCTTTTCTGTTTGTCAGACAGTCGCTGAAATCAGCCGACGATCTCGTTGCCGGCGAAGAACTGCGCGATCTCGACGATGGCAGCCTCGGGCGCATCCGAACCATGGGCGGTGTTCTCGCCAACCGATTCAGCGAAGAGCTTGCGGATGGTGCCCTCGGCGGCGTTGGCCGGGTTGGTGGCGCCCATGACTTCGCGATACTTCGCGATGGCGTCCTCGCCTTCGAGGACCTGCACGACCACGGGGCCGGAGGTCATGAACTCGACGAGCTCGCCGAAGAAGGGGCGCGCGGAATGGACCGCATAGAAGGTCTCGGCCTGGCCCTTGGTCAGGTGGATGCGCTTCTGGGCGACGATGCGCAGGCCGGCCTTCTCGATGACCGCGTTGACCGCGCCGGTGAGATTGCGCCGCGTCGCGTCGGGCTTGAGAATGGAGAAGGTACGCTGAACAGCCATCGGTCGATCCTTGGGGAAATTCTGGGGGAAATCTTGGGGAATGCGGCGCGCTTATAACCGCGCCCTCCCCGCCCCACAAGGCTCGTCGGCGGAAGCCTTCGCGCTTCCGCGGGCCGGTTCAGTGCCGCGTCAGGAAGCTGCGGGCCTCGCGGAGCGCTTCTGCGACCTGATCGCGGGTCATCTCGAGCGCGAGTTCCTGGCGATGTGCCGCAGCGCGGCCGCAACCGCGGGCCTGGGCAATGTTGAACCATTTCTGCGCCGCGACCAGATCGACCGCGATGCCGCGGCCGGCCGCATACATCAGGCCGAGCTCGTAATACGCCTCGGCCGAAGCCTCGCTCGGGATCACCAGAGAAGCGGGGATCGCGTTCATTTCCATGCGTGCCATGACAACCACCCTTGTCGTTTTCTGTGCCGGCCACCCGTCCAAAGGCCCCGGCTCGTGATGGCGAGATTGGGCGGCGGCGCTTAAATGGGTCGCTAAAATTCGCGATGAATCGAAGCTCAACGAGAAATGAGCGAGCGGTTAAATCAACGCACGGTTCATCTTTGAATCGCAAAAAATCGAGTGTTTTCAACGGCGCTTGTGGCGAATGCCGGCGAGCGCGTTGACGGAGGATTCACCCTCCGTTGCGGAAGCAGGCTCCCGGTCTGCCGTGGCGGCGGCTTGGAAGCGGTCCGGCCCTGCGATATCGTTCATATCTGAACCATGTAGCATGGCGTGGTCGGACAGGGAGGATTGCCATGGCTATCGGATCTTGCGCGCCTCGCGCATCGCTGGCCGGTCTTGGTCTCATCGTCATTGGCCTGAGCGCGGGCGGGCCTGCTCTGGCGCAGGATGTCAGCGGCATCTGGCTGCGCGACACCGGCGCCTCGCGCGTGCGCTTCGCTCCATGCGGCGATGCGGTATGCGGCACGCTGGCCTGGCTCAAGGATACGAACGGCCCGGCCAAGGCGGGGGAGCGCATCTTCTACGACATGAAGCCGTCCGGCGACGGCAAATGGAGCGGCAGCGTCTTCAATCCGGAAGACGGCAAGACCTATTCGGGCACGATGACCCTGTCCGGCACGACCTTGAAGACCTCGGGCTGCGTGCTGGGCGGGCTGATCTGCCGATCGGTGACGTGGAACCGGGCCAATTGAGGTCGGAGGCTCTTTCGCGGAGACGCCGCCGCGGCGACAAGAGCGCGGGGAACCCCTCGCCTGTAAGGAGAAGATTCTCCGTCGCGGTTCCCGCGCCCCCGGAATCTTATCCCCGCCCTCTCTTCCCATGCCTATTCTCTCGCCGTTCCGCCCGACCAGGGGGGCTGTCGCGAGGCGTCGTGCGGCCGGGTGGAGTTGCGGTGTTCAGGGTCGTGGCCGTCGCTGGCTTGCGGCCCTGGAGGGGTCGATCGTCGTCCGGGCCGAGGCGGGTCCGGTCTCGTGCCGAGACATCAAAGCACGGCGGGGACACCGGAAGACAACCGCGCGCGGGGCGGGGTGGCGGCTGTTGGCGCTGCTTCGACATATCGACTTCGACATCGACACCGGCACGCAGTCGTCGACTGCGACGCCACCTCTCCCCGCGCATCCCTCTGGATGCATCGAGGCCCGAAAACCCCGCGGCACGAGCCGGACGGGGCTATCGCTGCGTCTCGGTCAGCGTGCCTTCTGTCCGAACAGGACCGCCTTCTCTTCCGGCGTGCTGATGCCGGCCGGGTTGCGCAGAGCCTCGCCGACCTTGATGCCGCGCTGAACGGCAGGGCGAGCCAGCATGATCTCGAGCCAGCGCGCGACATGGGGGAACTGCTTCAGATCCTGCCCCTGTTTCTCCCAGCCGCGAGCCCAGCCGATGCAGGCCATGTCGGCGATCGAATAATCGCCGCAGATAAAGCTGCGGCCGTCCAGACGCTTGTTCAGCACGCCATAGAGCCGGTTGGTCTCGTTGGTGTAGCGCTCGACGGCGTAGGGGATCTTTTCCGGCGCGTAGAGCCGGAAATGATGGGTCTGGCCCAGCATCGGGCCGAATCCGCCCATCTGCCAGAACAGCCATTCGTCGACGGCGACGCGGGCGCGCTCGTCGGTCGGATAGAAAAGGCCGGTCTTGCGGCCGAGATATTGCAGGATCGCCCCCGATTCGAAGACCGAAATCGGCTTGCCGTCCGGTCCTTCCGGATCGACGATCGCGGGCATGCGGTTGTTCGGCGAGATCGCCAGGAAGTCCGGCTTGAACTGGTCGCCCTTGCCGATGTTCACCGGCAGGACGTTGTAGGGCAGCCCGCACTCCTCCAGCATGATGCTGATCTTCCACCCGTTCGGAGTGGGCCAGTAGTAGAGGTCGATCGGCTTGGTCTGGCTGGCGGACATGTTCTGCTTCCGGTCACTGTGCAGACGTCGGGGAGCGATTTGTAGGCCTCTTCGCAGAGCCGAGAAAGGGGCGCGAGCCTCCTGCGGCGCAGCGTCGCCATGTCGTGAACATGGATGCGCGGCGGCCAGAAACCTGTCTCAGAGCACCATCTTGAAGCCCTCATGGCTCTGGTCGAAGCCGAGCCGGACATAGAAGCGATGGGCGTCCTTGCGGTCCTTGTTCGAGGTCAGTTCGGCCAGTCCCACGCCATTGTCACGGGCGAAGGCGAGCGCGTGGGCGATCATGATCGCGCCGATGCCCTGCCCGCGCCGTTCGGGCGTGACATGGACGCTCTCGAACTTGGCGCGCCGGCGGCCGCGCGAGACCAGCCCCGGGATCAGCGTGACCTGGAAGGTCCCGACGACGGCGCCGGCCTGCTCCGCGACGAACAGCGTGTTGTGAGGGGACGCCTCGATCTCGGCGAAGGCGTCGAGATAGGCGGGATCGGCCGCCTCGGCCTCGATTTCAGCGGGTGTCATCGTCGGCGTCGGGGCGCCCAGCATGATCAGCGCCGCGATGCGCGCGACATCCTCGCGGCGGGCAAGGCGAATGGCGACACGGGACGGTTGGGGGATGGCGGTATCCATCGGAGGCGGAGTTCCCGGTCGGGCTGCAGGCGTCACTCGGCGAAGAGCCGCTTGGCCATGAGCAACGTATTCGGCGTGTCGTCGCGGCCGTCGAAACGGGCCTGGCGCTGCAGGAAGAAGCCCATGCGCTCATAGAAGGTGATCGCCGGCTCGTTCTGGTTCTCGACCTCGAGCCGCGCCACCGGCGCCTGCGGGAAGCAGGCCAGCGTCACCTGCAGCAGCGTGCGGCCAACGCCGACGCCCTGCCAGGCCGGCAGGACATAAAGCCGCGTCAGTAGAGCGGCGCGGTCGCGCTCCAGCCGCGCCGAGGCGGTCGCGATGATCTCGGTCCCGACCAGCGCCACGAGGAACGCCCCGCTCTCGCGACCGAGCTGCGCCGTGAGATTGTCGAGCGAATGCCACGCATTGGTGATCTCGGCGACGCGCTGCCAGCCATAGATACCGTCATAGGTGGCATGCCAGGTCTCGACCAGAAGCGCACGCACCGCCGGCAGATCGGCGGCTTCGGCGTCACGGATGATGAGACCGTCCGGCGTCACAGGTTCACTCGATGCCGAGTTTGGCTTTCAGGATCTCGTTCAGGGCCTGCGGATTGGCCTTGCCGCCGGAGGCCTTCATGGCCTGGCCAACGAACCAGCCCAGCATGGTCGGCTTCGCCTTGACCTGCTCGACCTTGTCGGGATTGGCCGCGATCAGCTCGTCCACGGCCTTCTCGATCGCGCCGGTGTCGGTGACCTGCTTCATGCCGCGGGTCTCGACGATGTCACGGGGATCGCCCCCTTCCGACCAGAGGATCTCGAACAGATCCTTGGCGATGCGGCCGGAGATGACGCCCTCGCCGATCAGATCGACCAGCCCGCCAAGCTGGGCGGCCGAAACCGGCGAGGTGGTAACGTCCTGGCCTTCCTTGTTGAGGCGGCCGAAAAGCTCGTTGATGACCCAGTTCGCGGCGGCCTTGCCGTCGCGGCCCTTTGCGACAACCTCGAAATAGTCGGCCTGCTCGCGCTCGGCGACGAGCACCGAGGCGTCATAGGGCGAGAGCGCGTATTCGGCGATGAAACGGGCCTTCTTGGCGTCCGGCAGCTCCGGCAGATGCGCCTCCAGTGCGGCAACGAAGGCGTCGTCGAATTCGAGCGGCAGCAGGTCGGGATCGGGGAAATAGCGGTAATCATGCGCCTCCTCCTTGGAGCGCATCGAGCGGGTCTCGCCTTTGCCGGGGTCGTAGAGCCGCGTCTCCTGGTCGATCGAGCCGCCATCCTCCAAGATGCCGATCTGGCGGCGGGCCTCGACATCGACGGCCTGGCCGATGAAGCGGATCGAGTTGACGTTCTTGATCTCGCAGCGCGTGCCGAGTCCGGCGCCGGGCTTGCGGACCGAGACGTTGACGTCGGCGCGCAGATTGCCCTTCTCCATGTCGCCGTCGCAGGTGCCGAGATAGCGCAGGATGGTGCGCAGCTTGGTGACGAAGGCGCGCGCCTCGTCGGCCGAGCGCAGATCCGGACGAGAGACGATCTCCATCAGGGCTACGCCCGAACGGTTCAGGTCGACGAAGCTCATCGTCGGATGCTGGTCGTGGATCGACTTGCCGGCATCCTGCTCGAGATGCAGCCGCTCGATGCCGACGGTGATCTGCTCGGTCGGCGAGAGATCGACCACGATCTCGCCCTCTCCGATGATCGGGCTCTTGTACTGGCTGATCTGGTAACCCTGCGGCAGATCGGGATAGAAGTAATTCTTGCGGTCGAAGACCGAGCGCTTGTTGACCTGCGCGTTCAGGCCGAGGCCAGTGCGCACGGCCTGGCGCACGCATTCGGCATTGATCACCGGCAGCATGCCGGGCATGGCGGCGTCGACAAGGCTGACATGGGCGTTGGGCTCGGCGCCGAAGCCGGTCGAGGCGCCCGAAAACAGCTTGGCGTTGGAGGTGACCTGGGCATGGATTTCCATACCGATCACAATTTCCCAGTCGCCTGTCGCGCCCTTGATCAGCTTCTTGGGGTCGGCGGGGCGGGCATGCGCGTTCATCGTCGGTCTTCCGGCTCGAATGGGTCGCCTGACGGTTACGATTTCGGCGGGCGGGCGGCAAGCTCCTGTTGCGTTCCCGACACCTCCTGACGGGATTGTGGCATAGTAGGGTTCATTCTACGCCCAATGATGGGTGATGGAACTTGACAATCGTCAGCGCACACCTCTTGTAGCGGCACAGGTCGGAAACCCGTCGAGGTTGCGCCGGCCCAGCCATCCGGAGTTTCGCCATGTTGACCCGCCGCCCCGGTCCGATGCTTGTTGCCTTGTCTGTCGCGACGCTGATGACCGCCACAGTCGTGCTATTGCCGCACGGCGCCCGAGCGCAAGGCGCCCCGCCGGCGCCTCCGGTTCAGGTTTCCACGCCGCTCGCCCAGCGCGTCACCAACTGGGACGAGTTCACCGGTCGCTTCGAGGCGAGCGAGCAGGTCGAGGTGCGGGCGCGCGTCTCGGGGTTCCTGGACTCGCTTCACTTCAAGGACGGCGATCTCGTCAAGAAGGGCGACCTGCTCTTCACCATCGACCCCCGCCCCTACCGCCTCGCGGTCGACGCTGCGCGCGCCGAGGTCGCCCGGGCCAAGGCCCAGGTCGAGCTGGCGCAGAACGAGGTGGAGCGCGCCGAGGGACTGACGCAGAACCGCACCATCA
Source organism: Bosea sp. 124 (assembly GCF_003046175.1). Taxonomy (NCBI): domain Bacteria; kingdom Pseudomonadati; phylum Pseudomonadota; class Alphaproteobacteria; order Hyphomicrobiales; family Alloboseaceae; genus Allobosea; species Allobosea sp. 124. The sequence continues at coordinate 4,871,169 of NZ_PZZM01000001.1, forward strand.
CGGCCCGCGACGTCGATCAGCGCCGGGCCAATCTGAACAGTGCCATCGGCAGCCAGCAGGGCGCCGAGGCGAATTTCAAGACCGCCGAGCTCAATCTGGAATGGACCGAGGTGCGCGCACCGCTGGCGGGCCGCCTCTCCAACCGCCGTGTCGACCCCGGCAACCTGATCGCCGGCGGCCAGTCGGGCGCGACGCTGCTGACGACGATCGTTGCGGTCGATCCGATCTACTTCACCTTCGACGCCTCCGAGGCGGACTATCTGCGCCTTCAGCGCCAGGCCAGAAGCCTGCGTGCCGGCGCCTCACGCGAGGATGGCACGCGTGCCGAGGCTCGCCTGTCGGATGAGCAGGAGTGGAAGCGCCGCGGCAAGATCGACTTCGTCGACAACGCGCTCAATGCGCGTTCCGGCACGATCCGCAGCCGCGTCGTGTTCCCGAATACGGACCAGTTCCTGACGCCGGGCACCTTCGGGCGGTTGCGGATCTATTCCGGCGAGGCCGATGCCCTGCTGGTTCCCGACAGCGTCATCGTCTCCGATCAGGCCAACAAGATCGTCCTGACCGTCGGGCCGGAGAACAAGATCGTGCCGAAGCCGGTGGTGCTGGGGCAGATCACGGGCGGCCTGCGCGTCATCCGCAGCGGCCTGACCCCTCAGGACAAGGTCGTGATCGGCGGTTTCGCCAATCCGATGGTGCGCCCGGGCGCGACCGTCACGCCGCAGCCGGGCGAAATCAAGATCGCCGCGTCGAACTGAACGCGGCAGCCTTCGACATTGCACCTCGGACGGCCGTCGGCCGTCCGCCCTGACGTCAGGCCAGGACAGATTCCATGTTCCGTTTCGCCCATTTCTTCATCGACCGGCCCATCTTCGCCACCGTGCTCTCGGTGCTGCTGACGATCGCCGGCGCCATCGCCCAGCGCGGCCTCCCGATCGCCGAATATCCGGAGATCGCGCCGCCGACGGTCTCGATCACCGCGACTTATCCCGGCGCCTCGGCCGAGGTCGTTGCCGCGACCGTCGCGACCCCGATCGAGCAGGAGGTGAACGGCGTCGACGACATGCTCTACATCACCTCGCAGTCGACCGGCGACGGGCGGGTGACCATCAACGTCGTGTTCAAGGCCGGCGTCGACATCGACCAAGCGCAGGTGCTGGTGCAGAACCGGGTCTCGGCCGCGGAACCGCGGCTGCCGCAGGATGTGCGCGCGCTCGGCATCCAGACGCGCAAGGCCTCGCCCGATCTGATGATGGTCATTAACATGATCTCGCCGGATGGCTCGCGCGACGCGCAATACGTCTCGAACTACGCGACGCTCAACGTCAAGGACGTGCTGACGCGCATCGACGGCGTCGGCAACGTCCAGGTCTTCGGCGCGCGCGACTTCTCGATGCGGGTCTGGCTCGATCCCGCCAAGGTGTCGTCACGCAATCTGACGGCCGGCGATGTGGTGGCCGCGCTGCGCGCAGCCAACGTCCAGGTCGCGGCGGGCGCGATCAACCAGCCTCCGGCGAAATCCGACGGCGCCTTCCAGCTTTCCGTCAACACGCTCGGGCGCCTGACCGACATCGCCGAGTTCGAGAACATCGTCGTGCGCTCCGACGCCAGCGGCGGCACGATCCGGATTCGCGACATCGCGCGGGTCGAGCTCGGCTCGCAGGACTACACCACCAACGCCTATCTCGATAACCAGAACGCCGTCGCCATCGGCATCTTCCAGCGGCCGGGCTCGAATGCGCTCGCCACCGCCGACACCCTGATCAAGACCATGGAGACGATGTCGCGCGAGTTCCCCGCCGGGCTCGAACACCGCATCATCTACAACCCGACCGAGTTCATCGCCGAATCGGTCAAGGCGGTCGTCCAGACCCTGATCGAGGCCGTTGCGCTCGTCGTGGTCGTGGTGATCCTGTTCCTGCAGACATGGCGCGCGGCGATCATCCCGATCATCGCAATCCCGGTTTCACTGGTCGGCACCTTCCTCGTCATGAGCGCGGTTGGAATTTCGTTCAACACGATCTCGCTGCTGGCGCTGGTGCTGGCCATCGGCATCGTCGTCGACGACGCGATCGTCGTGGTCGAAAACGTCGAGCGCTATCTGGCCGAGGGCATGTCGGCGAAGGACGCCGCGCACAAGACGATGGACGAGGTCGGTGGCGCGCTGCTCGCCATCGCGCTCGTGCTCTGCGCCGTGTTCATCCCGACCGCCTTCATCAGCGGCCTGCAGGGCACGTTCTACCAGCAGTTCGCGGTCACGATCGCAGCCTCGACGGCGATCTCCTGCTTCGTCTCGCTGACCCTGTCGCCGGCTCTGGCGGCGCTGCTGCTGAAGCCGCATGGCCATGACGAAGGCCAGAAGAAGGGCTTCTTCTACGCGCTGGGCGCGCCGGTTCGCGGCTTCTTCCACTATTTCAACAAGGGCTTCGACTGGCTCTCGCGCAGCTATGGAGGGCTGACCTCGCGGCTGATCCGCTTCTCGGTGATCCTGCTCATCGCCTATGCCGGGCTGATTGCGCTGACGGCGCAGCGCCTGACATCGACGCCGACCGGCCTCGTGCCGCAGCTCGATCGCGGCTATTTCATTGCCGCCTTCCAGCTCCCCCCCGGCTCCTCGCTGCCGCGCACCGACGCGGTGATCCGCAAGGCATCCGACCTGCTCCTGTCCCGGCCGGGCGTTGCGCACGCCATCGCCTTCGCCGGCCTCGACGGCGCGACCTTCACGATCGCTCCGAATACCGGCGTCGTCTTCGTCAGTCTCAAGCCCTTCGCCGAGCGCCAGAAGGACGGGTTGACGACGCAAGGCATCCTTGGCGACCTCCGCCGGCAGATGTTCAGCATCAGCGAGGCCTTCGCGCTGGTGATCGAGCCTCCGGCCGTGCCGGGCATCGGCACGGGCGGCGGCCTCAAGGGCTATGTCCAGGACCGTTCCGGCCGCGGACTGGCGGCGCTCGAGGGTGCGACCTGGGCCGTGGCGGGTGCCGCCGGCCAGGTGCCGGGCATCCAGCAGCCCTTCACGCTGTTCTCGACCAAGACACCTCAGGTCTTCGCCGACATCGACCGCACCAAGGCGGAAATGCTCGGGGTGCCGGTGACGCGGGTCTTCGAGACGCTGTCGGTCTATATGGGCTCGGCCTATATCAACGACTTCAACCTGCTCGGACGGACTTATCGGGTGACGGCCCAGGCCGACAATCCGTTCCGTCTCGATTTGCGCGACGTCGCCAATCTCAAGACCCGCAATGCCGATGGCGAGATGGTGCCGATCGGCTCGGTGGCGTCGTTCTCCGACACCACCGGCGCTTATCGCGTGCCGCGCTACAATCTCTTCCCGGCTGCCGAAGTGCAGTTGTCGATGGCGCGGGGCTTCTCCACCGGCCAGGGCATCGCGGCGATCGAGAAGATCGCGGCGGAGCGCCTGCCCGCGGGCTTCGGCTTCGAATGGACCGAGATCGCGCTGCAGGAGAAGCTTGCCGGCAACACGGCCGTCATCGCCTTCGGACTGGCGGTGGTCTTCGTCTTCCTGCTGCTGGCGGCATTGTACGAGAGCTGGATGCTGCCGCTGGCGGTCATCCTAATCGTGCCGATGTGCATTCTCGCGGCGATGATCGGCGTGAACCATCAAGGGCTCGACCGCAACATCCTGGTCGATATCGGCCTGGTCGTGCTGGTTGGCCTCGCCGCCAAGAACGCGATCCTGATCGTCGAGTTCGCCAAGCAGGCCGAGGACGAGGGCATGCACCGGCGCGACGCGGCCATCGCCGCTGCGCGGACGCGGTTGCGGCCGATCCTGATGACCTCGCTCGCCTTCATCCTCGGCGTGCTGCCGCTGACGATCTCGGTCGGGGCCGGCGCGGAGATGCGGCAAGCGATGGGCATTGCGGTGTTCTCCGGCATGGTCGGCGTGACCTTCTTCGGCCTGATCTTCACCCCGGTGTTCTATGTGGTGGTGCGCTGGCTCGCAGACCTGCGCAAGAAGAAGACGCCGGCCGAGCCGACCCGTCACGAGCCGACGGCGGCGCATGGCTGACGGACACATGGCTGACGGCACGAGCCGACAGCAACAGACAATGCGAAAGGGCCGCTTGCGCGGCCCTTTTTTCTTGGGTTGGCTGTTGCGCGCCTCCGCGCCGGATCAGTGTCCGCCGAAGACCAGCAGCTTGATCGGCAGCACCGCAGCCTGGATGCGCAGCAGCAGCGCATGGACGAGCCCGACTGCGTCGACGGCATGCAGGGCGACACTTCTGGTCGTGCTCAGCTTCCCCGACGCGATCAGGTCATGGTTGCTGGTATAGGCGTTGGCGATGCAGCTGCTGCCCGGGACGACGCCGGTCAGGCCGCCTTCATAGAGCGGTTCGAGAAAGGTGAGGATGGTGCCAGGCGCCCTCGTCTGCTGGGCATCGATAAGCACTTCGCCGCCACGGAACTGCCCCGCCGCGATGAAGTCCTGCACATCCGTCACCACCATCGGGATGATCGTCCAGGGTTTCGACAGGCAGGTGACCTCCGCGATCATGCCGACCTTGAGCACCTGTGCCTCGACCTGGCCGAATCCGGCCTGGAGCATGGTTCGTCCGGCTCCCTCCGGGATCAGGATGCCGGCCGGGCGCATGAAGGGATTGACGATATCGCCGACCTGAAGCGCGAATTGTTCGATATGGCCGGTGAAACCGGCACGGACGACCGTCTTGGCGAGATCGACTTCGGCCTGGGCCAGAGCCGCCTCCGCACTGGCCTTCTCGGCCGGCAGCAGCACGGCGATCCGCGTCTGCGCCGATTCGCGCGCAGCGGTCGCGGCAGTAACTGCCGCCTGACGACCCTCGACGAGGTTCTGGAGGCGTTCGATCTCGCGCTCTGCGACCGTGCCCGAGTTCCGCGCCTTCAGCTCCTGCTTCGTGTTCAGTTCGTCCAGCGCCTGTTGATACTGGCTCTTCTCTTCCAGGATCTTGGCGTCGTTGGTCTGGAGATCGACCCTGGCGACAGTAAGGCCTGCCTCCACTTCGGCGATCTTGCGCCGGGCCGTTTCGGCCGCAGCCCTCTGCGTCGAGCTGTCGAGGCTGAAGATCGGCGCGCCCCGCGCAATTTTCTCACCACTTCGGATATGGATTTCGGCGACCCGCCCGCTGGTCTCGGGCACGATCGGCACCGTGCGGAAGAACAGCGTCGCATTGGTCGTCGAGGGATGGTTGTAGAAGATCACCGTGATCAGGCCGACCGCCAGCATCAGGCAGGTGATGATGCCCCAGCGCAGCTCGAACCAGACGGAATAGAGTGTGATCTCATGGCCGATCCGCTTGCCCTGGCGGTAACGGCGATAGAGGTAGTCCGGCAGGATCGTCAGCAGCGAGCACAGCAGAATCTCAAGCATGAACGGGCGCTCCGTCCTGATCGGTCTTCGCTTCGGCCTGGACCGGCGCGGGCGGCGGCAATGGCGCTTCGACGGCCTCCCCCCCTTCACCGGGAGCCTGTCCCGCCATCTTCTCAAGCGATCCGGCCATCCGGCGCAGCGGATTCCAGAAATCGGGAATCTCGATCAGCGCCAGCAGAAGCCCGGCGACCCAGAACAGGTGGATATGGGTGAAGAGCGCGAGCAGGCCGAGGACCGCGACGATCTCGAACTGCAGCTTGTGCGCCTTGTGTGCCATCCGCTCGGGCAAGGTGTGGAGCCGAAGGAAGATCAGGCCCACGCCCAGCACCGCACCGAGCAGCGTCGCGATCGCGACGAGAAGCAAGACGTCCGTCTCGCCGGGCGGTGTGATAAAGGATGGCAGATGCGGCGTCGCCACCGGATGTATCGGAAGTGCCAAAATAATCCCCCCAGTCTTTCGCCTGGGCTGGCGTCCGGCAAGCCGGTTGCGGTTCTTCCGTGGCGCGCCGATCACGCGCTGACGTGGGCTGCCCAAGCGTCAGTAGATGTGACGCCGATCAAGCGGGGGAGTCAAATGGCTTCGCGGCCGGCTCCGCACCGGCCGCGAAGCCCAACCGTGCCGGGCCTCCTGTTGGGAATCAGCCCCACCAGCGCTCTGCGACCGGGAAGCGCCCTGCGGCGTCCTCGATGGCCTGACCGAGCGAGAACAATGTCTCCTCGTCGAAGGGGCGGCCGATGAGCTGCAGGCCGAGCGGCAGGCCCTGACGATCGAGCCCGGCCGGCACGGCGAGGCCGGGCAGGCCGGCCATGTTCACCGTGACCGTGAAGATGTCGTTGAGATACATCTCGACCGGGTCGGCCGAGCCCTTCTCGCCGATGCCGAAAGCCGCGGACGGCGTGGCGGGCGTCAGCACGGCGTCGATGCCGGCCGCATAGGCCTCGTCGAAATCGCGCTTGATCAGCGTCCGAACCTTCTGGGCCTTGAGGTAATAGGCGTCGTAATAGCCGGCCGAGAGGACGTAGGTGCCGATCATGATGCGGCGCTTGACCTCGGCGCCGAAGCCGGCGGCGCGGGTCTTCTCGTACATCTCGACGATGTCGCGGCCCTGCTCGCGCAGGCCGTAGCGGACGCCGTCATAGCGGGCGAGGTTGGACGAGGCTTCGGCCGGGGCGACGATGTAATAGGCCGGCAGGGCATATTTGGTGTGCGGCAGCGAGATCTCGACGATCTCGGCGCCGGCAGCCTTGAGCCAGTCGATGCCCTGCTGCCAGAGCGCTTCGATCTCGGCGTTGAGCCCGTCGAGCCGGTATTCCCTGGGAATGCCGATCTTCATGCCCTTGACCGACCGGCCGACGGCCTTCTCGTAATCCGGCACGGCGTTGTCGACCGAGGTCGTGTCCTTGGGATCGTGACCGGCCATGGAGCGCAGCATCACGGCGCAGTCGCGCACGCTTTTGCCGATCGGGCCCGCCTGATCGAGCGAGGAGGCGAAGGCGACGATGCCCCAGCGCGAGCAGCGGCCATAGGTCGGCTTGATGCCGACGGTGCCGGTGAAGGCGGCAGGCTGGCGGATCGAGCCGCCGGTGTCGGTTGCGGTCGCCGCGAGGCAGAGATCGGCCGCAACCGCCGAGGCCGAGCCGCCTGACGAGCCGCCCGGCACAAGATGGGCGCCCTCGACCGCGCCGGTCGCGCCCGCGCCGACATTGGAGCCTTTGCGGCGCCACGGGTTCACCACCGATCCGAAGGCCGAGGTCTCGTTCGACGAGCCCATGGCGAATTCGTCATTGTTGAGCTTGCCGAGCATGACGGCGCCGTCGCGCCAGAGCTGGCCCGAAACCGTCGACTCATAGGGCGGAATGAAGTTGCCGAGGATTTTCGAGCAGGCAGTGGTGCGCACGCCTTCCGTCGCGAAGAGATCCTTGATGCCGAGCGGCAGACCCTCGAGCGGGCCGGCGTCGCCCTTCGCCAGCCTGGCATCGGACACCGCCGCCTGCTTCAGCGCGTGCTCCGGGGTCTCCAGCACATAGGCGTTCAGCGCGCGCGCCTTCTCGACAGCGGCGATATGGGCCTTCGTCAGCTCGGTCGCGGAGAAGGTCTTGGCCTTCAGCCCGTCGCGCGCTTCGGTCAGGGTCAGGCGGGTGAGATCGGTCACGTTGGAATTCCAGCGTTATCTGGTCGGGAGGCCCCGGATCGCGCGCCGCGCGTCCCGGGTAATCGAAGGAGCGGCTATCGCCCGCTCACTCGATCACCTTCGGCACCATGAAATAGTTGTCGTCCGAAGCAGGCGCGTTGGCGACGATCTTGCCGGCGATCTCGCCATCGGTGACGATATCCTCGCGCTGCTTCATCGCCATCGGCGTCACCGAGGTCAGCGGCTCGACGCCGTCGACATTCACCTCGTTGAGCTGCTCGACGAAGCCGAGGATGGCGTTGAGCTCGCCTTGCAACTTGGGCAGATCGGCCTCCGGCACGGCGATGCGCGCCAGATGCGCGACGCGTTTGACGGTGGCGAGATCGACCGACATGGCGGGCTCCTGAAAGGGGGCGGCGCAGCGCGCGCCGGACATGCTCAGGGCTATAAGGCCGCTCTCCGCCGCTCGCAAGGATCGCAGCAAGATACAAGCCGGGCGCGCGATCCCCTCTCCTGCAAGGAGAGGGGCAGGCGTGATGTGCAGGCCCTCGGACACCGCAACTGTGAGCTGACGGCGGCGCCCGTCCGTCGCGCTGGTCGAGGGGCCGCCCCCTCGCCCTGCCCTCTGCCTCCTGCCCTCTGCCTATGGCAGAGGGTTTCCATGCCTCAGATGGTGACAGCCTCGCCCTTCTTCGGCACCACCGCCTCGATGCTGCTGCCCTTCAGCCCTGCCACGAACGCATCCGCGTTCTGGTCGATCATCGGGAACGAACCGTAATGGCAGGGGATTGCGGTCTGCGGCTTGACGAAACGCGTCATGGCGAGCGCCGCCGTCTTGCCACCCATGGTGAAACGGTCCCCGATCGGACAGATGCAGACCTCCACGCCATGAAGCTCGCTGATCAGCGCCATGTCCGAGAAGATGTCGGTGTCGCCCATGTGCCAGAGGGTCTTCTCGCCCTTCGCCTTGATGACCACGCCGTTCGGGTTGCCGAGCGGAAAGCCGACCCCGGCCTCGACCAGACCGGCGGAATGATCGGCCCGGACCAGGCTGGCCGAGAAGGCGCCGCAATCGACCGTGCCGCCGGTGTTCATCGGCTCGAATTTCTTCATCCCCTTCGAGGCGAGGTACATGCAGAGATCGAAATTGGTCACGACCGTCGCGTCGTTCGCCTCGGCGATGGCGAGCGCGTCGCCGATATGGTCGCCATGACCGTGGGTGACGACGATGTGGCTGACGCCCTTCGAGACGGCTGCAACATCGCCCCCGAAGGCCGGGTTCCCGGTGAAGAACGGGTCGATCAGCAGGGACGTTCCGGCGAGATCGATACGGAAGGCCGAATGGCCGAACCAGGTCAGTTTCATCGTGGACTCCAGAATGGTCGCTCAATCGAGATGCGTCGTGGGGTATAGATCATTCCAATCGGGATTGCCTTGCTGAATCAATTCGATCTTCCAGTTTCGACGCCAATGCTTGATGCGCTTTTCCTCGGCAATGGCCTCATCAGGATTATCGTAATGCTCGGCATAAACGAGACGCATGGCACCATAGCGGCGCGCGAATTCCGAGCCTCAACCGTCGCGATGCTCCGATATGCGCCGCGACAGCGAGTTGGTTACGCCGACATAGAGCGTACCGCCCTTTTTGCTCGCGAGAAGATAGATCCACATCTCCATATCATAGTGCGACGTCGTCCCGGGCGAAGCGCAGCGTAGACCCGGGACCCATTCTGTAACGGTGCCAAGGCTATGGTCAGGACGCGTTGTCCGGGCGACCATCGATCGATGTTCCGAATGGATCCCAGGTCGGCGCGGCTGCGCCGCTTGCCCGGGACGACGTCGCGGATACGTCAATTCGTGGGGATTGATCGACAAGCGCAGGCCTGCAGTGCAGGCTTGTGCCCCCGCCCGCGCCGGAATCGACCCTATGACCAATGCCGCCAAGGTCTCCAGCCAGGAACTGGCCCATCGGATCGCGCAGGGGCGCGGCGACGAGCCGGCCGATCTCGTCATTCGCGGGGCGCGGCTGTTCGATCTGGTCACCGGGGCGCTGGTCGAGACCGATATCGCGCTCTGCGGCGACAGCATCGTCGGCACCCATGGGCGCTATCAGGGCAAAACGACGTTCGACGCCGCCGGGCTGATCGCGGTGCCCGGCTTCATCGACACCCATCTCCATGTCGAATCCTCGCTGGTAACGCCGCTGGAATTCGAGCGCTGCGTGCTGCCGCATGGCGTCACGACGGCGATCTGCGACCCGCACGAGATCGCCAATGTCCTTGGCACCGGGGGCATCCGCTACTTCCTCGCCTGCGCCGAGGCGATGCGGATGGATTTGCGCGTGAACCTGTCGAGCTGCGTGCCGGCGACGCATCTGGAGACCGCTGGCGCCCGGCTCGACGCCGCGGACCTCACGCCGATGATGGACCACCCCAAGGTGATCGGGCTGGCGGAGTTCATGAACTTCCCCGGCGTCCTGCATCGCGATCCCGCCTGCCTCGCCAAGCTGGAAGCCTTCTCCCAGCGTCATATCGACGGGCATGCACCGCTTGTCCGGGGCATGGACCTGAACGGCTATCTGTCCGCCGGCATCCGCACCGACCACGAGACAACGACGGCGGACGAGGCGCGCGAAAAGCTCGCCAAAGGCATGGCGATCCTGATCCGCGAGGGCTCGGTCTCGAAGGACCTGCACGCGCTGATCCCGCTGATCTCGCGCGACGCCTCGCCCTTCCTCGCCTTCTGCACCGACGACCGCAACCCGCTCGATATCGCCGAGGAGGGCCATCTCGACCACATGATCCGCACGGCCATCGCCCATGGCGCGGATGTGCTGGCGACCTATCGCATCGCCACGCTCTCGGCGGCACGGAATTTCGGCCTGTTCGACCGCGGCTTCATCGGGCCGGGCAAGCGGGCCGATATCGTGCTGGTCGAGGATCTGACGGCGTGCTCGGTGAAACAGGTTTTTGCTGGCGGCAGGCTTGTCGAACCGGCGCTCTTTGCAGACCGGGAGCACGTCGAGCCGGTCGGGCGGGGCAGCGTCAAGAGCCGGGCGCTGACGCCCGCAGATTTCAGGGCAGCGGCACGCGATGGCGAGACGCCGGTGATCGGCGTGGTGCCCGGGCGCATCATCACCGAGCGGCTTGGCCTGCGCCTGCCCTCACGCGATGGCGAGGCCCTACCCGATCTCGCGCAGGACGCGGTCAAGGTCACGGTGATCGAGCGGCACGGCAAGACTGGCGGCATCGCGACCGGCTTCGTTCATGGCTTCGGCATGAAGCACGGCGCGATCGCCTCCTCGGTCGGCCATGACAGCCATAACCTCTGCGTCGTGGGGGTCGACGCCGCCTCGATGGCGGCGGCGGCCAACCGCCTGATCGCAATCGGCGGCGGCTTTGCCGTCGCGGACAGCGGCGCGGTGACGGCGGAGCTGGCGCTGCCCGTCGCCGGGCTGATGAGCGACCAGCCCTTCGAGACGGTGCGGCACGGGCTGGAAGACTTGCGGGCGGCAGCCAAGGCGCTCGGCGTCGTGCTGGCCGAACCGTTCCTGCAGGTCGCCTTCCTGACGCTCCCGGTGATCCCGCATCTCAAGATCACGGACAAGGGGCTGGTCGACGTCGACGCGTTCGATTTCGTGTGACCGGCGCGGCAAGAGACCCGGGCACCGAGCGACAATCCATCGGATCGAAGCCGCTGAGGGCGGGCTCCGGTTTCTCGCGCCTCGATATGGGCGGGACATTCTTGTCCTTTCGCCGGGACCGGACGTAGAAGGGGTCCGAACAGGAGGCACGGGCAGCATGGTGGCGGACAGGAAGGTTCGGGCTGGCCAATGCCATTGCGGCGCGGTGCATTTCGAGGCAACGCTCAGCGATGGATTCAATTCGGTCCGCCGTTGCACCTGTTCCTACTGCCGGATGCGAGGTGCTGTCGTCGTCATGGCGGAAACGGGTGGCATCAAGATCCTGCAGGGAGAGGATGCGCTCACCACGTACCGCTTCCATACCGGGTCAGCGCAGCACTTCTTCTGTTCGCACTGCGGAATATACACGCACCATCAAAGGCGTTCCGACCAGAACCTGTATGCCGTGAACGTGGCCTGCCTGGACGGGGTCAGCCCGTTCGATTTCCCCGAGGTGCCGGTCATGGACGGCGTCAATCACACCAACGACACCGGCAAGCCGACGCGTCGGGCAGGCACGCTACGCTTCATCCCGACTGAGTGATGATCGCTGCAGGCCGGCGCATCCTCTGCGCAGGCCATGCCCTGCGCAGATCACGGCCTCCAAAAGCCGCTTTCCATTGTTCAGGCGACGGCTCTCAGCCTGCCAGCAGTTCCTCAGGAACCTCAATCCCTTCGGCCTTCGCCTTCTCGCGCAGAGTCAGGCGCCGGACGCCCGGCAGGCGGGTACCCTCCTGCGCCTCGATTGCGTGAGCGAGGACGCGCATGCGCTCGTCGAACCAGTTGCCACCCATCGCGTGCGGGTCGATGGCGAGGATGAGCTGGCCAGTGTCGGGCGGGCCGCCCTTGTCGTCCAGGAAGGAAGAGGCCTGGAAGCCGAAATGCGCGCCGACCAGCGCCGCCGCCAGAATCTCGACCATCATGGCGAGCGTCGCGCCCTTGGCGTCGCCCAGCGGGACCATGGTGCCGGCGAGCGCAGCGGCTGCATCGGTCGTCGGCTTGCCATGGACGTCCAGCGCCCAGCCCTCGGGAATCGTCTCGCCTCTCTGCTTGGCCGCGACGATCGGCCCGCGGGCGACCTTGGACAGCGCCATGTCGATGACGACCGGCTCGCGCCCGGCCAGCGGCGCCGCGAAGGCGATCGGATTTGTGCCGAAGACCGGCTTAGAGCCGCCCCAGGGCGCGATGGCGCCAGGCGTGTTGGCGAACAGCATGGCGACGAGCCCCTGCTCGGCCAGACGCTCGACATGCAGCCCCGCGGCGCCGCAATGGTTCGACCGGCGGATCGGCGCGGCGATGACGCCCTGTTCGCGGGCGAGGTCCGGCAGTTCGGCCACGGCGAGATCGATCGCCGGATAGGCGAAGCCGTGGCCGGCATCGATCGCCAGCACGCCGGGCTTCGGCCGCGACGCCTTGGGCACGACCTGGCCGTCGATCTTGCCGGCCTTCAGCATGGCGAGATAGGTCGGCACGCGCGACAGGCCATGGCCCTTCAGGCCGTCGGCCTCGGCCATCACCAGAGCCCATGCGACGGAAGCGGCATTGGCCGGCGAGGCGCCTGCGCCTGCGAAGATCCCGGTCAGGCGGGTTTCGACCTGTTCGAAGGAGAGCCTGGTCATGCCCGGCCCTCCAGTGCCGCCATGACGCGCTCGGCCACCAGCCCGGAGACGCGGCCGTTGGATTCGACCGTGTTGCCGGCGATGTGAGGCGTCAGGATCAGGTTCGGCACATCGGCGAAAATCTTGCCGGCGCCACGCAGCGGTTCCTCGGCGAAGACGTCGATCGCCGCGCCGCCGAGCTTGCCTGCTTTCAGCGCCGCTACCAGCGCGCCCTCGTCCATGATGCCGCCGCGCGCCGCGTTGATCAGGATCGCGTCCGGCTTCATCTTGGCGAAGGCGTCCTTGCCAATCAGGCCCTTGGTCTCGGGAGTCAGCGGCAGATGGATGCTGATGACGTCGGAGGTTGAAAGCACGGCGTCGAGATGGAGCCGCTCGGTTCCGGTCCAGGCCTTGTCGTCGGCGGGGACGTATGGATCGTAGGCTGCCGTGGTCATGCCGAGCAGGCGGCCATGGGCGGCAGCGTCGCGGGCGATGGCGCCGAACCCGACCAGGCCGAGGCGCTTGCCGGCGATCTCGCGGCCGATCAGCTTCGTCTTCGGAAACTCGCCCGCGACCATCGCCGTATTGGCGAAATAAGCGCCGCGCAGCAGCATCATGGCGCTGCCGATGACATATTCGACGACCGAGAGGCTGTTGGCGCCCGTCGCCGGGAAGACCTTGATGCCGCGCGCCGAACAGGCGTCCATGTCGATATTGTCGAGGCCGACGCCGAGGCGGCCGACGACCTTGAGCTTTTTCGCGGCGGCCAGCACATCGCCCCGGACCTGCGTCTGATTGCGCACGATGAGCGCGGGAACATCAGCGACGAGCCTGGCGAGTTCCTCCGGCTTGCCGAAGAGTTCGGGGTCGTGATGGACGGTGTAGCGAGCGCTCAGCGCAGCGACGGCCGCCTCGTCCATGAATTCGGTGATGACGATATCGGTCATGGCGTTGCGCTTTCCAGCCTTGACGGTCAGCCCAGTGCGATCAGGCCGCCGGTGACGATGACGAGGATGACGAGGCTGGTGCCGGTGACCAGCACCATATGACGCCAGCCGAGCCGGGCCATCGCGCCGAGAGAGGTGCCCAGCCCCAGCGCCGCGATGGCGATGAGCAGGCCCCAGCCCGAGATCGCGAGCAGCAGCGTGCGGATCGGGCCGTAGAGGCCGGCCAGCGACGGCTGCATCGCGAGCACGCTGTTCACCAGGCAAAGCACCAGGAACATGATGGCGAAGACCGGCACCGGCACCTTGGCCTTGTCGGCGACATCGCCGGTGCGCTTCGCATCGTCATGGACCAGCCACCAGCCGACGATCAGCACGGCCGGCAGCAGCAGGAAGACACGGAAGAGCTTGACGATGATCGCGGCATTGGCGGCCTCGACCGAGACCGACTGGCCGGCGCCGACCACCTGCGCCACGTCATGGATGGTGGCGCCGAGCATGATGCCGGTCTGCGCGGGCGAGAAGCCGAGCCAGACGCAGATCAGCGGATAGCCCAGCATCGCCAGCGTCGAGAGCGCGTTCATCGCGATGACGGTGAAGGCGACGTCGGCGGCCTTGCTCTTGTAATCGGGCACGACGGTCGCGGTGGCGAGCGCGGCGGACGCGCCGCAGACCGCAGTCGCGACACCGCCGAGCGCGCCCATTCCGGTCTCGCGGCCAAGCCAGCGCGCCAGCAGGAAGCCGGACAGGATCGTCGCGGCCATCGCGGCGATGACGAGGAGTGCCGTTGTCAGGCCGAGCGCGACGATGTCGCCGAGCGCGACGCGCAGGCCCAGCAGCGCGATCGCCCAGCGCAGCATCTTCTTGACGCAGAAGACCATGCCAGCCTGAAAGCGCACGGCATTGGCATAAGGGTGCAGAAGCATGCCGATAATCAGGGCGATCACCACGGCGGGAATGCCGAAACGACCTCCGGCGGCCGATTTCAGCAGCGGCTCGGCGATATAGGCCGCGACAGCGACGGCGGCCGAGAGCGCAATCCCGTCGAGGAGCGGACGCCAGGCAGCCAGGCGGGTCGTCGTCGCGATGGACAAGACTTGGAGCTCCCGAAGGTTTCGGCCGGGACGAAGGGAGAGGCCGGAGCGGCGCGCGGACGCCGCCCCGGCTGTTAGCAGCGGCTCAGGCCGAGCGGTAGAGCTTGGTCATCGAGAATTCGCGGTGCCCCAATGCTTCCGCCGCAGTCAGGCGGCCATTGGCGGTGCGCACGATGTTCTCGATCAGGGCGTCGCCGGCCTGCGGGATCGTCATGTCGCGGCGCAGGATGCCGGAGACGTCGACGTCGATATGCTCCGGCATAGTGCGCATCGTCTTGGGGTTGCCGGTGATCTTGATGACCGGCACGATCGGGTTGCCGATGACGTTGCCCTGCCCGGTCGGGAAGGTGTGCACGACATAGCCGCCGGCCGCCATCAGCGTGACGCATTCGGCCGCCGCGGACGAGGTGTCCATGTAATAGAGGCCCGGCCCCTTGGCCGGCGCCTCGGCCGGCTGCAGGATGTCGATGTATTTGCACTCGCGGCCGATCTTCTCGAGATTGCCGAGCGCCTTTTCCTCGATCGTGGTCAGGCCGCCGGCGATGTTACCCTTGGTCGGCTGCGAATCCGAGAGGTCGTCGGTCTTGTGGGCCTCAATGACGTCGTCCTGATAGGCCTTCCACATCTTGTACCAGCGCTCGCCCACCTCCGGCGTCGCCGCGCGCGCCTTGCAGAGGTGCTCGGCGCCGGTGATCTCGGAGGTCTCGCCGAAGACGCCATAGACGCCGCGCGGGATCCACTTGTCGTACATGTTGCCGACGGTCGGGCAGGACGACAGGCCGGTCGTGGTGTCCGATTCACCGCATTTGGTCGAGACCCAGAGCTCCTCGATGCCGCATTTCACGCGCTGCAGTTCGGTCGCCCACTGGACGAATTCCTTGGCGACGTAGGAGGCACGGGCGATGGTCGAGATGTCGCCATGGCCCTCGATGCCGAAGCCGACGACCGGCTTGCCGGTGGCGGCGATGCCGTCGACGACGCGCTTGGTCCAGCCATCCTCGATGCCGATGACGATGACGGCGGCGACGTTCGGGTTCGAGCCCGTGCCGATCAGGGTGCGGAAATGCAGGTCGAGATCCTCGCCGAACTGCAGGCGGCCATAGGCATGCGGGATCGCCAGCGTGCCCTTGACGTTGTTGGCGACGGCCTCGCAGGCGGCATTCGAGAGATCGTCGAGCGGCAGCAGCAGGACGTGGTTGCGTACGCCGACGCGGCCGTTCTCGCGGCGCCAGCCGGTGAAGGAATCGAGGCTGCGGCCGGTCGGGCGCTTGACCACCGGGGTCTTGAATTCGGGGGCCTCGATCTTGCGGCCCTTGATCCTGGCGAGCTTGCCTTTCACGAGATCGAAATTGGCGACAATCGACATGGCGTTTCCTCTTGTTCTGGGTGGGCTCGACCTTGCCGGGAGCCCCGTTCTGGCTGGAATCAGATCGAACTCGTGAGCGCTGCGCTCACCAGCGCTTGGTCTTGGCGTTGTGGACATGCAGGTGCTCGCCCTGCTTCACATCGGCCTTGGCCTGGCCGATGTCCTGGCCGTATTTCCAGATCGTCTCGCCCTTCTTGATGTCCTTGAGCGCAACCTTATGGCCGATCGGGATGTCCATCTTCGCCGCCAGGCGGAAATCGGAATTGTCGTGCGTGACGACGCAGAGCATGTCGGTGCCGGCCTTCAGACCCTCGACGACGACGACGCCGACGGTGTCCTTCTTCTCGTGAACCAGGAGGTGGGGTTTGCTCATCTTTGTCTCCTCACAGCCATTCTTGTCCGGCTTCCCGCCTGAATTCAGGACTCGACCGGCCTTGCGACAAGTCTTATATAAGACACATGACTGAGCACAAGCTCGAAATTGCAACGCGACCGGAAACGGCCAGCGGGGCCGAAATCCTCGGATTTCGGCCGCTTTACCGTCAGGTCAAGGCGAATTTCGTGCGCCGACTCGTCGACGGGAGCTGGGCTCCCGGTATGGCCCTGCCGAGCGAAGGCCAGCTCGCCAGCGAGATCGGCGTCAGCCAGGGCACGGTCAGGAAGGCGCTGGACGAGCTCGCCGCGGAGAACCTGCTGGTGCGCCGGCAGGGCCGCGGCACCTTCGTCGCCGAGCATGACGAGCAGCGCATCCTGTTTCAGTTCTTCAAGCTGGTTTCCGATGACGGGGTCGCGCGCTTTCCCGACAGCGCGGTGCTCGACATCGCGAGCGGGGCGGCCGATGCGGCCGAACGCACGGCGCTGAACCTGCAGGCCGAGGAGCGCGTCATCCGCATCCGCCGCATCCGCTCGCTGGGCGGGTCGCCGCTGATCCTCGAGACCGTCAGCCTGCCCGCCCATGTCTTCCCGGGGCTGCAGGACGCGTCGGTGCCGAACAACCTCTACAGCCTGTTTGCGACCCGCTACGGCATCACCATCGCGAACGCCCGCGAGCGCCTGAAGGCGGTGGCGCTGTCAGCCGATCAGGCGCGCCATCTCGGCGTCGCGGCCGGCACACCCGCCCTCGAGATCGACCGCATCGCCCTTTCGCTCGACGGTTCGGCCGTCGAGCGTCGTCTCAGCCTGTGTCTGACGGAGGAGGCTCACTACCAGTCCGATCTGCGCTGACGCGTTCGAGGTCCCTGAACTTACCCACCCAAGCCGACACAGAGCGGCCGTTCATCACGACCAATGGAGGATACGCATGAGCATGACGAAACGAACGACCCTTGCCGGGCTGCTGGCCCTTGGCCTGTCCGCATCCGGCCTGTCCGCGCCCGCGCTGGCACAAGCCTTTCCGACCAAGCCGATCACAGTGATCGTCTCCTTCGCAGCCGGCGGACCGAGCGACGTGATCGCCCGCCTGCTGGGCGAGCAGATGAGCAAGACGCTGGGTCAGCCGGTGGTGGTGGAGAACGTCGCCGGAGCCGGTGGAACGGCCGGCGCCAAGCGCGTCGCTGCAGCCGAGCCGGACGGACATACGATCCTGATCCATCATCTGGCGCTCGCCGCTGCGCCGGCGCTCTATGCCAATCTCGGCTACGACACGAAGACGGCCTTCGCCCCGATCGGGCTGGTCAACACCGGGCCGATGGTGATCGCCAGCAAACTCGCCCTGCCTCCGACGGACGCCAAGGCCTTCTTCGCCTACATCAAGGAGAATGCCGACAAATTGACGATCGCCCATGCCGGCGTCGGCTCCAACGCGCATCTCTGCGCCGTGCTGATGTCTCAGCAACTCGGGGCCAAGTTCAACCAGGTCGCCTATCGCGGCACCGGCCCTGCGATGAACGACCTCGTCGGAGGACAGATCGACATCCTCTGCGACCAGTCGACCTCGGCGATCCCGCAGATCCAGGGCAAGAGCATTCGGGCCTACGCCGTGACCTCGGCGCAGCGGCTCGACGTGCTGCCCGACACGCCGACCATGGCGGAGGCCGGCGCCAAGCTCGACATGACGATCTGGCACGGGCTCTACGCGCCGAAGGGCACGCCGGCTGCGGTGCTCGACAAGCTGAACGCCGCGCTGCGCGTCGCACTCAAGGACGCGGCCGTGGTCGAGAAGTTCAAGGCCTTCGGCACCAGCACGTTCCCCGAAGCCGAGTGGACGCGCGACGCGCATGCGAAGCTGTTCGCGGCCGAGGTCGACAAATGGGCGACCTCGCTGGCGGCTGCCGGCGTCAAGCCGCAGGGCTGACCGCGAGCCTGACCAAACCCTCGGGCATGCGCCGCTCGCCTCAAGCGGTGGCGCATGCTACCGCCTCGGCATGCCCAGCAACATCGTGCCGCTCGAAGCCTTTCTCGCCCTGCCCGATCATGCGCGGCTGCTCGGCCTCGACCTCGGGACCAAGACGATCGGCCTGGCGCTGTCGGACGTCGAACGGCAGATCGCGACGCCTCTGGAAACGATCCGCCGGGTCAAGTTCGGCCAGGACGCCGCTGCGCTGCTCAAGATCGCCGAAAAGCATGCGGTCGCCGGCCTCGTGATCGGCCTGCCGCTCAACATGGACGGCACGGAAGGTCCGCGCGTGCAGTCGACCCGCGCCTTCGTGCGCAATCTCGGGCCGCTGACGAACCTGCCGACCGTGTTCTGGGACGAGCGCATGTCGACCATGGCCGTCACGCGGACGCTGCTCGATGCGGATGCGTCGCGCGCCAAGCGGGCGGCCGTCGTCGACAAGATGGCAGCCGCCTACATCCTGCAAGGGGCGCTCGACCGGCTGATGCGGATGCCGCCGGATGAAACGCCGCAAGACTGAGCCAAATGACCCGCGCGCCCTGGGGCACGCGGGTCCATGGAGTTCCGGCCGCCCTCAGCGGTGGTCGCGGAAATCGTAGCTCGGCCGGTAGTAGTTGCGACGATAGACGGGCGCGGGCGCGTAGACCGGCGGGGCCTCGTAGACCGGCGCGTAGCCATACCCGTAGCCGTCGTCATAATAGTATGGGTCGGCATAGGCGCCGCGGCTGGACGCGATGGCCGCCGCCCCGAGGATGCCAAGGCCGACACCGGCTGCAACGGCGGCGCCGCGGTTACCGCCACGCCATCCACCGCGGTAGCCGCGATAATACTGGCTATACGCGGCCGGCGCCTTGTCGAGCCTGGCAGCGTCGAAGCTGCGGGGTGCGGCGAAGGCTGGCGCGACGAAGCCGGCCGAAACGACGCCCACCGAGGCGAGCGCGACGATGGCGGTCTTCCTGAGAGACATCATGATCAAATCTCCTTCTTGCCGGGATATTCCCGACCTGACGGGAAGTTTCGTCCCGCGCGATTGAATGCGGCGTGAACCAATCTCGGCCGGATTGCGGCGAACGCAATGCCGCCCCAACCTGTCGCCATTGCCGCATGGCGACCGCCATGAAAGGAGTGGCGCTGAGGCCCCTCCGGCTCGACAACGGCTGTCTCGTTGACATCAACGAGGAGCCCATCACTCTTGTTCCACCCGGGTCGGCGGGCAGGAGCTGGAGCCCGATGGCGGTTCCTCTCCCCATCCCTCCGATTCGTTCCCAGATGCCATGCTCGCCAGCCTGATCGCCGTCTTCCTCGTCATCGCGACGGGCTGGGTCCTCAAGGTCCGCGGCACGGTCTCGCCTGCACATTGGCTCGGCGTCGAACGCCTGACCTATCAGGTGCTGTTCCCGGCCGTGGTGGTCCATACGCTGGCCGTGGCCGATCTCGGCCGGCTGCCGGTGCTGGCCATGGGCATGAGCCTGGTCCTGACGATCCTCACCGTCGCCGGCCTTCTCCTGGCGTCGCGACCGCTGCTGCTGCGCGCCGGCATCGACGGGCCGGCCTTCACCTCGATCTTCCAGGGCTCGATCCGGTGGAACACCTTCATCGGGCTCGCCATGGCGGCGGGCCTGCTCGGGCGCGACGGGACCACGCTGATGGCGATCGCGGTTGCCGCGATGATTCCGCTGCTCAACGTGCTCTGCGTCGTGGTCCTGGCGCGCTATGCCAATGGCCGGCCGATGGGTGCCCTCGCGACGGCGCGCTCGATCGCCTTCAATCCCTTCATCTGGTCGTCGGCGCTGGGGCTCGTGCTGAACCAGTTGCAGTGGATGCTGCCGGTGCCGATCGTCACCTATCTCGACGTCATGGGGCGCGCTGCGCTCGGCGTCGGCCTGCTGGCGGTCGGGGCCGGACTCGATCTGCGCAGCCTGGCGCGGCCACGGCTCGCCCACTGGATCGCGATCACGCTCAAGCTCGTCGTGATGCCGCTCCTGGCCTGGACGATCGGCCGCTCCCTGGGTCTTTCCGGCCCGGCCCTGACCATGACCATCGTCGCAGCCTCGGTGCCGACGGCGACGGCGGCCTATTTTCTGGCGCGCGATCTGGGGGGCGATGCGCCGCTGATGGCCGAAATCACCACGCTCCAGACCCTGCTCGCTCTCGCGACCCTGCCGCTGGCGGTGCTTTTCCTCGGTTGAGGCGAACAGCCGCTTGTGATCGGCACCGTATACACTCTATGATTGTGTTATCGCGACTCGCTCCCCCATGGGTGCGGTCGCGACCCAGCCATTCAGCCAAGTCCAAGACTCGCAGGGGGTCCGTCGGCAATGACGTCAAAAGGGTGCAACCCGCTTGTCCCGCATGACGAGGCCAAGCCGCGGCATGACGCGGTCGAGCCCGTGGCGGCTGGTGGAGGAAGAGCTGCAAACCGCCCAGAAACCGGCGGCCTGCACGCGACGCAACGTGAGGTGGCCGCTTATATCGAAGGTCTGACCGCAGGGCTGCGCGCCATGGCCCGCTCGGCCGATCTCGACGGTCTCGCCTATTTTCTCGAGATGGCGCGGCTGGAAGCCTCGATCCAGGGCGAGCGCCTCGCGCGATCCGGTGGCGAGACAGGCAGCACCGGAGATTCTTAGCCGGCACGATTTCGTCGGCCGAATTGGCTGCCGGGCAACGGTCAGCAATCTCAGGTTGCAACGTAACGCAACGAGCGGGGCTCAGGGCTCGATCCGGGTCAGCGAGCCGCCGGGATGACGGCGGAGCAGGCTGTCGAGTTCGAGATCCAGCACCGTCCGGCTGATCTCGCGGGCGGAACGCCCGCTGGCGTGGACGAGGTCGTCGACCGAGATTGGCGCGCTGCCGAGAAGCTGCAGGACGAGGCGGCGCAGGTCCGCGGCATCGACCGCACCCGGTATGGAGGCACCCAGTATCGCAACGCCCGGTATCGCGCTTGCCAGCGTCTCCGGCTCGGGAACCGCTGCAGAGGACGCGGCCCCGATCCCCGGCAGGTCGAGTTCGTCCCAGAGCGCCTGCACCCGATCCTCTCCTGCCCCTTCGCGCATGGCGGGCGGCGGCGGAAGGAAGCCGGCATCACCGTGGAGCAACGGTGTCAGCGCCTCGATGACATGGGAGGCATCGGCGCAGAGCGTCGCGCCCTCGCGGATCAGGTGGTTGCCGCCTTCCGCACGCGGATCGAGCGGTGAGCCCGGTACGGCGAAGACCAGCCTGCCCTGCTCATTGGCGAAGCGTGCCGTGATCAGCGAGCCGGATTTGCGCGCCGCCTCGACCACGACCGTGCCAAGCGAAAGGCCCGAGACCAACCGGTTGCGGCGCGGGAAATCCCGCCCGCGCGGGGCCAGCCCCAGGGGCATCTCGCTGACCGCTGCGCCCTCCGCCAGCAGCCGCTGCAGCAGCGGTGCATTCTGCGGCGGATAGATTTCGTCGAGACCCCCGGCGAGGACCGCGACGGTGCCGCTCTGCACGCTGGCCTCATGAGCCGCCGTGTCGATCCCGCGGGCCAGACCGGAGACGACAACGAAGCCGGCCTCGCCGAGATCGCGCGCCAGACGGGCGGTGAATTTGAGCCCCGCGGCCGAGGCGTTGCGGGAGCCGACCAGCGCCACGCAAGGGCGCAGCAGAACCTCGGGCCGGCCGAGGACGGCGATCAGCGGCGGGGCGGTGTCGATCGCCTGGAGCGGTCGCGGATAATGAGCCTCCCCCATCGCGACCAGCCGGCCGCCGAGCCGGCGCAATGCCTCGGCCTCGCGCTCGGCTTCCGCCATCGTGCAGATGCGGATGTCGCGGCCGGCCTGGCGGGCGAGATCGGGCAGGGCCTCCACTGCGGCGGCGGCTCCGCCGAAGCGGTTCATCAGCGAGCGGAAGGTGCGCGGCCCAATGCTTTCGCTGCGGATCAGGCGAAGCCAATCGAGGCGCTGGCGATCGGTGAGAACGATGCCAGCCATGCCGCCTCAGCCCTTCTGGCCGATCTTGCCCTCGGTGCCCGAGAGCAGGCGGGCGATGTTGGTTCGATGCATGAACCAGAGCAGCACGGTCAGTCCGGCCATGAGCAATGCCGCCTGACGGTGGTCCATGGCGAACCAGAGCAGGACAGGCGTGGCCAGGCTCGCCGTCAGGGCCGAGAGCGACGAGTATTTCGAGAGCTTCGCGACAGCGAGCCAGATCGCGGCGAAGGCGAGCGCCACCGGCCAGGCGATGCCGATCAGCACGCCGAGATAGGTCGCGACGCCCTTGCCGCCCCTGAAGCCGATCCAGACCGGGAAGAGATGGCCGAGAAAGGCGCCGAGGCCCGCAACGAGAGCCGCCTGAGGGGCGCCGAGCGCAAAAAAACCGATCACGACCGCCGCTGTGCCCTTGAGCATGTCGCCGAGCAGCGTCGCCGCCGCGAGCTTCTTGTTGCCGGTGCGGAGCACATTGGTCGCGCCGATATTGCCGGAGCCGATGCTGCGCAGGTCAGGCCCGCCGCTCAGCTTCGTCAGCACGATGCCGAAGGGAATCGAGCCGAGCAGGTAGCCGAGCAGGAGGGCCATGGCGAAGGCCGGCCAGGACAGGCCCCAGTTCAACAGATCCGACATGCAGCCCCTCTCGTCCCGCGCGCGCAGCGTAACCTATGCCGCAGGTGCCTCATAGACCATGCGGCCACCGACGAAGGTGGCCTCGACCAGGCCTTGAAGCCGGGCCTCGTCGAAGGGCGAGTTCTTGGCGCGCGACTTTAGCTTGCGCTTGTCGACGACATAGGGCGCATCGGGATCGAGCAGCATCAGATCGGCCGGTGCGCCGGGCGCGAGGCGCCCGCAGCCGAGCCCAAGCAACCGGGCCGGCCGCGTCGACAGCGCCGCCAGCAGGTCAGGCAGCGCGATCTGTTCGGCCTGCACCATCCGCAACGAAGCCGAGAGCAGGGTCTCGATGCCGAGCGCGCCGTCGGCGGCCTCGGCAAAGGGCTGACGCTTGGTCTCGACATCCTGCGGGTCGTGATCGGAAACGACGACGTCGATGACGCCTTCCGCCAGCGCCGCGACCAGAGCGAGGCGCTCCTGCTCGTCGCGCAAGGGCGGCGAGACCTTGCAGAAGGTGCGGTAGTCGCCGACGTCGTTCTCATTCAGCGTCAGATTGTTGATCGAGGCGCCGCAGGTGACGCGCAGCCCCTCGGCCTTGGCCCGGCGCATGAGTTCAACCGAGTCGGCGCAGGAGATCATGGCGGCGTGGTAGCGGCCGCCGGTCGCCCTGGCGAGCCTGAGGTCGCGCTCCAGCATCACCGTCTCCGCCTCGCGCGGAATGCCCGGCAGGCCTCGGCGGCTGGCGAACTCGCCGTCGTTCATGACGCCGGAGCCGCGCAGGTCCGGGTCCTCGACATGGTTCATGATCAGCGCGTCGAAATCGCGGGCGTAGATCATCGCGCGGCGCATGATCTGCGGGTTGCGCAGAGCCTTCGCACCATCTCCGAACGCGACCGCCCCGGCCTCGAGCAGCAGACCGAACTCGGTGATCTCCTTGCCATGCAGACCCTTGGTCAGGGCGGCGCAGGGCAGCACGTTGACGATCGCCTTGTCGCGGGCGCGGCGCTTGATGAAGTCGATGATCGCGGGATCGTCGATCGGCGGGTCGGTGTCCGGCCGGCAGACGATGGTGGTGACGCCGCCGGCAGCCGCCGCCTGCGAGCCGGTGCCCAGCGTCTCGCGAAACTCGGCGCCGGGCTCACCCAGGAAGGCACGCAGGTCGACGAGGCCGGGCGCCAGCACAAGGCCCTTCGCATCGATGCGGCGGACGCCCTCGCCCGTTTCCGGTGCCGCCCCGCCCCAGCCGACCGCGGCGATGACGCCGGCGCGCAGCAAAAGCGAGCCCGGCTCGTCGCGCCCCGTGGCAGGGTCGACAAGGCGCGCATTGACGAACGCGATGTCCTGAAGCTCGGCCATGCCCGGTTCCACTCGCGCGTTTGCCTCAAACATTGGGCAGATGCTGCGCCAGCGCGTCGAGCACCGCCATGCGCACCGCGACGCCCATCTCGACCTGTTCGCGGATCAACGACTGGGCGCCGTCGGCAACCTCGGACGAGATTTCGACGCCACGGTTCATCGGGCCTGGATGCATTACCAGCGCGTCCGGCTGCGCGCGCTCCAGCTTGTCGCGGTCGAGCCCGAAATAGCGGAAATACTCCTTCGAGGACGGTACGAAGGCGCCATGCATGCGCTCGAGCTGAAGACGCAGCATCATCACGATGTCGGCGCCCTCAAGGCCCTTGTTCATGTCGGTGAAAATCTCGACACCCATGCGCTCGATACCGGCCGGCAGCAGCGTCGAGGGGGCGATCAGGCGGACTTTCGCGCCGAGCGCATTCAGCAGGATGATGTTCGAGCGCGCCACGCGCGAATGCAGGATGTCGCCGCAGATCGCCACGGTCAGCCCGGCGATGCGGCCCTTGTTGCGGCGGATGGTCAGGGCGTCGAGCAGGGCCTGCGTCGGATGCTCGTGGGCGCCGTCGCCGGCATTCACGACCGAGCAGCCGACCTTGCGGGCGAGCAGGTTGACCGCGCCGGCGGCGTGATGGCGCACGACGATGATGTC
Source organism: Bosea sp. 124 (assembly GCF_003046175.1). Lineage (NCBI taxonomy): Bacteria > Pseudomonadati > Pseudomonadota > Alphaproteobacteria > Hyphomicrobiales > Alloboseaceae > Allobosea > Allobosea sp. 124. The sequence continues at coordinate 4,896,255 of NZ_PZZM01000001.1, forward strand.
GGGGCGCATCGCGTTCAGCGTCGCAGCCGTATCGATCAGCGTCTCGCCCTTCTTCACCGAGGAGGAGGCGACCGACATGTTCATGACATCGGCGCCAAGCCGCTTGCCGGCGAGCTCGAAGGAGGCCTGCGTCCGGGTCGAGGGCTCGAAGAACAGGTTGATCTGGGTGCGGCCGCGCAGCGTCGCGGTCTTTTTCTCGACCTGGCGGGAGAGCGCGACATAGGCGTCGGCCCTGTCCAGCAGCGCCTCGATGTCCAAATGGGAGAGCCCCTCGATGCCGAGGAGATGCCGGTGCGGATAGAGCGGTGCTGGCGATGTCATTTGAAGAGGGGTGTTTAGGCGCGAGTCGGGGTCAGCGCAAGGCTCGCCGACAAATCGCTCGGGGACAAAAGCCTGGCAGATCGTGAAACCCCACGGCCCTGGATCGTCACTCTGTCGGCGGGGCCGCCAGGTTCTAGACGGCAGCGAGTCGGCGCGCCCGCAAGGCCCAGGCAAAGAAGAGCTGTGCCGCAAGCGCCGCCCCCGTCAGCACCATGCCGGCGGCAAGCGAGGGCTGGTTGCCGAGCCCCGTCAGGGAGGTTGCGAGCGCGCCGATCATCATCTGGATGAAGCCGTAGAAGCCAGAGGCAGAGCCCGCCAGAAGCGGCTCGACGCTCAGCGCCTCCGCCAGCGCCGCAGCGCTCGCCAGGCCGGCGCCGAAGGTGAATAATGACGCTCCGGCCAGTGTAAGCGCGACGCTCAGATGGCCTGACAGCGCGCCGCCGAGCAGCAGCAGCGCCCCGATCAGGCTGACCGCGCTGCCGCCGGTCATCAGCCTGGAGACGCTGACCCGCCTGACGAGTCGGGTCGAGCAGAGGTTCCCGAACCAGAAGCCGGTGACGACGAGGGCGATCAAGATGCCGACCTCATGCGGAGGGCGATGCAATTCCTTGCCGAAGATGAAGGGCGCAGCGCTGATGAAGCCATACATCGGCGTCGTCGCGAAGCTGCCGCCGACCGCATAACCGAGAAAGACCGGCGCCTTGAGCAGGCGGCTATAGCTGCGCAGCACCGCGCCCAGATCCCTGCCCGGCTCAATGCGGGCCGTCTCGGGCAGGACTCGCCAGGTCAGCAGGAGATTGGCGACGCCCAGCGCGGCGAGGCCACAGAAGATCGCGCGCCACCCAAGCGTTTCCGAGACCAGCGTGCCGATCAGCGGCGCGATACCCGGCCCGAGTACGACGACCAGGTTCATGGTCGCGAGCCGGCGCATGGCATCGGTCACGCCCGAACGGTCGCGCACGATCGCCCGGCCGAGCACGAGGCCGGCACAGCCGCCAAGCGCCTGCACCAGGCGCGTGGCGATCAGAGCCTCGGGCCCCGGTGTCAGAGCGGCGGCAAGGCTGGCGAGAGTGTAGACGACCAGACCGACCATCAGCACCGGCCGGCGGCCATAGCGGTCCGAGATCGGGCCGTAGAAAAGCTGCCCAAAGGCGAGGCCGAGAATGTAGAAGCTGATCGTCAGTTGCAGCGAGCCGGCACTGGCGTCGAGATCGCGCGCCGCCAGCGGCAGAGCCGGCACGAAGACATGCATGGCAAAGGTGCCGCTGAAGGTGATCATGGCGAGCAGCCACAGAGGAGCCGGGCGGATCGGCCCGGTCGACGACATGTCGGGCGTCATGTCGCGGCCTTGTCGGCAGGCACTTTTTCAACGGGCATGGCGAGCGCTTCGCAGATGCGATCGAGCACGGCGATCGTGTGCAGGAGATCCTCCTCCGGGATGTCCCGGATCGCGGCGAGCCTGACGTCGCGCGACACCGTCTCGACACGGTCGACGAGCGTCTCGCCTTCGCGTGTCAGGTGGATCGTCTTGGCGCGGCGATCCTCCTCGTCCTCCCGTCGCTCGATCAGCGCGGAGGCCTGCAGCCCGTCGAGCAGCCGCGCGACGGTAGAGCCGTCAAGGCCGAGCGATGCGGCGAGGTCCTTCTGGCGCATCGGCTCCCCGGCGCGCGACAGATGGAGCAGCGGCAGCCAGGTCGCTTCGGTCAGGCCGAAAGCCTGGAGGCGAATGTCGAGCGCCCGGCGCCAGACCCGCGCCGTGCGTGCCACCGTGCGGCCGATCATGTCTTTCGAGGTGGTCGCGTCCATGTCGCCTTTTGTGATCATGTCGCCTTCTTGGATGCAGACACAATAATTGTATCTGCATCTATTTTGAAATGCCCCTTTGTCATGGCGGCTCCGCCCATCTCGCAGGATGCTTGCGCCTTGCGCATGGGGCGTCTTTGGGCGACACGGCGAAGGACGCCCGCCCGCCCCGCCGTGAAAGGATCCACCCTTGCCTGCCTATGTCCCCGCAGACCACGGCGCCGCCTGGGAGAGCATCGCCCCCACCGAGGCCGGCTTCGATGGGGCGCGGCTCGATGCCGCCGTCGCTTTCGCCCAGAGCCATGACAGCCCCTGGCCGCGCAGCCTGTTTTATCCCGACGGGCGCTATGTCGGGAATGTCGAGTGGAACGAAAGCGGCCCCTGGAGCGAGATCGTCGGCCCTGTCCGCGAGCGCGGCGGTCCGGCCGGCCTCGTTTTGAAGGGCGGGCGGATCGTCGTCGAATGGGGCGACACGAGCCGCGCCGACATGACCTTCTCGATCGCCAAGAGCTATCTGTCCGTTCTCACCGGCCTTGCCGTGCAAGACGGGCTGATCCGCGATCTCGACGACGCCGTGGGCAAGACCGTGTCCGGACCGTTCTTCGCTAGTGACCATAATGCCGGGATCACCTGGCGGCACCTGCTGCAGCAATCGAGCGAGTGGCAGGGCGAGATTTTCGAGAAGTCCGATCAGGTCGACCACAACCGCCAGATCGGGCCCGGCGCCGACAACAGCCGCAAGGGCCAGCGCCGGGAGCTCAAGACGCCCGGCAGCTTCTACGAATACAACGATGTCCGCGTGAACCTGCTCGGATATTGCCTGCTGCAGCGCTTCCGCAAGCCGCTGCCTGAGGTTTTGCGCGAGCGCATCATGGGCCCGATCGGCGCCTCGGCGGACTGGGAATGGCAGGGCTACGAGAATTCCTTCGTCGAGATCGACGGCCAGCGCATGCAGTCGGTGCCCGGCGGCGGACATTGGGGCGGCGGGCTGTTCATCGGCGCGCGCGACCATGCCCGCTTCGGGCTGCTGATGGCGCGCAAGGGCGAATGGGACGGCCGCTCGCTGCTTTCCGCCGACTGGATTGCGCAGATGGTCTCCCCCTCCCCGACGCTCCCGAATTACGGCTATCTCTGGTGGCTGAACCGCGGCGCCTCGACGAAGGCCGGCGTGCCTGCGAGCGCGTTCTGGGCGCTGGGCGCCGGCACCAACGTGATCCTCGTCGATCCCGAGCACGATCTCGTCGCGGTGCTGCGCTGGATCGACGGCGCCTCCTATGACGGCTTCCTGACGGCGCTTTACGGCGCATTGCGCTGAAACCGGCACAGATCGCACGAAGGGTGCCGCCCTTGTGCGGCGGCACCTGACTCGCCATCTCAGGCAGGCCTTGGGGCGGGCCTTGGGGATTGTGGCCAAAACGCCGCCGAACGCCGCAAAAGCGTAAACGGCGTTTGACACGGCCTGCTCCCTGAACCACTTTCGCGCGCAATTCCGAACCGCCGGGTCCGTCACCGGTCGCGAGATCGCCCCCAGGGCCGGTTTCGCGCTCCGATGAGGCTGTTACCGAGACACCGCACCATGAAGCTCCTCGTCGTCGAGTCGCCGGCCAAGGCCAAGACGATCAACAAGTATCTCGGCTCGGACTACGAGGTGATCGCCTCGTTCGGGCATATCCGCGACCTGCCTGCCAAGGACGGCTCGGTGGAGCCGGACAATGACTTCGCGATGAAGTGGGAGATCGAGGGGCGCGGCGCCAAGCAGGTCGCCGAGATCGTCAAGGCGCTGAAGGGTGCCGACAAGCTGATCCTGGCGACCGACCCGGACCGCGAGGGCGAGGCGATTTCCTGGCACGTGCTGGAGGCGCTGAACGCCAAGCGCGCGCTGAAGGGCATTCCCGTCGAGCGCGTCACCTTCAATGCCGTCACCAAGGATGCGGTGCAGACCGCGCTCGCCAATCCGCGCCAGGTCGACCAGGCGCTGGTCGATGCCTATCTGGCCCGCCGCGCGCTGGACTATCTCGTCGGCTTCACGCTTTCGCCGGTGCTCTGGCGCAAGCTGCCGGGCGCGCGCTCGGCCGGCCGCGTCCAGTCGGTGGCGCTGCGCATCGTCTGCGACCGCGAGCGCGAGATCGAGGCCTTCCGGGCCCGCGAGTACTGGTCGCTGGTCGCGACGCTGGCGACGGCCGCCGGCGGCGTCTTCGACGCCCGGCTCGTCGGCGCCGACGGCAAGAAGATCACGCGGCTCGACATCGGCACCGGCGACGAGGCCAGGGCCTTCAAGGAGGCGCTGGAGACGGCTGCGTTCAACGTCGCCAGCGTCGAGGCCAAGCCGGTCAAGCGCCATCCCTATCCGCCCTTCCAGACCTCGACCCTGCAGCAGGAGGCCTCGCGCAAGCTCGGCCTTGCGCCGGCCCGCACGATGCAGCTCGCGCAGCGGCTCTATGAGGGCGTCGACATCGGCGGCGAGACCGTCGGCCTGATCACCTATATGCGGACGGACGGCGTCGACATGGACGGCTCGGCGATTGCCGCTGCCCGCCGCGTCATCGGCAAGGAGTTCGGCGACGACTACGTACCGGGCGTTCCGCGCAAATACACCGTCAAGGCCAAGAATGCTCAGGAGGCCCACGAGGCCATCCGCCCGACCGATCTCGGCCGGCTGCCCGCGATGGTGATGCGCCATCTCGAGCCGGAGCAGGCCAGGCTCTACGAGCTGATCTGGAAGCGCACCATCGCGAGCCAGATGGAATCGGCCTCGCTGGAGCGCACCACGGTCGACATTGCGGCCAAGGTCGCAGGGCGCAATCTCGAGCTGCGCGCCACCGGGCAGGTCACCCTCTTCGACGGCTTCCTGACGCTCTATCAGGAGAGCCGCGACGACGAGGAGGACGAGGACTCCAAGAAGCTGCCGGCGATGAAGGATGGCGACCCGCTCGAAAAGCGTGCCATCGCCGCCGATCAGCACTTCACCGAGCCGCCGCCGCGCTATTCGGAAGCCAGCCTCGTCAAGCGCATGGAGGAGCTCGGCATCGGCCGGCCCTCGACCTATGCGGCGACGCTCTCGACGCTGCGCGACCGCGAATATGTCCGCATCGAGAAGAAGCGCCTCGTGCCCGAGGACAAGGGCATGCTGGTGACGGCGTTCCTCGAGAGCTTCTTCAAGCGCTATGTCGAGTTCGACTTCACCGCGAACCTCGAGGAGAAGCTCGACCGCGTCTCGAATGCCGAGATCGACTGGAAGGTGCTGCTGCGCGAGTTCTGGGAGGAATTCACCAGGTCGATCGGCGACACCAAGGATCTGCGCGTCACCGAGGTTCTGGAGGCGCTGAACGGCGTGCTCGGCGCCCATGTCTTCCCGCAGCGGGAGGATGGCGGCGATCCGCGCTCCTGCCAGGTTTGCGGCACCGGGACGCTGTCGCTGAAGCTCGGCAAGTTCGGCGCCTTCGTAGGCTGCTCGAACTATCCCGAATGCCGTTATACGCGCCCCCTGACCGTCCAGGCGGCGGACGGCGAAGCCACCGCCGAAGGCGGAACCGGCGCGCCGGGCGTGCGCGTTCTCGGCAAGGACCCGGTCACGGAAGCCGAGGTGACGATCCGCGACGGCCGTTTTGGCCCCTATATCCAGCTCGGCGAGGGCGAAAAGCCGAAGCGCTCCAGCCTGCCCAAGGGCATGAGCCCGGGCAGCGTCGATCTCGAAAAGGCGCTGGCGCTGCTCTCGCTGCCCAAGGAGGTCGCCAAGCATCCCGAAAGCGGCGAGCCGATCCTGGCCGGAATCGGCCGCTACGGACCTTACGTCCAGCACGGCAAGACCTACGCCAATATCGACAAGGACGACGATATCCTGCAGATCGGCGGCAACCGCGCCATCGACCTGATCGTCGCCAAGGAGAGCGGCGGTGGCGGCAGCCGCTTCGGGCGCGGCGCGGCAGTGCCCGGCCGCGATCTCGGCGAGCATCCCGGCGGCGGCAAGCTCGTGGTCCGGGCCGGCAAATACGGTCCCTACGTCAACTGGGGCAAGGTCAATGCGACCCTGCCCAAGGCCATGACGCAGGAGGCGATCACGCTCGATCAGGCGGTCGAACTGGTCAACGCCAAGGCCGAGTCGAGCGGCGTCAAAGGCCCGGGCAAGGCGACGGCGAAGCCCAAAGCCGCGGGGGCCAAGGCCAAACCTGCCGCGAAGAAAGCCGCGTCGAAGCCGAAGGCGCCTGCGAAAGCCGCGACCGCCAAGCCCAAGGCCGCCGCCAAGGGCTGAAGTTCGACCAAGGCCAGCTCGATGCCGGCGGGAGAGGCTCCATGATCGATCATCTCGGCTTTGCCGTCGCTGATCTGGAGCGGTCGCGGGCCTTCTATGCGCAGGCGCTCGCGCCGCTGGCGATCGCTCTCGTCGCCGAGGTGACGGCAGAGCAGACCGGCGGCGCTGCCCATCTCGGCTTCGGGGCAAAGGGCAAGCCGTTCTTCTGGATCAGCAGCGGCGCGCGCCCGGTCTCGGGCCTGCATGTCGCCTTCGCGGTGGCGTCGCGCGCCGAGGTTCGCGCCTTCCATGATGCCGCGCTGAAAGCCGGCGGAACGGATAACGGCCCACCGGGCCTGCGGCTGCACTATCACCCGAACTACTATGGCGCCTTCGTGCTCGATCCGGACGGCAACAACATCGAAGCGGTCTGCCACGCTCCCGAATAGGGCCCGCCGGAGTAAAGCCTGCCGGATGAGCGCCCCCTGCCCTCAGTTCAGGCTGGCCACGACGACGAGGCGCCTGACCTCACCGCGCAGATAGGCCTGCAGGAAGCGGTCATAGTCCTTGAAGGACACGCAGCCGTTCGAATCGCCGTTGGGGCCGAGGAGATAGGGGTGGGTCAGCAGGCCGGCGCGGCCATGGATCGCGCCGCTGCCGCCGACCGGGTGCAGGCGCAGGGCGCGGTGGCCGTGGAACAGGGCCTCGCGCTCGGTCAACGTGTAGGTGTGCGGCGGCGTCGCGCCCTTCATCCGGATATGGACGAAGCGCGGGTCGTCCATCTTGTCGCCGAGGCCGGAATGGGCTTCCAGCCTGTCGCCATTCGGCATATGGACGACCCTGGCGCTGATGTCGTAGATCGCCGTTCCCTGCGCCGTGCTCACCGCCGGCCCGAAGGAGGGGCTGAGGCGCCTGCCGCGCGAGCGGTCGACGACATCGTCCTCGGGCGCAGCATACGCCATGGCGGGCCCGTTCGGCTGCCGCGGCGCGCTGAACAGCTTTTCGATGAAGGAGCGGTTGTCCTCGACGGCGGGTTCCGGTGTTGCCGCGACCTTCACGCGGCGTGCGGGCTGACGCAATGCGATGGCGGGCGGCTCTGCGGTCGCGGGCTGCTTCAGTTCGGCCGGACGCGGCGTCGGCAGCGGTGCATCCTTGACGATGCGCGAGACCGCTTGCGTCGCCGTCGCCAGAGCGTCGGCAGGCGGAACGGCGACGGAAGCGGCCGGGAGTGGTTGCGAAGGCTGGATGGCAGCCAGTGCAGCCGGACGCTCCGGCGCCGGCAGGGTCGCCTCGGACGCCTCGCTGCGCTGGAGCGAAGCCTGCATCAGCCGATTGCCGCCGAAGGAACCGGGCGTCGTTCCCAGTGTGAAGCCCGGCTTCAGGAGATCGCGATAAGCCGTTGACGACGATGGGAGAGAGCCGGTCGTCATCACGTCGAGCTGGACCGTCGCGCGGGCCGGAATCCGCGCCTCCTGCCCCGGATCGAGCGCGACGTAGCCGACGCCGCAGGCGACGACGATGACGGCGATCTGGAGAAAGACGTTGTGGCCGACCCGGTAGCGCATGCGCCCGGCCTTGCGCAGCCTATAGCCCTGTCCCGACATCACGCTACGCTCTCGACCCGACGCAACACACGCCCCGCCATCCGAAAAGACAGCGGAAAAACCGGCAACCTTGCCGGATTCGAGTAGAGGCCCACGTGGTTAAAGCCGGGTGAATCGCCTGCGTCGAATTCCGATAAAAAAAAGCGCGGCGGAACCGATGCCGGTCCGCCGCGCCGTCTCGTCTCCGCCCGGATATGTGACTGGGCGATCGTCAGTTCAAAGAGGCTTCAGCCCGGCTTCGATCTGGGCGCGCTTGCCCTCCAGGAAGGGCGGCAAAGAGAGCTTCTCGCCCATCGTCTCGGCCGGCTCGTCGGTGGCGAAGCCGGGCTCGTCCGTCGCGATCTCGATCAGGATTCCGTTCGGCTCGCGCAGATAGAGCGAGCGGAAATAGAAGCGATCGACCGGCCCGCTATTGGGATAGCCGGCCGCGCGAAGGCGTTCCGCCCAGGCGTCGTAATCGGCGAAGGTCGGCGTGCGCAAGGCCAGATGGTGCACGCCGCCGGCCCCTTCGCGAGCCTGCGGCAGATCGGGCTCGACCGCGACATGGAGCTCTGCATCCGGGCCACCCTCGCCGATCCTGAAGACGTGGATGTCGCCTGTGGCATGGCCCGCATCGCGATAGCTCCCGATGCGTTCGAGGCCGAGGAGCTGGGTCAGCACGACCTCGGTGCGCTCGAGCTTCGGCACCGAGATGGTGACGGGCCCGAGCCCGCGAATCTGGTGCTCGGCCGGAACCGAGCTCCTGTCCCACACGACGAAGGGGATCGCGCCGCCATCGGCGATGAGGGTCAGGCGCTGGCCCTCCGGATCCTCGAAGTCGACCGCCGGGCGCCCGTTGATCTGGCGGACCGGCGTCACGGCCACGCCTGCCTCAGTGAGGCGAGCGCGCCACCACTCCAGAGAAGCCTCGTCGGCAACGCGCAGGGAGGTGCGGCTGATGGCGTGCGTGCCCCGGCGCGCCGGGGACGCTGGCCAGTCGAAGAAGGTCAGGTCGCTACCGGGCGAGCCGGCGCCATCGGCGTAGAACAGGTGATAGGCGGAGGTATCGTCCTGATTCACCGTCTTCTTGACCAGGCGCATGCCGAGCGTTTCGGCATAGAAGCGCCGGTTGGCGGGCGCATCGGCCGAGATCGCCGTGACGTGGTGGATGCCTGTGAGCTTCATCGAATGGCCCTCAACATGGACGCCGGCCAAAGGGCTCGGCTGTTGCAGCCAGAGATAACGTGCCTTCAACGCAATGGAATGCCCCAGAAGGCAATCATACTATTGCGTCGATGCAATTTCGTCAGGCGCGCCGCGCCGATCTCGATCCAGGCACCGCCCGATCAGCCACAGAGGCTCAAGGCTTCGCAGGCGGCGTGGTCGCCGAGGTCGCGGGTGTGCTCGCCTTATCGGACGGGCTGGCAGGCGTCGTGCAATCCTGCGGCTTGGCCTTGCAATCGAACACCATCGTCGGGGCGGCGGATTCGTCGGAGCGCCCGGCCGAAGGCAGGATCATGTTCTGGCCCTTGTCGATCTGGGTCGGATCGGTGGTCTTCGGGCCGAGTCCGCCGCTGGCCTGGGCTTCCGCCGGCTTGTCCGGCCGCGTGGTGGTCGGCGACGTCGTCTGCGCTGCGGCCGTCAGGGCCAGAGACGACAGGGTTACGGCGAGCGCGAGGCCCGGCAGCGTGCGAAGCATTGGATGTCCCCTTTCGCAGCCCGCACGATCGGCAGGCTTCCGATCAGGGAACCCTGCTCGGCGCGGGATGTTCCGCCGCGAGGCGCCACGGCGCCTGACGGCGGAGGCCGGCCGATCAGGCCGAGAGCGCGTGGCGGCCCGGCTTGGCCTTGAGCTTCAGCTCTTCGAGATCCTGCCGCTCGCGCGGGGTGTTGCGCATAAGCTGGTCCTTGCCGGGCTGGTACTGGACCGGCTGCATCAGATCGACATCGTACCAGGCTGCCGCCCGGAGCACGAAGGCAGGGTCGGCGAGGTGCGGGCGCCCCAGCGCGACGAGGTCGGCGCGGCCCGAGGCGACGATGGTGTTGGCCTGGTCGGCCGTCGTGATGTTGCCGACGCACATCGTCGCGATGCCGGCCTCGTTGCGGATCTGGTCCGAGAACGGTGTCTGGAACATGCGGCCATAGAGCGGCCGCGATTCCCGCACGGTCTGGCCGGTCGAGACATCGACGAGGTCGCAGCCCTCGGCACCGAAGGCCTCCGCGATGGCAACAGAATCCGCAGCCGAGAGGCCGCCCTGGGCCCAGTCGGTCGCGGAGATGCGCACCGACATCGGCTTCTCCCGTGGCCAGACCTCACGCAGGGCGCGAAAGATCTCGAGCGGATAGCGCAGGCGGTTTCCGACCGAACCGCCATAGTCGTCCGTGCGGCGGTTGGTCAGCGGCGAGAGGAAGCTCGCCAGCAGATAGCCATGGGCACAATGCAGTTCCAGCATGTCGAATCCAGCGCGGATGCCGCGCGCGGCAGCGAAGACGAACTCGGCCTTGACCCGGTCCATGTCGGCGCGATCCATCTCGCGAGGGACCTGGCTCTCGGGGTAGTAGGGCAAGGCGGAGGCCGAGATGATCGGCCAGGCGCCCTCCGCCAGCGGCCGGTCCATCCCGTCCCACATCAGCTTCGTCGCGCCCTTGCGCCCGGCATGGCCGAGCTGGAGGCAAAGCTTCGCGGCCGAGTTCGCGTGGACGAAAGCGACGATGCGCGTCCAGGCGGCTTCTTGCTCGTCCGTGTAGAGCCCGGCGCAGCCCGGCGTAATGCGGGCATCGACCGCGACGCAAGTCATTTCGGTGAAGAGCAGGCCCGGCCCGCCAATCGCGCGCGAGCCGTAATGCATCAGGTGCCAGTCGCCCGGGACGCCGTCTTCGGCGGAATACTGGCACATCGGCGCCAGCACCATGCGGTTCTCGATGCGCATCTCGCGCAGCATCAGCGGCTGGAAGGCCGGTGGCACGGGCGAGCCGTCCTTGCGGCGCCGCGCGAGCGGACCGAGTTCGGCCGCGACCATCGCATCGACCGCCCCGACCATGGCCGGTGCGCGCAAGGCCAGGTTGTCATAGGTGATGGCCTTGGAGCGCGTCATCAGTCCGAAGGCGAAACGCAAGGGATCGAAATCCCAGAAACGCCCGAGCTGCTCGAACCAGACCAGCGAGACATCGGCCGCATGTTGCGTCTTCTCGACCTCCTCGCGGCGGGTGCGCTCGAACAGCGCCAGCGCCTCGCCGACATGCAGGCCGGCCTTGTGGAAGGCCTTGTGCAGGCCGATGGCGTCCTCCATCGCCAGCTTGGTGCCGGACCCGATCGAAAAGTGCGCCGTCGCCTTGGCGTCGCCGAGCAGCACGACATTCTCGACGACCCAATTGCGGCAGCGGATCATCGGGAAGTTGCGCCAGAGCGAGCGGTTGGTGATCAGCCCATGGCCCTGCAGTTCCTCGGCGAAGACACCTTCGAGGAAGGCGGCCGAGGCGGCCTCGTCCATGGCTTCGAGCCCGGCCCTGGCAAAGGTCCCGGGATCGGTCTCCAGCACCCAGGTCGAGCGACCCGCCTCATACTGGTAGCAATGGGCGATGAAGACGCCATGCTCGGTCTGCTTGAAGAAGAAGGTGAAGGCGTCGAAGGGCCGGGTCGAGCCCATCCAGGTGAACTTGTTGGGCCGCAGGTCGACCTCCGGCTGGAAGCGGTCGCGCCAGCCCTCGCGGATGCGACTGTTGATGCCGTCCGCCCCGACGACGACGTCGTAGTCGCGCTTCAGCACCTCGATGTCGGCGGCCTCCTCGCCAAAGCGCAGGGTCACGCCGAGTTCACGCGCCCTCGCCTGCACGAGCAGCAGCAGCGAACGACGCGAGCAGCCGCAGAAGCCATTGCCGGAGACGCGATGGACGCTGTCCTTGAAGTGGACCTCGATATCGTCCCAGTATGCAAAATTGTCGCGGATCGCGGCATAGCTGGCCTCGTCCGCCGCCTTGAAGATGTCGAGCGTCTGGTCGGAGAAGACCACGCCGAAGCCGAAGGTATCGTCCGGCTGGTTGCGCTCGAAGACGGTGATGTCGAGGCCCGGCCAGTCGCGCTTCATCAGGAGCGCGAAATAGAGTCCGGCGGGTCCGCCGCCGACGACCGCGATACGCATGATGCCCCTCCCGAGAACCGATTGCCAAATTATTTTAGGCCTAAAATAATTTAGGCTCAAGCGGCGATGGAACGACCTTGATCAAGATCAATTATGGTGTCGTCAATCGGCCCGTTTTACCCGTTTTTCCAACGAAGAATCATACACGCTCTGCGAAAATGAGCCCGGCGCCACCGAGCCCTTGCAAAATGCTTTAGACCTAAAATAGATTGTCCACATCTGGAGGTGGATCGAATGCTCCTGGCAGGGCGGCACGCAGTGGTGACGGGTGGAGGGCGCGGCATCGGCCGGGCCATCGCCGCAACGCTCCGGCGCCACGGCGCCCGCGTCGCGATCATCGGACGCGACGAGGCCGCGCTGGCTTCGGCCTGCGAGGCGGGCGATGCAGACGCCTATGCGATCTGCGATGTCGGCGACGAGGCCGCCATGGCCGCCACTGTCTCCCGTCTGGCGGAGACCCAGCCCATCGACATCGCCATCGCCAATGCGGGCGCCGTCGAGACCGGGCCGTTCCTGCGCAGCCCGGCCGAGCGCTTCCGCCGGCTGAGCGAGATCAACCTGATCGGCACGGTGAACCTGTTTCACGCCGCCCTGCCCGGGATGATCGAGCGCGGCGACGGCCGGCTGATCGCGATCGCCTCCACCGCCGGCCACCGCGGCTATCCTTACGTCTCGGCCTATGTCGCAGCCAAGCATGCCGTCGTCGGGCTGGTGAAGTCGCTGGCGCTGGAGACGGCGCGCTCCGGCGTCACGGTCAACGCGGTCTGCCCGGGCTACGCCGATACCGAGATGGTCGCTGGCGGCATCGACACCATCGTCGCCAAGACCGGCGCGACCCGCGAGCAGGCGCTGGCCGAGATGGTCAAGGCCAATCCGCAGGGCCGGCTGATCGCACCCGGGGAGGTCGCGGCCAGCGTGCTCTATCTGTGCGGACCGGGCAGCGGCTCGGTGACCGGCCAGTCACTTCTGATCAATGGCGGGGAGTTCTGAAAGCCATGGAGACGACCGTCCCCGGCCTGATGCTCGACCGCGAGACCAAGGCCAGCGAGCGCCCCGGCGACCACAAGGACGAATTGCGGCTCTGGCTCAGGATGCTGACCTGCTCGACCCTGATCGAGACCGAGATCCGCAACCGGCTGCGCGAGGAGTTCAGGACGACGCTGCCGCGCTTCGACCTGATGGCGCAGCTCGACAAGTCGAGCACCGGCATGACCGTGGGCGAGGTCTCGCAGCGGCTGATGGTCTCGAACGGGAACGTCACGGCCGTCGTCGCCGGGCTTCTGGCGGACGGTCTCGTCGACAAGCGCGCCGCGACGCAGGACCGGCGCGTGCAGGTGCTGACGCTGACGGCACAGGGCCGCAAGGCCTTCAAGGCCATGGCCGAGCGGCATGAGGGCTGGATCGCCGAGCTCTTCGCCGGGCTCGACCAGCCGGAGATCGCGCAGCTGTTTCGCCTGCTCGGACAGACCAAGACCTCGCTGCACCGCGCCATCGCGGCGCGGGCACAGGAGGCGAACAGGAACGAAGCCGGCAAGACCGAGACCGGCAAACATCAAACCGGGTCCGGAGACGCCTGATGACCACCCTCGCCAATGCCACGATCCTTCCTCTGGCGGAGTTCGAGCCCGCACATTTCGCGCTTTCGGTCACCGGGAAGGTCGCGACCGTGACGCTGAGCCGGCCTGAGAAAAAGAATCCGCTGACCTTCGCAAGCTACCGCGAACTCACGGACTTCTTCCTCGCCGCGCAGAAGGACGACGAGGTCAAGGCGATCGTGGTGACAGGCGCGGGCGGCAATTTTTCGTCCGGCGGCGACGTCTTCGAGATCATCGGCCCGCTGGTCGCGATGGAGACCAAGGAGTTGCTCCGGTTCACGCGGATGACGGGCGATCTGGTCAAGGCGATCCGGTGTTGCCCGCAGCCGGTGATCGCAGCGCTCGACGGCATCTGCGCCGGCGCGGGCGCGATCATCGCGATGGCCTCCGACCTGCGGCTCGGCACGGCGGAGACCAAGATCGCCTTCCTGTTCAACCGTGTCGGGCTCGCCGGTTGCGACATGGGCGCCTGCGCGATGCTGCCGCGCATCATCGGTCAGGGGCGTGCGGCCGAACTGCTCTACACCGGCCGCGTGCTGCGCGGCGAGGAGGCGGAGCGCTGGGGCTTCCTGAACCGCCTCGTCGCCCGGGAGGCCGTCGTGGCCGAGGCGCAGGCGCTCGCTGGCGAACTGGCCGACGGCCCGACCTTCGCCAACGCCATGACCAAGCGCATGCTGGAAATGGAATGGGCGATGTCGGTCGAGAGCGCGATCGAGGCGGAAGCCGTGGCGCAGGCGCTGTGCATGCAGACCGAGGATTTCGCCCGCGCCTACCACGCCTTCGCTGCGAAGCAGAAGCCGGTCTTCGAGGGCAACTGAGATGGGCGCGCAAGGCAGCGGACGGCTCGGAACGGCGATCCTCGGCGATACGCTCGACTGGCCGTTCTTCGAAGACCGGCACCGGCGCTTCGCCGAAGAGCTGTCGAGCTGGGCCGATGCGACCTTGCCCGGCCTGCCGCATGACGATGTCGACGCAGCCTGCCGGGCGCGCGTCAAGGCGCTGGGCGAAGGCGGCTTCCTGCGCGCCGTCGTGCCGGAGGCCTTCGGCGGGCTGAATTCCGCGCTGGATGTGCGCACGCTCTGCCTCGCTCGAGAGATTTTGGCGGCACGCGACGGGCTCGCCGATTTCGCCTTCGCGATGCAGGGGCTCGGCACCGGCGCGATCACGGTGGCGGGTTCCGAGGCGATGAAGGCGCGCATCCTGCCCGGAATCTGCGAAGGCGCACGGATCGCAGCCTTCGCGCTCTCGGAGAAGGAGGCCGGCTCGGATGTCGCGGCGATGGCGACGACGGCCGTGCCGGATGGCAACGGCCATCTCCGCATCGACGGCGAGAAGACCTGGATCTCGAATGGCGGCATCGCCGACCATTACGTCGTCTTCGCCCGCACGAGCGAGGCTCCCGGTGCGCGCGGGCTCTCGGCCTTCCTGGTCGAGGCCGATACGCCGGGCCTGAGCATCACCGAGCGGATCGAGGTGATCGCACCGCATCCGCTGGCGACATTGCGCTTTGAGGCCTGCCGCGTGCCGGTCGAGAACCGGATCGGCGGGGCCGGCGACGGGTTCAAGGTCGCCATGGCGACGCTCGACATCTTCCGCTCGACCGTGGGCGCGGCGGCGCTCGGCTTCGCGCGACGGGCGCTGCACGAGACGCTCAGCCACGCCAATGGCCGCAAGCTCTTCGGCGGCACGCTCGGCGATCTCCAGCTTTCGCAGGCGGCCATCGCCGACAGCGCGGCGGAAGTCGATGCGGCGGCCCTGCTGGTCTATCGCGCCGCCTGGACCAAGGATCGCGGCGCGGCGCGGGTCACACGGGAGGCCGCACTCGCCAAACTCGTCGCGACAGAGAACGCCCAACGCGTGATCGACCGGGCCGTCCAGATCCATGGCGGGCTCGGCGTCACCAAGGGCGTCAAAGTGGAGGAACTCTACCGGGAGATCAGGGCGCTGCGCATCTACGAGGGCGCCAGCGAGGTCCAGAAGGTCGTGATCGCGCGCGACCTCCTCAAAGCCAAGAACTGAAGCACGAGGGGTAACGGCAATGCGGTTCCTGCGCTCCGGCCATATCGACAGTTTCGCGCGCGACAACCTGCCGCCATCGGAGCAATGGCCGCAGATCGACCTCGAAAAGGCCGGTCTGCGCTATCCCGAGCGGCTGAACGCAGTGACCGCGCTGGTCGACGACCATGTCGCGCAGGGGCACGGCAGTGCGACGGCGATCATCGGGGACCATTTCACCTGGAGCTATGGCGAACTCGCGGAGCGCATCAACCGCATCGCCAATGTGCTGACCCGCGATCTCGGCATGGTCGCAGGCCATCGCGTGCTGCTGCGCGCGGCCAATACGCCGATGATGGTCGCGGCTTATCTCGCCGTGATCAAGGCCGGCGGCGTGGTGGTCGCGACCATGCCAATGCTGCGTGCAATCGAGCTGGTCTATCCGATCCGGAAGGCCCGGATCGCGCTCGGCCTCTCCGATCATCGCCTGCTGGCGGAACTGGATCGCGCGAAAGAGCAGGCCCCGGAACTGGAACGGATCGTCGCCTTCGGTGAAGACACGTGCGAACTCGAAAAGCTCATGGCCCAGCCGGGCTACGAGGTTTTCGAGGCCGTCGACACGTCGAGCGACGATGTCTGCCTGATCGGCTTCACCTCCGGCACGACGGGCGAACCCAAGGGCACGATGCATTTCCAGCGCGATCTGCTGGTGATCTGCGATGCCTATGGCGCGAAGGTGCTGAAGGCCGCCCCGCAGGACCGTTTCATCGGCTCGGCACCGCTCGCCTTCACCTTCGGGCTCGGCGGCATGGTACTGTTCCCCTTCCGGATCGGCGCGGCTGCCGTGCTGCCGGACAGGACCGGACCGTTCGACCTGATCGACGCGATCGAGCGGCACAAGGCGAGCGTGATCTTCACCGCTCCGACCGCCTACCGCGCCATCCTCGATAGGCTGGACAATCGCGACATCGGCTCGCTCAGGATCTGCGTCTCGGCCGGCGAGACGCTGCCGAAGCCCGTCTTCGATGCCTGGCTGGCCAGGACCGGCCTGCCGCTGATGGACGGCATCGGCGCGACCGAGATGCTGCACATCTTCATCGCCGCCCCGCGCGAAGCCATCCGGGCCGGTTCCACCGGGATTCCGGTGCCGGGCTATGAGGCGAAGATCGTCGATGATGACGGTCGCGACATGCCGGACGGCTCGCCCGGGCGGCTCGCCGTGCGCGGTCCGATCGGCTGCCGCTATCTCGCTGACGAGCGCCAGGGCAAATATGTCCAGAACGGCTGGAACGTCACCGGCGACACCTATATCCGCGATGCAGACGGCTATTTCTGGTATCAGGCCCGCTCCGACGACATGATCGTCTCGTCGGGTTACAACATCGCCGGACCCGAGGTCGAAGCCTGCCTGCTCGCCCATCCGGACGTGCTGGAATGTGGCGTCGTCGCAGCGCCCTGCCCCGAGCGCGGCAACATCGTGAAGGCCTATGTGGTTCTGCGCGAGGGCCTGGCCGGCAGCGACGCGCTCGCCAAAGCCTTGCAGGAGCATGTGAAGGCCGGTATCGCGCCCTATAAATATCCCCGCGCCATCGCATTCGTGGCGGCGCTGCCCAAGACCGCGAGCGGCAAGCTGCAGCGCTTCACCCTGCGCCGGATGGCGAGCGATGGCGACGAATCGTGATCTTCCATGGTTAGAAGCGAAAACCCGAAGGCATCTCAAGCCGGAACGGCCCCGACCCGAGGCGACGCCCATGCCGAGTGATACCCTGTCCCGCGCCATCCTGCCCGAGGGCTGGCCGGCGCCGCGCGGCTATGCCAACGGCATGGTCGCGCAGGGCCGCGTGCTGGTGACGGGCGGCCTCGTCGGCTGGGACGAGCACGGCGTCTTCGCCACAGGCTTCCTGCCGCAGCTCCGGCAGACCTTCCTCAACATCAAAGCCGTGGTCGAGACCGGCGGCGGACGCATCGAGGATATCGTGCGGCTGACCTGGTACGTCACCGATATCGAGGCCTATCGCGCGAGCCTGAAGGAGCTGGGGCCGGTCTATCGCGAGGTGCTCGGGCGGCATTTCCCGGCGATGGCCGTGGTGCAGGTGGTCTCGCTGGTCGAGCCCGAGGCGATGGTCGAGATCGAGGCGACGGCGGTCATCGCCTGAGGGAACCAGCTTCGCGACGATTGTGTTTCCGGCTGTTTCCGGGGCGTAAATCCGAAACGTCACGTAACCAAGATGTTGGCGGCGACGCGGCCGCCTTAGCCTTCGGGCATGGAATCGGGGTCGAAACTCCTCGCGCCGCCATCCGGCGGTGACGCGATGGAGACCAATCATGTCCAGCATCAGCGGCGTCGGCGGCGGCTTCCGCCCGCCTCCGCCGAAACCCCCGAGCTTCGAGACGACAGCGATACGAACGGCGCGCTCAGCCTCGACGAATTCAAGGCCGGCGCGCCCAAGGGCCCCGACAGCACCAAGAGCGAGGAGCTCTTCAAGGCAATCGATTCCGACAGCGACGGCTCGGTCACCAAGGAGGAGTCCGATGCCTTCAAGGCCAAGGCCGAGAAGGCCCAGCAGACGCTGCAATCCTTCCTGTTCGGCTTGCAGTCCGATGCGGCAAGCCAGACCGCCTCGACGAGCGAAAGCGACGACGAGACGGACATCTTCGCCCAGCTCGACGCCAACTCGGACGGCAGCATCGCCAAGGACGAGTTCCTCTCGGCGCTCTCGTCCGGCACGCAGTCGTCGAACGATTTGCTGAGCAAGCTGTTCGAGGCGATCGATTCAGACTCGGACGGCTCGGTCACCGAGGAGGAACAGAGCTCGTTCCAATCGGCGCTCGAAAAGCGCGGCCCGCCGTCCGGCGCCTCCTTCGGCGCGTCGCAGGCCTATGGCTCGACCTATCAGCTCGGCGCGTCGAACGCGTCCGGCGCGGCTTATTCGCAGGCGGCCTGAACCAATCCGCCTGGCTAACGCCGGTCAGCAGAAGGCTGGCCGGCGCTTTTTTTGGAAAGATGTGGAAGCCCTGTGAGGCTCAGATGCCCCGCGTCGCGCCGCCGTCGATGCGGATCTTGGCGCCCGTCACATAGCTCGCCCGCTCGCTGGCGAGGAAGGCGACAACATCGGCGAATTCCTGCGCCGTACCGTAGCGGCCGGCGGGGATCGTCGCCTGCGAGGCCTTGGCGGCCTGCTCGGGCGTGGTGCCGGTACGATCGGCTGCCGCCTTGTCGAGCTGGTCGACCCGCTCGGTGTGGATGCGGCCCGGCAGCACGACATTGACCGTGACGCCCTGGCCGGCGACTTCCGCAGCCAGCGTCTTCGACCAGCCGACCACGGCCGAACGGATGCCGTTCGACAGAGCAAGCCGCGGAATCGGCTGCTCGACGCCCGAGGAGGCGATGGTGACGATGCGGCCGAAGCCGCGCTCGACCATGCCCGGCAGCATGCCCTGAGCGAGATGGAACAGGTTGGCGGCCATCGCCTCGAAATGCTTGAGCCAGTCGTCGCGCCCGGCCTCGCGCGCCTCGGCCGGCGGCGGACCGCCCGAATTGCCGATCAGGATATCGATGCCGCCGGCATCCCTGAGCACGCCGACGAGGGAATCAACCGAGGCAAGGTCGGAAAGATCGAGGCTCGCCGCGAAGATACGGCCGCGCACCTCCTCGGGGCACTGGCTGACCCAGGCATCGGTCGCCGCGACGTTGCGGGCGGCGGCGATGACCGAGGCGCCTTCGCTGGCGAGCGTGCGAGCGATCGCCGCGCCAAGACCGCGGCTCGCGCCCAGCACCAGCGCGCGCTTGTCGTGAAGGCCGAGATCCATGGTCTGCTCCGTCGGGTTGGCGCAGCAAGGTCGCGGCGCGTGGTCGACTTGCTGATAGCCGGTCGCTTCCGCAGAGGGAATGGCTTGTGGCGCAGGGCAGGATTTGCAGCGATCTCAGGCCGCCGCGAGCGCCTGCTCGGCCAGGATGCAGCGCACCACCCGGCCCTCGCCGAGCTGGACGACCGGCGGCAGGGCTGCCCGGCAGCGCTCCTGGGCAAATTTGCAGCGCGGAGCGAAGGAGCAGGAGGATGGCGGCTCGTTCAGGGCCGGCGGCGCGCCGGGGATCGCCTCCAGACGCTCGCCCTTCTTGGCGCCGTGCAGGTTCGCCGCGAGCAGGCCGCGCGTATAGGGGTGCTGCGGATCGCGAAGGAGTTCGCGCACGGTGCCGGTCTCGACGATCTGGCCGGCATACATCACCGCGAGCCGGTCCGAGACCTCGACCGCGACGCCGATGTCGTGGGTGACGAAAAGCATGCCCATGTTGAGGTCGCGCTGGAGCTGGCGCAACAGCAGCAGGATCTGGATCTGCACGGTGGCGTCGAGCGCCGTCGTCGGCTCGTCGGCGAGCAGGAGCTTCGGCCGCGCCGCGAGCGCGAGCGCGATCATGGCGCGCTGGCGCATGCCGCCCGACATCTCATGCGGATACGCCTTGAGCCGGCGTGCCGGCGAGGGAATGCGGACGAGTTCGAGCAGTTCGAGCGCGCGCGCCATCGCCGCCTTATTCGAGAGCTTCTCGTGGCGGACGATCGCCTCGGCGATCTGCTCGCCGACCGTATAGACAGGGTCGAGCGCCAGCGCCGGGTCCTGGAAGATCATCGAGGTGACGGCGCCGCGGTAATCCGACAGGTCCTGCGGATTCAGCGCCAAGACGTCACGGCCATCGACCCGCACGCTGCCGCCGATATCGGTGCGGCTCTCGGGCAGAAGGCGCAGCAGCGTCTTCAGCGTGACGCTCTTGCCCGAGCCGGATTCGCCGAGGATGCCGAGGACCTTGCCCGGCTCCAGCGTCAGCGAGACGCCGTTGACGGCATGAACCGTCTGGGCGCCGCGAAAGCGCACCGTGAGATTCTCGATGGCGACGAGGGGCGCCGTGCCCTGGGGCTTGCTCGTGACCTGGGGCTTGCTCATGCCGCATCCTCCAGGCGGGGCGCATGGCTGTGGCCGGAGCCCGCAACCTGCATGTGGCAGGCAACCTCGCGCGTGCCACCGCCCGTTGTCGCCAGCACGGGCTTGGTCTTCGCGCAAACGGTCTGGGCGTGCGGGCAGCGCGGATGGAAGCGGCAGCCCTCGGGCGGGTTGATCGGGTTGGGCGGGTCGCCGGCGAGCGGCGCCTCCATCGTCCGGTTGTCCGGGTCCATCGACGGCATCGCCGAGAGCAGCGCGCGGGTATAGGGGTGGCGCGGATCGTCGTAGAGTTCCTCGACCGGGCCGATCTCCACCACCTCGCCGAGATACATCACCATGACGCGGTCGCTGATGAAGCGGACGACGTTGAGGTCGTGCGAAATGAAGATATAGGTCAGGCCGAACTCCTCGCGCAGATCGGCGAGCAGGTTCAAGACCTGCGCCTCCACCGACTTGTCGAGTGCCGAGACCGCCTCGTCGAGGATGACGAGGCGCGGGCCCAAAGCGAGCGCGCGCGCGATGTTGACGCGCTGGCGCTGACCGCCGGAGAGTTCGTGGGGATAGCGCGCGGCGAAGCGGGCCGGATCGAGCCCGACGCGCTGGAGCAGGTCGCGCGCCTTCAGGATGGCAGCCGCCTTGGGGACACCGTGGACGGTCGGGCCGAAGGCGACCGAATCCTCGATGGTGAGACGCGGGTTGAGCGAGGCGTATGAATCCTGGAAGACCATCTGCGCCTGGCGGCGATACTCCTTCAGCGTCAGGGCCGAACCGCCGACGATCTCGCCGTCGAACAGCATCTCGCCCTTGTCCTGCGGGATGAGCTGCATGACGACGCGGGCGGTCGTCGACTTGCCGCAGCCGGATTCGCCGACGACGCCGAGCGTCTCGCCCTTCATCACCGCGAAGTCGACGCCGTCCACGGCGCGCACCACCGCGCCGCCACCGAGCGGGAAATGCTTGGTCAGGGTCTTTGCCTGCAGCAGCGGCGTGCCCGGGCCGCCACGGTCGGAATGGGTTTCCAGCATCATGGTCAGCCCTTCACGTCCATCGCCGAACGCAGACCGTCGGAGAGCAGGTTGAACGAGATCGAGGTGATGAAGATCGCCGCGCCCGGCAGCGCCGCGACCCAGGGCTGCACATAGATCGCGGTGCGCAGCGTGTTCAGCATCAGGCCCCATTCCGGCGTCGGCGGCTTGGTGCCCAGGCCCAGGAAGGAGAGGCCAGAGGCCAGGATCATCGAGACCGAGATCAGGCTGGTCGCGTAGACGAAGATCGGCCCGAGCACATTGCCGAGGACATGGACGCGGATGATCGTCAGGGCATTGGCGCCGCTGGCGCGGGCCGCCTCGACATAGTCCATGCCGCGCACCTGCGTCGTCACGCTTTCGGCGATGCGCGCGATCGGCGGGATGAAGACGATGGTCAGCGAGAGCAGCGAGTTGGCGATGCCGGCCCCCATCGCGCCTGACAGCGCGATCGCCAGCAGGACCGAGGGGAAGGCGTAGAACACGTCGACCGTGCGCATGGTGATGGTGTTGAACTTGCCACCGAAGAAGCCGGCGGCGACCCCGATGACAGAGCCGACCATAAAGGCGATGAACACCGGCACCACGCCCATGAAGAGCGAGAGGCGCGCGCCGAAAATCAGGCGCGAAAGCATGTCGCGGCCGAGCTCGTCGGCGCCCAGCGGATAGCCCGGCGTGCCGATCGGGCGCAGGCGGCGCAGCATCGAGGAGCGGGTCGGGTCGGCGGGGGCGATGTAGTCGGCGAAGACCGCCATCAGGATGATCGCCAGCACGACGAGACCGGCGCAGACCGCGACCTTGTCCTTCCTGAAGCGTTTGAAGACGCCGGCCCAGTAGCCCGGCGACTTCGCCAGCGGCGGCACGACGAGGGGCGCCGAAGCTTCCGTGATCGCGGCCATCTCAGCGCCTCCTGACGCGGGGGTCGAGCAGACCCTGCAGGATGTCGACGAGCAGGTTCAGGCCCACGAAGAACATCGCCAGCACGAGGATCGTGCCCTGCAGCAGTGGAAGGTCACGCTGGAAGATCGCGTTTCCGAGCAGGAAGCCGGTGCCTGGCCAGGAAAATACCGTCTCGATCAGGATCGAGCCGCCGAGCAGATAGCCGAGCTGGAGGCCCATCACGGCGAGAGCCGTCGGAGCAGCATTCTTCACGACATGCCTGAACACGCCGAAATCCATCAGCCCCTTGGCCCGCAGCGCCGGCACGAATTCCTGGTTGAGGATGTCGGCGACAAGCGCGCGCACGGTGCGAGCGATGATGCCCATCGGGATCACCGACATCGTGATCGCGGGCAGGATCATGTAGCTGACATGCTCCCAGTTCCAGATCCAGGCGGCCGAGCCGCCCGGCCCCGCGCCACCCGGCGGCAGCCAGCCGAGCTGCACCGAGAACACGATCACCATCACCATGCCGAGCCAGTAATGCGGCACGGAGACGCCGAGCACGGCCAGCATGGAGGCGAACTTGTCGAGGAACGAGCCGCGGAAATAACCGGCTACGAAGCCGAAGAACGAGCCGAGTAGGAAGCCGATGACGGTTGCCAGGATCGCGATCAGCAGGGTGTTGGCGACGGCCCGCCAGACCTCGGCCGCAACGGGGCGTCCCGTCGCGATCGAGGTGCCGAGATCGCCCTGCAACGCCTTGATCAGCCAAAGCCCAAATTGCACCGGCAGCGGCCTGTCGAAGCCGTAAATTTTGCGCAGTTCGTCCTGCATCGCCTGCGAGGCATCCGGCGGCAGCACAGAGGTCAGCGGATCGCCCGGGGCGATATGCACCAGCAGGAAACAGAACAGGCTGACGCCGAAGGCCACCGGCAGGACGTAGAGGATGCGCTTGGCGAGATAGCTCAGCATGGGCGCCTCGTCGGACGCGCCGTGACGCGTACCCTTCCCCCCGCTTGCGGTGGGGAAGGGCTAGGGATGAGGGGCCGGAAAGCCAGAGCCTTGTCCTTGAAGGTCGAGCCAAGCGGCGCTGCCCCCCACCCTAACCCTCCCCACAGCAAGCGGGGGGAGGGAAACCCGGCGGCGCCCGTCGTCGGATGCGGTGCACAGGCCAAAGACAACCTCACTTCGCCATCGTGATCGGCGAGAAGTCCTGGAACCAGTTTTGCGCCTGGACGAAGCCCTTCACCTTGGGGCTGAGCGCACGCGGGTTGACGTCGTGCGTCACCATCAGGAACAGCGCCTCGTCGACATATTTCTCGTGGACCTTCTGCAGCACCTTGGTCTGCTCTGCGGGATCGAAGGTGTTGCGGATCTGGTCGAAGAGCTTGTCCATCTCCGGATCGCAATACATGCCCCAGTTCGTGCCGGCCGGCGGAACGAGGTTGCACTGCAGGTGGCGGACGAAGCCGGTGAAGGGGTCCTGGATGAAGTAGGTGTAGTTCATGCCCGTCGCCTTGCGCGACGATTCATGGTTGGCGCCGGCCCGCCAGATGTTGATCAGCGTGTTCCACTCGACAACCTCGAACTCGATCTTGATGCCGACCTCGGCGAGGTTCTGCTGGACGAACTCGTTCATCGGCAGCGGCTGCATCTGGCCCGAGCCCGACGGCGCGATCAGGATCTTGGTGGTCACCGGCTTGGCGGGCGAGAAGCCGGCCTCGGCGAGGAGCTTCTTGGCCTCGGCCTGATCGAGCTTGAGCTTGAATGTCGGGTTGCCGAACCACTGGTGGCCGGGTGGGTAGAAGCCCTCGGCCGGGATCATCATGCCGCCGAGCAGCTCCTTCAGCCCCTGCCGGTCGACGGCGAGGTTGGCGGCCTTGCGGACGCGGATGTCGTTCCAGGGCGAGCCCTCGGCGCGCGAGAGATGCCAGGTCCAGTTGTGCGGATAGGCGTTGGTGATGATCTGGAAGCCGGCGCTCTTCAGCGAGGGCACGAGATCGGGCGACGGCGCCTCGATCCAGTCGACCTGCCCTGCCCTGAGCGCCGCGGCACGGGCATTGGCCTCCGGCAGCGGCAGCAGCACCATCTTGTCGAGCTTGGGCACGCGCGCCTTGTCCCAGTAACCGGGGAAGGGCGAGAGTTCGGCGCGCTCGCGCGGCTGGAAGGCGGTGAGCTGCCAGGGGCCGGTGCCGGACGGGGTCTTGGCAAAAGCCTCCCAGCTCTTGCCGAGCTTCTCCCACTGCGCCGGGGACGACATCATCACCCAGGCGATCTGGTAGGGCAGCGTCGCGTCGGGCGCCTTGGTGGTGATTTCGACCTTGTACTTGTCGACGACCTTGTAGGCCGCGACCGCCGGGATGCGCGAGCGGCCCTGTGCCGCCTGGCGCTGGTCGAATTGCGGCGCGTCGTTCTTCAGGAGCTTGTCGAGGTTCCAGACCACGGCATCAGCGGTAAACTCCGAGCCATCATGGAACTTGACGCCCTCGCGCAGGACGAAGGTCCATTTGTTCTTGTCCGTGGCATCGACCGCCCAGCTCGTGGCGAGGCCCGGCGTCAGGTCGGAGGCCTTGTCGGCCTTGCTCAGGTCCCAGTTGATGAGGCCGTCATAGACCGTATAGCCCATGAAACGCATGCCCTCGCCGCCCTGGTCGGTCTGGCCGGTGGTCAGCGGGATGTCGGAGGCGGTCATGCCGATGCGCAGCGTGCCCTGGGCATGCGCCGAGGCCGCGAACAGGGAGATGCCGGCGGCGAGCGACAGGGCTAAGACGGAACGGATCATCGGGGAACTCCGAATTGGACGGTTTCAAAGCTGGCTTCGCAAGGGCTGTGCCAGCGGGCAGGCGTCCCCGCCGTCATGCCCGGGCTTTGTCCCGAGCATCCACGTCCTGAACACCGCACTCGACCAGTGAAGACGTGGATGGCCGGGACAAGCCCAAGCATGACGGAGGTGGCTGTTCAGTCGGAAGCTGGGCCCGTCACTCCATCGACATCGGGGCCAGATCGATGAACCAGCTCTTAGGCTGGACCACGCCCTTGACCTTGGTGCTCATGGCGCGGGGACCGACGTCATGGGCCACCCAGACGAAGGGCGCTTCCTCGACGATCCGGGCATGGAGCTTGGCGAGCGCGGCGTCGCGGGCCGCCCCCTCGAAGGTGGTGCGGGCGTCGGCAATCAGCTTGTCGAACTCGTCATTGCCGAAATAGCCCCAGTTGTTGGAGACCGGCGGGAACGCCTTGGTCGAGGTGAAGCGCACCATCGCGAAGAACGGATCCATCGCCGCAAAGGTGACGTTGGTGGCATTGGCGCCGCGGGCATTGGCGTGCTTGGCGCCTTCGCGCCAGTTGGTGAAGACGGCGTTCCATTCGCCGACCTCGAGCGCGACGTCGAAGAAGCAGTCCTTCAGCGCCTGCTGCATGAACTCGTTCATCGGCAAGGGCTGCATCTGGCCGGAGCCCGAGGCCGAGGTCAGCACCTTGACCTTCGCCGGCTTGGAAGCGGAATAGCCGGCTTCGGTCATCAGCTTCCTGGCGGCGTCGAGATCGTATTTGATGTCGAATTTCGGATTGCCCCACCAGGGGTGGCCGGGGGGCACCGTGCCCTTCGGAATCTCCATCAGCCCGCCGAGCAGCGTCTTCAGCTCCTCGCGGTTGACGCAGAGATTGGCGGCGTGGCGGACCTTCCGGTCGATCCAGGGCGAGCCCTCGACGAAGGAGAGTTGCCACGGCCAGACATGCGGCTGGGCATTGGTATAGACGGTGAAGCCACGCTGCTTGATCTGCGGCACGGCATCCGGCGAGGGCGACTCGATCCAGTCGACCTGCCCCGACAGGAGGGCCGCGGTGCGGGCATTGGCTTCAGGCAGCGGCAGCAGCACGACGCGGTCGATCTTGGGCACGCGCCTGGGGTCCCAATAGGCCTTGTTGGCGACCATCTCGAAGCGCTCGCGCGGCGAGAGCTTGACGCCCTTGAACGGGCCGGTGCCGGACGGGTCGCCCGAGAAGGCCGTCCAGGCCTGCTTGGCGCGCTCGGCCGGGTCGGTGACGGACGCCGGGACCGCCGCGAGCTTGGCGGCCCAATGCGCCGGCGAGACGATGAACAGGTTTGTCAGGTTGATCGGCAGGAAGGCGTCGGGTTCGGTCGTGATCAGCTCAACCGTCATCGGGTCGACCGCCCTGGCGCTCTTCAGCGTCGGCATGCGCGAGACGGTGACGCCGATCTGGTCGGGCGCGAAATGGGCGGCTTCCTTGTTCAGGACCTTGTCGACATTCCAGACGACGGCCGCGGCGTCGAAGGCCGAACCGTCCTGGAACTTGACGCCCGGACGCAGCTTGAAGGTCCATTTGGTCTTGTCGGTGGCATCGACCGCCCATTCGGTGGCGAGGCCGGGAATGACGACGCTCGCCTTCTCCGCCGAGGAGAGGTCCCAATGGGTCAGCGCGTCGAACATCGGGATTCCGGTGAAGCGGTTACCCTCGAAGCCCTGGTCCGGCTGGCCATGGGTGCGCGGAATATCCGCCGCCGTCATGCCGATGCGCAGGACCTTCTCCTGGGCGAGCGCGGCGGTTGCCAGCGCCGTCGAAAGACCCAGACCGAGAAGGACGGAGCGGGTGAAATGGGATGCAGACACGGTTTTTCTCCCCTGTGATTGGCCGTCAGCTCCTGCGAGCTGCGGCAAGGGAAGGTTAGCAACGGCCATGCCAGACGAAGGTCGTACGACTAGCACTTTCGGATAAGCGGGCCGCGCTCCGCCCAACAGATGATCATCCAACACGACAGGTATGCGCGCAGGAATTTTATGCTCACTATTTAGGCGAATTGACTGAATCGGCGGCAGATCAATGGAAGTCGCGCGATTTCGGCAGGATGCGGACATTGCGCGGATGGCGGCCGCGCGGAGGCGGCGGGTTGCGGATCTCATCCGCCCGCGTCAGCGCGATCTCGACATGGTGGGTGTCGGAGAGGCCGGCCAGATCGGCCGTGCGATCCACGACGCGCTGTCCCATCAGATGCACCACGCCTTCCGGGCTCTTCTGCACCCTGCCCTCGATCTGCAGCAACCGCCCGCTCATGACCTCACGCCGGAAGCGCTCGAACAGTCGCGCCCAGAGCAGGATATTGGCGATGCCGGTCTCGTCCTCCAGCGTGATGAAGATCGCCTTGCCGTTGCCGGGGCGCTGGCGCACCAGCACGACGCCGGCCGCCCTCGCCCAGCTTCCATCGAGCCGGGTGTCGAGTTCCGCGCAACTCAGCACGCCGTCGCGCCGGAACAGCGGCCGCAGCATGCCCATCGGGTGGCCTTTCAGGGAGAGCCGCACCGTCTGGTAATCGGCGACGATCTGCTGCGGCAGCGGCATGACCGGCAGCGCCATGACCGGCTCCGCGCCGAGTTCGCGGGCCTGCGCGGCGGCAAACAGCGGCAGCGCCTCGTCATCCGGCAACCGGCGCACCGCCCAGAGCGCCTCGCGCCGGTCGAGCCCGATCGAGCGGAAGGCGTCAGCATCCGCCAGCAAACGCATGGCGCGGCCCGGCAGCACGGCACGGCGCATCAAATCCTCGACATCGCGATAACCGTCGGCGCGGGCCTTTGCGATGCGCAGCCCCCATTCCTCCTGAAAGCCGTCGATCTGGCGGAAGCCGAGACGCAATGCGAGGGGTAAGGCTTTGTCCTTCGCTTCACCCACCACATGTTCGATGTCAGCGCGGGGGGAACCCCTCTCCTGTAAGGAGAGGGGCAGGGGTGAGGTGTCGGCCCCTGGACCAGTTTTGTGTTCCGTTTCGGCGGCGCAGCGGTGAGGTTCGGCCAAAGCGTCCAACGGCCGACCCCTCACCCTGCCCTCTCCCTCCGGGAGAGGGTTCCCCGCGCCCTTTTCGGCAAGATCATTGAGATCAGAGTTGCCGAGTTCGACCCTTTCCAGCCCGTTGTCCCAGAAGCTGAAATTCACATCGATCACGCGCGGTTCGACGCCGCCATATTCCTGCGCCTCGCGCACGATCTGGGCGGGGGCGTAGAAGCCCATGGGCTGGGAGTTCAGCAGCGCACAGGCGAAGGCGGCCGGATGGTGCTTCTTCAGGAAGGACGAGACATAGACCAGCTTGGCGAAGGAGGCGGCGTGGCTTTCGGGGAAGCCGTAGCTGCCGAATCCCTTGATCTGGTCGAAGCAGCGCTGGGCGAAGTCGCGCTCATAACCACGTTCGACCATGCGCCCGACCATCAGATCTTCGTAATTGCTGATGGTGCCGAGATTACGGAAGGTCGCCATGGCGCGGCGCAGGCCGTTCGCCTCGATATCAGAGAATTTGGCGGCGACCATGGCGAGGCGCATCGCCTGCTCCTGAAAGAGAGGCACGCCTTCCGTCTTATTCAGAACCTCGAAAAGCTCGTTCTCGTCACCGTGCTCCGGCGAGGGAGCCGGGTAGGTCACCTCTTCCAGCCCAGCACGCCGCTTCAGATAAGGGTGCACCATGTTGCCCTGGATCGGGCCGGGCCGGACGATCGCGACCTGGATGACGAGGTCGTAGAGTTTCCTCGGCTTCAGCCTCGGCAGCATGTTCATCTGCGCCCGGCTCTCGACCTGGAAGACGCCGAGCGACTTGCCCTCGCAGAGCATGTCGTAGGTCTCCTCGTCGCCATCCTTGATGTCGAGCGTGAGCTCCTTGTTTTCGTACTGTTTCACCAACTCGAAGGCCTTGCGGATGCAGGTCAGCATGCCGAGCGCCAGCACATCGACCTTCATCAATTTGAGTTCGTCGATGTCGTCCTTGTCCCATTCGATGAAGGTGCGGTCCGCCATCGCGGCGTTGCCGATCGGCACCATCTCGTCGAGGCGCCCGCGCGCCAGCACGAAGCCACCGACATGCTGGGAAAGATGGCGCGGGAAGCCGAGCAGCCGGACAGCGAAATCGACGGCACGGCGGACTGTCGGATTGGTCGGGTCGAGCCCGGCCTGGCGGACACGCTCATTGCCGATCTCAGTGCCCCAACTGCCCCATTGCGTATCGGCGATGCGGGCCGTGACGTCCTCGGTCAGCCCCAGCGCCTTGCCGACGTCGCGGATGGCGCTGCGCGGCCGATAGCGGATCACGGTCGCGGCGATGCCGGCGCGGTCGCGACCATAGGTCTTGTAGATCCACTGGATCACCTCCTCGCGCCGCTCATGTTCGAAATCGACGTCGATGTCGGGCGGTTCCTTGCGTTCGGTCGAAAGGAAGCGCTCGAACAGGACGTCGCTCTCGGCCGGATCGACCGCGGTGATGCCGAGCACGTAGCAGACGGCGGAATTGGCAGCCGAGCCGCGGCCCTGGCAGAGGATGCCCCGGCTTTCGGCAAATTCGACGATCTGGCGGATGGTAAGGAAATAACGGGCGTAGTTCAGATGCGCGATCAGATCGAACTCCTTGCGCAGCAACCCCTGGACTTTTGGCGGCACGCCGTCCGGATAACGGATCTCACTGCAGCGGCGCACCAGTTCCTCGAGCCAGGCCTGGTCGTTCCAGCCTGGCGGGACGGGCTCATCGGGATACTCGTATTCGAGCTGGCCGAGATCGAATTCGATCCGGCTGATCAGATGCTGTGTCTCGGCGATGGCCTCAGGCGCGTCGCGAAACAGCCTCACCATTTCCTGCGCCGTCTTGAGATGGCGCTCGGCATTGGCCTCGAGCAGGCGCCCTGCCCGCTCGATGGAAACGCCCTCGCGGATGCAGGTCAGCACGTCCTGCAGATCGCGTTGTTCCACTGCGTCGTAGAGCACGTCGTTTGTCGCCAGCAGCGGCGTGCGGGTCGCGGCCGCGAGCGCCTTCAGGCGTGCGAGACGGCGCCTGTCGTCGCCGCGCCGGGGCATGGTGGCGCCGAGCCAGATCGCGCCGGGAGCGGCCTCGTCGAGCCGGGCGAGCAGCGCCGGAAGGCCATCGAGGCTGCGGCCCGGCATCAGGATCAGCAGGAGATCACGCGCATCGGCGAGCAGATCCCCGAGATGCAAGGTACAGTCGCCCTTGCCAGCGCGAAGATTGCCCTGGCTCAGCAGGCGGCAGAGCCGCCCCCAGCCCTGCCGGTTGGCCGGATAGACGACGATGTCGGGCGTGCCGTCAGCGAAGACGAGGCGGCTGCCGGTGGCCAGTTTGAAGCGGCCCGCCATCGCTTTCATCTGCTCCGGCGAGAAGGGCAGTTCGTCAAAGGCCGGGTTCTCGATCCAGATATATTCGCCGGGGCTGCCGCCTTCCCGGACCTTCTCACGCGAGGGCAAACCGTCCTCGCGCAAATCCCGCAGGGCGCTCCAGGCCCGCACCACGCCGGCCACCGTGTTGCGGTCGGCCAGCCCCAGGCCGGCATGGCCGAGCAGCAGCGCCGTCAGCACCAGATTGGGGCCGGGCGATGCGCCGCGCAGGAAGGAAAAATTCGTCGCGGCAACGAGTTCGGCGAAGAGGCTGGCATTCCGATTCATGCGAAGAGCCCATGCAGGAACCAGCGCGGCGGAGCCCGTTCCGGCTCGTGGAAGCCGATGCGGAAGAGCCAGAAGCGGCGCCCCTGCGCATCTTCCACGCGGTAATAATCGCGCATCGGCTCGGAGGAGCCGTCGCGCCACCATTCCGGCGCGATCCGCTCAGGCCCCTCGGCGCGAGCGACGTCATGGATCAGGCGGCGCCAGCGGAAGCGGATCGGCGGACCGTCCGGCACCTCGGCGATGGCCTCCACCGGCTGGGGCGGCTCGAACAACTGGAGCGGGCGCGTCGGCGGCTCATGCGGCTCCGGCACCGGCCAGGCGGCGGCCGACGCCGGCAGCGCCGCCGAGAGCGCGGCCGACAGGGCCCTGGCCGCGCGCACCGGGTGATGCGTATCCTGCGCGACGAAACGCAGGACCCTGTCGCGGCCGAAGCGGGCGACCAGCCGGTCGACGAGATCCGCCACCGCCTCGTCCTCGACGGCGCGGCCGTCGAGGCTCGGTTGATGGGTGTCCAGCGGCTCGCAGACCGGGACGGCGAGCCGAACCGCATCGAAGCCGAAGCCGGGATCGAGCGGATCGGCCAGCGTGTCGATGCGCTCGCGCCAGAGCCGCAGGATGGCTTTCGCATCGCGCGAGGGTCGCCCGGTCTCGACCATGAGGCGCCTGACCGCTCCATCACTGCGAAAGAAGCTGATTTCGAAGGCGCGCCCGCCCTCGCCACGCTGCTCCAGTAGACGGGCCGCCTCCTCGATCAGGCGTGCCACCACCTCCTCCAGCCCGGCGCTGTCGAGCATGGGTTCGGCGAAATGGCGCTCGACGACGCAGGCCGGCGGCGGACGCAGCGGCGTGATGCGCGCATCCTCCCGCCCCAGCGTGCGCCGCAGCTTCACGACCAGGTCTTCGCCAAAGCGGGCAGACAGGGCGGCGGATGAGCGATCCGCAAGATCGGCCAACGTCTTCAACCCGGCTCGCGACAGGGCGATCACGGTCTCCGCCGAGAGCTCCAGCGCCGCGACCGGAAGCGGACGCAGCCTGGCTTCGTCATCCCCCACCGGCACGATGCCGCCGCTCCCGAAGCGCGACAGCGCATGTGCCGCTTCCGGCGTCCCTGCGATGGCGGCGCGGACCTCGAGGCCTCCTGCCCGCATCCACCGGCCGATCGCCTCATGCAGCGCCGCCTCGCCGCCGAAGAGATGGGCACAGCCGGTGATGTCGAGCATCAGCCCGTAAGGCAAATCGAGCGCGACCAGCGGCGTGAAACGGTCGCAGAAAGCCGCGAGCCGGCCAAGGAAGGCTTCGTCGGCCTCGGGCTCGGCCTCGATCGCCAGCAGGGACGGAATCCGGGCGCGCGCATCCGCCAGCGTCAAATCCCGCGTCAGGCCGAGCGCGACCGCGCGCTGGTCGCCATCGACGAGCCTCAGCGCGTTGCGCTGCGTGGCGAAGACGACCACTGGCGGCTCAGCCGGTGCGCCGGATATCGTGCTCCGCCCCTCCCGCCGCAGCCGGTCTGTCGGCAGGAAAGGGAACCAGAGTGCGAGATAGCGGCGCGGCATCGCGGCTGGCCCCATCGTGAGCGGCCCTGTCCGGATCGGCTCTGCGGCGGCTGACTGCGGCCTGATGCTCAAGGACGGTTTCCTGGAATGATTGTCGGTCACGGCTCCACTCCACATGCCACTCACGCTCGCCCAGGCCGCCGCGATGGCGCAGCAGCCTGAGACTGAAAGCCGGATCGCCCGGCGCATTCGCTTCCAGAGCCCGCGACGGCAAGGCCGCGACCTGCCAGCGGGTCGCGGCCGCGCTCGCCACGGGCGAGACCGCGGCGCGCAACAGCAAAGTCGTCGCCCCCGAGCTTTCCGCCGCCAGTGACAGGCGCCGGCTCGCGGTCAGGTCGAGACGTCGCGGCTCGCCCCAGGGCTCGATCAGCACGGCCCCCAGCGCCGGGCAGCGCGCGGCTTCCGACCCCGCCCGCAACACCCCTTCGGCATCGCGCGCCCGCACCAGCAGGACACGCGCCGGATCGAGGCCGAGTTCGGTCAGGCCCGGCGGATGCAGCCGGCCGGTCTCGGCATCGACGACATCCTGCCGAACCCAGAGGATCGGGCGCATCCCGGCCGCCCGGATCGCCAGCCCGACCGCAAATCCCGTCGCCGCCGCGAGATCGGCCGTGGCGGGTGCATAGACCTCATGCAGCGCCGCCCGCGCGATGCCACCACCCAACACCCCGTCGAGACCGGGCGCGCCGAAGCTCACCTGCCCGATGGCTGCCGGCACGGAGCGCAGCGCCGCCTCCGCCAGTCGGCGGCGCAGATCGGCAAGGGCGAAAGGGTCCGGTTGGGTCCGCATGGAGGCTCGAGTTCTTTATTTGTTCTTTTATAGAACGAGCCTCGGCGGAAGGCGAGTCGTGGCTGTCATCGCAGGTCATCATGAGCTTTAGAAATTCAGATACACATCGTGTATCTTGGCTGCTATCCTCATGTGACAAAGGAGACCGTCTCATGCCGCAAGCATTCAAAACAGTGACACGCGCCGTGAATCTCCGGATACGCGAGGATGTTCGCGACCTGATCGACCACGCGGCGCGCGCCCACAGCAAGACGCGCTCCGAGTTCATGATCGACGCCGCCCGCCGCGCCGCCGAGGACACGCTCCTCGGCCAAACGCTCGTCCGTGTCGATCCGGAGACCTATGCCGAGTTCCTGACGGTACTGGACCAGCCACCCGGAGGCGAGGGCTTCGAGCGGCTCATGGCGGCGCCGCGGCCATGGAAGGGCTGACGCTACGCGCACCCGCCCCGCTGGCGGACAGACATCTGCTGGATGCCTTCGATTCGGGCGCTCCGGCTCTCGACGACTGGCTGAAGCGGCGCGCGCGGGCCAATCAGGCCGGCGGTGCCTCCCGGATTTATGTCGTCGCCGAGGAGACAGGCCGGGTCGTAGCCTATTATGCCCTCGCCTCCGGAGCCCTCGCATCTGCCGTGGCGACCGGGCGGCTGAGGCGGAACATGCCCGATCCCATCCCCATGGCCATCATCGGACGGCTGGCCGTTGATCGCGGCTTCCAGGGGCAGGGACTTGGCGTCGCGATCCTGAGGGATGCAGTGCTCCGCACCCGTCAGGCCGCAGCGATCCTTGGAATCAGGGGCATCCTCGTTCATGCCTTGTCCGAGGATGCCAAGCGCTTCTATGAGTGCCACGGCTTCAGGGCCGGATCAGCGAGCCCGATGACACTGGTCATGAGCACCGCCGACCGGCCATGAGCATCGTCCGTTCTCAGTTCGCCGTATAGACCAGCTCGCGCTCGGCCTTGGGCGGCAGGAAGGCGCGGGAGAAGATCTCCTCGGGCTTCGGCGTGCGGGCGAGCTGATAGCCCTCGACGATGATGCCGATGGCGTTGGCCATGCGAGCGTCCTTGGTGTCGCCGACGCCGATCTCCTTCAGCTCGGGCGAGACCATCAGCTCGGTGAAGGAGTATTGCAGGCGTCGCTTCTCGATCTTCTCGTCGACGAGATTGTCGAAGTTCATCACGCCCTTCATGCCGATGGACTGATCCTTGGCGATCTCCATCATCGCCTTGTTGGTCGCGCGCACGAGGCCAGCGACGGCCTTCGGGTTCTCCCTGATCAGCTTCTGCGAGACCATCAGGCCATTCGAATAGAGATCGAGGCCATAATCGCCGAAGCTGAGGAAGTTGAAGTCCTTGTCCGGGTCCTGGCGGTTGAGCAGCAGGTTGAAATAGCCGGTGATGTTGAAGATCAGCGCGCCGTCGATGTCGCCCTTGATCAGCAGCGGCTCCTGCAGGTTCGGCGCCATGTTGGAGAGCTTGACCTTGCTCATATCGACACCGTTCTTGCGGGCGAAGACCTCGAGCAGGCGGGTGGTCGGGGTGCCCTGGGCGCCGCCCAGCGTCTTGCCCTCGAGATCCTTGGGTTTGGCGATGCCGGCCGTCTTCTTGCTGGAGATGGCGAAGGGCGGGCGGTTCCAGATCATGTAGACCATCACCGGCGCCTCGCCCGGCTTGGCGGCGGCGTTCTGGATGATCGCGTTGACGTCGCCGAAGCCGGCGTCATAGGCGCCGCCCATGATGCGGGTGACGGTCGCACCGGAGCCCTCGCCCTGGTCGATGACGACATTCAGCCCCTCGGCCTTGTAGTAACCCTTGTCCCTGGCGACGAAGAAGGCGGCGTCCGACCCTTGCGT
Source organism: Bosea sp. 124 (assembly GCF_003046175.1). NCBI lineage: Bacteria > Pseudomonadati > Pseudomonadota > Alphaproteobacteria > Hyphomicrobiales > Alloboseaceae > Allobosea > Allobosea sp. 124. Next base: position 4,931,399 of record NZ_PZZM01000001.1, read on the forward strand.
CTTCCAGCCCAACGTGAACTTGACCGTGGTCTCCTGGGCCTGGGCGAGGCTCGTGAAAGCAAGGCCGGCGATGAACGTGCCTACGAATCTTTTCAGCATCTTGGTCCCCTCTGTTGAGATTTTGAGTCAGGTTCAGGCGGCGATGAGATCGTTCTTGCGGGTGGCCCAGCCGGTGACGCGGCCCTCGATCAGCGAGAAGGCGGCGTAGAGCGCGACGCCGAGGCCGGCGAGGATGAAGAGCCCGGCGAAGACCAGCGGCACGTTGAAGTTGGACGAGGCCGACATCATCACATTGCCGATGCCGCGGTTGGAGGCGACAGTCTCGGCCAGCACCGTGCCGACGAAGGCATAGGTGATCGCGACCTTCAGCGAGGCGAAGAAGAACGGCATGGTCCGCGGCAGGCCGACATTCCAGAGGATGTCGAGCTTCGAGGCGCCGAGCGCCTTGAGCACGTCCTCCATCTCGGGCTCGGTCGTCGCAAGCCCCGTCGCGATGTTCACGACAATGGGGAAGAAGCAGATCGAAAGCGAGGTCAGCACCGCCGGCACCGTGCCGGAGCCGAACCAGAGCACGAAGATCGGCACCACCGCGACCTTGGGGATCGAGGAGAAGCCGATCAGCAGCGGATAGACCGTGTCATAAGCCGTCCGCGAGACGCCGATCATCGCGCCGAGCAGGACGCCGAGCGCGACGCCGAGCACGAAGCCGGTCATCGTCGTCGCCAGCGTCTGCAGGATATGCGGCCAGAGGATCGGCATGCGCTGCCAGAGCGTGACGAAGATCTGACTCGGGCGTGGCAGGATCAAATCCGACATGCCCGACACGAGGCAGAACGCCTCCCAGCCGACGAAGAACAGCAGGATCAGCCCGGCCGACCAGAACTTCTGCCTGTAGGCGAGATGGGTCATGGGGTGCTCCCCTCGGCAGCAGGCACGGAGCGGGCATCGACGATGAGGCCGCGCAGGCGCTGGTTCAGCGCGACGAAGTCAGGCTCGAAGGTCATGGCGATGCTGCGCGGGCGGGCGAAGGCGACGGCGCTGTCGTCGACGATGCGGCCGGGACGCGCGCTCATCACGCAGATGCGGCTGGCCAGATAGCCGGCCTCGCGCAGATCATGCGTGACCAGCAGCACGGTCGGGCGATGCGCCAGCCAGAGCTCCTGCATGATCGCCCAGAGTTCCTCGCGGGTGAACTGGTCAAGCGCGCCGAAAGGCTCGTCGAGCAGCAGCAGTCGCGGCTCGTGGATCAACGCCCGGCAGAGATTGGCGCGCTGGAGCATGCCGCCGGAAAGCTGCCAGGGATATTTGCCGGCGAAGCCCTTGAGGCCGACCTGTGCCAGCAGCGCATGCGCCTTGTCGCGGAAGGCGCCCTTGCGCTCCTGCCAGAAGCGCGAGCGGAACGGCTCGACGATCTTCAGCGGCAGCATGATGTTCCGCTCGATGGTCAGCCAGGGCAGCATGGTCGGGTTCTGGAAGGCCATGCCGACGCGCAGGGCCCGCGCCGCGACCTCGCGCCCGCCGACGATCACCACCCCGGAGGTCGGCTGCACCAGACCGCTGACGAGACGCAGGATGGTCGACTTGCCGCAGCCGGACGGGCCGACCAGCGCGACGAAGTCGCCATCGGCGATCCGCAGCGTGGTCTGCGCCAAGGCCGGCACCGAATTTGCTCCGCGTCCGAAGGTGACGCAGGCCTGCGACAGCTCGATCGCCAGGGCAGATGGCGCAGCCCCGGCCGAGGCATGCGGGGCCGGCGGGCGAGAGGGGACGGCGGGCTGCGGATGCATGCTGGTCATCGCAAAAGTGCATGCAAGCTCGATGCCAGACTGCATTCGATCGGCCGGCCCGCGCCTTTTGCGCCGGCTGGCAGCCGGCCCGCCGGGCGCCGGATTGCGAGGTTACCCATGAAGACGCTAAGACGAGGCTTCAGCAGTTCGGAATTTGACGATGGCGCGTGAGGAGAACCGGGGCCGCAATGCGACGGACCGGGTCGGGACGATCTGCCGCGCTCTGCGCCGGGCGATCATCGAGCAGGCGCTCGAGCCGGGCGCCAAGCTGCCGGAGGATGCGCTGGGCGAGCGCTTCGGCGTCAGCCGCACGATCGCGCGCCACGCGCTCGGGCAACTCGCGGCCGAGGGCCTGGTGGAGCTTCGCCGCAACCGCATCGCCGTCGTCGCGACGCCGAGCTGGCAGGAGGCGCGCGACGCCTTCGACATCCGCATCGAACTGGAACGGCTGGTCGTGCGGCAACTCGCCGGCCGCCTGAGCAAAAGCCAGGTCGCGCAGCTCCACGCCCATGTCGACGCCGAGGACGGGGCCCGCAACGGGCCCGATGCCGTCTCGATCCGGCTGGCGACCGAATTTCACATCCTGCTCGCGAACATGACCGAGAGCCCGATCCTGATCCGCTATGTCAGCGAGATCGCCTATCGCTGCTGCCTGACGCTGTCGCTGTTCACCCGTCCGCATTCGTCGGAATGCGCCATCAACGAGCACCGGCTGCTGATCGACGCGCTGGCGGGCGGCGACGCCGAGACCGTAATGTCGCTGATGCACCACCATCTCGATTCCGTCGCGAACCGCGCGCTCGTGGCCCAGTCGCGGCCGCGCGGGCGCGACATCATGGATATCCTCGCTCCCTATGCCGAACCGCCGCGGCCTGTGCTCTTGGCCGTGCCGGCTCCGGCCGCAGTCGTGAGAGGGACCCGCCGGAAGGCAGCCGCCGGCAGCGCCTGACCGCGCCAGGCAGCAGGCGGCGGTGTGCCCATGGCAACCGTTCCACACGGCATGACGGCATGTAAAGTGCATGCAGTTTAATCACGAACCGCAAGCCAATGATCACCTCACGCCGATGCCAGACGACAACATCTTCGACCTGATCTTTCGCCAGGCCCGCCTCGCCGGCCATGAGCGCCCGGTCGATATCGGCGTCCGGCGCGGGCGTTTCGCGGCGATCGCGCCGGCTCTCACGGTGGATGCGCCGGAGATCGTCGTCGGTGGCCGCGCCGTGCTGCCGGGCTTCGTCGATACCCACGTCCATCTCGACAAGGCCTGCCTGCTCGGGCGCTGCGGCCATCTGCATGGCGGCCTGCGGGAGGCGATCGCCGCCGTCTCGGCGATGAAGCGCGATTTCACCGTAGCCGATGTCTATGCGCGCGGCGCACAGGTGCTGGAGCTCGCCATCGGCAAGGGCACCACCCGGATGCGCAGCCATGTCGAGGTCGATCCGCGCGCGGGCCTGCGCAGTTTCGAGGCGCTGAAGGCGCTGAAACGCGACTATGCCTGGGCGATGGATCTCACGATCTGCGCCTTCCCGCAGGAGGGGCTGACCAATGATCCGGGCACGGAAGACCTGCTGGTGCGGGCAATGCGCGACGGCGCCGACGCGCTCGGCGGCTGCCCCTATACCGATACCGACCCGCATGCACAGATCGAGCGGCTGTTCGCCCTGGCCGAGCGTTTCGACGTCGATCTCGACTTCCATCTCGATTTCGACCTCGACGCGAGCTGGATGCATCTCGACGAGGTCTGCCGGCAGACCCGGATGCGCGGCTATGGCGGGCGCGTCGCGATCGGCCATGTCACCAAGCTGTCGGCGCTCCCGCCCGAAGCCTTTGCGCGGGCGGCCGAGCGCCTGGCCGAGGCCGGTGTCGCGGTGACCGTGCTGCCTGCGACCGATCTCTATCTGATGGGCCGCGAGGCGAGCCATGACGTGCCGCGCGGCCTGACCCCGGCACATCGGCTGATGGCGCATGGCGTCACCTGCTCGGTCGCGACCAACAATGTGCTGAATCCGTTCACGCCCTTCGGCGATGCGTCGCTGCTGCGGATGGCCAATTTCTACGCCAATGTCGCCCAGGTCGGACCGGAGGGGTTCGACGGCTGCATCGATCTGGTGACGACGCTGCCGGCGCGGCTGATGAACCTGAAGGATTACGGCATCGCGGTCGGCAATCCGGCCGACCTGATCGTGCTGGACGCCGCGACGGCCAGCGAGGCGCTGGCCGGAATCGCCGAGCCGGTGCTCGGCTTCAAAGGTGGGCGGCAGAGCTTTTCACGCCCGGCGGCAGCGCTGCATGCGCCGGAGCGCGAGGCGGCGCTGACGCGCGCCGCTTCGCTGTAGCCAGCGGCCGGATCACTCCGCCGCATTGCCCATGGCGAGCCGCAGCGGCGCGACCTGCGCCTCGTGCAGGGCCTGGTAGGGGCCGCCGGCCCGCACCAGTTCGTCATGACGTCCCTGCTCGGCGATCCCCGCCTGGGTCACCACGACGATACGGTCGGCATGGCGGATCGTGGCGAGGCGATGCGCGATCACAAGCGTCGTCCGCCCCTCGGCGAGTTCGGTCAGGGATTGCTGGATCGCGGCCTCCGTCTCGGTGTCGAGCGCCGAGGTGGCCTCGTCGAGGATCAGGATCGGCGGGTTCTTCAGGAAGATGCGGGCAATGGCGAGCCGCTGCTTCTGGCCGCCCGAGAGCTTGACGCCGCGCTCGCCGATCAGGGTGTCGAGCCCGGCCGGCAGGTCGGCGATCATCGTCTCCAGACGCGCGCGACGCGCGGCCTCGGCGATCTCGTCCTCGGTGGCGTCGAGACGGCCATAGGCGATGTTCTCGCGGATCGTGCCGGCGAAGAGGAAGACATCCTGCTGCACGATGCCGATCTGGCGGCGCAGCGAGGCCAGTGTCAGCCTGCGGATATCATGGCCGTCGACGGTGATGCTGCCGGCATCGATCTCGTAGAAGCGCGGCAGCAAGGAGAGCAGCGTCGTCTTGCCGGCGCCCGACGGCCCGACAAAAGCAACCGTCTCGCCGGCCGCGATGGAGAGGTCGATGCCGGCGAGGACCGGCCGGCCCTTCGTATAGCCGAAATCGACCTTCCCGAAGCGGATGTCGCCCTTTAGCGGCGGTGCCTCGATCGCATCGGCTGCATCGGCTATGTCGGGCTCCGTCGCCAGCAATTCCTGATAGCGCTGGAAGCCGGCGATGCCCTTCGGATAGGTCTCGATCACGCTCGCGATCTTGTCGAGCGGACGATAGAACACGCCGACCAGCAGCAGGAAGCCGACGAAGCCGCCGACGCTCAGGCTGCCCTGCACGACATACCAGGTGCCGGCCAGCATCACCGCTAGCTGGACCATCCGCATGCCGAGATAATTCACCGCCTGGCTCGCCGCCATGATTCCGTAGGCTTCGAGCTTGGTCGTGCGGTAGCGCTGGTTGTCACCGGCGAAGAGCGCGCGCTCATGGGCCTCGTTGGCGAAGGCCTGGACCACCCGCATGCCGCCGATATTTTCCTCCAGCCTCGCGTTGAAGGCGCCGACCCGACCGAACTGGCTGCGCCAGTTCTGCGCCATGCGGGCGCCGTAGCGCGCCACGACGAAGCCGGCGAGCGGTACGATCAATGCCGTCATCAGGGCGAGCTGCGGATGCACGCTCAGCATCAGCAGGAAGGCGCCGATGAAGGTCATCACCGCGATGAACAGATCCTCGGGGCCGTGATGGGCGACCTCGCCGATCTCCTCCAGATCCTTGGTGACGCGCGCGACGAGATGGCCGGTCTTCTGCTCGTCGTAGAAGCGGAAGGAGAGCTTCTGGAGATGGTCGAAGGCGCGGCGGCGCATCTCCGTCTCGATGTTGATGCCGAGCCGATGGCCCCAATAGGTGACCACCGCCATCAGGCCGGAATTGACCGCGTAGATCACCAGAAGCGCAGCGCCCGCCATCAAGATCAGCGGCCAGTCGCCGCGCGGCAGCAGCAGGTCGACGAAGGCCTTCACGGCCATGGGGAAGCCGAGTTCGAGCAGCCCCGAGATGACGGCGCAGCCGAAATCGACCAGGAACAGCGTCCGGTGCGGGCGATAATAGGCGAAGAACTCTCTCAGCATGGCGGGTTCATAGCAGATCGCCGGCCGTGGGCATCAGCCCGCCGACGCGAGCCCGCCATGCCGGCGCCGGCCCGGTCCGGACGTATCACCTGACCGCGATGGTGCCGATCGCCATCGCCACGGCGGCCTGGGTCGGGTCGATGACGGGAATGCCGAGCTCCTGCTCCAACGGCCGGCGATGGCGCGCCATCCCGGCGCAACCCATGACGATGGCACCGGCACCGTCGATCTCCTTCAGTTCGCGGCCGATCGCGATCATGCGCTCCAGCGTGCGGTCGCCCGAGGCGGTCTCGGCGACGGACATCTCGAGCGGCCGCTCGCCGGCGAGCCGGTCCATCAGGCCCATCTGGCGCAGATAGCGGATATGACGCGGGATCGAGCGGCTCTTGATCGCGATGACGCCGAAGCGGTCGGCGCGGGCCAGTGCCGTCAGCACGCCGCTCTCGGCGATGCCGAAGACGGGGCTCGTCGTGCCTTCGCGCGCAACGTGAATGCCGGGGTCGGAATAACAGGCGATGACGAAGGCATCGACATCGTTGGCCGCCTCGATCTTGCGCCGCAAGGGAATCGTGACACTGTCGGCATGCTCCTGCGTCTCGACGCCGAATGGGCCCTCGGCAAGCGTCTCGCAGACGATCTCCGGCCCTTCCGCATAGCAGAGCGGCAGCACGGCCTGGCGCAGCCCCTCCGTCACGACCTCGTTGGAGTTGGGATTGATCACGAGGATACGGGCGCGGCGGGTCATGAGGGTCTCATCCATTCTGGGCCGGCAGGTCTCGGTTCGGCCGTGTGGCGGCATCATCGGGCGGCGCGCGGCGCAGGTCCACCCTCGGCAGCGGATGACAGCCCTCCTCCCGGATCGTGGCGGCGGCTTGCCGCGCCATGAGGCTTCGCGCAGATTGCCGGGCAATCGGGTCCGGACCGGGGGAGAACGACCATGCGGCGCGCACTGACGATGAGCATGGCAGCGCTTGGGCTGCTGGCGGGCAGCGCCGCTATGCCGGCCCCAGCGCGGGCCGAGAGCTGCGAAGATCTCTGGTATGCCCGCAACGAAATCTACAAGGCGCAGGGCTACTGCTTCCGAACCCGCCGCGGCATCGAGGCCTTCGGCAATGCCGGCTGCCAGTACGACAATGCGGAGGACCTGCCGCTGTCGAACAGCCAGCGCCGGACCATCGCGGAAATCCAGCGCGAGGAGCGCGCCCGCCGCTGCCCGCGTTGAGAGAACGGCCACGCTGAAACTCCGCCCCGATTATTGTGGACGCCGGCCCCCGACTCGGACGCAACTGCGAAAGGCCGTGCTAGAAGCGCCGGTCGCGAGCCCTCCGGTCATCCACCTGACGGCGGCCCAGAGCCTCGCGAGCAAGACTGAATATCGGCGGAGCGGCGCGATCACGGCATGACGACGGCCATCGACATGGGCTTGGGCCAAGGCGGTCAACCCGCCCTGCTCGATCTCGCTGAATTGCTGGCGACGCGGCTTCTGGTCCAGGGTAATTCCGGCTCCGGCAAGTCGCATCTGCTGCGGCGCCTGCTCGAACAGAGCGCGCCACTGGTGCAGCAGGCGGTGATCGACCCGGAGGGCGACTTCGTTTCGCTGGCCGACCAGTTCGGCCATGTCGTCGTCGATGCCCAGTGCGGCGAGGCCGAGCTGCAGCGTGTCGCCTTGCGGGTGCGCCAGCATCGCGTCTCGGTCGTGCTCAATCTGGAAAACCTCGAAGCCGACGAGCAGTTGCGCGCGACCGCCGCCTTCCTCGGTGGGCTGTTCGACGTCGACCGCTCGCTCTGGTTCCCGATGCTGATCGTGGTCGACGAGGCGCAGCTCTTCGCGCCAGTGATGGCGGGCGAGGTCTCCGACGAGGCGCGCCGGCTCTCGCTCGGCGCCATGACCAACCTGATGTGCCGGGGCCGCAAGCGCGGGCTCGCCGGCGTGATCGCGACGCAACGCCTCGCCAAGCTGGCCAAGAACGTCGCGGCCGAGGCCTCGAACTTCCTGATGGGGCGCACCTTCCTCGACATCGACATGGCGCGAGCCGCCGACCTGCTCGGCATGGACCGCAAGCAGGCCGAGATGTTCCGCGATCTCGAGCGCGGGCAGTTCGTGGCGCTGGGCCCCGCCCTGTCGAAGCGGCCGCTGCCCTTGCGGATCGGGCCCGCCACCTCCGTCGACCGTGGCGGCGCGCCGGGGCTGATGCCGCTGCCCGAGCAGGCGCCGGAAGAAGCCGGCAAGCTGATCTTCACGGCCGGTGCCGACGAACCCCTCCCGATCAGCCGGATGCCACGCCCGGCGCCGCGCCCGCGGCCGGCCGTCCATGAGACGATGCGACAGATCGAGAGCTATCGTCCGACGGCGGCGCCCGATCCCGAGCCGGAAATCCCGATGGAGCCGGCCGAGCGCGAGGCGATCATGACCGAGATCCTGCGCGAGCTGATGGCCGACCCCGAGGCGCGCTCGCGCCAGGTCGCGGTGCTCTATCAGGATTTCACGGTGCGCTGCCGGATGCGCCGGCTCGGCCGCACCAATCCCGGCCTCGACGAGTTCCGCCGGCGGCTGGCCGTCGCGCGGGCCGGAGCCAGCGACGAGATCGTCGGGTCCGACATCTGGCGGGCCGCGGTCGAGGCCTCGCTGGCCTTGCCGGACGACCTGCACGGACTGTTCCTGTTCATCGCGCGGGCCGCGATGGAAGGGGCGCCCTGCCCCAGCGACGCCGAACTCGCCAGCGTCTATGGCAGCCATTCGCCCAGCCGGGCGCGGCGCCTGATTACCTATATCGAGGAGCGCGGGCTGCTGGTCTGCCATGTCGATTTCCGCGGCCAGCGCACGCTCGCCCTGCCGACGCTGGGGATCGAGACCGCACCGGGCCAGGGCACGATCCGGACGGCCGGCGTGCCGCGCGGCGCGCGCGCCTGACGGGCCGCGGCGGCGCTCCACGCGTTGCGCCGCACAACATCCCGAGGCGCCCGCGAACTTGACCAGCCGGCCCATGACCGTGCATGACCGGAGCCCGAAATCCACGGTCCCTGCCGATGCGCATCCTGCTGATCGACAACTACGACAGCTTCACCTGGAACCTGGTCCACCTGATCGGCGGACTGGGCGCGCAGGTCGACGTGCGCCGGAACGACGCGTTGACGGTCGACGAGGCGCTCGGTGGCGATCACGACGCGATCGTGCTGTCGCCCGGTCCGTGCACGCCCAACGAAGCAGGCATCTGCCTCGATCTCGTGCGCGAGGGCGCGGTCAGCAAGCCGATCTTCGGCGTCTGCCTCGGGCTGCAGGCGATCGGCCAGGCCTTCGGCGGCGATGTGGTGCGCGCGCCACTGCCGATGCATGGCAAGGTCTCGGCGATCCAGCACAGGGCGCGCGGGCTGTTTCGTGGCATCAACGGACCGCTGCAGGCGACGCGCTATCATTCTCTGGTCGTCGCGCGCGAAACCTGCCCGACCGATCTCGAGATCGAGGCGGAGACGAGCGACGGGCTGATCATGGCGCTGTCGCATCGCAGCCTGCCGGTGCATGGCGTGCAGTTCCATCCCGAGAGCATCGCTTCCGAACACGGTGCGACGATCCTGCGGAATTTCCTCGACCTCGCCGAGCGATGGCAGCGCGACCATGAGAGCGCCGCGCTGGCCGGCGCGGTCTGAGCCCGGAACGCCCGTTCGAGCCGCCCTTTTCCAGATCGACTGCTTCCAGGTCGCCCTCTACACAGAGTTCCCATGGACGATTTCAAACCCTTCATCGCCAAGGTCGCGACCGGCGCCTCACTGTCCCGCGACGAGGCCCGCGACGCCTTCGACACCATCCTTTCGGGCGGTGTGACCAATGCACAGGCGGCCGCCTTCCTGATGGCGCTGCGCGTGCGCGGCGAAACCACGGAGGAGATCACCGGCGCGGTCGGGGCGATGCGCGGCAAGATGCTGACGGTGAAGGCGCCGGTCGACGCCATCGACATCGTCGGCACCGGCGGCGATTCGTCGGGCTCCTACAATGTCTCGACATTGGCCTCGATCATCACCGCTGCCTGCGGCGTGCCCGTCGCCAAGCATGGCAACCGTGCCGCCTCGTCCAAGACCGGCACGGCGGATGTTCTGATGGCGCTCGGGGTCAAGGTCGGGCTCGATCCGGCGGCGACCGAACGCTGCCTTGCGGAAGCGGGCCTCTGCTTCATGTTCGCGCCGACGCACCATGCCTCGATGCGCCATGTCGCGCCGGTGCGCGTCGAACTCGGCACCCGCACGATCTTCAATCTGCTGGGCCCGCTCTCCAACCCCGCCGGGGTGAAGAAGCAGCTTATCGGCGCCTTCTCGGAGACCTGGCTAGAGCCGATGGTGCGCGTGCTGGCGACGCTGGGCTCGACCCGAATCTGGGCCGCGCATGGCTCCGACGGCCTAGACGAGATCACCACCACCGGGCCAAGCCGCATCGTCTCGCTCGACAACGGCAAGGTCGAGAGCTTCACGATCAGCCCCGACGATGTCGGGCTTCCCCGCGCAAAGCCCGAGGATCTGCGCGGCGGCGAACCGGCGCAGAACGCGGCGGCGCTGCGCGCCGTGCTCGATGGCGAGAAGACCGCCTTCCGCGACATCGCCGCCTTCAATGCGGCGGCAGCGCTGCTTGTCGCGGGCAAGGCGGGCGATCTGCGCGACGGACTGGCACAGGCCACCGCCGCGCTCGATTCCGGCAAGGCGAAGGCGACGCTGGCTGCGCTCGTCGCCAGCTCCAACGCGTGAGGCGGCGATGACCGACATCCTCGCGAAGATCGAAGCCTACAAGCGCAGGGAGATCGCCGCCGCGAAGGAGGCCGTGCCACCGGCCGAGATCGAGCGGCGCGCACGGGCGGCGGACCCGGTCCGCGGTTTCGCCGCCGCCATCGCGGCGAAGCATGCCCAGGGCAAGCCGGCGCTGATCGCCGAGATCAAGAAGGCCAGCCCGTCCAAGGGCCTGATCCGCGCCGATTTCGACCCGCCGGCGCTGGCGCGCGCCTATGCGCAGGGCGGCGCCGCCTGCCTCTCGGTCCTGACCGACGCGCCCTCCTTCCAGGGCAAGCCCGAATTCCTGACGCAGGCGCGCGAGGCCTCCGGCCTGCCGGCGCTGCGCAAGGATTTCCTTTACGAGCCCTATCAGGTCCATGAGGCGCGTGCCTGGGGCGCCGACTGCATCCTGATCATCATGGCCGGCGTCGACGACGCCACGGCCGGCAGCCTCAACGCGACGGCGCGCGAACTCGGCATGGACGTCCTCGTCGAAGTCCACAACGAGGCCGAGCTCGAGCGCGGGCTCTCGCTCGGAAGCCGCCTGCTCGGTATCAACAACCGCGACCTGCGCAGCTTCCATGTCGATCTCGCCGTGACCGAGCGCCTCGCGCCGCGCATCCCCTCCGACCGGATCATCGTCGGCGAGAGCGGCATCTTCAGCCATGCCGAGACGCTCCGGCTGAAACGCTGCGGCGTCGAGACCTTCCTCGTCGGCGAGAGCCTGATGCGGCAAGCCGATGTGGCGCAGGCGACGCGCGATCTGCTCGAAGGCCCGGGCCGCGAGGTCGCCGCGTGAGCCGGCTCAGCCATCTCGACGCCCGCGGCCAGGCCCATATGGTCGATGTCGGGGACAAGGCCGAGACGTCGCGCATGGCCATCGCCGAGGGCTGCGTCGTGATGCAGCCGCAGACGCTGGCGATCGTGCGCGACGGCGACGCCAAGAAGGGCGACGTGCTCGGCACCGCACGGCTCGCCGGCATCATGGCCGCCAAGCGGACGCATGAGCTGATCCCGCTGTGCCACCCGCTGCTGATCAGCAAGGTTGCCGTCGATCTCGTCCTGGACGAGGCCCTGCCCGGCGTGCGCGTCCGCGCCGAGGTCAAGATGAAGGGCCAGACCGGCGTCGAGATGGAGGCCCTGACCGCGGTCAGCGTCGCCTGCCTGACGGTCTACGACATGGTCAAGGCGGCCGACCGCGCCATGCGGATCGAAGGTATCCGGCTCGTCCACAAATCGGGCGGCAAGTCCGGCAGCTTCGACGCCGGCGATTCTGCGGCGGAGACGGCCTGATGGCGCTGACCCCGGTCCCCGTCGCGCTCAGGGCCCTGCTCGACAGCGTTCCGGCGGCGACGCCGGCCGAGACCCTGCCGCTGGCGCAATGCGCCTGGCGCGTGCTGGCGGGCGATATCGCGGCGCTGCGCACGCAGCCCCCCTTCGCCAATTCCGCGATGGACGGCTATGCGGCGCGGGCCGACGATCTCTTGCCCGGACGCGACCTGCGCGTGACCGGCGAATCCGCCGCGGGACGCTCCTTCGCCGGTTCGCTCGCACCGGGCGAGGCCGTGCGCATCTTCACCGGCGCACCGATCCCCGACGGCGCCGACACCATCCTGATCCAGGAGAATGCCGACGGGGTCGGCTCCGCCACGATCCGCGTGCGCGAGGGGGCCCCCAGAGGCAAGTTCATCCGCGCGGCCGGGCTCGACTTCGGCACGGGCGATGTGCTGCTGCAGGCCGGCCGCAAGCTCGACAGCGCCGCACTCGGCCTTGCCGCCGCGGCGGGCCATCCGACGCTTTCGGTGCGCCGCAAGCCGCTTGTCGCGATCCTCGCCACCGGCGACGAACTCGTTTCGCCGGGCGATCCGGTCGGGCCCGACCAGATCGTCGCCTCGAACAGCTTCTCGCTCGCCGCGCTGGTCGAGCAGGCAGGTGCGACGGCGCTCGATCTCGGCATCGCGCGCGACAACCATCCCGACCTCGCCGCGCGGATCGAGCAAGCCCGGGCCGCCGGCGCGGATGTGCTGATCACGCTCGGCGGTGCGTCGGTCGGCGCGCATGATCTGGTGCAGGAGGCGCTGACGCGAGCCGGCATGGCGCTCGGTTTCTGGAAGATCGCGATGCGCCCGGGCAAGCCGATGATGACCGGCCGGCTCGGCCGCATGGTCGCGGTAGGGCTGCCGGGCAACCCGGTCTCGTCGATCGTCTGCGGCCATCTCTTCGTCGTGCCGCTGATCGAGGCGCTGCTCGGCATGCCGGCGCCCGAGCGAGACCGCAGCGAGCCCGGCATCCTCGGGCGCGACATGCCGGCCAATGACGAACGCGAGGATTATCTGCGCTCCGACCTTGCCTTGACCGAAGCTGGCTGGCAGGCGACGCCGTTCGAGCGGCAGGATTCCTCCATGCTCGGCCTGCTGTCACGCGCACAGGCGCTGGCGATCCGCCCCGCCTTCGCGGCGCCCGCCAGGACAGGCGATCCCTGCCGCATCATCAGGCTGCGCTGACGCAAGGCGAGGCGCGCTTGCGGAACACAACGCGAACGGGTATGGTGTTCGTGATTTGTTTCGAATCTGCGCCCACTTACATCTATCATCGCGCCGGCGGGGACCATGCTGACACGCAAACAGTTCGAACTGCTTCGCTTCATCCAGGAACGCCTGCGCGAAAGCGGCGTCCCCCCTTCCTTCGACGAGATGAAGGATGCGCTCGACCTGCGCTCCAAATCCGGCATCCATCGCCTGATCATGGCGCTGGAGGAGCGCGGCTTCATCCGCCGGCTGCCGAACCGGGCGCGCGCGCTCGAGATCATCAAGCTGCCCGAGGGCGTCGGTGCCGGCGGCCAGCCGACCGCGCGGGGCCGTTTCAGCCCGTCGATCGTCCAGGGCGGTCTCGGTAAGGACAGCGGGCTCGGCAAGGTCAGGCCGGTCGAGACGGCCTCCGACGACATCCGCACGACCATCGCGATTCCGGTGATGGGCCGCATCGCGGCCGGCACGCCGATCTCGGCGATCCAGAGCCGCAGCCACAGCGTCGCGCTGCCGGCCGACATGCTGGGCGCGGGCGAGCATTTCGCGCTCGAAGTCCGCGGCGACTCGATGGTCGACGCCGGCATCCTCGACGGCGACACGGTGGTGATCCGCAAGCAGGACAGCGCCAATACCGGCGACATCATCGTCGCCCTGATCGACGACGAGGAGGCGACGCTGAAGCGGCTGCGCAAGCGTGGCTCCTCGATCGCGCTGGAGGCGGCGAACCCGGCCTATGAGACGCGCGTGCTCGGCCCGGACCGGGTCAAGATCCAGGGCCGGCTCGTCAACCTGATGCGGCGCTACTGAAGCCGTTCCGGATTGGCCGGATCGTCCACCGGCTGGGCGGCGGCCGGCCTGGCCGGCGCTGATGCTGGAGCCTCGACCCGGCGGCTCCAGGGCCGCTCGCCGGAGCCCTGTTCCGACGTGTGGCTGCGCCATGCCCCTCCCCGGCGGATGAGCGCTGTCGCGCCATCGCGGGCCAGCGCCGTGCGGTCGACGAGTTTCGTGGCGCAAGGCGCGGTCCAGGGGATCGGCGTGACGACGAGATCGGCGCGGCGACAGTCCTCGATGATGGCGAGCCGGTCGCGCGCATAAGCGATGCTGCGGCCGTCCCTGGTCGCGATGACGCAGCCGGCATCATCGCAGGCAGCCGCCTGTCGCAAGCTGGCGTCGTCGGGGTTGCGGCCATCGCCGTCGGCGGTGAGCCATTGCTGCAGGACGAAGCGGCTGGGCTTGCCGGCGACGACCAGCAGGCCGTCCTTGCCGCGCACGGCAATGCCCGAGCCGTCACGCTCGATCAGGACGTCGGGTCGCTCGGGCTTGGCCGCGACCGCGACGCCGACGACGAGCGGCAGGAGCGCGAGCAGGCGCAGTCTGGTGGTCCAGAGGGTGAGCCAGAGCAGCGTCGCGGCGAAGCAGGCGAGCGCGGCCGGGCCGAAGGCCGCGATGACGAGCGTCGAATGGTCGATGGTCGCGACCCAGTGCGCCAGCTTCAGGACCACGTCCGAAGCGAACCCCATCAGCCACCAGGCCGGAGCATCGAGCCCGAACGGATAGGCGAGCACGCCAAAGACCGCCGCCGGCATCACGCAAAGCGACACGAAGGGCAGTGCCAGCGCGTTGCCGAGCAGACCGAATGGATTGAAGGTCTGGAAGTGATAGGCGCCGAAGGGCGCTGTCGCGGCGGTCGCCAGCAGGGTCGTGACGATGACGCCGACCGAGGCGATCCAGAGTGGGCCCAGCGGCCAGGGCAGCAATGATGGCGGGTGCGGACGGGTGCGGTTCTCCCAACGCTCAGCGAAGGCGATCAGGGCCGCCACCGCGCCGAAGGACATCTGGAAGCTCGGCCCGAGCAGCGCGTCGGGCTCGCGCAGCAGCACGATCATCGCCGCCAGCGCCAGATTACGCATGCTCAGAGCCGGCCGGTCGACCAGGATCGCCCCGAGTATGACCAGCGTCATGATCAGCGAGCGCACGGTCGCGACCTCGGCGCCGGAGAAGACGCAATAGCCGATGGCGCCGACCATGGCGGCGACGGCGGCGATCTTCTTGACCTGCCAGTGCAGGGCGAGCGTCTGCGAGAGGGCGAGCAGCGCCCGCACCAGCCAGAAGATCGTGCCGGCGGCGAGCACCATGTGCAGGCCCGAGATCGAGACGATGTGGTAGGCGGTTAATCCGGCTTCAGGATACCGTCAGCACGTATGCGATCGCGCTAGATGCGGTCTGAGGCTGGCGAAAGTCTCCGCCATCAGCGTGGACAGCCGCTGCGCGGAGTACTGATCGCGCCTTCTCGATGTCGCTGGCGTCCGTAAGGGCTATCCACAGCAGGATCTGCTGAACCCGCAACGCAAAGGCCTCGCCGGAGCGGACGTCACCGGCATCCATGCGAGCGAAGGCAGCCTGTCTCTCCTAGAAAGCGGTCCGGACGACGTCGACGATCTGCTCCCGGTCGCCGCCTTCCTGCTCGATGATGTAGTCCACCGTGCGGAACAGTGCCTGGTTCGAAACCGCCAGGAAATTCCGGTCCTCGCCGTTCTCACGATCGTTCCACCAAGCGTAGATGAAGAAGGCATAGGCGGCGCTGGCCAGCGAGACGCGGCCGCGCTCCAACGGTCCGGCCCTATGGACGCCTCGCTCAGCCTCTCCTGCAGCAGCAAGGCGATATCCGTCGCCGTCCGCTTGAACTTCCGCTGTACGATCTCGACAGGTGTACCGCTGACGTCCTTTTCCTTGCCGCCGAACATGCGGCCGATCAGATTGCCGATGCCCAAGTTAGCCCCTCGCCTCGCCAGGTTTCATACTAGGCCGTAATCCATGGCAGGCTAATTCGAGGCCGTTGGCCCAGGGTAAACCACTCGCACTTTTCTCTGATTGGTCGGCGCGGCTTCGGTGCCGGAGGAAATGGGTGTCGCGAGCGTCTCCGGCGGTTTCGGAGCCGCGAGCTCCAGTTTGGCAGAAGGACGCGCTCGACTGGTTAGATCCAGTCCAGGTGAACCGTGGCTTTTGCCTTGGTGCTCCGCGCCGGCTGATGTTGCCATCAGGATGCCCAGGACCGCCGAGCCAACCGGTACCGACAAGATGCGTCGCATCAGAATCCCCATTTAACCGAGCCTGAGATGAGCGAGGGGCCGGTCCTTTCGGAGCCGGCCCCTTGCGACGCGAAATCAGTCGATGACCTGCACGATGCGTCCAGTGTCGGGATCGACGAGCACGGTGCGGTTGTTGACTACTGTGTAACGATAGGTGGTCGCGCCGTATTCACGCGGGACTTCGTAATAGGTCACGCCCTGGCGCGGCAGGGTCGAGCCGACCACGACCGGCTCGGCATAGGTATAGGACGGACGGCGCTGCTCGGTGACATAGCTCTGGAAGCGCGGGGTGTTGTCGCCGATGATCCCGCCGACCACGGCGCCGCCGACACCGCCCACTACCGCACCAACCGGGCCGCCGACGATGGCACCGCCCACGGCACCGGTGAGTGCGCCGCTCGCTGCACCACCCTGTGCGCCCGGAGGATTCTGCGCGATCGCGACGGCGGGGACTGCAGCCAGAGCGAGAACCAAAGCAAACTGCTTGATCATAATGAAGTCTCCTCGCCGCCATACGTCGGGACGATCCCTGGTTGGCAGCCGGGGCGATAACTCGGCTAAATTACTAAGGTTCCAAACTGCGTAGTTTGGCAAACAATAAAAGTCATTCATGTGGTGTTCATTTTGCAAGCAAATTTTTTCGACCATGAAGAACTAACAACGCTAGTTGAATTTATGTTCATCTGGCGTTCGGGAGCGCGCTTGCCTGAGTGAAATCAATAAAAATGCCATCGCGTCTGCAACGTCATGTCGTGCGCGCTATTGGGAGCCATGCCCTAATAGACTGAAATTGGGACGGCGGCGGGCCCGGAAGTGGGCACCCCGTGGCCGCCTGCTACGCTAGCGCGAAGCACGTGGCCAGTCGTTGGTTTGGTCCTATGCTGGCCGAGCGCAGTCCGCCCCTGCCGCCCTCATCGTGCTCGTCGGCCTCTATCCCGGATAGATCGGTTGGCAGAGACTTCAGCACGCCGTCGCGTGAGCCCTAGATCTGTTTCGTCACGGGCGGCTGTCCGGCATACGGAACGCCGCCATCGCGACGAGGTGCATGACCCGGATACGGCCGCCAAGCGCGACAGAGGCCGTGGCCAGCGAGCGATGCGCGGGATGGGCCGCCTCGTGATTTTCAGCCCGTCTTAAGTGATGGCTTCTCGGTGCATACGGTGCTCTCGATCGGCTCGCCTTGTTCATTCAGCCACTGCCACTGCTTCAGGTCAGGCTGGAAGAGCAGTGTTGGTAGACCTTGATCGCGTGGAACCAGTTTACGTTCTTGGAGAGCGTACTGGCGAGCCTTCCCATCAACTTCGACCGTCACTTCGCCCGCCGCATTGGCCTGCTCGATTACGATCCGCCCCGCCTTGAACTGACACGTGAAGACTGGGTTTGCCACCGGGTCCGTTTCAGCCGCCAAGGCCAGACTGATAGGCATGAGCAGAAGCGCGACGTGCAAAATCATGTTGTTCTCCCAAGGTACCGGACAGGGCGGAAAGCCTTGTCCGGGAAAAAGGTTCCTTTGGGGAACAACCCATCGATCGGGAGCAGTCGTGACAGGGTCGCGTCCTCGAACAGGGTACGCCGAGAGCAGCTCAAATAGCTCTAACCCCCTCATTATGAACGGTTATTCATGGAACGGACGCTTTCGGCCGCAGTTTAGATTGCGACTGAGGGGCAACATGTCCTCGAAAGGGAGAAGACCATGATCAAGAACATCGCACTCATCGCCGCCCTCGCTCTCGTCCCCGCGACTGCCTTCGCGCAATCCAACTCCGGCGCGGCTGGTGGCGCAGCCAGCGGCGCGGCTACTGGTGCTGTCGGCGGTGCCATCGTCGGTGGCCCTGTCGGAGCCGTGGTGGGTGGCGTCGGTGGTGCGGCTGCTGGCGCGATCGTCGGCGGCATCGCAACCGAGAACCGCACCGAGTTCCGCACCTATGTGACGCAGCAGAAGGTGCCTTCGGTGGCGTACCGCGAGAAGGTCGTTGTCGGCGCGACGTTGCCCGACACGGTCACTTATCGCGAGGTTCCGGCTCGCTATGGCAAGACCGAGTATCGCTACACGGTGGTCAACGACCAGACCGTGCTGGTCGAGCCGAAAACGCGCAAGATCGTTCAGATCATCGAGTGATCAAATCGGAGCCCGCCCTTTTCAAGGGCGGGCTCTTTTTCCGCGAAATCAGGAGCGACAAGCTATGTTCAAGACCCTCTTGCTGGCTGCGGGCGTTGCCGCAACAGCGCTTATTACGGCTCCCGCACAGTCTCAGGTGCGGGTCGAGACGCGCATCGAGCGATCTGACGACGACGGACCGCGCTATCGGGAACGGCGTGGGTACGAGGAACGTCGAGGCGGGTATGAGCGTCGGATCGTGCGCAGCCGCTTCGGCGATGACTGTCGAATGGTGGAAAAGCGTCGCGTCAACCGGTTCGGCGAAGTTGTCATACGGCGTACGCGTATCTGCGGGTGACACCATGAGGCGGTGGGCAGTTGTAGCGCCCGCCGCTTCTCTGCTTTTCCAGCAATGGTTTCGACAGGAGAGTCCTATGCGAACGCTCGTTCTCGTTGCGGTGGCCATGTTGGGCTTCGGCTCGATCACGCCATCGACTTCACAGGCCGCCCCGGTGGCGGGCCCAACAGCGATCGAGACGCCAGACCACGTCGAGCAGATCAAGAAGGGTGGACACGGGTACAAGGGCCATAAGGGTTGGGGCGGGTCCCGCAATTGGAACCGTGGACGTGGCTATGGTCATCATTATGGCAGCCCACCTGCGCATGCTCGCGCCTATGGTCGGCGGGCTCGTGACTTCGGATACTACCGTTATCGGTAAGTGAGATGGCGACGGTGGGTGAAATAGCGACCGTCGCCAGTATTGTCGCGCGCTGGCTTTAACGGAAGAATGGTACAATGCGCCAAGGGCAACAGGCTTTACGACAGGCCTTCAGGCGCTTCGAGCAGGAGGTACCTCTCTGGCTCGGTTCTTGGATGCGTTGGCTTCGGCACCCAGCATCTCGCTGGCTTCGCATTCCTGTAGGCGTGCTGCTCATGCTCGGCGGGGTGTTCTCAATCCTGCCAGGGCTTGGCATCTGGATGCTGCCGCTCGGTCTCCTCCTGCTCGCCACCGATGTTGCGCTTCTTCGAAAGCCCGTCGCGAGGTTTACCGTCGCGAGTGCAGATCAATGGGCCCGTATTCGACAATGGCTCGGGCAGAAGTGACTGCTCCGCTGCTCACAGGCAACGCTGCGGATCCTACAACTTGGTCGCATATGCGACCCAAGAGCGCACGATTTCTCAAAAAATGTGTCAAATTGGCGCGGAACTGGGCGGGATCTCGGCGACATCACGACCGAAGTCGTCACGCTCTCCTGCTGGACGTCGATTGAGGCGATCAAGGCGTTCGCCGGCGACGACCATGAGCGCGCCCGCTGCTATCCGGAGGACGACCGTTACCTGCTGAAGAAACCCGATGAGGTGGAGCACTCCGACGACGTGATCGAGGGCTGATTGGCCCCGACGAAATGGCAGCGATTGTCAGGAACCCGTCTCCGGCATTTTCGTTTGAGGATCGGGGACCATGGGACTTGTAGACGCATGCCTCATTTCAGGATCGCGACCGACGCCGGCAACGGCTTGGAGCCCTTCGATGAGCCGCTGGAATTCCCGGACCGGGACGCGGCCACCTTAGATGCCCAGGTGGCGCTGACGGACATGTGCCGCGAGAACCTGCCGCATGCCGGGAAAGCCGACTACCGCGTCCAGGTCGAGGACGAGACCGGCAAACCCGTTTATAAGGCATCGCTCAAGTTCGATGCCGAAACCGAGACCGACGACAAGGCTGACAGCGGCGCTGCCGCGTCTAACATGCGACCGGCGAGATACGTGATTTGACAGGCGCAGCTCATAAATCCCGTGCTAGCCCGGACGTGGGCTAATCACGAGAAGAGACTTGGTGCCGATCGCGACGAGAATTTTTGACAACCCGCAGATGCTTCGGGTCCTCACCGACGCCATGCCGCAGATGGTCTGGTCCACCCAACCGGACGGGTTCCACGATTACTACAACGCCCGCTGGTACGAGTTCACTGGCGTGCCAAAGGGCTCGACCGATGGCGAGGGCTGGAGCGGCATGTTCCATCCCGAGGACCAGGACCGGGCTTGGGGACGCTGGCGGCATGCGCTGGAAACCGGTGAGCCGTACGAGGTCGAGTATCGCCTGAAGCACCACTCCGGCGAATACCGATGGACGTTGGGCAGGGCGCTGCCGGTGCGCGACGGCGACGGTAAGATCGTGCGCTGGATCGGCACATGCACCGACATCGACGAGGCCAAGCGCGCAGCCGAACAGAACCAGCTTCTCAGCCAGGAACTCGCCCACCGCATCAAGAACATCTTCGCCGTGATAAGCGGTCTCATCGGCCTGTCCGTCCGGCAGGCACCCGAATGCAAGGACTTCGCGACCTCGCTGCGCGAACGGATCGCGGCCTTGGGCCGGGCCCATGAGTTCGTCCGACCGCACAGCGTGGAATCCCGTCCAACCATTGGTCGCACAACACTGGGTGGGATGCTCCGCGAGCTGTTCGAGCCCTATCCCGCCCTCGACACCGGCAACATCACGATCGTCGGCGACGATGTCCCGGTCGACGACAGGGGCGCGACGCCCTTCGCCCTGCTGTTCCACGAACTGGCCACCAATGCGGTCAAATATGGCGCGCTGTCGACAGACGACGGCAAGGTGGCCATCTCGATCTCTATCGCAGGCGACGATGTCGTCGTCATCTGGAAGGAGATTGGCGGCCCCGCAGTGTCAGGTGCGCCCGAACGGACAGGCTTCGGGTCACGGCTTTCCGAGGTCGCAGTTCGCAACCAGCTCGCCGGCGATTTGCAGCGGTCCTGGGAGCCAGACGGCCTGCGGCTAACCGTGCGCGTGCCGGCCGCCAACCTGGCGAGAGGCGACATCGCCTGAGAAAGGCAGAAAGCATGCAGGAGGCACGACGTCCCTGCCTTCTCGCTTGGCGATGGCGAACGAGATGATCGAGGCGATCAAGCCGTCATCTAAGGGCTTCTCGACCACCCCCAGGGCGCCGGGAATACCGTCGGCCAGTAGGCGGGGGTTCGCGGTCACGAAGACGACCACGATGCCGCGCTTGGCCAACTCTCGTCCTACGTCTGGCCCGGTCAGGCCATCGCGCAGGTTTAGGTCGACGAGGGCCACGTCAGGCTTGTCCTCGGCAAGCTTCAAGGCCTCAAGGCTGTCGGCGGCGATGCCGACCGGCTGGAAGCCGGATTCCTCGATGATGGCTTCCATTTCCATGGCTACCAGCACCTCATCTTCGACGATTAGGATGCGGGCTGTCATGACTTCTACCGGAATTCCTGATTGATGACGTTCTTAACCACCCTACCTAGCGGGTTGTTCCTGATCCAATAACGCTTTGTCGCCTTTGCCCAACGAAACACGGGCCGCCTCTCGGCAGCCCGCTCATCATTCCGTGATCGCGTCGTTAGACCTTGTCGACGACCTTCTTGATGGTCTCCTGGCCATCGTCAGAGCCTGTTGGCCCTCGCCCTTGGCTTCCTCGGCCTCAAGCTCGGCTTGTCCAGCGCCTTGCCGGCGACCTGCTTGACGTTGCCGACCGCCTCGCAGAGTGCCGGAAAGCAGACGCTCCAGAAGTCTGCTGGGAGCCATTTAGGGAAGCGTAAGCTGAACTCACCTCGTCACGCAGGGATCCAAAATTCGACGATGTGGTAGGTGTTTAATCCGTACTCTTGGTGGGGGCCCGGTTGCTCCTGGTTCGAGGTAGCACCCGTCTTAGCGGGTCTCAAAGCGCGCCCGCAGCCCGCCCTCCCCGCCCGGAACAACCGCACCAAACTAGCCAACAGTTCGCCATACGAAATGCGCCAATGGAAGATGAGGCGAGTTCAGGAACCCGCCATCAATCTGTCGAGTCCCCGGTTGTGGCTCAGCTCAGGAACTAGTGCCAGGCAATCAGCGTTGCGGCGTCATGGCCAAGTTACGCTCGCAAAACATAGATCCCGTCGAGGTTCTCGCTCGCATCGGTTATGCGGCACGAGGGCTGGTCTACACAATCGTCGGGTGGCTCGCTGTTCTAGCAGCCCTTGGCGGCGCGGCACGCGCGCCGGACAGTAAGACGGCGCTATCTGCCATCCTGACACAGCCGTTCGGCGCGGTGCTGCTCGGCTTGGTTGCGGCCGGCCTGGTCTGCTTTGCCATCTGGCGCATCGCGCAAGCTGCTTTAGATGCGGATCGTCTTGGTACCACAACAAAAGGATTAGTTCGTCGCGTAGGCTTTGCTGTGAGTGCAATCATCAACGCCGGTCTCGCATTCTCAGCCGTGCAGATGATCATGCGGACTTCTGCCGTGGGAGGCGGAGACAGCGCAGCCCGCGACTGGACCGCATATTTGCTGTCATTCCAATTCGGCCAAATTCTGGTTGGCGTCGTCGGGGTTGTTGTCTTCGCCGCAGGGGGAGCTAACGCATGGAAAGGCTACAAGGGCCGTGTCATGGATCGAGTTACTGCCGACGGTCAGGTTGAACCTTGGCTGGTGAGGCTAGGACGGGCTGGCTACCTCGCCCGTGGCCTCGTATTCGCGCTTATAGGCGGCTTTTTCATCAGCGCGGCTTACCAAGCCAGGGCCAGCGAGGTTCAGGGCCTGGCGGGTGCGCTTCGGACATTGCAGGAGCAGCCTTATGGCTGGGCGTTGCTGTTGGTGACCGCGCTTGGCCTATTCGCGTTTGGTGCCTTCCAAATTGCTCTTGCGCGCTACCGCCGGATAAATCCAACTGGGTTCACTGCTTCAGTTTAGCTTTGGATCAAGTTCGCCGCGAGGAGTCTCGTGGCGGACTAAACAGGCCGCTGCAAAAAAATTCTCATCAGTGTCGACCTTTTCGCGTTTCTGGCTACGGGTTTGTGGCCTGCATAGTTGAAAACCAGAACCGAAGATGCGCCATCGGATTATGACATCTCTCATTCTTGTTGCGGCGCGTTTATCGCTAAAACTGCGCAGGTCGTTTCCCCTGATCTGTCACGTCCGGATGTAATGCGCCAATAGCTGCCGTTCGGGCCTTGCCAGGAACCGAACGTGCGAGGCGAAGGTGAGTCGGGACTGCTTTCGACCGAGGCTGTGTAAAAACGCGCTGCCTGCCTTTGATCAACTGGGGCGGCGAGCCCGCGATGAGGGGCAGTGTCAGGCCCGGATCGCTTCCATCAGCGGCTTGGCGCCGATGATGGCGATGACGCGCTTGAGGTTATAGGCGAGGATGTGGAGGCCGATTTCGGTCTTCACGTTGGGCAGGCGCCTCGTCAGGAAGTGCGTCGCCCCCATCCAGGCCTTGATCGTGCCGAAGGGGTGTTCGACGAGCCGCCTTCGTTGGCGCATGGCGCCAGGCGTCAGATCCATCCGCCGTTGAAGGGCGTCGATGATCGCCTCGTGTTCCCAGCGGGTGACCCGCCGTTCGACGCTGGGCGTGCACTGAGCCTTGAGGGCGCAGGCCTGGCAACTAGCGCGATCCCAGTAGCGGTGGAGCGTCATTCCCCGCTCGACCGTGGTCATATGGCGCGGCAGCAGCGCGCCGGATGGGCAGCGATAGACATCCTGCTCGGGCAGGTAGACGAAGTCCTGCTTGCCGAACCGGCCCTCGGCCTTGGCGCCCGAGGTCAGCGGCTTGGGCAGATAGGGCGTCACGCCCAGGGCCTCGCAGGAGCGGATCTCCTCGCCGGAGAAGTAGCCGCGGTCGGCCAGCGCATCGAGCTTTTCCGCGCCCATGGCGTTCTTTGCCTTGGCGGCCATGGCTGCGAGCTGCTCGCGGTCGCTGCCGGTCATGACCACGTCGTGGGCGACGATCAGGTGATGCTTGGCCTCGACAGCGGACTGGACGTTGTAGCCGACAATCCCACTGCCGCGTCCGCTGGTGGCCATCGAGCGAGCGTCCGGATCGGTCAGCGAGATCTGGCCTTCAGGTGAGGCAGCGACTTGCGCCTCCATGGCCTTGAGCATCTTCATCTGCTCGCGCAGCCGCTCGACCTTCTCCTGCAGCCGTCCCGAGCGCGCCTCGGCGGCCTCGTCTTCCTGACGATCGGCCGTGTCGAGGTCACGCAGATAGCCCGCGATGTGTTCAGCCACCTGCTGCAGGCGCCTCGTGAGCTTGTGGGCCGTGAAGTTCTTGTCGCGGCTGTTCACTGCTTTGAACTTGCTGCCGTCGATGGCGACCAGGGTGCTCCCGAACAGGCCGATCTGACGGCACAGCACCACGAACTGAGCGCAGGCGCCCTGGATCGCGGGCCCATTCTCCTTCCGGAAGTCGGCGATGGTCTTGTGGTCGGGCGCAAGCCTCCCCGTCAGCCACATCAACTCGACATTGCGCCCCGCCTCGCGTTCCAGCCGGCGGCTGGACTGCACCTTGTTCAGGTAGCCGTAGATGTAGAGCTTGAGCAGCGTGGCCGGGTGGTAGGCCGGGCGTCCTGTCGCTGCCGGCGTCACGCCCTCAAAACCCAGGACCTCCAGATCCAGGTCATCGACGAACACGTCGACCACCCGCACCGGGTTCTCATCCGCCACATAGTCGTCCAGGCAATCGGGAAGCAGCGTCGGCTGCCGGCGGTCGCAACCCTCAACGAAGCGGCTCAAATCCGACCTCCCGACTGCAACGTCAGGAGTCTACCCGAACCAGCACGGTTTTCACACAGCCTCGACCCATAGCGGACGCGGTGTTCCAATGCCGATTGCCAGTCCGCCATTCTATAGGGCTCGCCCGGAAGCAGACGTTCTATACGTCGGCTATGGCCAAAAGCGTCAGCTGCCCCCTCCCGGCGCAGGAATCCATAATTCAACAATGTGGTAGGTGGTTAATCCGAGTTCGAGGTCTCCCCCCGACAACGAGGTGTCCGCTACCAGTGCCAGGCACTTGGGGGTGCAGTGAACGCGGTGGTCACGGCTTCAAGGTCAGCGCGGATTTTCCGGGAAAGTCAGATAAAGCTCTCGAACTGCTTCGATGTAGCTGGCCAATGGGCGCTTATCGCAGAATGACCGCAAGAACTGCTTTTTTGTCGGATTTGGGACGACCCGGAGATCGCGCGTTGGTTCGCCGCGAGAACGAACCGCCTCATTGATCGCGCTCCAATAGCCCTGAGCCCAGGCGAACGACTGCACTTCTGCGACTGCCGGGTTTCGCCTGTAGAATTCTGCGAACTCAGCGCATGGAACGATCCCAAGCCCTGCGGTCACCGGCATCTGAGCATTGGCTGAGCCGGTCAAGATTATCAGGGCAATCATAACGCGACGCATCTCAACTCCTGCCTGCTAACATCGCGGCCGATGGTATCCGCCTTTCGGCACGGCGTCTCGGATTAGGACCGCGTCCACGATCGCATCAGCAAGCTCGTAAACCGGCTTGCCAGCGTGGCGGGTCAGGGTCTGGACGATGGTGGCGTGGAGATCGTCGCGGTCTGACTTTTCGGCTGCGAGCTTTTCGCGCTCAAGTTTGCGGCGGAACGCTTCCATATTGCGGTGCGCCTCAGCGTGCGTCCTGCCGCATAAGATTAGATGCGCGAGCTTCCTGCGAAACCGGCAGCAGGCCATTTGAGCGATCTCTCATTCTGGATCGTGCTAGCTCTGGTCGGACCGCTGCCAAGGCTAGGGGCGTGAAGTTCGGGCGAACGCCCGCGATGACCCCGCAGAAGTTAGCTGTTGCGCGTGAGTTGCTAGCTCAGCCTGACAACACTATGAGCCAGGTCGCCGCAGCAATCGGTGTTCACCGGGCGACGCTTTACCGAGCATTGGGCGCGCGCAACTGAGTGGCGCAACTCTCAATGGTCGGGATATCGAGTTTGGTATCGCTCGTCAGGCGCGAGCCAATCAGCGAGATAGCTGAGGGGATCTTGCTCGCCCAGCATCGCTCGCGCCAGCGCCAGGCGGCTTTGAATGTGCTCCCGGCGATCCTCACCGAGGTGCTCCAGCCGCTTCTCCGCCTCCACGAAGAAGCGCTCAACAGCGGTAGCCGCCGCCCACTGCTCCATGATTTCGGCCAACTGCTTCTTGCTATGCGACAGCGCCTGCTCGACGGCTCTCCGATCCTCTTGCCGGCGATACCGCTCTTGCGCCTCGGCCCATTCTTTGCGGCGCTTGGCGGCAGCCTTTTCCTCAGCGTCGATCAGCGCCTGTAGTTCAGCCTCGGAACCGTGAAGCCGTGCGACGATCGAGGGAACGAGCGACTTCAGGCCAGCTGCATCTGTTTCCTGCCAGCTTGCTGACCATTCGATGTTCGCCAGCGGGCAATAGGCCACAAACCGAAACCGGCCGCAGGGTAGGTCTTGCTCGGTCGTCCATGAGTGCGTGAGCTGCCAGGGTCTGGCGGAGCGAACCAGCTTGCTGTCTTCCCGAACATAAGAGCCGTCGAGATATCGCATCGTCACGCGCTCGGTCATCTCGGTCAGCACCAGGCCGACTGGGATAGAGCCGACGTAGGTGACCGTGGGACGGCGCGGAGACCAGATGCTGCCTGTCTGATACCGCCCGTACTTTCGATCCTTGCGCGGGACCTCCTGCTCGTCCACGTGCCTGCGCCGCATCTCCTGATCTGCAGGCGCAAACATGACGCGATGTCCCTTCAGGTCGAGCGCGTTGTAGATCTCGTTTGCGATGTCGAGTGCGGTAGATAGGTGGTCGGCCGACGCCACAATGTCGGGCAAGAGATATTTGTACGGCCGCAAAAACTCGTTCTTCTCGTCGGTGCGCGTTTTGCGGAAGGACTCGTCGACGCCGATCAGCATCGGGTGGCGTGCCGGTCTTTGTGGGCGATCGGCCGCTTTCCGCTCCACGCGACGGTACACACGCTTTGGCAGGGGCGCTAAAAGCCGAGTGCCTTTACTCCAACGGGCATGGTCTCCAGGCAGTGCAGCGGGCAGCTCGGGCCGAGGCGCCTCCTTCCCAACCGCCTTCTTCTGCCAGTACCCGGCGGGCGGTCTGGGCACGTTGAGCGCTTCGCAGATGCGAGCGAACTGGTAGTGGTTCATGCCGAGTTTTTCGGCCAGGTGGTTGATCGGCGTGGTCCAGACCCGCTCGAATAGGTCTTCACGCGTGATGCCAGCGGGCGGTGATGCTGCGTTCTCCGGGTCCATTTGGTGCTCACGGTCGACGTGGTTTCGGCCTCGCAATCTCAAGCAGGAGCGCGATGGCGTGAAGTCCGAATGACAGCACGGAGCGTGCGTCGCCGGGGCAGGCGCCCTTCAGATAGCTTCTCGATTTCCGAGGCGATCGTCGCTACGAAGTGAGCTGTGCCAACCCTACCGGATACCCAAACTCGCGCTGCAGGAACCGACTGGGAACCCGTCGAGGTCGCAGCCGTGGTCGCCGAATACTTCGCGATGATGGCCAATGAGGTGGCCGGCCGACCGTACACCAAGCGCGAGCATAATCGGGCGCTACAGGCTTTGACCGGCCGCTCTGCGGGCTCCATCGAGTTCAAGCACAGAACATCAGCGCCGTATTGTCCGAACTGGGGCTGCCATGGCTGCGCGGATACAAGCCTCGCGCAAACTACCAGGATGCACTCGTCGCCGAGGTCAGCGGGCATCTACCATCCGCGGCCTGGTTGCAATCCGTACCCGTAGAGCGCCCGGTTCCAGCAATTCCAGTTGGCGACCTATTTGTGCCACCGCCAGAGCGCCGCCGGAATAGGATCACTCAGCCCCTGGAGCGCCTGGTGCGCACATTCGATCCGGCCGAGCGGGACGAGCGCAATAGGAGCTTGGGCAGGGCCGGTGAAGAGTTTGTCGTAGAGGTCGAGGAGCGGCGCCTGCTCGGCGCTGGTCGGCGTGATCTGATGGGCAAGGTTCGATGGGTCGCCAGGGACGATGGCGATGGTGCGGGCTACGACATCCGCTCGTTCGAGGATGACGGGCGCGAGACGCTGATCGAAGTGAAGACTACTCGCGGCGCGAGGACCACGCCCTTCTATCTGACCCGCAACGAGCTGGCTGTAGCCGGTGAAAGGCCAGACGCCTGGCGGATCTACCGCGTCTTCGAGTTCGGCGAGGCTTCCCGGATATTCACGCTCAAGCCGCCGCTGGAGGAGACCGTCAGTCTGAGTCCGGCGACCTGGTCAGCGTCATTCTAGATGACCGCTCTGGCCGGTTTCGGAAGCGTCAGTTACACCCCCCTCCCCGCGCAGGGATCCAGAATTCAACGATGTGGTAGATGCCGGCCGCGCGCAAATCGGTGTTGGTGGTCTCGGTGATCAGACCGCGCTTGCCCGTCACGAGCGCGGCCGCCATCGCGCCGGCCTGCCCCCCCGCCGATCTCGGCGATGCGCCGGGTCAGGGCGTTGCGCGCCCGGTCGATCGTCGCAGCCAGCACCAACTCGGTCGGCGGAGGCCGTGGCGGCGGGGTCAGCGCGATCTTGCCGGGAATGCTGCCGACGGCACCCAGCCCGCGAAAGAAGGCGTCCCGGCCGAAATCATACCCGCCGGGCCGTGCCGGCCCCGGTGGCGGCAGCAACCGGGCCATGGCCGCGATATGGTCCCCCGGCGAAACACTGCCGCTGCGAATATTGACGCGGACGCGCCTGGGCCAACGCTCGGGCTCGAGCCCGGCCAGGCTCGTCACCAGGATGACGAGGCGTGCGCCGGCATCGCGGGCCTCGACCGATTCCACGAAGCCGCTGACCTGGCCAATACGGGGCCGGTCGAGCATCGGCGCCGCTACCGTGGCGGTGCGCCAGGTCGCCGCCGCGAAACCGGCGAAGGCGGCGGCACAGCCGAGAGCGATCAGCGGCGCGAGGCGCCGCCGCCGCAGGGCAAATGCGGCCCCGGCGGCGAGCCCGAGGCCGGTCAGCGGTGCCCAGAGCGCAGGCTCGCGATCGGCGAGGAAGTAGAGCAGGATGCCGGCGCCCATCATCACCGGCAGCCAGAGGAAGAGCCGCCGGCGTTCGGCTTCGAGCGCAAGCGCCCGGAAGAACCCGCCGCGCCAGGCGGTGAGCGTTACGCCGAGCCCCGGGCCGCCAAGTACGAAGGTGGGCAGGCGCGAGGGCAGCACGTCGGCCCGGGCGCCGCGCGCGGGCCCCGGTGCCGGCATCCCCTGCCCTGGTCGCGCCGGCTGCATGCACCGCTCCTGCCCCAGCCGGCTGCATCTTGCGCTTAACGCAGGCGGCAAGGGCATGTTACAGGGGCGGCGCCGGATGTCATGTCGCCTCCGGCGCGAGCCCGCGTCCGGCTCGCCGTTTCGTCCTCCCATCTCGTTCTGGGCCCGCGATCATCCGCCCAGCCGGAGCTTTGCCTTTCATGAGCGACGCCGTCGTCACGCGCTTTGCGCCCTCGCCCACCGGCTTCCTGCATATCGGCGGCGCGCGCACAGCCCTGTTCAACTGGCTCTATGCCCGCCGGCATGGCGGCAAGATGCTGCTGCGCATCGAGGACACCGACCGGGAACGCTCGACGGACGCCGCGATCACCGCGATCCTCGACGGCCTGTCCTGGCTCGGGCTCGATTGGGACGGCGACACGGTCTACCAGTTCGCCCGGGCGGAGCGGCATCGCGAGGTCACCCGGCAGATGCTCGCCGCCGGCACCGCCTATTATTGCTATGCGACACCGGCCGAGCTCGACGAGATGCGCGAGAAGGCGAAGGCCGAAGGCCGCCCGCTGCGCTATGATGGGCGCTGGCGCGACCGCGACCCTGCGACGGCCCCGGCCGGCGTCAAGCCGGTGATCCGGCTGCGCGCAGCCCAGACCGGCGAGACCGTGGTCGAGGACGAGGTCCAGGGTCGTGTCGTCTGGCAGAACGAGAACCTCGACGATCTCGTGCTGCTGCGCTCCGACGGCAACCCGACCTATATGCTCGCGGTGGTGGTCGACGACCACGACATGGGGGTCACCCACGTCATCCGCGGCGACGACCACCTGACCAACGCCGCGCGCCAGACGCAGATCTACCAGGCGATGGGCTGGACAGTGCCGAGCATGTCGCACATCCCGCTGATCCATGGGCCCGACGGCGCCAAGCTGTCGAAGCGCCATGGCGCGCTCGGCGTCGATGCCTATCGTTCGATGGGCTATCTGCCGGTGGCGCTGCGCAACTATCTGCTGCGGCTCGGCTGGAGCCATGGCGACCAGGAGATCTTCTCGACCGACGAGATGATCGCGCTGTTCAATCTGTCCTCGATCGGGCGTTCGCCGGCGCGCTTTGACTACGCCAAGCTGGAGAGCCTGAACGGGCTCTATATGCGCCAGTCGGACGACCGCGACCTGCTCGAGGCGCTGAAGGTGATCCTGCCCGAGATCGGCCCGGCACGCGGAGCGCCGGCCGCGCTGTCGCCGGAGCTGGAGGCGAAGTTCCTCGCCGCCATGCCGGGGCTTAAGGAGCGGGCGAAGACCCTGGTCGAACTGCTCGAGAGCGCCTACTACCTCTATGCGGCACGCCCGCTCCAGCTCGACGCCAAAGCCGCGACCCTGCTCGACGATGCCGGCAAGCAGCGCCTGCCGGGATTGGCCCAGACGCTGTCAGCCGTGAACGACTGGTCCGTCGCGGCGCTGGAAGCCGCGGTGCGGGCCTATGCGGAGGAGCACGGGCTTAAGCTCGGCCAGGCTGCGCAGCCTCTGCGCGCGGCACTGACGGGCCGGGCGATGTCGCCCGGGCTGTTCGACGTGATGGCGGTGCTCGGACGCGAGGAAACCCTCGCGCGCCTGGCCGACCAGGCATGAGCCCGAGGCAGTGTCGACAGTCTTTCGGCTCGGTTGAACAGCTCCCGCAAATGGTCTAGTGACGCGACGTGTAGCCCGCTTCGGCTCCCGCCGGGTCGGGCACAAATATTGCTTGAAAATCAGTCGGATGAACCGCTCTTCCAACCTGTCCACCCGGGAACCGACACGACGCTGTCATGTCGGTTCGATCTGACGACGGAAAAGGCCTCATGGACAACCGTGGCCGGATCGAGCGCGACGACGACTGACCAGCAGCGAGCCTGAAAGGATCGGTATCGATGAGCGGAACCACCAGCCAGCTTCAGGTCGACGGCAAAACCGTCGACATGGCGATCAAGACGGGTTCGATCGGCCCGTCCGTCATCGACATCGCCAAGCTCTACGCCCAGACGGGCATGTTCACCTTTGATCCGGGCTTCACCTCGACGGCGAGCTGCGAGTCCCAGATCACCTATATCGACGGCGACGAGGGCGTGCTGCTCCATCGCGGCTACCCGATCGAGCAGCTTGCCGAGCATGGCGACTTTCTCGAGACCTGCTTCCTGCTGCTGGAAGGCGAACTGCCGACGGCCGCCCAGAAGGCCGATTTCGACTATCGCGTGACGCGCCACACCATGGTGCACGAACAGATGGCCCGCTTCTTCCAGGGCTTCCGCCGCGATGCGCATCCGATGGCGGTGATGGTCGGCTCGATCGGCGCGTTGTCGGCCTTCTATCACGACTCGACCGACATCTCCGACCCGCACCAGCGCATGATCGCCTCGATGCGGATGATCGCGAAAGTGCCGACGCTGGCGGCGATGGCCTACAAATACACGGTCGGCCAGCCCTTCGTGTATCCGCTGAACTCGCTCGACTACACCTCGAACTTCCTGCGGATGTGCTTTGCCGTCCCCGCCGAGGAGTACAAGGTCAACCCGGTGCTGTCGCGCGCGCTCGACCGGATCTTCATCCTGCACGCCGACCATGAGCAGAACGCCTCGACCTCGACGGTCCGGCTGGCCGGCTCGTCCGGCGCCAACCCCTTCGCCTGCATCGCGGCCGGCGCGGCCTGCCTGTGGGGGCCTGCCCATGGCGGCGCCAACGAAGCGGCCCTGAAGATGCTCGAGGAGATCGGGACGGTCGAGAACATCCCGAAATACATCGCCAAGGCCAAGGACAAGAACGACCCGTTCCGTCTGATGGGCTTCGGCCATCGCGTCTACAAGAACTACGATCCGCGCGCCAAGATCATGCAGAAGACCACGCATGAGGTGCTGAACGAGCTCGGGATCAAGGACGATCCGCTGCTCGACGTCGCCATCGAACTGGAGCGGATCGCGCTGTCGGACCCCTACTTCATCGAGAAGAAGCTCTATCCGAACATCGACTTCTATTCGGGCATCACCCTGAAGGCGATGGGCTTCCCGACCTCGATGTTCACGGTGCTGTTCACGCTGGCACGCACCGTCGGCTGGATCGCGCAGTGGAAGGAGATGATCGAGGATCCGTCCCAGCGCATCGGCCGGCCGCGCCAGCTCTATACCGGCGCTGCGCAGCGCGAGTACAACCCGATCGGCCGCCGCTGAGGCCTTTGTCTCGCGGTTGAAACAAAAAGGGGCGCCCCGGTCGGGGGGCCCCTTTCGCATTCCTGGTCTTTGGCCGTCGCGGCCTGCCTTCAGGATCGCATTTCGAGCAAGGCCAGCGCGGCCTCGACCGCGTTGGCGGCCGGGCTCGCTCCGGCGGATTTCATGATCGCCTCGACCTCGGCGAAGCCATCGAGCTGCCCCGCGCGGTCCGGCCCTTCAGCCAGGACTGCGAGCAGATGTCCGCTCAGCGCCTCCGCCGTCGCATCGTCCTGAAGAAATTCCGGCACGACACTGCGGCCGAGGATCAGATTGGGCAGAATGACACTCGGCAGCTTGATCAGGCGGCGTGCGATGGCGGCTTCCCAGCCGGCACCACGATAGGCCGCCACGGTCGGCACCTGGGCCAGCGCCAGTTCGAGTGTCACGGTACCCGAGGCCGCCAGCGCCGCCCGCGCCTTGCGGAAAGCCGCGAGCTTCCCGTCGGCGCCGACGACGATCTCGGGCCGGACTGGCCAGCGCGACGCCGCCTGCGCGATCTCCGCCTGGAGATGCGGGACCGCCGGCAGCACGAAGCGTGTGCCGGGCTTCGCCGCTGCAATGCGCGCGACCGCCTCGCCGAAGACGGGCATGAGGTGGCGGACTTCCGAGCCGCGACTGCCGGGGAGGATCAGCACCCGCGGAGCCGTGGTGTCCGCGCGGATCGCCGCCTCCTCTGCGTCAGGCCTGAGGTCGGACAAGCGCTCTATCAGCGGGTGGCCGACATAGACGGTCCTGGGCCCCTGCAGGCGCTCCAGCGCCGCCGGCTCGAAAGGCAGCAGCGCCAGGATGCGATCGACATGCGGCGCCATCCGGCGGGCGCGGCCGGAGCGCCAGGCCCAGACGCTCGGGCAGACCCAGTGGGCGATCGGAATCGAGGGGGCGCGGGCGCGGACCTTCTTCGCGACGCGCAGGTTGAAATCCGGCGCATCGATCGTCAGCAGCAGATCGGGCGCGAAGGCCGCAATGCCGCGCGCCGCATCCTCCATCCGGCGCAGCAGAAGCGGCAGGCGCGCGACCACAGGGCCGAAGCCCATCACGGCGATATCGGCCTGCGGGAAAAGCGGAACCAGCCCCGCCGCGATCAGGCTTTCGCCGCCGACGCCGGTGATGACGAGCTCGCGGTCGCCCAGACGCGCGCGGAGGCTCTCCAGGAAGCGCAGCGCCAGCGCGTCGCCCGATGCCTCGCCCGCGACCAGAGCGAGGCGGAAGGGCGGGCTCACGCCACGCCCTCGACGAACAGTCCGGACTGGTCCGCCAGCTTCGCAAGGCCTGCGGCATTGCCGACCAGGACGCGCCCGGCCCGAAGGCCGATGCCGGCGAGGCCCGCTGCCGCGACGTGGCGCAGGGTCTCGGAGCCGATGGCGGGCATGTCGACCCTAAGGTCCTGGCCATCCTTCGGCGCCTTCACCAGCACGCCGTCGCCCTTGGCGATGCGGAGCCGTCCGGACGCGATCATGTCTCCGACGCGGCGGATCATCGCGTCCGTGCCTTCGGCAGCCTCGATCGCGATGACGCGATGATCGGCCAGGATCGCGGCCTGCCCGACATCGAAGGGCGAGAGTGCCGCCAAGAGCTCGAAGCCCCGCGCGACAAGCGCCCTCTGCTCCGGCGAGGCCTGCCTGCGGCCAAGCGGGCCGGGCTGCGCGGTCATCTGCGGCGCGATGTCGGCAGGGCCGTGGACAGCGAAGCCCTGGCCCTCGAAGAAGCTGACGACGCCGCGCAGCAGGTGATCGTCGCCGCCGCGGAAGGCGCGCGCGAAATGAGGCAGGTATTTCAGCGTAGAAGCCTCGGGCCGCAGCGCGGCGAAGCTCGGCCGCGGCAGGCCGCCGATCAGGACGAGATCGACGATCTCGCGCCGGCGCAGTTCCTCGAGCAGGCGGCCGAGCTGGCCGAGGCGATAGCTCCGGAGTTCGGCACTGCCGAAGGCGGAGGGGTCGGCCGCGCCTTCGAGCGCCGCGATGAAGACGGGCCGGCCGCTCGTCACGGCCAAACTGGCGAGATGGGGCGGAAAATCGCCGGCGCCCGCGATGATCGCGAGCGGCCTGTCGTTCACGGCCGCGGCTGACGGTTCAGCGCTCACCGATCCGGCGCGTTGACGTCATGGGGCACGCAGATCGCGCGCTCGCCGCCGAGCCGGATGAAATCGAGGATCTCGTGGACCAGCGGATGCGAGGCGAACTCGCTGGCGACGTCCTCGACGCGCTCCGACAAGGTGCCCTCATCGGCGAAGAGCAGGCGATAGGCGCGGCGCAGCTCGTGGATCTGCTCGCGCGAAAATTCCCGGCGGCGCAGGCCGACGAGATTGAGCCCCGCCAAATGCGCCGGGTTGTCCCGGACGAGGCCGAAGGGAATGACGTCGTTCAGCACACCGGCGCCGCCGCCGATGAAGGCATGATCGCCGACGCGGATGAATTGCTGCAGGCCCGTGCCACCACCGACAATCACGAAATTGCCGACAGTGACGTGGCCCGCGCACATGACGTTATTGGAGAAAATGACGTTGTTGCCGATATGGCTGTCATGCCCGACATGCGAATTCGCCAAAAAGAAGCAGCTATCGCCGACGGTGGTTTTCATGCCCCCGCCTTCGGTGCCGGGATTCATGGTCACGCCTTCGCGAATCTTGCAATCGGCGCCGATCGTCAGCGTCGACGGCTCGCCACGGTACTTCACGTCCTGGGGCGGATGGCCGATCGAAGCGAAGGGATAGATGCTCGTCCTCGCGCCGACCGTGGTGCGCCCGGCGACCGCGACATGGCTGATGAGCTCGACGCCATCGGCCAGCACGACGTCGGGGCCGACCGTGCAGAACGGGCCAATCGTGACGCCCTCGCCGATGCGCGCGGCGGGATCGACGACCGACATGGGATGGATGCTGGAAGTCATGACCGGACACTCATGGAAAGGGCCGTGCTGATCGTGCGGAGTGTCATCAGTTCAGACGACCATGGCCGACAGATCGGCTTCGGCGACGAGCATGCCGTCGACGCGGGCCTCGCCCCGGTAGAACCAGATGTTGCGCTTGCGTGCCACCTTGGTCAGGTGGAAGCGCAGCGTGTCGCCGGGCCCCACGGGCTTGCGGAATTTGGCCTTGTCGATCGTCGTGAACAGCACGCTGCTGACCGCCGGGTCGGCCTCGCCGCGCGAGCTGACGACGAGCACACCGGCCGTCTGGGCCATCGCCTCGATCATCAGCACACCCGGAAACACCGGCCGTCCCGGAAAATGGCCGGTGAACTGCGGCTCGTTGATGGTGACGTTCTTGATGCCGATCCCGGACTCATCGCCATTGATCTCGACGACGCGGTCGACGAGCAGAAAGGGATAGCGGTGCGGAATGCAGGCCATGATCTTCTGGATGTCGGCCACACCCAGCGCCGCCGTCGTCGCATCGGTCATCGTTTCGTCTCTCCCGTGCGGGCCGTCCGTGCGGCCGCATCATCAATCCGTTCCAGCCCGTGCCGTTCTAGCCCGTGTCCCGGCTCGTGGCCAAGCGTTCGGCCGGCCGGCGGCCGCGCCCCCGGCCGACAGACGGCACAAGGAAGGTCGGCCCAGCGAGCACAGCGCCGGGGCATCAGCCCTCCGGCTGCCCCTTGCCGCGCTTGGCCACCAGCGATTTCAGCAGCGCAATCTCGCGCGCCCAGGTCAGTGCCGGTTGAGCCGGCGTACCACCGTAGCGCGCACCGCGCGGAATATCGCCGGCGACGCCACTCTGCGCCGCGACCTGCGCCCCCATGCCGACGGTCAGATGGCCGGCGAGGCCGACCTGGCCTCCCAGCACGACGAAATCCTCGAGCGTCGTCGAGCCGGCGATGCCGACCTGCGAGACGATGACGCAATGACGCCCGACGACGACATTGTGGCCGATCTGGACGAGGTTATCGATCTTGGTACCTTCGCCGATCACGGTGTCGCGGCTGGCGCCGCGGTCGATGCAGGTGTTGGCGCCGATCTCGACATCGTCCTGCACGATGACGCGGCCGATCTGCGGCACCTTCATATGGCCACGCGGGCTCATGGCGAAACCGAAACCGTCCTGCCCGATGCGAACGCCGGGATGGATGATGACACGGTTGCCGATCAGCGCGGCCTGCAGCGTGCAGCCCGCCCCGATCGAGCAGTTGCGGCCGATGCGGACCTGCGGACCGACGACCGCATGCGAGGCGACGACGGTTCCCGAGCCGATCTCGGCGCCGGGACCGATGACGGCGCCCGGATCGACCGTAACGCCCGCCTCGAGCACCGCCGTGGCGTGGACGAAGGCGCCCGGTGCCACGCCCTGCGAACCGAAAACCGAGCCGGGCCTCAACGCCGAGGGGAAGAAGCGGGCGAGCACCTTGGCAAAGGCGTGATAGGGCGTCGGCGAGACCAGCGCGATCGTGCCCGAAGGCACTCGTTCGGCGAAGCGCGGCGAGACCAGGCACAGGCCCGCCGCCGTCGCGGCGAGCGCGTCGGTGTATTTCGGGTTGTCCATATAGGCGATGTCGGCCGGGCCGGCGTTCTCCAGCGCCGCGGCGCCGGTGATCGCGCGCGCCGGATCGACGCCTTCAGGCAGCGTGGCGCCCGAAATGGCAGCGACCTCGCCGAATTCGAGCGAGGTCGCGACCGGGAAGAATTGGGGTTCTGACATCGAGAGGTGTCCGGAGCGGGGCGCTGGAGGCGCCCCGCTTCGTCAGAAGCGGGTGCCGCCGGAGAAGCGGAAGGCCTGGGTCCGGTCGCCGCCGTATTTGCCAGAGATGCCGGTGGTGGGATTCGTGCCCCACTGGCCGTCATCCTTCGACAGGGCATAGGCATAGTCGAAGCGGATCGGGCCGAGCGGCGACTGCCAGAGCAGGCTGACGCCGACGGACGAGCGGATGATGTTCTTGTCACGCACGCAGGCGACGTTGGTCTGATAGATCGACGTCGTCGCGACGTTGAACTGGCGCGCCGATGCACCCGCGGGGCAGCCCGCAAACGCCGAGGCATTGCCACCGTCGTAATTGAACAGCGTACCGGCGTCGGCGAAGACCGCGCCGCGCAGGCCGAGATCGCGCGGCAAGCCCCAGATCGGGAACTGCACTTCGAGCGAACCGCCAAAATAGGTGGTGCCGCCGAGCGCGTTGGCCGTGGGATCGTTCAGCACGTCGCGCGGGCCGATGCCGGACGGGGCGAAACCGCGCACCAGGGTCGGTCCGAGGAAGTAGTGGTCGATCATGCGGAGATCGCCGCTGGTGGCCTGGACGTGACCGCCCTGGACCCGTGCGAAGCCGACGACGTCGTCGAAGATCTCTTTGTAATAGCGCGCATCGGCCGAGACACGCAGGAACTTCGAGTCACCGCCTACGCCAGCGAACTCAGGCTTGATCTCGGCGATGAAGCCGTTGCGCGGGGTCTGGTTGCTGTCGAGCGAGTTGTAATTGAAGCTCAGGCCGACGAGCGAGGTCAGCGTCGTGCCCTGAGCTTCCTTGACCGCGATCGTCGCCTCGCCATTGGTCAGGCAGTTGATCGAGTTGCTCGCGCCGATCGCGCCGATCGTTCCGGGGGTGATGCCGGTCAGCGGCAAGCTACAATCGTTGTAGGGCCTACTCGATGTGTTCGGGATCTCGATCTCGGTGCTGTAGATCGAGTAACGCGGCGTGATCGAGAGCTCTTCCGTGATCGGGAAGGTCAGGCGGACGGTGCCGCCGGTGACGCGGCTCTCGAAGCGGCCGGTGTTGTAGTTGTCGCTGAACTTCGAGAACAGGTCGAAGCCTGCCGCGATGCGGCGACCGAGGAAATAGGGCTCGGTGAAGGAGAAATCGACACCCTGGGTGCGCTGGCCGAGCGTACCCGCGATGCGGACGAACTGGCCACGGCCGAGGAAGTTCGATTCCGACAGCGAGATTTCGCCGATGATGCCGTCCGAGGTCGAATAGCCGCCGGCGATCGAGAAGGAGCCGGTCGCCTTGTCCTCGACATCGATGTTGACCACCACGCGATCGGGCGCGGAGCCCGGCTCGTTGGTGATACGGACCTTGTTGAAGAAGCCGAGATTGTTCAGGCGACGTTCGGCGCGATCGACGAACACCTTGTTGTAGGCGTCGCCTTCACCGAGATCGAGCTCGCGACGCACGACATAGTCGCGCGTGCGGGTGTTGCCGCGCACGTTGATGCGCTCGACATAGACCCGCGGGCCCTCGTCGACGACATAGGTGATGCCGATCAGGCGGCCGGCCGAATCCCGGTCGCCGCGCGGGCGGACCTGGGCGAAGGGATGGCCGCGACGCGA
The DNA here is from genome assembly GCF_003046175.1 of Bosea sp. 124. NCBI lineage: Bacteria > Pseudomonadati > Pseudomonadota > Alphaproteobacteria > Hyphomicrobiales > Alloboseaceae > Allobosea > Allobosea sp. 124. The sequence goes on from NZ_PZZM01000001.1 coordinate 4,970,209, forward strand.
GACCTCGGTCGTCAGATTGACGAGCGACTTCTCCACGGCTTCGGCGTTGTAGGTGTCGCCGGCCGAGGTGACGACATAGTTCTGCAGCACGGTGGAATCGAGTTCGCGCAGGGTCGAATCGACCGCGACATTGCCGACCTTGTACTGCGGGCCTTCGGCGACGGTGACATCGATCACCCAGCCGCCGGCGCTTTCGTCGAAGCGAGCCGTGTTGCCGACGATCTGGAAGTCGGCATAGCCGTTCTTCAGATAAAAGCGGCGGACCAGTTCGAGGTCAGCGGTGATCCGCTCCGGATCGTAGACGTCGGAGGTCTTGATCCAGCTCAGGAAATTCGACTCGGTCGAGCTCATCAGGCCGCGCAGGCGGCCATCCGAGTAAACCTCGTTGCCTTCGAAATTGATCGACTTGATGCCGGTCTTGCCGCTCTCGTTGATCGTGAAGACCACGTCCGAACGGCCGTTCGGGAGAGGTGCGATGCGGCCGCTGACCGAGGACAGGCCATAGCCGGACCGGCGATAGATTTCCTTCAGGCGACCGACGTCGGCGTCGATCAGGGCCTGGCTCATCGGGCCGCCAGCCTTGGACTGGACCTGCTGAAGCAGCATGTCGCTCTTCAGGCGGCGATTGCCCTCGAACGCGACGCGGTTGATCGTGTCGTTCTCCTGCACGGAGATGACGGTCTGGGAGCCGCGACGGTTCACCTGGACATTCGTGAACAGGCCGGTGGCGAGAAGATTCTGACGAATCTCCTGCGGGCCGCCCTGCCCTGCGGCGTAGGAGCGGATCGTCTCCGCATCGACACGCCTGTTGCCCTGGACAATCACGGCCTGCGCGAACACCACGCCACCGCTAACGGCCAACATGAAGGCCGAAAGTCCGACTGATCGAGAGAGCCGCATTCTGAAAGACCGGCTCTTTTGGGTCGACGTCATCGGGTCGCCTATTCCATTTCTCAGGTCACCACCCCAACGCAGGGGACCGCCACCCGACAGAGGCAGCAGCATGGGGACATTGCAGTCCATTCGCTTCTACAAAGTTTCCTGCGGGGTGCAAACCGGCATTGTCGTTAACAAATTATTTTTAGCCCCCTCGTTGCCATGAGGCCACGCGTCACGCCGCGATTTTGCCGCAAAGTCGCACGATTGGCCTCCGAAATCGTATTCCGGCCCCTGGCCGGAAATCTCGATCCGGGCGCCACGCGGCAGCGCGAAACCTAAAAAAGCCGGGAATCCATTAACACTGCCTCGCTGCGAGGCGCATGGCGGCACCGGCTCAAGGCTGCGCCTCCGGCCCGGCGGATTCCGGGGAAATCCTTGGACGGACCTGCCCGGCGGGATCCCTCGCAGCCTGTCGCGTGGGACCCGACGCTCTCCTAGAGCAGGGAGCGGACGTGGGTGATGTCGTTCCAGGTGACGAACAGCATCAGCATCAGCACGAGGCCGAGGCCGACCCGGAAGCCGATCTCCTGCGCGCGCTCGCTCAGCGGCCGGCCGCGCAGCGCCTCGACGGCGTAAAACAGCAGATGTCCGCCATCCAGCATCGGCACCGGGAACAGGTTCATCAAGCCGATCGAGACCGACAGGATGGCGGCGAGGTTGATCAGGCCGAGCAGGCCGCCATTCGACGCGACCAGCCCGGAGACCTGCGCGATTCGGATCGGACCGGAGAGCTGGTCGGCCGATTCCCGGCCACTGACCAGTTTCGCCAGATAGTCATAGGTGCGCTCGACGACGAACCAGGTCTCGGTGACGCCGACCCTGGCCGATTCGAGCAGGCTGAAATGCTGGGTCTTCCAGTCGCCGGCCAGATTCGAGGCCTGGACACCGAGGACGCCGATGCGCTGCTTGCCGAGCGGCGAACTCTGCTCGACGAGGGCGGGCGTGACCGGCAGCGTCACCGTGCCGCTCGCGCGCTCGACCACCATCGAGAGGGTCTCGTTCGGCCGCACCGAGATGACGCGCTGCATGTCGGCGAAGCTGCCGATCGGGCGCCCGTCGATCGAGATGACGAGATCGCCCGGAAGCAGCCCGCCGCGCTCGGCGGCGCTGCCGGCGACGACCTGGTCGACGCGCGGGGCCAGCACCGGCTTGCCGAAGAAATAGACCGTCGAGGCGAAGATCACGATGGCGAGCAGGAAATTCGCGATCGGGCCGGCAGCGACGATGGCCGCGCGCTCGCCGATCGACTGCGCCGGGAAGGAGCGCTCGCGCTGACGCGCGGTCATGCCGGAAAGCTCGGCGGAATCGCCGACGCTGGAGGTGGCGTCGCCGTCACCGGAGAATTTGACATAGCCGCCGAGCGGGATCGCGGCGAAACGCCAGCGCGTGCCGTGCCTGTCGTTGAAGCCGAAGAGCTCGCGGCCGAACCCGATCGAGAACACCTTCACATCGACGCCGCACCAGCGGCCGACGAGGAAATGACCGAGTTCATGGACGAACACGACCACGGTCAGGACGAAGAGGAAGGGAACGAGATAGCCGAGCAGGAACGAGCCGGCGTTCCAGATTGTTGCCACGAAATCCATCAAAATCTCCCGATCCGTCCCCCTCTGGAGCATGGCGCGAAAAAGCACGAACCGGCTTTTCGCTAACGCCCTGCGCCAACCCCAGGTCGACGATCATGTTCTTCGCGTTCGCGACGATACCGCCCGAATGCGACGTGATCTAGGTGACAGCGAAGGGCGCCCGCGACAAGAGCGCGCCGGCGCGGTTTCTCGCCTCATGGTCAATGGCAAGCGCGGCGGCGACATCGGCGGGTGCGGCGAGACCCGGCGCGGCTGCGGCGCAAACCGCTTCGACCAGCGCCGCGATGCCGGGAAAGGCGATGCGTCCCTCGAGATAGGCCGCGACGGCGACCTCGTTCGCCGCGTTCAGGATGGCGGGCATCGCACCGCCTGCCGCCAGCGCCGCAATGGCGAGACCGAGCGCCGGGAAGCGCGCGAGATCCGGCCGCTCGAAGGTCAGCGGCATGGTCGTCGCGAGATCGAGGAAACGCGCCGCCGGTGCGTCGAGCCGGCCATCGACGCCGAGGCAATGGGCGGCAGCGACACGCATGTCGGGCAGGGCCATGCCGGCGCTGACCGAGCCGTCGCGGAAGGTGACGAGGCCATGGACGAGTTGCTGCGGGTGCACCAGCACCTCAAGCTGCCCGGGAGCCAGACCGAACAGGAAGCAGGCTTCGATCAGCTCCAGCCCCTTGTTCATCATGCTGGCCGAATCGATCGAGATCTTCGTGCCCATCGCGTAGTTCGGGTGAGCCAGCGCCTGCTCCGGTCGAGCGGCCGCGATCTCGGCCGCGCTCCAGGTCCGGAATGGGCCACCGGAAGCCGTCAGCGTCATACTGCGGATCGCCGAGATCGGTTCAGAACCCAGCACCTGGAACAGCGCGTTGTGCTCGGAATCGAGCGGCAGGATGCGCGCACCGACCGCACTTGCGCGCGCCATCACGGCCGCACCGGCACAGACGAGGCTCTCCTTGTTGGCGAGCGCGACGACACGGCCGGGCACGAGCGCTGCGAAGGTCGCCTCCAGCCCGGCAGCGCCCGCTATCGCGCTGACGACGATGTCGCTCTCCATCGCGACGGCGTCGAGCACGGCTTGGCGACCTGCCCCGCAGGCAATGCCGCTGCCGGCCAGGGCCTCAGCCAGCGCCGGCCCCGCCCCAGCATCGGCGAGAGCAGCGAAGGAGGCCCCCGTCTCGATCGCGACCCGCGCCAGCGCCACGGCATCCCGGCCCGCAACGACGGCCCCTATCCGCAGGCGCTCGGGATTCTCGGCCACGACCTCGCGCGTCGATCTGCCGATGGAGCCGGTGGCTCCCAGAAGCGTGACGGTACGGAGCATGGCGGCTTTTAGAGTTTGAGATGCGTCAGGAACAGCACCATGCCGGCGAAGACGAGCACCGCCCAGTAGCCGTCGAGGCGATCGAGGAAACCGCCATGGCCCGGGATGAGACGGCTCGAATCCTTGGCGCCGAAACGGCGCTTCAGCGCGGATTCGAACAGATCGCCCATCTGGCTGAACACGGAGGCCGCGAACGAGCCCGCGATGACGAGCACCGGCCCGACGATCTGCGTCGCTGCCGGCGTCAGCGCCCAGACGGCATAACCGCCGAGCGTGCCGGCGATGGTTCCGCCGAGCGCGCCGGACCAAGTCTTGCCCGGACTGACGCTCGGCATCAACTTGGGGCCGCCGAACCTGCGGCCGGTGAAATAGGCCGCGATATCGGTGAACCAGACGACCGCGAAGCTCCAGATGACGAGAGCCAGCCCGAGTTCGGGCAGCGACCGCAGCGCCGGGGCGACCAGCGCGAAGGCGAGCGCATAGGCGACGCCGCAGAGCTCGAGGGCGAGCCGGCTCTCCACCCGGGGCGTCAGCACGGCGCCGGTCAGGGCTGCGACAGCCGCGACACCCGCCAGAGCCGGCTGGCTCGCCGAGGAGAAGCCAAGGAGGGTCCCGGCGAGGACCACGCCAATCGCGGCGGCGATCGCGTGGTCGCGGTTGGCCATGGAGAGCCACTCATAGGCGACGAGTCCGGCCACCAGAACCCAGACGATGCGGAAGGGCCAGCCGCCCCAGGCGGTGGCGATCAGGATCACGGCCGCGAGCACCAGCGCCGAGACGATCCTGAGGCGCAGTTCGCCCGAAACGGCCTTCGTCCCGCCGCCGGGAGGCGCCTCGCTCACGCCGCGCCTGCAGCGCGGCCGGAGGGTTCCGCCAGGCCGCCGAAGCGCCGCTCGCGGCGGCCATACTCGGCCAATGCGGCCTCGAAGGCGGCACGGTCGAAATCCGGCCAGAGGACCGGCGTGAAGACGAACTCGGCATAGGCCGCCTGCCAGAGCAGGAAGTTCGAGATGCGTGTCTCGCCGGAGGTGCGGATCACCAGTTCGGGGTCCGGAAGACCGGCGGTGTCGAGGCGCAATGCCAGCATCGCCTCGTCGATCGCGGTCGCTTCGATCCGCCCGGCGGCGGCATCGGTCGCGAGTTGCCGCGCCACCCGGACGATCTCGTCGCGCGAGCCATAGTTGAAGGCGACGACGAGCGTCATCCCGTCATTGTCGCGGGTCACCGCCTCGGCATGCTCGACCATGCGGCGCAGATCGGGCGCGAGGTCATCGCGGCCGCCGATGACGCGGACGCGGACGCCCGCGGCATGGAGCTCGCCCAGATCCTTCTCGACGAAGCGCTTGAGCAGGCCGAGCAGGAAGGAGACCTCGGTCGCGGGCCTGCGCCAGTTCTCGGTCGAGAAGCTGTAGAGGGTCAGGACACGGATGCCGAGCTCGCCCGCATTCCTGACGGTGCCGCGCAGCGCTTCCAGCCCCCGCCGATGACCTTCCTGCCGCGGCAGGCCGCGAAGCTGCGCCCAGCGGCCATTTCCATCCATGATGATGGCAACATGCGCGGGAGCGACTTGGGCGGGAGCGACTTGGGCCGGATGGGCGGCTTGCCCCGGGCGCTGGCCTGCTGACATTCTCGATATGCCTCGTTCGGCCTCGTGCCGGATGATCTCGCCGGGTGATCCGGCCCGCCGCAAGCTGGCGCGGAACCCGCGCCAACGACGTCAGACGCTCAGGATTTCCTTTTCCTTTGTCGCAAGCGCCTGGTCGATCTCGGCGATGTGCTGGTCGGTCGCCTTCTGGACGAGGTCGGACTGGCGGGTGACGTCGTCCTTGGTGAAGGCGCCGTCCTTCTCGACCTTCTTGATGATGTCGATGGCATCGCGGCGGACATGGCGCACGGCGATCTTCGACTCCTCGGCATATTTATGCGCGACCTTGACCATCTCCTTGCGGCGCTGCTCGTTCAGCTCCGGGATGCGGATGCGCAGCACCTGGCCTTCGGTCTGCGGGTTGAGGCCGAGATCGGATTCGCGGATCGCCTTCTCGACGGCATTGACCATGCTGCGGTCCCAGACCTGCACGCTGAGCAGGCGGGCCTCGGGGACGCTGACGGTCGCGAGTTGGGCCAGCGGCTGGCGCGCGCCATAGGCCTCGACCTGGATCGGGTCGAGCATGTTGGCGGAGGCGCGGCCGCTGCGCAGCGAGGCGAGATCGCCCTTGAAGGAGGTCAGCGCGCCCTGCATGCGGCGCTTCACATCGTCGAGATCGAATGTCGTCTGGGCCATCGTCTTCAAGACCTTGAACTGGTGCATCGCGCGAAAAGCGGAAACCCGGCTTTCCTCCAGCGACGATGCGAGATCGGTGTTGCATGCCGGGGTGTTTCTAAAACCCGGCGCGACCATGGCGGGGGGGCCGGCCAGGGTCAAGAACATCGTATCGCGAGGCGCTTACGGCGTCACATAGGTCGCCCTGCCCTCGCCGCGCAGCACGGCCGCAAGCATGCCCGCCTCCGCGATCGAGAACACCACGATGGTCAGCCCGGCATCGCGAGCCAGCGCAAAGGCCGCCGTATCCATCACCTTCAGATCGCGCGTGATCGCCTCGGCATGGGTCAGCGTGTCGTAGCGGGTGGCGCGCGGGTCCTTCTTCGGGTCGGCGGAATAGACGCCATCGACCTGCGTCGCCTTGAGCAGATGGCTGCAGCCGAGCTCGGCCGCCCGCAGGGCCGCACCCGTATCGGTGGTGAAATAGGGATTGCCGGTGCCGCCGCCGAGCACCACGACCTTGCCGTTGGTCAGGTGGTCGAGTGCGCGCTTGCGGGCGTAGCTCTCGCAGAGCGAGGGCATCGGCACCGCCGACATGGCGCGCGCAGGCGCACCCGCGCTCTCGATTGCATGCTCCAGCGCGAGCGCGTTCATCACGGTGCCGAGCATGCCGATCGAATCGGCGCTGGTGCGGTCGAGCCCCTTGTTAAGCCCCTGGACGCCGCGGAAGAAATTGCCGCCACCGACGACGATGGCGATCTCCACACCCTCTCGCGAGGCATTCGAAATATCGCTTGCAAGCGCCGTCAGCGTCGCGCCGTCAAGGCCGGATCCCGCTTGTCCGGCAAGGGCTTCGCCGGAGAGCTTAACGAGAACGCGATTGGGTCTCATCAGATCGTCTCCGTAATGCCGTTCATGATCGCATCATCCTGCCGGGACGAGCGAATCCGCAAGTCCGGCCGATGCCCAAGGGGTCCGCCGCGATTCGCGACGACCTCCCTTCTACAAAAAAGGCCGCGCTGGGCGCGGCCTTTTTCCGTCTCGCTGAGAGGCCCGATCAGCCCGTCGTGCCGCCGGCGGCCGCAACCTCGGCGGCGAAATCGGTCTCTTCCTTCTCGATGCCCTCGCCCAGCGCATAGCGCGCGAAGCCGGTGAGCGCGACCGGAGCGCCGACCTTGCCCTCGATCTCCTTCAGCACCTGGCCGACCGACTTCGAGCCGTCATGGATGTAGGCCTGCTCGAGCAGGCAGAACTCCTTGGCGTAGCTCTTCATGCCGCTCTCGGTGATCTTCTCGAGCACATGAGCGGGCTTGCCGGCGTTCTTCTCGGCCAGGATCGCCTTCTCGCGGGCCAGCAACTCGGGATCGATCGAAGCGAGATCGAGCGAGACCGGATTCGTCGCGGCGACATGCATGGCGAGCTGGCGGCCGAGGGCTGCCAGTTCATCGGCCTTGCCGGTCGATTCCAGCGCGACGATGACGCCGATCTTGCCGAGGCCATCGGCGACCGAACCATGAACGTAGGAGCCGATCAGGCCGGCAGAGACCTTGAGCTGCGCGACGCGGCGCAGCGTCATGTTCTCGCCGATCGTGGAGATGGCGTTGGCGATCGCATCCTGCACGGTGCCGCCGCCCGGATAGTGGTGGGCGAGCACGGCTTCGGCGTCGCCGCCGCGCTCCAGCGCGACATTGGCAATGCCGTGGGCGAGGCCCTGGAATTCGAGGTTGCGGGCGACGAAGTCGGTCTCGGAGTTGAGCTCGACCACGACGCCGCTGTGGCCGGACACGGCCACGGCGACGAGACCCTCGGCGGCGACGCGGCCAGCCTTCTTGGCGGCCTTGGCGAGCCCCTTGGTGCGCAGCCAGTCGATCGCGGCCTCGATGTCGCCGTCGACGGCCGTCAGCGCGGTCTTGCAGTCCATCATGCCCGCGCCGGTCTTGTCGCGGAGTTCCTTCACCATGCCGGCGGTGATCGCAGCCATCTTTGTCGTCCTTGTCTGTCGTGCGGCGCCGGATAGAGGCCGGCCGCGGAATCAGGCCGGCCAGCCCCTATGGGGAAACGCCGACGCTCCGTTTCCGGTCGTCGGCGCTGGTCGGCGTCAATCAGAGTTCAATGCAGCAACCGGATTGCGACGCGTCGATGACGCGCCGCCTCCCGTCTCGAAAGCGTCAGGCGTCGGCGAGCTCGCGCGACTGGGCGACCCAGCCCTCGCGCTCGATGCGGCCGGCGAGCTTCAGGTCCTGATCGACCTTGGCGAGGTCGGCGGGCGACATCGCAGCGAACTGCCAGAAGTGGAATAGGCCGCCATCATTGAGCTTCTGAACCAGCTCGGGACCCATGCCCGAGAGCTTCATCAGATCGTCCGGCGCGCCGCGCGGCGCGGTCAGCAATTCGAAGGCCACGCCGAGATCGGCGGCGGCGGGCTCGGCGAGAGCCTCCTCGACGACCGGAGCCTCGGCGGCGCCGAGATCGATGCCATGGTCGCCCGAAGCGCGCGAGATGCCGTCGATGGCCGAGCGCGCGACGAGGTCGCAATAAAGCTGGATTGCGCGGCCGGCGTCGTCATTGGCGGGAACCGGGAAGGTGATGCCATCCGGATCCGAGTTCGAGTCGATGATCGCGGCGACCGGGATGCCGAGGCGCTGGGCCTCCTTGATCGCAAGCGCTTCCTTGTTGGTGTCGATCACGAAGATCATGTCCGGCACGCCGCCCATGTCCTTGATGCCGCCGAGCGCCTTCTCGAGCTTGTCGCGCTCGCGGGCGAGCATCAGGCGCTCCTTCTTGGTCAGGCCGGTGCCGCCTCCGTTCAGCAGCTCGTCGACCTTGCGCAGGCGCTGGATCGAAGCCGAAATGGTCTTCCAGTTGGTCAGCATGCCGCCGAGCCAACGCGAATTCACATAATACTGGGCCGAGCGCTTGGCCGCGTCGGCGATCGAGTCCTGCGCCTGGCGCTTGGTGCCGACGAAGAGGACACGGCCGCCGCGGGCGACAGTGTCCGACACCGCCTGCAGGGCGCGCGATAGCATCGGCACCGACTGCGACAGGTCGAGGATGTGGATGTTGTTGCGCGTGCCGAAGATGTAGGGCGACATCTTCGGGTTCCAGCGATGCGACTGGTGGCCGAAATGGGCACCGGCCTCGAGGAGCTGGCGCATGGAGAAATCTGGCAGAGCCATGGTCTGTATCGTCCTTCCGGTTGAGCCTCTGGGGTGCGAATGAACGAGGCATAAGCTGCCAAGTCACCGGAACGCCTCGGAGATGAGGCGATGCTCCCCATGTGGGATGGGCTGCGCCATACAGGGAATGGCGCGGGAAGGCAAGACGCGCCGCACCTATTGGCTGGCGGCAATTCTGCGTAAGCGGGCGAGGCTTATTGTTCTTTGCCCATTCTTCTGCATCTTGCCAGCTTGTTGCCAAGCCGGTCCTCCGGCACCGTCATAAACAATCTCAGCCTCTTCGGGCGAAACGACCTTGAGCACAACCAGCCTGTCGCAGTCGGCATAGAGCGAAATGCTCGCTGTAGCGGTCATCTTGATCTGAACGTCGCCGCCCGCGTCATAGGCATCGTGACCGGCATGCGACGAGGGATACAGGGTCAACCCTAGTCGCTCAGCCGCGATCACTTCGCCTATCGATCCGACGAGATGCCCATCCGGCGTGAATTTTCTGCCAGGATAGAGTGCAGATAGCTCTTCCACTGCGCGGTAAATATCCTGCACCGGCTTTGGTAGCTTGATGCGCATTACCACCGCCCCCTCGCCTCAAAAGCACACGCTTCGCCGCGGCCAACTCAGCCACCGTCACCAATCTAACGCCGCCATATCTGTCAGAGCGAAGCAAATGCGGCTTTACCTCCCAGCCGCGCGCGTCATCCGCGTCATGCCCTTGCGGGCGGCGAACATGCGGCCATAGACGTCGCCGGCGAGATCAGGGCGGTAGCAGCGCTGTTCCAGCAACGGGTCCCAGATGTGCTCGACGGTGTCGATCAGGTCGAACCCGGTCTTCAGCCGGCCCGCAAGCTGGTCGCGGTTCTTGCGATTCTGATATTCGAGCAGGACCAGCGAGGTTTTCGACAGATCGATGCTGTCGAGCACGTCGCCCTCACCGCCCTCGATGTCGATCTTGACGATGTCGGCGGAGGGCAGGCTCGCCGGGTCGACGACTGCGACCTCGTAACGCTCGACCATGGCCCCGTCGACGAAGGTGTCGCCGGCATAGGACGCCAGACCGGACTCCCCGTCGCCGGCGAAGCGGCTGACGAAGCTCGCCGTCTTCGCGCCGCCGGGGAACAGAGCCGCATTGACCGCGACGATGTCGCGACGCTGGTGCGTGTTGCGCTTGAGCAATTCGAAGGTGCCGGGATGCGGCTCATAGGAGGTGACCAGGCTGCCCGGCCAGCGCGCTGTGGCCCAGAGCGCGAAGGAGCCGACATTGGCGCCGATATCGAGGATATCGAGGCCGACGCCGTCAAATCCGGTCTCGTATTCGCCTTCCAGAACGTCCTTGATGGCCCAGTACATCGCCTCGGGCACGGCAAGGCTCATCGGAATCTGCGCGACGTAGTGCTTCACCGTTGCCCCCCGGCATTCACGCCGCGCCCCGACGCTCCGACAGGACATGCGTCACGGAAGCTGGCGTCACGGGACCTGGCGTCCCCGCCCCAGAATGCACTGCCAGCCGGTTCGCACAAGGCCGGAATGCGCCGGGTCAGCGCAGCTCGACGCTGACCACCCCCGGCGCGGCCCTGACCGCATTGGCGATCTGCTGGTTGACCGGGTAGCGTCCGGGCAGCTCGATCTCGACCTCCTGGGCGCCGTCGTTCAGGATCATGACCAGCGCGATCTTGCCCTCGGCCTTGATGCCGTCCCCGCGCGGACGGACGCGCTCGGCGATCGAGGCCAGCGCCTTGTCGTCGCGCAGATAGACCAGCAGATCCTGCTTCTGCCGGGCGGCGAGTTCGTCGAGCACCTCGACATCCTCGATGCGGGGGCGGACATCCTCGCCGTCGAGCACCGCCGAGAGACGCAGCACCAGCGCCCTGCCCGGCTCCAGGAAATCGCGGAAGCGCTGCAGACCTTCCGAGAACAGGATCGCCTCGAACTGGCCGCTGGGGTCGGACAGGTTGACGATGCCCATCTTCGAGCCGGATTTGGTGCGTCGCTCGGACTTGTCGATGACCGAGACCGCGACCTTGGCGACGCCCGTGCCATTGGCGCGAACGGTCTGCGCGAAATCGGCGAAGCGCTGCACGCGCAGCCGCTTCAACACATGCTCGTAATCATCGAGCGGATGGCCCGAGAGGAAAAAGCCGACGGCATCGTGCTCACGCTTCAGCCGCTCGGCCGGGGCCCAGGGCTCGACCGGCGGAATGCGGAAGGCCTCCTGCACTGTGCCGCCGCCGAACAGCTCCGACTGGCCGCCGAGCGCGGCATCGCGGGTGCGGTTCGAGAGCGCCAGCATGCCGTCGATCGCCGCCATGGCGCGGGCGCGCTCGGGCTCCAGCACATCCATCGCGCCAGCCGCGATCAGCGCCTCGATGGTGCGCCGGTTGACCAGCTTCGTGTCGATGCGCCGGGCAAAATCGGCGAGGTCCCGAAAATCACCCCCGGCGCGCCGCGCGGTGACGATCGATTCGACCGCTGCGCTGCCGACGCCCTTGATCGCGCCCAGCGCATAATGGATCGCGCCCTCATGGACGTCGAACTCGACACCGGAGCGGTTGATCGCGGGCGGCAACACCTTGATGCCAAGGCGCTCGGCATCGCGGCGAAATTCCGAGAGCTTGTCGGTGTTGCCCATGTCAAGCGTCATCGACGCGGCCAGGAACTCGACCGGGTAGTTCGCCTTGAGATAGGCGGTCTGGAAGGCGACGACGGCATAGGCCGCCGCATGGCTCTTGTTGAAGCCGTAATCGGCGAATTTCGCCAGCAGGTCGAAGATCTCGGAGGCGACCTCCTTCTTGATGCCGCCCTCGACGGCGCCCTTTACGAAACGGTCGCGCTGGGCGTCCATCTCGGCCTTGATCTTCTTGCCCATGGCGCGGCGCAGCAGGTCGGCCTCGCCGAGCGAATAGCCCGAGAGCGCCTGCGCCACCTGCATCACCTGCTCCTGGTAGACGATGATACCATGCGTCTCGGCCAGGATCGGCTCCATCTTCGGATGGAGATAGGTCGGTTCCTCCTGGCCGAGCTTGCGCCGGCAGTAGCTCGGGATGTTGTCCATCGGGCCGGGACGGTAGAGCGCGACCAGCGCGATCAGGTCCTCGATCCGATCGGCCTTCATCTCGACCAGGGCCTTGCGCATGCCGGCGCTTTCCACTTGGAACACGCCGACCACCTCGCCACGCGCCAGCATCGCGTAGCTCGGCGGATCGTCGAAAGGCAGGCTCGCCAGATCGATCGCGATATTGCGCTGGGCGATCAGCTTCACGGCCGTGGTCAGCGTGGTCAGGGTCTTGAGGCCAAGGAAGTCGAACTTCACCAACCCGGCCTGCTCGACCCATTTCATGTTGAACTGGGTGACGCGCATGCCGGTGCGCGGGTCGACCGAGAGCGCGACCAGTTCCTCCAGCGGCCGGTCGCCGATCACCACGCCGGCGGCGTGGGTCGAGGCGTGGCGGTGCAAACCTTCGAGCTTCTGGCCGATCTCGAGCAGGCGGGCGACGACCGGCTCCTCGGCCGCCGCAGCCTGCAGCTTGGGCTCGCCCTCGATCGCATCCTTCAGCGAGATCGGCTTGGCCGGATTCTGCGGGACGAGCTTGGTCAGGCGGTCGACCTGGCCATAGGGCATCTCCAGCACGCGGCCGACATCGCGCAGCACGCCGCGCGCCAGCAGCGTGCCGAAGGTGATGATCTGCGCGACGCGCTCCTCGCCATAGCGATGCTTGACGTAGTCGATCACCTCTTCACGCCGGTTCTGGCAGAAGTCGATGTCGAAGTCCGGCATCGAGACGCGGTCGGGATTGAGGAAGCGCTCGAACAGCAGGCCGAAGCGCAGCGGATCGACATCGGTGATCGTCAGCGCATAGGCGGCGAGCGAGCCCGCTCCGGAGCCACGACCCGGACCGACCGGGATGTCGTGATCCTTGGCCCATTTGATGAAGTCCGCGACGATCAGGAAGTAGCCCGGGAACTTCATCCGCGTGATGATCGAAAGCTCGAAAGCGAGGCGCTTCTCGTAGTCCTCGACGGTGTAGCCCGAGGCCGGGCCATGCTTGGCGAGCCGCGCGGCAAGGCCAGCCTTCGCCTGCGTCTCGAGCTCCTCGGCCTCGTCGCGGCCGACCTCGCCGAAGCGCGGCAGGATCGGCTTGCGCAGACCGACGCGCCAGGTGCAGCGCATCGCGATCTCGACGGTTGCGGCCAGCGCCTCCGGCAGATCGGCGAAGCGGCGCTTCATCTCGGCGCGGCTGGTGAAATGATGCTCGGCCGTGACGCGCCGGCGCTCGCCATCCGAGACGAGCCGTCCGGCGGCGACCGCGAGCAGCGCGTCATGGGCATCGTAGTCGGCGGGTTTGGCGAAGAAGGGCTCGTTGGTCGCGACGATGGCGACATCCGCCTCATAGGCCAGCCGCAGCAGATGTGCCTCGACCGCCGCTTCGTCGTCACCGCCATGGCGCTGGATCTCGACATAGAGACGGTCGCCGAAGATCTCCGACAGCGCCGCCAGCCGGGCCTTCGCCTGCGGGACCTGGCCATTGCGCAAAGACAGGTCGACCGGCCCGCCATGGCCGCCGGTCAGTGCGATCAGGCCCTCGTGATGGGAGGCGAGACGTTCCAGGTTCGAGATCGGCTGCCCGGAACCACCGCTCGCCAGCGCGGCCTCGGTGACGAGTTTCATCAGGTTGCCGTAGCCGGCCTCGTTCATCGCGAGCAGGACGATATGCGGAGGCACCTGCTGCAGGGATTTTCGGCTACCCTCGGCCTCATCGGCAAAATCGACGGAGAGTTGCACGCCGGCGATCGGCTGCACGCCGGAGCCGACCAGCTTCTCGGAGAATTCGAGCGCCCCGAACAGGTTGTTGGTATCGGTCAGTGCCAGCGCGGGCTGGCCGTCGGACGCAGCCATCTTGGCGAGCGTCCCGACCGTCATGGCGCCCTCGAGCAGCGAATAGCTCGAATGGACATGGAGATGGACGAAGCCGACCTCGGAGAGGATGCGCGTGTCGCCCGGTTCGCGTGCCATCATCCGCCCTGCTGCCTGTCGTCGCGACTCACGCGTCGCCGCCAAGGGTCCTTATGGAGCGCCGCAGGCTCCGGCGCCACGCTACTGATCGTCGCTTTTGTGGACGGTCAGATATTCGGACCGGACAGGAGCGCCGCCCAGACCCAGACCATGCCGAGGAAGAGCCCGAGCGATGCAATCTCTGCGATGCCGGCTGCCAATTTACGCGCTACGGTCATGACGACCTCCTCGTGTTTTCGATATGTCCAAGTTAATTCATGTTTTGTTCTCGTCAATGCCTGTGCGTCAATTGCAGGCCGCGCATATCAAAATCAGTTAACAGGTCGTAAATTCAGAGACTGCGCGAGCGAGGCCGATCCCGCGGTCAAGCGAGCACGGGATGACGCTGTCGATGCCCGGCCAAACGATACCGCTACAGCGGCACGACATGCCCGTCGCGGATCGTCACCTGACGGTCCATGCGACGTGCGAGATCGAGGTTATGGGTCGCGATCAGGGCGGCCAGTCCCGAGGCCCGCGCCAGCGCGACCAGCGTCGAGAAGACGTGAAGCGAGGTGTGCGGATCGAGATTGCCCGTCGGCTCGTCGGCCAGCAGCAGGCGCGGCGTGTTGGCGACGGCACGGCCGATGGCGACGCGCTGCTGTTCGCCGCCCGAGAGCTCGCCCGGCAGGTGGTCGAGCCGCTCGCCAAGGCCAAGGAAGGTCAGGAGTTCGGCCGCCCTCTCCTCCGCCAATTCCCGGTCAAGGCCGCGGATGCGCTGCGGCAGCACGACGTTCTCCAGCGCCGTGAACTCGGGCAGCAGGTGATGGAACTGGTAGACGAAGCCGATCTCGGTGCGGCGCAGGCGCGTGCGGCCCTTGTCGTCGAGCTTGGTCGTCGGCAGGCCACCGACGAAGACCTCGCCGCCATCGGGCCGCTCCAGCAGGCCGGCGACATGCAGCAGCGTCGACTTGCCGGTGCCGGACGGGGCGACGAGCGCGACGAGCTCGCCGGGCCAGAGCGCGAAATCCGCCTTGCGCAGAATCTCAAGCGGCGCGTCGGTCTGGGGATAGTGGCGCTCGACCTGGGAAAGGAAGAGCGTCGGGGTCTCGCGTTGCGCGGCGGCCATGGACGTCACCCCATCCTCAGTGCCTGGACGGGGTCGAGCCGCGCCGCCTTCCAGGCCGGGTAGAGGGTCGCCAGCAGCGACAGGACGAGAGCCATCATCACGACGCTCGCAACCTCGCTCCAGTCGATGACCGAGGGAATGTCGCTGAGGAAGCGCACGGTGGGGTCCCAGAGATTGGCGCCCGTGATCCAGTTCAATGCGGCCATGATCGCCTTGATGTTCCTGGCAAAGACGACGCCGAGCGCGAGCCCGGCCAGCGTCCCGAAGACGCCGATCGCCGCGCCCGTGATCAGGAAGACGCGCAGCACCGTGCCGCGGGTCGCGCCCATGGTGCGCATGATCGCGATGTCGGCGGTCTTGTCCTTCACCAGCATGATCAGGCCGGAGACGATGTTGAGCGCCGCCACCAGCACGATCAGGGTCAGGATGATGAACATGACGTTGCGCTCGACCTCCAGCGCATTGAAGAAGCTGCGGTTGCGCTGGCGCCAGTCCGAGAGCACGAGCGGGCGCGGCGCGTTGGCCTCGATCGCGTCGCGCACCCCTTGTGTCCAGTCGGGGTCGTCGACGAAGATCTCGATGACGTTCACATCGCCTTCGCGGTTGAAATAGGCCTGCGCCTCGGTCAACGGCATGAAGACGAAGGAGGCGTCGAACTCGGTCATGCCGATCTCGAAGACCGCCTGGATCGGATAGGCCTTGATGCGCGGCGCCGTGCCGAAGGGGGTCGAGGCGCCCTTCGGCGAGATGATATTGATCGAATCGCCGACCTGAAGGCCGAGCGAATCGGCCAGCCGCTTGCCGATGGCGACGCCGCCGGCGCCGTCGAAACCATCGAGCGTGCCGCGCCGGATATTGCCGCCGACGAAGGGGATCGCCTTGATGTCGGCCTCGCGGATGCCGCGGACCAGTACACCGCCATTGCCGGTCTGCGAGGACGCCAGCGCCTGCCCTTCCACCAGCGGGATGGCGAGCCTGATGCCAGGGATCGCCTTCAGGCGCATCGAGACGACGTCGTAATCGTCGAGCGGGCGATCGATCGGCGTCGCGAAGATGTGGCCGTTCACGCCGACGATCTTCTCCAGCAGTTCCTTTCGGAAGCCGTTCATCACCGACATCACGATGATGAGCGTGGCAACGCCGAGCAGGATGCCGAGAAACGAGAAGCCGGCAATGACCGAGACGAAGCCCTCGCGCCGACGCGTGCGCAGATAGCGCCCGGCCAGCAGCCATTCGAAGCCGGCGAAGGGCTTCGTGCCGGTCGGGGCCTCGTTTCGGGTGTCGGTTTCTGCCGCGCCGCTCACGCCGCCTTGCCCTTGAACCTGTCGAGCGCAGCCTCGAGCGAAACCAGCTCGCGCTCACCGCCGGCGCGGCGCTTGATCTCGACCTTGCCTTCGGCCAGCCCCTTGGGGCCGACGATGATCTGCCAGGGCACGCCGATCAGGTCGGCGGTGGCGAATTTTCCGCCAGGGCGCTCATTCGTATCGTCGTAGAGCGCGTCGTAGCCCTTCGCGAGCAGCGCCTCGTAGAGCTGCTCGCAGGCGCCGTCGGTCGCGGCATCCCCGGTCTTGAGGTTGAGTACGGCGATGTCGAAGGGCGCGATCTCGTCCGGCCAGACGATGCCGGAATCGTCATGCCCGGCCTCGATCAGGGCCGCGACGAGGCGGCTCGGGCCGATGCCGTAGGAGCCCATATGGACGGGAACGTTCTGGCCATCGGGGCCCTGGACGGTCGCGCCCATCGGCTCGGAGTACTTCGTGCCGAAATAGAAGATGTGGCCGACCTCGATGCCGCGGGCCGAGAGCTGCTTGTCGGCCGGAATGGCCTCATAGGCCGCCGTCTCGTGCATCTCCTCGGTCGCCGCATAGAGGCTCGTCCACTTGTCGACGATGCCCTTCAGGCCCTCGACGCTGTCGAAATCGGTGTCGACTGCGGGAGTTTCGAAGTCGAGATAATCCTTGTGGCAGAACACCTCGCTCTCACCGGTCGAGGCAAGCACGATGAATTCGTGGCTGAGGTCGCCGCCGATCGGGCCGGTATCGGCCCGCATCGGGATCGCCTTCAGGCCGAGCCGGGCAAAGGTGCGCAGATAGGCCGTGAACATGCGGTTATAGGCGTGACGGGCGGAGTCCTGGTCGATATCGAAGGAATAGGCGTCCTTCATCAGGAATTCGCGGCCGCGCATCACGCCGAAGCGCGGGCGGACCTCGTCGCGGAACTTCCACTGGATGTGGTAGAGGTTCAGCGGCAGGTCCTTGTAGGACTTGACGTAGGACCGGAAGATGTCGGTGACCATCTCCTCATTCGTCGGGCCGTAGAGCATCTCGCGGTCGTGCCGGTCCTTGATGCGCAGCATCTCCTTGCCATAGGCGTCATAGCGCCCGCTCTCGCGCCAGAGATCGGCAGACTGCACCGTCGGCATCAGGATTTCGATCGCGCCCGAGCGATCCTGCTCCTCGCGGACGACGGCGCTGATCTTGTTGAGCACGCGCAGGCCGAGCGGGAGCCAGGAGTAGATGCCGGCCGATTGCTGGCGGATCATGCCGGCGCGCAGCATCAGCCGGTGCGAGACGATCTCGGCTTCCTTCGGCGTGTCGCGCAGGATCGGCAGGAAATAGCGGGAGAGGCGCATCGGACAAACTCAATTGGGGGGCGATGCGCGGCGGATGGCGCATCGAGTCACTTCGCCCAGAGACACCATCGCTCTGCGCAAAATGCAAACCAAAATCCGCAGGATGTGATCGAAGCGCAGCCTGACTTGCCGCAGCGTCGTCAGCGCTGCGCGAAGCGATCCTTCAGCGCCTGGAGCACCGCCGCGGGAACGAAGGGCGCGACATCGCCCCCCATCGCCGCAATCTGCCGGACCAGCGTCGCGGTGATATGGCGCACCGCCGGCGATGCCGGCAGGAAGACCGTCTGCAGCTCGGGCGCCATGACCGCGTTCATACCGGCCATCTGCATCTCGTAGTCGAGGTCGGAGCCGTCGCGCAGGCCGCGGACGATGATCGTGGCGCCGGCGCGGCGCGCCGCATCGACCGCGAGATCGTCGAAGGTCACGACGTCGAGGCTAGCCCCCGTCGCCACCAGCAGCGGCGTCGCGACCGCGCGCAGGAGTTCGGCACGGTGCTCGGCGCTCAGCAGCGGCGTCTTGCCGGGGTGGACGCCGATCGCCAGCACAAGGCGGTCGCAAAGCCGGGCAGCCCCGGCGATGACGTCGGCATGGCCGTTGGTGACGGGGTCGAAGGAGCCGGTGTAGAAGGCGGTGCGTGTCATGTTGCAAGCGTTAAACGCTGGCCCGGCGCCCGACAAGGACCCGGCCGGGCAGACCGGACCAGACGGTGCGGTCATGCTGCACAGTCACGCCGCACGGTCATGCGGCACAGTCATGCGGCACGGATTTGCACGATGAATTCCGCGACGCGCGATTTCAGCGAGTGGGCGAGTTCCGTCAGTTCGCCGGAGGCGCGCGACACCGCGGCGGCTGCGTCCGAGGTTTGCTGCGAGGCGGCGGAGACAAGGCTCGTCGCCTCGCCGATGCGACTGAACTCGCTCGTCGCCATGCCGACATCCTCGACGATCGCGTGAGTGACGCCGTGCTGGCGCCGCATCGTCTCGGCCGAGCGCCTGACCGCCTCGCTCAGGCCGCCGATCATGTCGCGGATGCCGGTGATCGCCTCGACCGTCGCGGTCGTAGCCTCGTTCATCGTCGCGATCTGGCGCGAGATGTCGTCGATCGCCCGCGCTGTCTGTCCCGACAGGCCCTTCACCTCGGAAGCGACCACGGCGAAGCCGCGCCCGGCCTCTCCGGCGCGCGCCGCCTCGATGGTGGCGTTGAGGGCGAGCAGATTGGTCTGGGCCGCGATGTCGGAGATGAGGCCAATGACATCGGAGACGCGCGCCGCGCCGGCGGCGAGCTGATCGACGACGCCGCCCATCTGGTCGGCATGCTCCTTGGCCGAGCGAGCCGATCGGTCGGACGACTGGACGTCGCCGTCGAGCTGGTCGATGGCGTGCCGCAGTTCCCGTGCGGCGCCCTCGATCGAGCGGATGCTGGCGACCGCACGCGAGGTCGCGCCATGGACGGTCCCGGCATTCGCCAGGGTCTGCCGCGCGCCGCCCGAAAGCTCATGGGCCGTGACGTTGAGCTGTTCGGCCGATGCCGATACGGCGGCGGTCACGCCGAGCACGGAGCGTTCGAGGTCGCTGGCGAGATCGGCGAGCAGCGTCATGCGCTGGACGCCCGCCTCCTTCTCGCGCTCCTCGCGCTCACCCAGGCGAGCGGCCTCGTCCTGCAGCAGGTTTTCGCGGATCTGGCGGACCGATCGCGCAATCTCGCCGATCTCGTCTCGCCGCTTCTCGCCCGGGATGCGTTGGTCTGTGCGGCCCGCGGCGATGCCGGCGAGCGCCTCGGCCAGACCGCCGATCGGCCGCGCCACGGACAGGCCGAGCAGGAGCGCGACCAGCAAGAGCGGACCGAGGACGCTGAGCCCGCCGATCACGATTGCCCGGTCCATCTTGTCGACCACAGCGAAGGCGACGCGCTCCGGCTCAGCGAGCCAGAGCAGCCAGGTGCCCTGCCCGACCTGAAATTCGCGGCCGATGACGACGAGCGGCTCGCCCTCGCGACTGGCCAATCTCAACAGCGAACCGCCGGTCTGCGTCAGCCGGTTCCGGTCGAGTGTCCCGGCCGGCGCAGTGCCGGCGCGGCGCGCCGCCGGATCGGAGCGCATGAATCCATCCGCGCCGACGACATACGTCATGATGTCCAAGGAGGCGCCCGCAATCGAGGCCAGCGTATTGTCGATGAAGGCCGGGCTGATCGAGATCACCATCGTCCCGACCAGCTCTCCGGAGGCCGGATTGCGGAAGCGCTGCGCCAGAAAGGCACGGGGCTCGCCGCCGATCACGTCATAGGGCGCCAGATCGCGCATGGAGGGCTCGTCAGCGGCCGTCGCAGCGGCGGCGACGACCTTTGCAAGGCCCGTCTCCGCCAGATCCGGATCACTCAGCAGGCGCCCGAATTCCGGCCCCTTGGTGACGCTGTAGACCACCCGCCCCCTCGGCGAGACGAGGTAGATGTCGGCATAGTCGAACTGCTGAAGCGCGGCGAGATAGGTATCGTGGATCGCCGCGTGCCGCTGCAGATAGCCGTGGCTCTGCCCGGCGCCGGTGCGCTGCATGCGCTCGTCGCGATCGGGCAGCCCATCACCCTGGAAATGCGCCACGATCCTCGCGCGCTCCTCGGGCAGCTCCATCCACCCCCTGATCTCGTCGAGAGAGGACACGAGATAAGCGCTGCGCGCTTGAACGGAGAGCTCTGCGCCCAGACGCTGCCAGCGGCGCTCCAGCGCCCTGGCACGCCCCTCCGCGAGAACACTGAGTCGCTCCTCGACGGCATCCTCGGCCCAGACCGTCACCGCGCGATAGGCGGACAGCCCGACCGCGAGCACGGCCAGGCACGCCAGCCCGAGCATGGCGGCAGGAAGTCTGACCCTGAGGCTGAGCAAAATCCCGGGACTCCGGTTTCGGCGCTGGTTTAACCAACACCGAATACAGCAGACCAAGGTTAACTTTGGTTGAAGAGTGACGTTAGGACAGAGGCACGAAGGCTGCCAGCGCAGCGACACTGCCGGCCAGGACCGACAGGAAGACGAGCATCGAGGCGGCCATCGAGCTACGACGCCGACCGAATGCATTCAAATCGAACCGCATGACGTCCCCGCCGAATCAGGAATTCTTGACTTACCCTGCGTGACGGCGCCTCCCGGCCGCGAAAAGGCGGTATCATGGCGAAAGCGTGGCGCGGCATTTGCCCTGGTTTTCGTGATTGCCTTCGCCTCGGCTTCACGCCAAAACCCCGGCCATGCTCACCATCAACGATATCACCTACCGTCTCGGCGAGAGATTGCTGCTCGACCATGCCAGCGCCTCGCTGCCGGATGGCTCGCGCGTGGGCCTCGTTGGCCGCAACGGCACCGGCAAGACCACCCTGTTCCGGATGATCACCGGCGAGCTCTCGCCGGAGGGCGGGACGATCAGCCTGCCCAAGGGCCGCCGGATAGGCGGCGTCGCCCAGGAAGCGCCGGGCGGACCTGAATCGCTGATCGAGGTCGTGCTCGCCGCCGACACCGAGCGCGCCGCGCTGATGGCGGAATCGGAGACCGCGACCGATCCGCACCGCATCGCCGAGATCGAGACGCGGCTGGCCGACATCAATGCCCACTCGGCCCCGGCGCGGGCAGCCACGGTGCTGCACGGCCTCGGCTTCAACGAAGAGGCCCAGCAGCGGCCCTGCTCCGATTTTTCCGGCGGCTGGCGCATGCGCGTCGCGCTGGCGGCCGTTCTGTTCTCCGAGCCCGATCTGCTGCTGCTCGACGAACCGACCAATTATCTCGACCTCGAAGGCACGCTCTGGCTCTACGACTATCTCGAGCGCTACCCGCACACTGTCCTCGTCGTCAGCCATGACCGCGAACTGCTCGACACCTGCGTCGACCACATCCTGCATCTCGATCAGGGCAAGCTGACGATCTATCGCGGCGGCTACACCTCTTTCGTCAAGCAGCGCGCCGAGAAGCAGATGCAGCTCTCCAAGGCCAAGGAGAAGCAGGACGCCGAGCGCAAGCATCTTCAGGCCTTCGTCGACCGCTTCAAGGCCAAGGCCTCGAAGGCGCGCCAGGCCCAGTCGCGCGTCAAGCGGCTCGAAAAGATGGAATCGATCGCGAGCATCGTCGACCGCGACGTCCAACCGTTCAGCCTGCCTGGTCCCGAGCGCCCGCTGGCGCCGCCGATGATCGTGCTGAACGACGCCAGCGCAGGCTATGGCGAGCGCAAGGTGCTCTCCAAGCTGAACCTGACACTGCTGCCGGACGACCGCATCGCGCTGCTCGGCTCGAACGGCAACGGCAAGTCGACCTTCTGCAAGCTGATCGGCGGCAGGCTCGCGCCGCTGTCGGGCGAGATGCGCAGTTCGTCCAAGCTGGAGACGGCGTATTTCGCCCAGCACCAGCTCGACGAGTTGCGGATGGAGGACACGCCGGTCGGCCATCTGCGCGACCTGATGCCCGACGCGCCCGAGGCCAAGGTCCGCTCCAAGGCGGCGCAGATCGGCTTTCCGGCGCAAAAGGCCGAGACGCCGGTCAAGAACCTGTCGGGCGGCGAGAAGGCCCGGCTGATGCTCGGGCTGGCAGCCTTCGGCGGCCCTCACCTGCTCATCCTCGACGAGCCGACGAACCATCTCGACATCGACAGCCGCACCGCATTGGTCAACGCGATCAACGATTATCCGGGCGCCGTCATCCTCGTCAGCCATGACCGCTTCCTGATCGAATCCTGTGCCGACCGGCTCTGGATCGTCGGCGACGGCACGGTCAAGAATTTCGACGGCGACATGGAGGATTATCGCAGCCTCGTGCTCGGCGGCGCCAAGGCGGCCAGGCGCGAGAAGGCCACTCCGGACGCCGCGGCCGCCAACGGCAAGGCTGAGGAGCGCAAGGGCGCAGCGGTGAAACGCGTGGCGCAAGGCCCGCTGCGGCAGAAGCTCAACCTCGCGGAGGCCAAGATCGCCAAACTGACCGGGCTGATCGAGAAGGTCGACGGCGTGCTCGGCAACGGCTCGGCCTTCGCCCGCGACCCGAACAAGGCGCGCGAGTTGTCGAAGCAGCGCGCGGTTCTGGCGAAGACGCTGGAGGCCGCGGAGGAAGAGTGGCTGGAGTTGAGCGCGGAGCTGGAGAGCGCCTGAGCACCGCTAACTTATCCCGGGAGGTATTGCGCCGCTTAGCATCGGCGTTCTCGCTCTCGGGAAAGCAACAGATGCGCCAGCTCATCAATTTCTACGACCAGAACGCCAGTCGCAAACAAGCCTTGGCGCTATCATCGAAGATAGCAGGCGATCGCATGATGGCCGCGTTCGAGCGGCTTTGCCGCCTGATGGCAAAAGAGAGTTTCAACCCGGATCAACCTTGCGTACCCGCAGGAAATCCGGACGCAGGGCAATGGACTGCCGGAGATGCGGCTGTTGGTTCTGGCGCGGCTCTCAATCCACTTCAATCCATAGCAGCGGCAACCAGCCGCGGCTTGCGCGCGATCTGCGAAGCACAGTTCGATCGCGATATATTCCAATGCCGAATGGTTGGTTTGGCGTCATGTTACGAGCAGACCTACCAACGTTATTCAGCTTGCCTGGCTCGCCGGCAAATCCCGCCCTTCAACTATTGAGGCGCTGCATGAAGATAGCTGAACGGATGCTTCATTACTCCGACGGGGGGCGTGATGTCGCCATCGCGGTATCGGTCGACCTTCCCGTTCAGGGAGAGCGCGATTGGTCCTGCCGCTATCGCATTGGATGGCCGGAAGGCGCCCATGAAGGCGCCGGATATGGAGTTGACTCGACCCAGGCCCTGTTGCTGGCGATGGAAGCCATCGGAACCGACCTCTATACCAGCGATCATCATCGATCCGGTCGGCTTCGTTGGCATGATCTCGGAGACGGATACGGATATCCGGTGCCAAAGACGATTCGGGACCTGTTGATCGGTGGAGACGCTGCGAAGAATGGCGAAATCTGAGTCGATGGCTCGGATGATCTCGTCTGTCGATTTGGGCTTATCACTGGCCAGATC
This sequence comes from Bosea sp. 124, assembly GCF_003046175.1. Taxonomy (NCBI): domain Bacteria; kingdom Pseudomonadati; phylum Pseudomonadota; class Alphaproteobacteria; order Hyphomicrobiales; family Alloboseaceae; genus Allobosea; species Allobosea sp. 124. Next base: position 4,994,222 of record NZ_PZZM01000001.1, read on the forward strand.
AGACCGGATGATCAATCCAGCAGGGATGACGCCTCGCGCCGGTCAACCCTGCCCGGGCTTCACGATCCGGCTCAGCCGGTTGTCGGTGAACATGTAGATCTCGCGGCCGCCCGGCTCGGCGTAGAGCACCTGCGTCTCGCGCTGGCCCTTGCCGCTTTCGCCGATCAGCACGTCGGTCGGGCGGGCGCCCTTGAGCTTGACCAGCTCGCATTCGGTGATGCCTTCGGCGATGGACGGTGGCAGCGGGCGGGTCGAGGGATCGAGAGAGACATCGGCGCTGCATTCGCCGTCGGGCGTTAGGCTCGCCTCCCGCGTCGAGGCGCGGGCCGTGATGCTGCTCGTCGTCGCGGTCGTCCGGCCGTCGCGGCTTTCGGAGGTGAAGGCGAAGCCGCCCATATCGACGGAGCACCCGCCAAGCGCGGCGGCACAAACGAACAGAATGGGCAGTCTCACGCTTTTTTCTCCCAGCGGCCGGTCTCGTCCTGCTGCCAGTAGCTGGCGGCGAGACCCGAGGCCCTGGCCTTCTTCCAATCCTCGCGCGCCGCGGTCAGCGCGTCGGGATCGTCACCATCGAATATCAGAACAACGCGCTCGTAGTCCTGCATTGCGTCGGGAATGCGAACACCTTCGGCGCAGATGCGAACCTGGGCAGCGTTGGGGTTGTGCGCATGCGTCGTCAGCACCACCGGGTTGCTCGCGGCATCGGCCTCCATCGCCGTGACATGGGGCAGGAAGCTTTCGTCCGAATAGGTCCAGAGATGGTCGTCGACCGCGCTCAGCCGCTCCTGGCTCGACAGCTCGACCACCACCCTCTGGCCGCGCGACAAGGCGCGGTCGAGGATCGTCGGCAGCACCTGTTCGAGCGGGCGCGACTGAAGGTGGAAGAACAGGATCTCGGCCATCGAAAGCCTTTATGTTACAGCAATCTGCGCCTGCACCCTGCCAGATCGAGTCAGCTCTCGTAATGCTCGGCGACCAGCCGGTCGAGCAGGCGCACGCCCCAGCCCGAGCCCCAGGACCGATTGGTTTCGGAGTTCGGCGAGCTCATGCCGGTGCCGGCGATGTCGAGATGCACCCAGGGGCAGTCGTTGACATGGCGCTGCAGGAACTGGGCGGCGGTGATCGATCCGCCATGGCGGCCGGCGGCGTTCTTCATGTCGGCAAACTTCGAATCGATCATCTTGTCGTAGGCCTTGCCGAGCGGCATGCGCCACACGGTTTCGCCCGTGGCTTTGCCAGCCGCCGAGAGCCGCTCGCTGAGTTCGTCGCTGTTGGAGAACAGCCCGGCATACTCCTGCGCCAGCGCGACCAGGATCGCGCCGGTCAGCGTCGCCAGGTTGATCATGAACTGCGGCTTGAACTGCTCCTGCGTGTACCAGAGCACATCGGCCAGAACGAGCCGCCCTTCCGCGTCGGTGTTGATGATCTCGATGGTCTGGCCCGAAAGCGAAGTGACGATATCGCCCGGGCGCTGGGCGTTGCCGTCGGGCATGTTCTCGACGAGGCCGATGATACCGATGGCGTTGACCTTGGCCTTGCGGGCCGCGAGCGCATGCATCAGGCCGGTGACGCAGGCCGCGCCAGCCATGTCGCCCTTCATGTCCTCCATGCCGGCACCGGGCTTCAGCGAGATGCCGCCGGTGTCGAAGGTCACTCCCTTGCCGACGAAGGCGATCGGCTGGACGCTGCTCTTGGCGCCGTTCCAGCGCATGATCGCGACGCGGCTTTCGCGCCGCGAGCCCTGGCCGACGGCCAGAAGCGCGCGCATGCCGATCTTGCGGAGTTGCTTCTCGTCGAGGACCTCGACCTCGACGCCGAGCTTCTCGAGCTTGGCGGCCCGGTCGGCGAACTCCTCCGGATAGAGGACGTTCGGCGGCTCGTTGACGAGATTGCGCGCGAGTTCGACACCGGCCGCGACCGCGTCGCGCGCCTTCAGCGCCTTCTTCACCAGCGAGGGGTCGCCGGCGCGCAGCGTCACCGCGATCGGCTCGGCTTCCTCCGGCTTTTTGCTCTTCGTCTTGTACTGGTCGAAGACATAGGAGCGCAGCCGCATCCCGAGTGCGATCTCCGCTGCATGCTCGGCACCGAGCGGCCCTTCCGGCAACGCCAGAATCACATCGACGCTGCGGCCATGACCGAGGCGGCCGGCAATGGCACCGCCGAGCTTGGCGAAATCGAGCGTGCCGCGCTCGGCCTCGGGACCGACGCCGACCGCGATCAGGCGCTCATAGCCGGCACCGTCCGGAGCCAGCAGCGTCAGCCCGGCGAGTGCCTTGCCCTTGAAGCGTTCGGCGGCGGCGGCGCGCGCGAGCAGGGCATGGGCGCCCTCTCCCAGCCATTCCTCGGCGGCTTTCGGCGGCGTGAGCGTGTCGGAGACGAGAATGACGAGGTCCTGCCCTCCGATCGCGTTGAGGGCTTTGATCTCGAGCTTCAGGCGCTGCGACATGATCGGCTCACGATGTTGCGAGTGGGCTTTGGGCGGGACGAAACGAAACGGCCGCAAACGATTCCCGTTTGCGCCTTGATTGCGCCTATACCATAGGGTGATTTCCGCGAACCACCAGCGCAGGGCTGATCCCGTGCTGCCCAATCGGAAGCCCAAGCGTGCTGCTGCAGCGTCTCGACCGCTACATCCTGAAGATGGCGACGATCGCATCGATCGTCCTGCTGGTCGGGCTCACAAGCGTGATCTGGGTCACCCAGGCGCTGCGCGAGGTCGATCTGATCACCGGCAAGGGCCAGACGGTGCTGATCTTCTTCACCGTGACGCTTCTGTCGCTGCCGGCGCTGATCGCCGGCATCGCGCCCGTCGCGCTGTTCATGGCGACGCTCTATACGCTGAACCGGCTCAACGGCGATTCCGAGCTGATCGTGATGAACGCTGCCGGCGTCGCGCCGCATCGCATCACGCGCCCCTTCATCGTGCTGACGATCGCGGTCTCGCTGCTGGTGAGCTGGATGACGCTGTCGGTGATGCCGACGGGCTTTCGGATGCTGCGCGACCTGATCACGCTGATCCGGGCCGATTTCGTCGCCAATGTCGTCAAGGAGGGGCAGTTCGTCTCGCTCGATTCAGGCGTCACCTTCCATTACCGGGAGCGTTCGGGCGATGCGCTGGTCGGCATCTTCATGCAGGACAGGCGTGACCCGAACCAGCCCTCGATCTACATCGCCGAGCGCGGCCGCACCGTCGAGGTCGACGGCTCCAGCTTCCTGATGCTGGAAAAGGGCACGATCCAGCGCGAGACCAAGAACACCGACACGACCTCGATCATCTCGTTCGAGCGCTATGCGCTGAACCTGTCGGCCTTGTCTGGCGACGCCACCGGCGGTGCGGGCGAAGGCGACGGCGACAAGGCAGTCTACAAGCCGCGCGAACGCTCGACCTGGCAGCTCCTCAATCAGGATCCGAACGAGAACTACTACAAATACCAAGAGGGGCGCTTCCGTGCCGAACTGCACAACCGCCTCTCGGCACCGCTCTACCCGATGGCGTTCATGCTGATCGCCTTCGCCTGCATCGGCGAGGCGCGCACCACCCGCCAGGGCCGCGCCTTCGCGATCCAGGCCGCGATCCTGATCGTCGCAGCAACCCGAATCGGCGCCTATATGGCCTGGACGGCGAGCGTCCGGTCACCCTTGGCGGCTGTGATGCTCTATGTGCTGCCGGTGGTCGCAATCATCGCCGCCACGGCGGTGATCCTGTATGGCCAGCGCCTGCGGCCATTCTTCTCCCGGGCGACGGCGCCGCTGAAAGCGCCGCTGGCCGGGCTGACGGCCAGGTTCAGGCGCGCCTGATGCTGCTGACCTCCACCTTCGGACGCTATCTGACGAAGCAGTTCACCCGCTCGATCCTGGGTGTATTCGGCACGTTCTTCTTCCTGATCGGCACGCTCGATTTCGTCGAGCTGATGCGGAGAGCCGGCGATTCGCCGGCTGCGACGACGCCGCTGATCGTGCAGCTCGCGCTGTTTCGCGTGCCGAGCGTGGCCGAACAGATCTTCCCCTTCGCCGTGCTGTTCGGCGGCATGTTCGCGCTGCTGACACTGAGCCGGAAGCTCGAACTTGTCGTCGCCCGCTCTGTCGGCGTGTCGGCCTGGCAGTTCCTGCAGCCGGCGGCGATGGTCGCCGGTGTGATCGGGCTCGTCTCGATCCTGGTCTACAACCCCGTCGCGGCCGAGCTGAAGCGCAAGGCCACGGCGCTCGAAACCCGCCTGTTCGTTCGTGCCGCCATGTCGGGCAACGCGCCCGACATCTGGCTGAGGCAGCGCAGCATCGACGGGCAGGCGATCATCCGGGCGTCCGGATCGCTGCCGGAGGGCAACGGCCTGGCGAATGTCGCGATATTCAGCTTCTCGCCCGGCGGCGGCTTCAGCGAGCGGATCGACGCGCGGCAGGCCGTGCTGCATCCCGGCTACTGGGAACTGACGGATGCCCGCGTCGTCTCCGCCATGGAAGAGCCACAGACGTACCAGACCTATCTGTTCGCGACGACGCTGGAGCCCGAACAGGTGCGGCAGAGCTTTACCCCGCCCGACGCCGTCGGGTTCTGGTCGATGCCGGCCGTGATCGAGCGGACGCAGCGGGCCGGCCTCGACACCACGCGCTACGAACTACGCTACCAGTCGCTGATGGCGCGGCCCCTGCTGCTCGTCGCCATGGTGCTGGTGGCCGCATCCGTTTCCTTAAGATTTTTCAGGTTTGGTGGGGTGACCAAACTGGTGATAGGTGGTGTCGCCGCAGGCTTCGTGCTCTATGTTGCGACGCAGCTTTCGGAAGAGCTCGGTTCGTCGGGCATCGTCAATCCGATGGTCGCAGCGTGGCTGCCCGCGACCATTGGAGCGATGCTGGGTGTTCTGGCCCTCCTCCATCAGGAAGACGGGTAAATCTTACTGTGCCTATGGTTAATTTAGGATTGAGCGTATGCTTCCGGGCGTGACACGCATGGCTCGTTTTGCCGCGGCGACCGCCCTCGCCTCGAGCCTTGCCTGTATCCTGGCCTCCGCCGGGAGCGCCTTCGCGCAGACTCCGCCTGCCAAGCAGGAGCGGATGGTCGTCGATGCACGCGAACTGGTCTACGACAACGACAAGAAGACCGTTTCGGCCGTCGGCGACGTCCAGATTCTCTATCAGGGCCGCACGATCGAGGCCGACAAGGTCACCTACGACCAGGCCGGCAAGCGAGTCGTCGCGACCGGCAATGCCCGCATCACCGAGGCGAACGGCACCGTCATCACCGGCGACCGCTTCAACCTGACGGACGATTTCCGCGACGGCTTCATCGATTCGCTTCGCGTCGTGAACCCCGACAAGACCCGCTTCAGCGCACCCCGCGCCGAGCGTACCGACGGCGAAACCTTCATCTTCGAGAAGGGCATCTACACCGCCTGCGAGCCCTGCAAGGACAACCCCGAGAGGCCGCCGCTGTGGCAGGTCCGCTCGGCGCGGATCATCCACAAGAAGGCCGAGCAGACGATCTATTACGAGGAGGCCCGTCTCGAATTCGCAGGCGTGCCGCTGGCCTATATCCCCTACATGTCGGGGCCGGATTCGACGGTGAAGCGGAAATCCGGCTTCCTGTCGCCGAAGTTCCTCAACACCGGGCCGCTCGGCTTTGGCGTCGGGCTGCCCTATTTCATCAACCTGGCGCCGAACTACGACCTGACGGTAACGCCGACCTATCTGAGCCGGCAGGGCCTACTCGGCCAGGTCGAATGGCGCCACCGCGTGGTGAACGGCTCCTACACGATCCGTGCCTCGGGCATCTTCCAGCAGGAGAAGGAAGCGTTCCTGGCGGCTCCCTTGGGCGCCGGCGAAGACACGTTCCGCGGCTCGGTGGAGACCAACGGCAAGTTCTTCATCAATCCGCGATGGACGTTCGGCTGGAACGCCTCGATGTCGACGGATCGCTGGTTCTACAAGAACTACCGCATCCTCAACGAGAGCTTCAGCGCCACCACCTACCTCCAGGAAGCGATCTCGACCGCCTATCTGAACGGCCAGAGCGCAACCGCCTGGTTCGACCTGCGCGGCTATTATTTCCAGCCGCTGACTTCGACGGACTGGCAGAAGCAGCAGCCGGTCGTACTGCCAGTGCTCGACTACAACAAGCGGGTTCACAAGCCGAGCTTCCTCGGCGGCGAACTGAGCTTCAACGCCAATGTCACGCATCTCACGCGCGATAGGGCGGCGTTCCAGCAGTTGCCCCGTCAGACGGCCTATCTGGTCAGCGGCACGACGAACACCGGCGTGGGCTATTCTCTGTATGACGGCTGCGCCGTCTATCAGAAGAGCACATGTCTGATCCGCGGCCTCGCCGGCAGCGTCGCGCGCGCCACCGCCGAGGTGTCGTGGCGGCGCAACATCATCGACCCACTCGGCCAGGTCTGGACGCCCTATGCCTCGGTGCGAGCCGACATCTTCTCGGTCAACCCGGACACGACCGGTTATCCGAACGCGAATGTCCGAACGATCGCCGACACTTCGGACGAGGTCTTCGGCCGGGCGATGCCGGCGATCGGCCTGATGTATCGCTACCCCTTCGTCGCCAAGACGTCCTGGGGCACGCATATCATCGAGCCGGTGGCGCAGATCGTGGCCCGCCCGAACGAGACCAACAGCCTGCGCGTTGCCAACGAGGACGCGCAGAGCCTCGTCTTCGACGCCAATAACCTGTTCGAGTGGAGCGGCAAGTTCTCCGGCTACGACCGGGTCGAGGGCGGTACGCGCGCCAATGTCGGTGCGCTCTACACCGGGCGCTTCGGCAAGGAAGGCTTTGCCAACCTGCTGCTCGGCCAATCCTATCACCTGGCGGGCCGCAACTCCTTCGCCAGTGGAGACCTGCTCAACACCGGCCTGGATTCCGGTCTCGAGACGACCAAGTCCGATATCGTGGCGCGTGCCCAGTTCTCGCCCTTCACGGGACTGTTCTTCACGGGCGCGACACGTCTGAACCAGAGCACCTTCGAGACACAGCGCATCGACGCCGCCGCGACCTATGCGACGAGTGTCGTGACCGCCTCGCTGGGTTATGGCCGCTATGAGCCACAACCCAACCTCGGTATCTTCCGCCGACGCGAGGGCGTTTCGCTCAACGGGTCGCTTCTGGTCACGCCGAACTGGCGCCTGCGGGCCGGCGTCCTGTTCGATCTCGACAAGTACAAATATGACCGCGAGGTCCGGGCCACTCAGTACGCCGCGTGGCTCGCGTCCCCATCGACGGTCGCGATCCCGAAATATACGGATACGGGATTGTTCCAGGCCGCCTCGACGTCGTTCGGGATCAACTACACCGACGAATGCACCGTCTTCGACGTCAGCTATTCGCAGAGCTATGCCGACCGCCAGTCCGGCGCGACGAAGGACACGCGCACCGTGATGTTCCGGCTCGAACTCAGGACGCTCGGCGAGCTCAGCTACTCGCAAAACCTCGACGCCTCGTCCGTCGGCGACGGCGTGACCTCCAGCCGCTGAGCCGGAGCCCGGCAGCGGCGCCATGGTGACAAGGACTGCCAGATGCGCGCGGAGGCCGCGATGCCCTTGCCGCCGCTCGCCCTGACACAGGGCGACCCGGCCGGTATCGGACCCGAGCTCAGCCTGCTCGCCTGGCAGCGCCGCAAGGCTCTCGCTCTTCCAAGCTTCGCCTGCCTCGCCGATATCGACCATCTGGCGAGGCTGTCCCGACGGCTCGGACTCGACGTGCCCCTGGTCGCCTGTAGCTGGGACGAGGTCGGACGGCACTTCCCCGACGCGCTGCCGGTGATCCCGCTCGACGAGGCGGTGACTGCAGAGCCCGGGCGCCCCGACCCGGCGACGGCGCCAGGCACGATCGCATCGATCGCGCGCGCCGTCGCGGCCGTACGGCAAGGGCGAGCCGGCGCGGTCGTGACCAACCCGATCGCGAAATCGGTGCTCTACGCGGCCGGGTTCGCTCATCCCGGCCATACTGAATATCTCGCCCATCTCGCGGCCGATGGCGGGCCGCCGCCCCTTCCCGTGATGATGCTCTGGTGCGCCGAACTCGCGGTCGTGCCGGTCACCATCCATGTCCCGCTGCGGGCAGTGCCGGACCTGCTGACCACGGAGTTGATCGTCGCGACCGGGCGGATCGTCGCAGAGGGCCTGACGCGCAGCTTCGGCATCGCCGCGCCGCGGCTGGCGCTGAGCGGACTCAACCCCCATGCCGGCGAAGACGGTGCTCTCGGCCACGAGGATGCAACCGTCGTCCGGCCCGCCGTCGCGGCGCTGCGGGCACTCGGCATCGATGCCGGCGGTCCTTATCCGGCGGATACGATGTTCCATGCGCGGGCACGCGCCGGCTATGACGCGGCCCTGGCGATGTATCACGACCAAGCGCTGATCCCGATCAAGACGATCGCCTTCGACGAGGGCGTCAACGTCACACTGGGCCTACCCTTCATCCGCACCTCGCCGGACCACGGCACCGCCTTCGACATCGCTGGCAAGGGCATCGCGCGGCCGGACAGCCTGGTCGCCGCGCTAAAACTGGCTGCACGCATGGTGGCGCAGCACGAACGGGCCGCCGCATGAGCCAGATCGATACCCTGCCGCCCCTGCGCGAGGTGGTCGAGCGCCATGGGCTGATGGCGCAGAAGTCGCTGGGCCAGAACTTCCTCTACGATCTCAACCTGACCTCGCGGATCGCGCGCTCGGCCGGATCACTGGAAGGCGAGACGGTCGTGGAGATCGGACCTGGCCCCGGCGGGCTGACGCGGGCGCTGCTGGCGAACGGCGCCGGCCGGGTCATCGCGATAGAGCGCGACCGGCGCTGCCTGCCGGCACTGGAGGAGATCGCGGCGCATTATCCCGGCCGTCTGGAGATCGTCGATGGCGACGCGCTGGCGGTCGACCTCTCGAGCCGGCTCGACGGCAGGCCCGCCCGCATCATCGCGAACCTGCCCTATAATATCGGCACGCCGCTGCTGGTCGGCTGGCTCAGCCCGGAGGCCTGGCCGCCCTGGTGGACCTCGCTCACGCTGATGTTCCAGCGCGAGGTCGCCGAGCGGATCGTGGCGACGCCGGAGCAGCGGGCGGATTACGGCCGGCTGGCGGTGCTGTGCAACTGGCGGTGCGAGACGAAGATCCTGTTCGACGTGCCGCGCAGCGCCTTCGTGCCTCCGCCCAAGATCACCTCGGCGGTGGTGCAGCTCGTGCCGCGCGCCCATCCGGAGCCCTGCGACCGGCGCCTGCTCGAACGGATCACGCTCGCGGCCTTCGGCCAGCGCCGCAAGATGCTGCGGCAAAGCCTGAAGGCCGTGCTGGCGGAGCCCGGCGCATGGATCGATGACGCCGGCCTCGCACCCACCGCCCGTGCCGAGGAGGTGCCGGTGGCAGGCTTCGTCAGGCTCGCCAACACGCTGGCGGCGCGGCTCTGACGTCTGCGCTCAGGGCAGTTTCTCGGTCAGCAGTTGCTCGACGAATTCACCGAGGCCGATGGCGCGGCTGCGCTTGAGCCGCTCGGCGGCAAGGATCGAACGGACGGCCTCATAGGCCTTGTCGAGGTCGTCATTGACGATGACGTAGTCGTAGACGGTCCAGCGCGCGATCTCCTCGCGGGCGTTGGCAAGACGCTTGGCGATGACGTCGGGCGCGTCCTCGGCGCGGCGCACCAGGCGCGAACGCAGCTCCGCCATCGAGGGTGGCAGGATGAAGATGCTGACGACGTCCTCGCGCGCGCGCTCCAGGATCTGCTGTGTGCCCTGCCAGTCGATGTCGAAGAGCACATCGCGGCCCGCCTTAAGCGAAGCTTCCACGGGCTTGCGCGGCGTGCCGTAGCCGTTGCCGTGCACCTCGGCCCATTCCAGCAGTTCGTCGCGATCGCGCATCTGCTCGAAGGTCTCGCGATCGATGAAGTGGTAATGCACCCCCTCGATCTCGGAGGGGCGCTTGGCGCGCGTCGTCACCGAGATCGACAGGTCGAGATTGGTCTCACTCGGCGATTTGGACAGCGTCCGCGTCAGCGTCGATTTCCCCGCTCCCGAGGGCGAGGACATGATCATGATCAGGCCACGACGGGCCGGGCGCAGAACATCGGCCATCAGCACTCACTCCACATTCTGAACCTGCTCGCGCATCTGGTCGACCACGGTGCGCAGTTCGAGGCCGATGCGCGAGAGGCCGGCATCGCCCGCCTTGGCGCAGAGCGTCGAGGCCTCGCGGCCGAATTCCTGAGACAGAAAATCGAGCTTGCGGCCGATCGGCCCGCCCTGGTCGAACAGCAGGCGCAACGCCGCGACATGGGCGTGCAGCCGGTCGATCTCCTCGCGGATGTCGGCCTTGACCGCCAGCAGCGCCGCCTCCTGATGCAAGCGCTGCGGATCGAGCGCCTGGCTCGCCTCCAGCAAGGCGGCGACCTGTGCCGCGATGCGTTCGCGGATGGCTTCTACCCCCCGGGCCGGATGCTGTTCGGCCTGAAGCGTCAAACGCGCGATGGTTTCGAGATGGCCGGAGAGGACGACCTCGAGCGCCCGGCCCTCGCTGGCGCGGGCCTCCTTCAGGCCGAGCACGACCGATTCCAGCCCAGCCAGAACCGCCGCCTCGACGACTGTCAGGGCATCCTCGCTCTCCTCGGCGAGTTCGACCACGCCACGGATGCCGAGCAGGCCGTCATAGGATGGCGGGCGCACGGTATCCGAGGCCGGGAGACGCGCGATCGACTGCAGCAGGCCTGCCAGCGCCGCCTCGTTGATGCGGGGGCGCGGCGGGCCGGCATCGCTGGTGATCTGGAGATTGACGTGGAGCGTGCCGCGCGCAAAGGCGCCGGTCAGACGCTTGCGGGCAGCCTCCGCCAGCACCTCGAAGCCCGGCGGCACGCGCACGCGAATGTCCAGGCCACGGCCGTTGACGCTGCGAATCTCCCAGGCCCAGGCATGGATGCCCACGGTTCCGGCCGCGCGGGCAAAGCCCGTCATGCTCTCGATGGCCACGATGTCGGTCTCCGCCCCTCAACGCGGCCGGACCGTAGTGGCGGGGGCAGCGGGGAGCAAGCGCGGGCCGGCCCGCCGGTTCAGGAAAACGGGGACGGCGGCGCGCCGGGCGTCAGGGCCGGAGCGCGGGAACCTGCTTCGGCGAATTGAGATCGAAGCTCTTGTTCAGCAGCGGGTCGCGCGCCGTTCCCTCCGAGGCGTCGAAGGCGCGCGCGCGCACGCCTCCCGCGAGATTCGCCCCCTGCTGGGGTCCCGAAGCGCCGGCGCGGCGGTTGCCGGGAGCCGGCCAGGTCTCGATGGCCTCGCCCTCGGCTGGCGGCTGGCCGGGCGCTTCCGTGCGCGTGTCCGGCCCCGGGGGCGGCTCGACCTTGTCGACGGAGGTTTCCGCCGCAGGCTTGCCGGGTTCGCGGCGCGTCGCCTCGATCTGGCGCCAGCGCCCGACATTGCGGTTGTGCTGATCGAGCGTTTCGGCAAAGGCGTGTCCGCCGCTGCCGTCGGCGACGAAATAAAGATCCCTGGTGCGGGAATGATTGACCACCGCCTCCATGGCGGCCCGGCCGGGATTGGCGATCGGCCCCGGTGGCAATCCATCGATGACATAGGTGTTGTAAGGGCTGGCCTGGGTGATCTCGCTGCGCTGTATCGAGCGGCCGAGCGTGCCCTTGCCGCCGACGATGCCGTAGACGATCGTCGGGTCGGACTGGAGCTTCATCTTGCGATTCAGCCGGTTGATGAAGACGCCGGCGACGCGCGGCCGCTCATCGGCGCGCCCGGTCTCCTTCTCGACGATGGAGGCAAGCACGACGAGTTCCTGCGGCGTCTTGATCGGGAGGTCGGCCGGCTTGCGCTCCCAGACCCGCGCGAGCACGGCGCGCTGGTCGCGCGTCATGCGGTCGATGATCGCCTGCCGGCTGAAGCCACGCGGAATCCGGTAGGTATCTGGCAGGATCGAGCCCTCGCGCGGCACCTGGATGATGTCGCCCGTCAGCAGATCGTTGTCCCGCAGCCGCGCCACGATCTGCTCGCTGGTCAGCCCTTCGGGCACGGTGATCGAATGCTCGACGACCTTGCCCTCGGCAATGATGTCGAGAATATCGGCTTGGCTGATTCGGGCCTTGAACAGGTATTCGCCCGCTTTCAGCTTGGTCCAGTTGCCGCTGACCAGCGCCGAGACGCGAAAGGCCCAAGGGTGCTCGATCATGCCTTCGCGCTGCAGCAGATCGGCGATCTCCGTCAGGCCGCTGTCCTTGGGGATGATCAGGACGCGATCACTCGCGAGCGGCCCGGGCGCGCGGCTCTGGCTGCCGACCATCGCGACCCCGGCGCCGACCAGCCCTGCGACCACGAGCAACGCCGTGAACAGCCCGCTCATCATCGCAACGAAGGGGCTGCTGCGCCGACGCCGGCGCGCTTTCGGCGGCGGCGCCGGCGGTGCGACCGGCTTCAAAGCCTCGCTGGGGCTCTTCGGGGCAACGCGGGGCGAATCGTTCACGGGTCTAGCGCTCGCACTTCGGACATCATCACGGCCCAATCCGGCCAGACGGCAAAAACCGCGAACCGGAGCCTGTCGGCAAATAGCCGATTTACTAGAGCCGGATTCACGGTGCCTGTGAAAGCAAATTCGCGCTCCACAATGAGCGGAGCACTCTAACGAACATTATGGCGAAAGCGCGCTGCCCGAAGGCACTTACGCGCCATCGGCATAGCGCCGCATCACCAGCGACGCGTTCGTTCCGCCGAAACCGAAGGAGTTCGACAGAACAACGTCGATCTTCCGCTTGCGCGCGACGTGCGGAACGAGATCGAGATCGGTCTCGACGGAGGGATTGTCGAGATTGATCGTCGGCGGCGCGATCTGGTCGCGAATCGCCAGGATCGCGAAGATCGCCTCGACCGCGCCGGCCGCGCCGAGCAGATGGCCCGTCGCCGATTTGGTCGACGACATCGCCGGCTTCTTCGGAGCGTTGGCGAGCAGGCGCTCGGCTGCGCGCAGCTCGATCTCGTCGCCAAGCTGCGTCGAGGTGCCATGCGCATTGATGTAGTCGAGTTCGGAGGCTGTGATGCCGGCGCGGTTCAGCGCGGCCTGCATGCAGCGATAGGCGCCGTCGCCATCCTCGGCCGGCGAGGTGATGTGATAGGCGTCGCCCGACATGCCGTAGCCGACGACCTCGGCATAGATGCGCGCGCCGCGCGCCAGAGCGTGCTCGAGTTCCTCGAGCACGACGACGCCGGCGCCCTCGCCCATGACAAATCCGTCGCGATCCTTGTCATAGGGACGCGAGGCCTTTTCAGGCGTGTCGTTGAAATCCGTGGAGAGCGCCCGGCAGGCGCAGAAACCTGCGATGCCGAGACGGTTGATCGCCGATTCGGCGCCGCCAGCGACCATCACCTCGGCATCGCCGAGCGCGATCATGCGAGAAGCGTCGCCGATGGCGTGCGCGCCGGTCGAGCACGCGGTGACCACGGCGTGATTGGGGCCCTTGAGGCCGTGCTCGATCGAGACGTAACCGGCAGCGAGATTGCTCAGCCGGCCCGGAATGAAGAAGGGTGAGAGACGGCGCGGGCCGCGCTCCTTGAGCAGGATCGAAGCCTCGTAGATGCCGCCGAGCCCACCAATCCCGGAGCCGATGGCGACGCCGGTCGCGATCTGGTCCTCGTAACTCTCGGGCTTCCAGTTCGCGTCGGTCAACGCCTGCTTGGCGGCAGCCATGGCGAAGACGATGAAGTCGTCGACCTTGCGCTGCTCCTTCGGCTCCATCCAGTCGTCAGGATTGAAGGTGCCGTTCGAGCCGTCGCCACGCAGGATGTTGCAGGCGATACGCGCCGGCAGATCACTGCAGTCGAAACTGGTGATGGGGCCGGCGCCACTGGCGCCGGCAAGGATACGAGACCAGGTCGGCTCGACGCCGCAGGCCAGCGGCGTCACCATGCCAAGTCCGGTCACGACGACACGTCGCATCGGGAGACTGCGCGAAACCATGGCTCTTTCTGCAGCGATCGGCCAGAGCAGTCGATCAGGCGGTCTTCGACAGGAACTTGACGGCGTCGCCGACGGTCACGATCGTCTCGGCCGCATCGTCAGGGATTTCGACGCCGAATTCTTCCTCGAACGCCATCACGAGCTCGACCGTGTCGAGGCTGTCCGCCCCGAGATCCTCGATGAAATTGGCGCCATCCACGACCTTCTCAGGCTCGACGCCGAGATGCTCGACCACGATCTTCTTCACGCGCTCGGCGACATCGCTCATGGGTCTTTTCCTTAAAGATTGAAAACACGCAACGCTGGATCGCGCCGCATATAGGGACGGTCACTCCTGAATCCCACCTCACCGAAACGGTGTCGACGGGTCGGAACTCGAAGCCTGCACAAACGCAACAACCGGGTTCCCGTCAAGTCCCCCGCCTCCTGCATCGCAGCCCGACGGCGCTAGTTAACACACGAGATCATGGCTGGCGAGAGCGTCCCGAGGAGCATGGAACTTATTGAAAATCGACAGCAAGGCCTTCAAACCATTGTCATTCCGCCGTTGACGTGAAGGGTCTGGCCCGTCACGTATCCCGCCTCTCCACTGGCGAGATAGGCCACAGCGGCCGCGACGTCGGCGCCCGAGCCGAGGCGCCCCATCGGCACGTCGGAGAGGATGCCCTCGCGCTGCTTCTCGGTCAGCGACTGCGTCATCGGTGACTCGATGAAGCCCGGCGACACGACGTTGACGGTGATGTTGCGGCTGGCGACTTCGGCGGCGAGCGCCTTCGACATGCCGATCAACCCGGCTTTGGAGGCGGCATAATTGCCTTGCCCCGGATTGCCGGTGGTGCCGACGACGGAGCCGATCGAGATGATGCGGCCATAACGGCGGCGCATCATCGACTTCACGGCCGCGCGCGAGAGCCGGAAGGCCGCCGTCAGGTTGACCGCGATGACGCTGTCCCAGTCCTCGTCCTTCAGGCGCAGGAAGAGATTGTCCTTTGTCACGCCGGCATTGTTCACGAGGATATCGAGACCGCCGAGCTTCTCCTCGGCTGAGGGCACGAGCGCCTCGACCGAATCCTTGTCGGCGAGGTTGCAGGGCGCGATCACGACGCGCTCGCCGAATTCGGCGGCCAGCGCCTCGAGGGCCTCCATTCGCGTGCCCGAAAGCGCGACCGTGGCACCCTGTGCATGAAGCACGCGCGCGATGGCGCCGCCGAGGCCCCCGGTCGCGCCCGTGACAAGAGCCTTCCTGCCCGTCAGATCAAGCATCGTCTCTCCCTTTCGGCGTTCTGCCGTCTCTTGCCCGTTCAGAGCTTTTTTACCCGTTCGCGCCCTTGCGGCCGTTCAGGGTTTGTAACCTGCAACATCGTCGGCCGTTCCAACCGAGAGCGGCGTCGCGCCCGCGGCGATGCGCTTGACCAGTCCGGCCAGGACCTTGCCGCTGCCGGCCTCGACGAAACGCGTCACGCCGGCCGCCGTCATGGCCTCGACGCATTCGCGCCAGCGCACCGTACCCGTGACCTGCGCCACCAGCGAGGCACGAATCGCGTCCGGCTCGGTGAGCGGGGCTGCACCGACATTGGCCATGACCGGCACCACCGGCGCCTGCATGGCAACCTGCGCCAGCGCCGCCTGCATGGCCTCGGCCGCCGGCTGCATCAGCGTGCAATGGAACGGGGCCGAAACCGGCAGGAGCATGGCGCGCCTGACGCCGCGCTCGCCGGCCAGCGCAATGGCGCGCTCGACGGCGGCCTTTGCCCCGGACAGCACGACCTGGCCGCCGCCATTATCGTTGGCCACCTCGCAGGCCTGCCCCTGGGCCGCGTCGGCGGCGATGGCGCGCGCCAGATCGAGTTCGGCACCGAGCAGGGCCGCCATGGCGCCCTCGCCCGGCGGCACGGCCTTCTGCATGGCGTCGCCGCGAATGCGCAGCAGGCGCGCCGCATCGGCGATGCTGAAGGTGCCGGCGGCGGCGAGCGCCGAATATTCGCCGAGCGAATGGCCGGCGACGAAGGCTGCGTCGCGCTTCAGATCGAGCCCGGCTTCCGCTTCAAGCACGCGCACGACCGCGAGGCTGACGGCCATCAGCGCCGGCTGCGCGTTGGCGGTGAGGGTCAGCTCGTCGAGAGGACCGTCCCACATCAGCGCAGAGAGCTTCTGCGACAGCGCCGCATCGACCTCGTCGAACACGGCCTTGGCCACCGGGAAAGCCTCGGCGAGTGTCTTGCCCATGCCGACAGCCTGGGAGCCCTGCCCGGGAAAGAGGAACGCGGTCGTCATTCGGCTGCCTCGAATTCAAAGTTTTCTTGCGCGAATTCACCGGGCTGTCACACTGCCTTGGACGTCAAGTCAAGCGCGGGGCCGGAATATTCGCCTCCAAAACCGGGGCGGCGCACTGATTTCGGTTGCATGACGGGGCCCGAGCCTGTAACGACCGCCTCCTGTTTGTTCGGCCGGAGGCTGAACGGATGGCGCTGCGCACTCACCCTCCACGAGATCGCTCCGCAGGCTCCTTCAGGGAGTCGTCATCCCGTGTCTCCGCCTTCGATGAAATCCTGTCGGGCCTTATCCAGGGCTCGGAGGGCTCCGCGCCGAGCGAAACAGGGTGAAACGAGGAAGGCCAACCATGGCATTGTACGAGCATGTTCTGCTCGCGCGGCAAGACGTCAGCGCGCAGCAGGTCGAGACCCTTGTCGAGACGTTCAAGGGCATCATCGAGGCGAATGGCGGCTCGGTCCCCAAGATCGAGTACTGGGGCGTCAAGTCGCTGGGCTATCGCATCAAGAAGAACCGCAAGGCGCATTACTCGCTGCTGAACATCGACGCTCCCTCCGCCGCCGTGCTGGAGATGGAGCGCCAGATGCGCATCAACGAGGACGTGCTGCGCTTCCTGACCATCCGCGTCGAAGAGCTCGAGGAAGGCCAGTCGGCCATGCTGCAGAAGCGCGACCGTGATGATCGTGGCGACCGGGGCGACCGCTTCGACCGTCCCGGCGGCGGCGACCGTTTCGACCGCGGCCCGCGTCGTGACCGTCCGCGTCGTGACGACGAAGCTGCTCCTGAAACGACCGGCGCGGAGGCCTGAGCCATGTCGACTGCATCCGCTGGCGCACGCCGCCCCTTCTTCCGCCGCCGCAAGTCCTGCCCCTTCTCGGGCGAGGGCGCTCCGAAGATCGACTACAAGGATGTGCGCCTGCTCTCGCGCTACATCTCCGAGCGCGGCAAGATCGTGCCGTCGCGCATCACGGCGGTCTCCGCCAAGAAGCAGCGCGAGCTCGCCCAGGCGATCAAGCGCGCCCGCTTCCTCGGCCTGCTGCCCTACGTCATCCGCTGAGCGGATTGGAATACCCCGGCGGCGAGCGATCGCCGCCGGATACTGACCTGAATTCCACCAGTCGCCCTGTGGTGAAACTCCACCGGGTTCGTTGAGGCGGAATGCCTCTCACCCTGCCCGGCCGTCAGGCCCGGGAGCAGCGGGACAGCAGGACAACGAATGATTCCGATCGTCGGCATCGGCGCGGGCCTGGTTGCGGCCCTGCTCTTCTCAGTGGTGATCACCGGATCGCCGCTGGCCGTGCTGTTGTATTCGGCTGCCCCCCTTCCGATCCTGATCGCCGCGCTCGGCTGGAACCACCGCGCCGGGCTGTTCGCCGCAGCCGCCGGCGCGGTCGCTGTCGCCATCGCGCTCAGCCTGCCGGCCGGCATCGCGTTTGCGCTGATCATCGCCCTGCCGGCCTGGTGGATCGCCTATCTGGCCTTGCTGGCACGGACGGACGGCACGGCCGCGACTGAATGGTATCCGCTCGGCAACCTGATGATCTGGATCGCTGCGACCGCGACGATGGCGACCGTCGCCAGCGCGCTGGTGATGACGACGGATTACGAGGCCTATCGCTCGGTCATCGCGCGCATCGTCGAGAACCTGCTGGCCGAGATGGTCCGCAGCAAGATGCTCACCCTGCCGGAGGGCACCACGCAGGCCGAGCTCGCGGCAAGCGTCACGCCGCTGCTGGTGCGGGCCGTGCCGCTCGGCATCGGCGCCTCGGTCGTCACCACGATCACCGCCAATCTCTGGATCGCCGCAAAGGCCGTCCGGCTTTCGGGCCGCCTGCCACGGCCCTGGCCCTTCATCCCGTCGACGACGTTGCCGCGCCAGGCGCTGCTGCTGCTGGCGGCGGGTTTCGCCACGGCCGCGCTCGACGGCTTCGTCGGGCTGGCGGGCGTGGCCCTGGTCGGTGCCCTGCTCGCCACCTTCATGTTCACCGGGCTCGCCATGCTGCACGACCTGTCGCGCGGACAGGCCTGGCGCACCCCGATGCTCGTCAGCGTCTATGTCGCGCTCGTCGTGATGCAGGCCGTGCTGACCCCGCTGCTGGCGCTCGCCGGCGTGCTCGACACCCTTCTCGGCCTGCGCAAGCGAGCCGCGCTGCCTCCACCGCCTTCCAAGACATGACCTGAACCACCCGCCTTGACTACCAAGACCTGAACCACACCCAACCGATCTCAAAAAGGAAGAAGACCATGGAAGTGATCCTGCTCGAACGCGTCGCCAAGCTCGGCCAGATGGGCGAAGTCGTCCGCGTGCGCGACGGCTTCGGCCGCAACTACCTGCTCGCCCGCGGCAAGGCGCTGCGCGCCACCGAGGAGAACCGCAAGCGCTTCGAGAGCCAGAAGATCGAGCTCGAGACCCGCAATCTCGAGCTGAAGTCGGAAGCCGAGTCCGTTGCCGGGACGCTCGACGGCTTCAGCGTCGTGATGCTGCGCCAGTCGGGCGAGTCCGGCGTGCTCTACGGTTCGGTCTCGACCCGCGACATCGCCGAGGCGCTGATCGCCGAAGGCTTCCACGTCGCCCGCAGCCAGGTGACGCTGAACACCCCGATCAAGACGCTCGGCCTGCACACCGTCCCGGTCGTGCTGCATCCGGAGGTTTCGGTCACGGTCACCGTCAACATCGCCCGTTCGGCCGAGGAAGCCGAGCGCCAGGTGCGCGGCGAGAACGTCACGGCCCGTGAGGAGTTCGACCTCGACGATCTCGGCCTCGAGGTCGGTGCCGCGCTGGCGGAAGCCGGCGAGGACGATCGCTGAGATCGGGTTTCGACCTGCGCAATCAGAGGGGCGCCGCGAGCAATCGCGGCGCCTTTTTCACACCTGCAATCGGGTCACGAGTCCCAGGGGTTGATGACCGTCAGCCCAGTGCCGTTGAAATCCGTGACATTGCGCGTTGCCAGGCGGCCACCATTGACCAGAGCAACAGCGGCGATCATCCCGTCGGCTCCTGACATCTGGATACCGCGTCGCGCAGCCTGGCCCATGATCTCGCCATATGTCAGCGCGGCCTCTTCAGTGAATGGGAAGATGCGACCGGCAAACCGCTGCCTCAACGCATGAAGGCCGCCTTCCAGTCGTTTGGCGCGCTCGTCAGGCCTTATCTTCTGAATTCCTAATGCGACCTCGGCGATCACGACAGACGACAGCGCGAGTTCGGCATCATGGCGCGCCAGCCACGCCTCGACATGCCGCGTGGGGACGATATTCAAGATCTCGGAGATGACGTTCGTATCGACGAAAATCACAGATCAATGCCGGGGTGCGGCTTGCGATTTTCACGAATGATCGCTTCCAGATCGATGTCGGTTGCGGCTTCCGCGCGCAACCGCGCGTAAAACTCCGCAGCTGGCTCGCGTCCCGCCTCCCTCGCCTCGTAAAGTTCTAGAGCGCGCTCGACGACGCTTGCGACGGTGCGCTTTTCGCGCTGCGCCAGACGGTGCGCAATGTCCCGCGCCCGCGCACTGCGGACGGAAAGCTGGGGCTCGGCCATGTCGACCTCCTGGGAACCGCTTGAGAGAGTACCCCTCGCCGGACCTGCCATCAAGATGGCAGAAGATGGCTAGATGGCTGAATATCCTGTCGTCGTCTGACAGGGGTCCGCTTCAGACTGTGGACAATTCGGACTACTCGACGACGAATGTTGCGTTCCCCTCTCGTTCTCTTTCGCTATCACTCAGCGCTGACTTATCCAAGGCCATGGCCACAGCAACCGCCCTCGTCGCCCGCCTCGAAACCCGCGAGGCCGAATACCGCGTCCAGCCTCACAACATCGAGGCGGAGCAGGCGCTGCTGGGCGCGATCCTGGTCAATAACGACGCCTTCTACCGCGTCTCCGACTTCCTGCTGCCGGACCATTTCTTCGAGCCGATCCATCAGCGCGTTTTCGAGCTGACCTCGAGCCTGATCCGGGCCGGCAAGATCGCGACGCCGATCACGCTCAAGACCTTCGTCGGCGAGATGGACCTCGGCGGCATCACAGCCTCGCAATATCTCGCGCGCCTCGCGGCTGAGGCCACGACGGTCATCAATGCCGGCGATTATGGTCGCACGGTCTATGATCTGGCGGTTCGCCGCCTGCTGATCGGTGTCGGCGAAGACCTGGTCAACGTCGCCTACGACGCGCCGGTCGAGATGGCGCCGCGCGAGCAGATCGAGGAAGCCGAGCGCAAGCTTTACGAACTCGCCGAAAAGGGCCGCTACGAGGGCGGCTTCCAGAAATTCGACGGGGCGCTCTACACCGCCATCGAGATGGCCGCCAACGCCTATCAACGCGCGGGCGGTCTGTCGGGTCTGTCGACGGGCCTGCGCGATCTCGACCACCGGATGGGCGGCCTGCAGCACTCGGACCTGATCGTGCTCGCCGGCCGCCCGGCCATGGGCAAGACCTCGCTTGCCACCAACATCGCCTTCAACATCGCCAAGGCCTGGCGTGGCGAGCGCCAGACCGATGGCACGATCAAGACGGTCGATGGCGGCATCGTCGCTTTCTTCTCGCTCGAAATGTCGGCCGACCAGCTCGCCACCCGCATCGTCGCCGAGCAGTCGGGCATCTCCTCCTACAAGATCCGGCAGGGCCGCATCACCGAGGCCGATTTTGCCAAGCTGACCGATGTCGCGGCACAGATCGAGAAGCTGCCGCTCTATATCGACCAGACCGGCGGCATCTCGATCGCCCAGCTCGTCGCCCGTGCCCGCAGGCTGAAGCGCCAGAAGGGCCTCGACGTCCTGTTCATCGACTACCTGCAGCTTCTCTCCGGCTCCTCCAAGAACAATCAAAACCGCGTGCAGGAGCTGACCGAGATCACGACCAGCCTGAAGGCGCTGGCGAAGGAACTCGCGGTTCCGATCGTTGCGCTCTCGCAGCTCTCGCGCCAGGTCGAAAGCCGCGACGACAAGCGCCCACAGCTCTCCGACCTGCGCGAATCCGGCTCGATCGAGCAGGACGCAGACGTGGTGATGTTCGTCTATCGCGACGAATATTACCTCAAGGGCAAGGAGCCGCGCCCAAACACGCCCGAACACGCAACCTGGCTCAACGAAATGGAGCTGGCGCATGGCGTGGCCGAGTTGATCATCGGCAAGCAGCGCCATGGCCCGACCGGCGCGATCGCGCTGCAGTTCGACGCCGAGGTGACACGCTTCTCCGACCGAGCCGACGACATGCGACTTCCGGACCGCGAATGACGATTTTCGATACGCCCGATGCCGAAACCTGCGGCACCATCCTGACGATCGACCTCGGTGCGCTCGTCGCGAACTGGCGTTCGCTGGGCGAACGCGCGGGGACCGAAGCTTCCGCCGTCGTCAAGGCCAACGCCTATGGGCTGGGCCTCGAACCGGCCGTGACGGCGCTGGCTGCCGCAGGCTGCGAGAGCTTCTTCGTCGCCCATCTCTCGGAAGGCGTCCGAGCCCGCGCCGTTGCACCGCGAGCTGCGATCTATGTGCTCAACGGGCTCCTGCCGGGCAGCGCCGGCCGCTATGCCGAGCATGATTTGTCGCCGGTCCTCGGCTCGTCCGAGGAATTGCAGGAATGGGCGGCATTCCGAGCCTCCGGGGCGGCGGTCAGGCCTGCCGCCTTGCATCTCGACACGGCGATGAACCGTCTCGGCATCTGGCCGGGCGAGGGCATGAGCCTGATGCGTGCGCTCAAGGCCGACATCGACGCTGCCGGAATCGGGCTGGTGATGAGCCATTTCGCCTCTTCGGAAGACGAGAACGACCCGGCCAATGCGCGCCAGATCGCGGCCTTTTCCGAGATTGCGGCCGCTTTCCCCGGCATTCCCGCCTCGCTGAAGAACTCGTCGGGGCATTTCCTGAAGGACTGTCCCTCCTACCAGCTCACCCGGCCGGGCTATGCGCTCTATGGCGGCAATCCGACGCCCGGCCTCGCCAATCCGATGCGGCCCGTCATCGCTCTGACCTCGCGCATCCTGCAGCTTCGCGATGTCGAGGCCGGCATGCAGGTCGGCTATAACGGCCGCTGGACGACCAAGCGGAAGAGCCGGCTCGCCACGATCTGCCTCGGCTATGCCGACGGCTATCCGCGCAATGCGAGCTGGACCGACACGAGCACGGGTGGCTCGGCGATCGCCGGTGGCGTCGTCTGCCCGTTCGTCGGCACGGTCTCGATGGATCTGATCATCGTCGACGTGACGGAGGCGCCGGCCGCGCAAGCGAAGCGCGGTGACCCGGTCACGCTGATCGGCGGCCCGCTCGATCTCGAGACGGTCGGTGCCGGTGCCAAGACGATCGGCTACGAGATCCTGACCAGCCTCGGCCGGCGCCATGCGCGCCGCTATCTCGGGCTCTAGCCGCGCGTGGCGAAACGCGGCCCGACCTACACCTGCCAGGCCTGCGGCGCGGTCTATCATCGCTGGCAAGGCAAATGCGACGCCTGCGGCACCTGGTCGTCGCTGTCCGAGGAGGCGCAGGCCGCGCCGGTTCCAGGCGCGCGCGGCGCCTCCGGTGGCAGGGCCAGGGGACGCGTCTTCGCCCTGGAGAGCCTGAAGGGCGACACGCTGGATGCGCCGCGCATCGTCTCCGGCATCGGCGAACTCGACCGCGTCACCGGCGGCGGTTTCGTGCCGGGCTCGGTGCTGCTGATCGGCGGCGATCCCGGCATCGGCAAGTCGACCCTGCTGATGCAGGCCTGCGCCGCACTCGCCTTGTCGGGCCGCCGCGTCGTCTATGTCTCGGGCGAAGAATCGACCGGGCAGGTGCGCCTGCGAGCCGAGCGCATGGGACTGGCGGACGCGCCGGTCGATCTCGCCGCCGAGACCAATGTCGAGGACATCATCGCGACGCTGGGCCAGGGCAACCGCCCTGCCCTCGTCGTGATCGATTCGATCCAGACGATGTGGTCGGGCGAGGTCGAGAGCGCGCCGGGCACCGTGACGCAGGTGCGTGGCTCAGCCCAGGCGTTGATCCGCTATGCCAAGACCAGCGGCGCCTGCCTGATCCTGGTCGGCCATGTTACCAAGGACGGGCAGATCGCCGGGCCTCGCGTGGTCGAGCACATGGTCGATGCGGTGCTGTCGTTCGAAGGCGAAGGGGCGCACGCCTTCCGCATCCTGCGCGGGCAGAAGAACCGCTTCGGCGCGACCGACGAGATCGGCGTCTTCGAGATGACCGGCAAGGGCCTGTCCGAAGTCGGCAATCCCTCCGCACTGTTCCTGGCCGGCCGGGACCAGGCGGCGCCGGGCGCGGCCGTCTTCGCCGGCGTCGAGGGCACGCGGCCGGTCCTGGTCGAGATCCAGGCGCTGGTTGCGCCGACCTCGCTCGGCACACCGCGCCGCGCCGTCGTCGGGTGGGAGAACAGCCGCCTCGCCATGGTACTGGCCGTGCTGGAAACGCATGGCGGCCTTCGCCTCGGGCAGCACGACGTCTATCTCAACGTCGCCGGCGGCCTGCGCGTGAACGAGCCGGCCGCCGACCTCGCGGTCGCCGCCGCGCTGGTCTCCTCGCTCACCGGGGCGATCCTGCCGCCCGAATCGGTCTATTTCGGCGAGATCGCGCTGTCGGGGGCGATCCGCCCGGTCTCGGTCGCCGCCGCTCGGCTGCGCGAAGCCTCCAAACTCGGCTTCGAGGCGGCGCTGATGCCGTCCGGCGGAGCGGACGCCGGCGACGGCGGCGGCCTCAGCCTGAGGCGCTTCGGCCATGTCACGGAACTCGTTGCCGATATCGCCGCGCGTGCACCTCGCAGAGATGTGAAATGACGGCGCCGCAATAGTGACGCAGACGGCACGAACGCGTATAGCAAAGCCGATGCGGCCAGCCCATTTCTTGCAGGCCATTCCGAGACCATAACGAAGCGGCTCATCCATGCCTGTGACCATCCTCGATCTCGTCGTCATCGGCGTGGTTCTGATCTCGGCTTTGCTGGCAGCCGTGCGCGGTCTGACGCGCGAGGTGCTCGCGATCGCCTCCTGGGCGGCTGCGGCTGCGGTGGCCTGGGTGTTCCACCCGCAGGTACTGCCGATCCTGAAGCAGTACATTCCCAACGACACGATCGCGCTGATCGCCTCGATCGCCTCGCTCTTCCTGGTGACGCTGATCGTCGTCTCGCTGGTGACGGCGCGGATTTCCGACTTCGTGCTCGATTCGCGCATCGGCGCGCTCGACCGCACGCTCGGTTTCGTGTTCGGCGCGGGGCGAGGCGTGCTGCTCGCGGTGATCGGCTATCTCTTCTTCGCCGCCCTGATGGGCGACAAGAACATGCCGGCCTGGGCCAAGGACGCCAAGGCCAAGCCCATGCTCGAGGAAACCGGCCGGTCGCTGCTGGCGATGCTGCCGCAGGACGTCAACGCCGATTTCGTCAAGAAGCTGCTGAAGCCCAAGGCCGAGGGCGAGCCGACCGAGGCGCCGGCGGAAGAGCCGCGCCAGCCCGCGACGCCAGGAACGCCCTCTGGCACCGACCCGCAGCGCCGCACCGAAGTGCCCAATGCCGCCGACCGGCAGGCGCTGCAGCGCGCCATCGACGCCACTCGCCCGACGACGCCTGCCCCAACCCGTCCCTAATTTGCGCGTAAAGACCCATCGTCCGAGCCGCATGGAGCCTTTGTATGATCTCGAAACCCGAGACTGAGGCCGCCGAGACCGAGGCCGCTTTCGATCCCAACGCCGACAGGCTGCGGGAGGAATGCGGCGTGTTCGGCATCTTCGGCCATGCCGATGCCGCGGCGCTGACCGCGCTTGGCCTGCATGCTCTGCAGCATCGCGGCCAGGAGGCGGCGGGCATCGTCGCCTTCGACGGCACGCGCTTCCATTCGGAGCGCCGGCTAGGCCTCGTCGGCGACGCCTTCTCGGAAGCCTCGGTGATCGAGAAGCTGAAAGGTGCGCAGGCCGTCGGCCATGTGCGCTACTCGACCACGGGCGAGACGATCCTGCGCAACGTCCAGCCGCTCTTCGCCGAACTGCATGGCGGCGGCTTTGCCGTTGCCCATAACGGCAACCTGACCAACGGGCTGACGCTCAGGCGCAACCTCGTCCGCGACGGCGCGATCTACCAGTCGACCTCGGATACCGAGGTGCTGCTGCATCTCGTCGCGCGCAGCCGCAAGCCGCGCTTCATCGAGCGCTTCGTCGAGGCGATCCGCCAGATCGAGGGCGCCTATGCCTTCGTCGGCATCACCAACAAGAAGCTGATCGGCGTCCGCGACCCGCTCGGCATCCGGCCGCTGGTGCTGGGCGAGCTTGACGGTGCGCCCATCCTGACCTCGGAAACCTGCGCGCTCGACATCATCGGCGCGAAGTTCATCCGCGAGGTCGAGAACGGCGAGGTCGTGGTGATCTCGGAGGACGGCATCGAGAGCCACAAGCCCTTCCCGGCCGTGCCCGAACGGCCCTGCATCTTCGAGTACATCTATTTCGCCCGGCCGGATTCGATCGTGAAGGGCCGCAGCATCTATGAGCGCCGCAAGGCGATGGGCGCGCAGTTGTCGCTAGAAGCGCCGGCCAGTGCCGACGTGATCGTGCCCGTGCCTGATTCCGGCGTGCCGGCGGCGCTCGGCTTCGCGCAGGCGAGCGGCATCCCCTTCGAACTCGGCATCATCCGCAACCACTATGTCGGGCGCACCTTCATCGAGCCGACGCAGAAGGTCCGCGAACTGGGCGTGCGCCTGAAGCACTCGGCCAACCGCTCGGTCGTCGAGGGCAAGAGCATCGTGCTGGTCGATGATTCGATCGTGCGCGGCACGACCTCGCTCAAGATCGTGAAGATGATGCGCGAGGCCGGCGCCCGCGAGGTGCATTTCCGCATCTCCTCGCCGCCGATCACCCATCCGGACTATTACGGCATCGACACCCCCGACCGCGAGAAGCTGCTCGCCGCGACGCATTCCCTCGAGGAGATGCGCCAGTTCGTCGGTGCCGATTCGCTGGCCTTCCTCTCGGTCGACGGGCTCTACCGCGCCATGGGTCATGAGCGCCGCGACCCCGTCCGGCCGCAGTTCACCGACCATTGCTTCACCGGCGATTACCCGACCTCGCTGACCGACGTGATCGGCGAGAGCGCCAAGCAGCAGATCTCGCTTCTTGCCGAAGCCGGCTGAATCTCAGGGATATCCATGACCAAGCCTCTGGAAGGGCGCGTCGCGCTCGTCACCGGCGCCTCGCGCGGCATCGGACGGGCGGCGGCGCTCGCCTTCGCGGATGCCGGGGCCCATGTCGTCGCGCTCGCCCGCACCAGCGGCGCGCTCGAGGAACTCGACGACGAGATCCGCGCCATCGGCGGCACCGCGACGCTGGTTCCGCTCGATCTCGGCGATGCCGCCGGGATCGAGAAGCTCGGCCCTGCCCTGCTTCAGCGTTGGGGCAAGCTCGACATCCTGCTGGCCAATGCCGGCATCCTCGGCCCGCTGTCGCCGCTGACCCACGCCTCGCCCAAGGAGTGGGCCAAGGTGTTCGACACCAATGTCACGGCCAACTGGCGCCTGCTGAAATCGGTCGAGCCGGCGCTGCAGGCGTCCGATGCCGGCCGCGTCATTCTGATGTCGTCGGGCGCGGCGCATAAGTGCCTGGCCTATTGGGGGCCCTATTCGATCTCCAAGGCCGCCGTCGAGGCGATGGGCCGGACCTATGCCGCCGAGACCGTGACGACCCCTCTGAAGGTGATGATGGTCAATCCCGGGCCGTTGCGCACGCGCATGCGGGCCGAGGCGATGCCTGGCGAAGACCCGCTGACGCTGAAGACGCCGGAGGACCTGGCGCCGCATCTGGTCGCGATCGCCTCGCCGGACTGGGCGGAGACCGGCAAGATCTTCGACTTCCCGCAGGGCAAGGTGCTGGCGCCGCAGATGCCGGCGTGACAGCCGTCATGGTCGGCTTTGAGCCGACCATCTCCGGACGAGAATGCTCCCGCAAGAGATGCTCGGGTCAGGCCCGAGCATGACGCTGCGCCTCACCCGGCGCGCTTGTTCTTGTCGTAAGGGTTGTCTCCGCCGCGCGTGTGTAGGCGGATCGGCGTGCCCGGCAGTTCGAAGGCCTCGCGCAGATTATTGACCAGGTAGCGGGTGTAGGACACCGGCAGATGGTCGAGCTGGTTGCCAAACAGCGCGAAGGTCGGCGGGCGGGCCTTGGCCTGGGTCATGTAGCGGATCTTGATGCGCCGGCCGGCGACGGCCGGAGGCGGATGGGCCGAGAGCACGCCTTCGAGCCAGCGGTTGATCTTCGCCGTCGAGACGCGGCGGTTCCAGACGTCATAGGCGCCGAAGACCGCCTGCATCAAACGGTCGATGCCCTCCCCGGCGAGCCCCGAGAGCGGCACGATCGGCACGCCGCGCACCTGCGCCAGAAGATGCCCCGCCTTTTCCTTCAGCTCGGCCAGAAGGCCGTTCTTGTCGGCAACGAGGTCCCACTTGTTCAGGCCGATGACGACGCAACGGCCCTCGCGCTCGGTCAGATCGACCAGCGTCAGGTCCTGCTTCTCGAAGGGAATGGTCGAGTCGAGCAGAACGACGACGACCTCGGCAAAGCGGATCGCGCGCAGCGCATCCTGCACCGACATCTTCTCGAGCTTCTCCTCGATGCGGGCGCGCTTGCGCATGCCCGCCGTGTCGAAGAGCTTCACGGGGCGCCCGCGCCATTCGTAGTCGACCGAGATCGTGTCACGCGTGATGCCGGCCTCTGGGCCGGTCAGCAGGCGTTCCTCGCCGATCATGCGGTTGACCAGCGTCGACTTACCGGCGTTGGGGCGGCCGATGATGGTGACGCGCAGCGGCTTGTCCGGGTCGTTGTACTCGTCGTCCTCGTCGCCGGTGACAGCGGCGGGCGCATCGACCCATTTCTTGTCGCCATAGCTCTCGTCGAAGGCTTCCTCCTCCTCCGGCTCGACATCGACGTAAGGGGCGAGCGCCTCCAGCAGATCCGAGGTGCCCTCGCCATGCTCGGCGGAGAACGGCACCGGGTCACCCAAGCCCAGCGCATAGGATTCGAAAATGCCGTCGAGGCCCTTCCTTCCTTCGGCCTTGTTGGCGAGCAGGATCACGGGCTTGCCGGATTTGCGCACGAGATCGGCGAAGGGCTGGTCCATCGGCGTCAGGCCGAGCCTGGCGTCGATCATGAACAGGATGACGTCGGCCTGGCCGATGGCGGTCTCGGTCTGGGCCCGCATGCGGCCGGCGAGCGAGGCCGGATCGGCCTCCTCCAGCCCGGCCGTATCGATGATGTTGAAGCGCAAATGGCCGAGCGAGGCCTCGCCCTCGCGCCGGTCGCGCGTCACGCCCGGCCGGTCGTCGACGAGCGCGAGCTTCTTGCCGACGAGCCGGTTGAACAGCGTCGACTTGCCGACATTGGGGCGGCCGATGATGGCGACGGTGGCAGTCATGGCAGTTCAGATAATCCTGTTTCGCCGGCGCGGCACGACATGGGTCGAACCATCAAGACGATAAAAACGAACCGTCGTTCCGGACAAGCGGCAAAGCCGCGCCGATCCGGAATCCATGCCGGAACGCTGTTCGGAGAGGCTCAGGCATGGATCCCGGGTCGACCTGCGGCCGGCCGGGATGACGTTCGTCGAATAAAACTCAGTTCCTGGTCTCGACCGGACCGCCCCGCACCAAAGCAAGGTAGAGTTCCGTGCGCTGGCGCAACACGGCGGGCGATTGCGGATCGGTGACGATGGCATCGAACCAGCGGCCGGCATCCTCGAAGAGATTGGCCTTGAGCGCGGCGATGCCGAGGAACTCGCGGGCCGAATGGCGCCAGACGCCCTGTGGCGTCGCCAACGGCTCCAGCGCCGTCCGGAGCTCGGCATAGGGCATGAGGTCGACGCGCAGCATGCCGGCACGCAGCCGGGCGAGATCGCGGTAGAGCTGCGCCAGCGAGCCGTCATTGGCGAGCGCGTCGAAAGCGGTCGCGCCGGCCGCCGCATCGCGCTTGGCCGTCTCGGCGGCAAGGCGGAAGCGGGCGATCTGGCGATAGCCGGCAGGCGCACTCGCGGCGAGTTCGCCCAGAATCGTCTCGGCTTCGGTGCCGTTGCCGTCGCGCGAGGCCTTCAGCGCCGCTTCGAGGCGTGCGCCGACGAGCTGCGAAGCCTGCTGCTCGCGATGCAGCCAGAACTGCCAGCCGGCGACAGACAGCACCGCCAGCACGGCCAGCCCGGTGACGAGCCAGCCATATTTCTTCCAGAGCTCCGCCGCCTTGTCGCGGCGGACTTCCTCATCGATCTCGCGAAAAATATCGGCCATGGTCCGTCAGAATTCCTGTGTGGTGGTGCCGGGTAGCATTTTCACCACGCGAAGGCGAGCCGGAACACGATTTTCCTCGCCGCGCAGCGCCGCGTTCGGACCCTCGGGATGGATCAGCGTGCCGCGGGGCCTGCCGCCGCCCGATACAGCAGGCTGCCGTCCCCATAGGAGTAGAAGCGGTAGCCCCCGGCGATGGCGTGCGCGTAGGCGCGCTGCATCAAGTCGAGCCCGCAGAAGGCCGAGACGAGCATGAACAGCGTCGAGCGTGGCAGGTGGAAATTCGTCAGCAGCAGGTCGACCGCGCGGAAGCGGTAGCCCGGCGTGATGAAGATGGCCGTGTCTCCCGAGAACGGCGCGATGACGCCATCCTCGCCCGTCGCGCTTTCGAGCAGGCGCAGCGAGGTGGTCCCGACCGCGACGATGCGCCCGCCTTTCGCCCTGACCGCATTCAGCGCCGCCGCCGTCTCGGTCGAGACGCTGCCCCATTCGGCATGCATGCGATGTTCGTCGGTGTCGTCCGCCTTGACCGGCAGGAAGGTGCCGGCGCCGACATGGAGCGTGACCAGGTGGCGCGAGACGCCGCGTGCCTCCAGCGCCGCGACGAGACCGGGCGTGAAATGCAGGCCGGCGGTGGGCGCCGCGACCGCCCCATCGGAGCGGGCGTGCATGGTCTGGTAGTCGCGGGCATCCGCCTCATCGGTCGGGCGCTTGCCGGCGATGTAGGGCGGCAGCGGCAATTCGCCGAAGCGCGCGATGGCGTCGTCGAGATAGGCACCGCCGAGGGCAAAACGCAGCTCGACCTCGCCGCCTTCGTCCTTCGCGACAACTTCAGCCTGCAAGCGGCCGAGCTCGCAGACGATTGCCTCGGAATCATCGCCGAAGGTGATCGTCTCGCCGAGCGCGAGCTTCTTGGCAGGCCTCGCAAAAGCGCGCCAGCGATCCGCCGCCTCGCGCTTGTGCAGCATGATCTCGACGCGGGCAGCAGAGTCCCCGCGCCAGCGGCGACCGTAGAGCCGCGAGGGGATGACGCGCGTGTCGTTGAGAACGAGCGCGTCGCCGGGTTCGAGCAGCGAGACGAGGTCGCGGATGCCGCGATCCTCGAAAGACTCTGGCGCATCCGGCCTGACGACGAGCAGACGCGCCGCATCGCGCGGGCTCGCAGGCCTCAGCGCGATGCGGTCTTCGGGGAGGTCGAAATCAAAGAGCCCGACATCCACGGTGGGGCTCAGGCCGCGTCGGCCATCACCTTCATCGAGACAATCGAATCGGGATCGCGCACCGGCTCACCGCGCTTGATCGTGTCGACGATCTCCATGCCTTCTACGACCTGCCCCCAAGCGGTGTACTGCTTGTCGAGGAAGCGGGCGTCCTCGAAGACGATGAAGAACTGGCTGTTGGCCGAGTTCGGGTTCTGCGAGCGAGCCATCGAGCAGACACCGCGGACATGCGGCTCGGCGTTGAACTCCTGCGCCAGGTCTGGCAGGTCCGAACCGCCGGTGCCGGTGCCATGCGGGCAGCCGACCTGGGCCATGAAGCCGTCGATGACACGGTGGAAGACGATGCCGTCATAGAAGCCCTTGCGAGCGAGCGTCTTCAGGCGCTCGACATGGTTCGGGGCGAGATCGGGACGCAGCTTGATCACCACCTTGCCCTTGGTGGTCTCCATGACGAGGGTGTTCTCGGGATCGAGGGACATCAGATCGGCCTTTCGTTGGACGGCGCGCGGCCGTGGAAGCGGATGGACAAAGGTCGCCCCGCGATAGCCGCTCCAAGCGGCGGGGACAACCTCATTGGTGTGCAGCCGCGAACGGCAGCGATCACCGATTCGGTGAAGCGCTGGCGCAGTTCGGCATCGGTCTGCCTGGTTTCCCAGGTCACGCGGGGCTGGCCGAACAGCGAGCCGTCACGGCGCAGGCTGAAGCGGACGGTCGCCATCGCGCCGGCATCGGGCCCCTCGATCGCGGGTGGAGTCCAGCAGCGGCGCAAGGCCGGGGCGATATCGGCGAGGCGATCAAGTGCCTCGCCGTCGAACGACTTGGTGGCGGGCTCGATCACGCCGATGACGCCGATCTCGCCACTGCCCGAGCGCTGCGGGGGCCGGCGGCTGCGCTCGCCGCCTCCCGGCAGGTCAGCATCGCCGCCGAAACGGCCGCCGACGCCCGGCAAATAACGCTGCCCCGACGGTGGCGGCAACACCGGGTTCTGCGAACCGGACCGTGGCGGCAGGACCGGGTTCTGGAAGCCGGATGGCGGCGGCAGGCCGAAATCGGTCGTGCCCTGCGCACGAGCGCCCGTCATCGCCGCAAGCAGTGCGGCCGCCATGACGGAAAGCGCCCATGCGCGCAACATCACCCTGCCCCTCTCGACCCGCCTCGCAAGCTTACTTCACGTCGGACTGAAGCCGCATGCGCACGATCTTGTCGGGGCCCGAGACCTGGCCGCTGCCGGCCGCGCCCTTCTTGATCTTGCGCACCGCTTCCATGCCCGAGACGACCTCTCCGAAGAGCGTGTACTGGCCGGTCAGCGAGCCGCAGCCTTCAAAGCAGATGAAGAACTGCGAATTGCCGGAATCGGGCGATTGCGAGCGGGCCATGCCGACCGAGCCGACCTTGTAGGGGGTCGGGGTGAACTCGGCCTTGATGTTCGGCAGGTCGGAACCTCCCGTGCCGGTGCCCGTCGGATCGCCGGTCTGGGCCATGAAGCCGTCGATGACGCGGTGGAA
Source organism: Bosea sp. 124 (assembly GCF_003046175.1). Classification (NCBI taxonomy): domain Bacteria; kingdom Pseudomonadati; phylum Pseudomonadota; class Alphaproteobacteria; order Hyphomicrobiales; family Alloboseaceae; genus Allobosea; species Allobosea sp. 124. Next base: position 5,026,376 of record NZ_PZZM01000001.1, read on the forward strand.
GACGATGCCGTCATAGAAGCCGCGCTTGGTCAGCGCCTTGATCTGCGCGACATGCTTGGGCGCGAGATCGGGCCGCAGCCGGATCGTCACGGGGCCATCCTTGGTTTCCAGAACCAGCGTGTTGGCCGGGTCCGGCGCCTGCGCCTGTGCGGGCATCTGGGCCAGGCCGAGCGACGCCAGGACGGTAAGGGTAGCGAGCGAGCTGCGCAGCATTGTCATCTCCATGGCCGCCGACGATCCGGCGGGAGTCTTGTCATCGCGGGTCCTAGCGGCATCCTTTGACCGGAACAAGGCGCCCCAGGCCGCCGAATCGCACGATGTTGCACTGCACAAGTGCAGTTGAGAATAATTTTGCAAAAAGATCAGGCTAGGCATGCCTAAAGTGATGACAGAGCTGTCGCAATCGGTTATCAAACCCTTGCTGGACACGCTTTGCTGGACGAAGCGCCGCGGACCAGGTCTCGGGAGGACAAACGCCCGCCTAGTATACGAGTCGCACGCAACCAGACGCGCGCCGTTACTGCGGTAAAAACAGACTTAAAGAAGGCAAGGCATCTGCCTTGCCTTTTTCTTTTTCTGTTGTCCGTCGACCAACTGGTGATCCGCCCGAGACAGCGCAGCAGCCCGGACGATCCCGTTCCCTCGCCTGAACCAGCGCTGCCTAGAGATCGAACGTCGCCCAGACATACCAGACGATCGCGAAGACGACCGCGGCGATGACCGAGGTGATCAGCGCCTTGCGCAACAGGCCCGGCAAGGCGGGCGCCCCGGGCTCAGTGCCTTGCGTGATCTCACCCGTCTCCGACTGGCTGCGGACACCGAAGGGCAGGACGGCGAAGAGCACCGTCCACCAGATCACGAAATAGACGGCGAGTGCGCTGGCGACGGTCATGCCCGCCGGTCCTTGGCCCCATCGTCCGCAAGAGCGATGCAGGAAAACGCGACGCGCGCCTGCGTCGGCACGCCGAAGCGCGCGGTATGCCGGGCGGGCAGCCCGCCTGGAAAATGCTTCACATATTCGGCGTTGCAGGCCGCGTAGTCGGCCGGGTCCGTGATCAGCATCGTCATCTGGACGACGCGGTCGAGAGCGCTGCCGGCCTCGGCGAGAATCCCGGCGATATGCGCCAGCGCATTGCGGACCTCGTCGGCCGGCGTCTCGCCGCGACGGATGCCCCGCGCCGGGTCATGGGGAGCCGAATGGCCGGACACGAAGACGAGCCCACCGGCCCGCGTCGCGGCGCTGAAAGGGCGCGGCGAGCCTGGCTCCGGCTGGCCGAAAAAGTTGATGTCGGGCGCAGCCATGGTCTCAGGCCTGCTCGAGTTCGACCAGCGTGCCGGTGAAGTCCTTCGGGTGCAGGAAGATGACCGGCTTGCCATGCGCGCCGATGCGCGGCTCGCCGCTGCCGAGCACACGTGCCCCCATCTCCTTCAGGCGATCGCGGGCAGCGATGATATCGTCGACCTCGTAGCAGATGTGGTGGATGCCGCCATCGGGATTGCGCTCGATGAACTTGCCGACCGGCGAGTCGGTCCCAAGCGGCTCCAGCAGCTCGACCTTGGTGTTCGGCAGCTCGACGAACACGACGGTGACGCCATGCTCCGGCTGCGGCAGGGGCTGGGAGACGTGCGCGCCCAGCGTGTCGCGATAGAGCGCGGTCGCCGCCGCGAGATCCTTCACGGCGATGGCAACGTGGTTGAGGCGTCCGATCATGCTTGCGCTCCCATCTGGCTACCCGCCGATCCTAAACCTCGATCACCAGCGCATGCACCAGCGGCTTCTTGCCCCACTCCTCGTTGACGGCGCTGCGCAGGCCACGCTCGAGCGCATTGCGGAGCGCCTCGGGATCGCGGCGGCGGGCCTTGGGGATGCCGTCGATCAGTTCGGAGACGGCGTCCGCCACATATTCGTCGAAGCCGGTGCCGTCGCGCGTGTAGGGCGGCAGGCCGAGCACGGCGATCTCGGGATCACCCGCGAGCCCGCCCTTCTCGTCGATCGCAACCGCGACCGAGATCATGCCGACGAAGGACAGGCGGCGGCGCTCGGGAATCGTCTTCTCCAGGGCGTTCACCAGCAGGTGGCCGTCCTGATAGAGCCGGCCATGCGTGACCTCGTCGATCTTGCTGGCGCCCTCAGTCGAGATCGCGACGACATCGCCATTGCCGGCGCGGACCACAGTCTTGACGCCGAGCCCGCGCGCGAAGATCGCATGCTCGGACAGATGCAGGTCCTCGCCATGAGCGGGGATGACGATCTTCGGTTTCAGCCAACCATAGAGCCTGGCCATCTCCTCGCGGCGCGGATGGCCCGAGACATGGACGAGATGCGTCCTGTCCGTGATGATCTCGATATTGTCGCGGGCGAGCGCGTTCTGGATGGCGCCGACCGCCTTCTCATTGCCCGGAATGGTGCGCGAGGAGAAGATCACGCGATCACCCGGCGTCAGCGTGATTTCCGGGTGGTCGTCAGAGGCAATGCGCGAGAGCGCGGCGCGCGGCTCGCCCTGGCTGCCGGTGAGGAGCGCCACGACCTTGTCGCGCGGCAGATAGCCATAGGTATCGGCCGAGCGGAAGGCGGGGATGCCGTCGAGATAGCCGCATTCGCGCGCGACGTCGATGACGCGGTCCATGGCGCGGCCGACGACGACGACCTCGCGCTGATCCGCCATCGCGGCCTCAGCCACGGCCCGCAGGCGCGCAACGTTGGAGGCGAAGGTGGTGACGGCGACGCGGCCCGGGGCCGAACGGACCAGTTCCTTGAGCTTCGCTGCGACCTCCGCCTCGCTCGGCGAGGTGCCGTCGCGCATAACATTGGTCGAGTCGCAGATCAGCGCCAGCACGCCCTCGTCGCCGAGTTCGCGCAGCCGCTTCTCGTCGGTCGGCAGGCCGACCTGCGGGGTCGGATCGATCTTCCAGTCGCCGGTATGGATGACGAGGCCGACCGGCGTACGGATGGCGAGCGCGTTCGATTCGGGGATGGAGTGGGCGACCGGCACGAATTCGATGTCGAAGGGGCCGAGCGTCACGCGCCCGCCCTGGGCGACGACATGCATCGGCACCTTGGGCGCGCCCGGCTCCGACAGGCGGCGCGTGGCGAGAAGACCGGCGGCGAAGCGCGTGCAATAGACCGGCGCGCGCAGGGACGGCCAGAGCGCTGCGAGCGCGCCGATATGGTCCTCATGGGCATGGGTGATGATGATGCCCAGCAGGTTCGCGCGTTCCTCGATGATGTAGCGCAGATCCGGCAGCACGATATCGACGCCCGGCGCTTCAGGGCCAGCAAAGGAGAGGCCGCAATCGACCAGGATCCATTTCCGCCGACCTTCCGGGCCGAAGCCGTAGAGGGCGGCGTTCATGCCGATCTCGCCGAGGCCGCCAAGAGGAACGAAAACGAGCTGGTCTTTGGAACGGGTCACGAAGAATCCTGACTGGGACAATGGGCGCGCGGACGCCGGATGTGAGCGGGAGCCCTACCACGCCGGGCAGCAGGTCTCCATAGCGGGTTGGCTGGGTGGATCACCCCTTTTCCCGCAGCCCTCCCCTTCAAGATGCGGGCTTGCGGCCGGCTTCTCAGGATGAGGGCCGAGGGTCGGGAGAGGCTCCGAAAAAGAGATCGCCCGCATCGAACGGGCGGATGCCGGCCGGGGTTTCGAGCAGGAGCCGCCCGGTCGGATCGATGCCGGCAAAGACGCCGCTGACCGCTCCGTCAGGAGGCCTGATCGTGATGGTCTGGCCAAGGAAGGCGGCACGTTCGAGCCAGGCCTGCCGGATCGAGCCGAAGCCACCCGCGGCCTGCCATGTCGCGAAGCGGACGGCCCAGGCGTCGCCGAGCGCGACCAGCATGGCCTCGATCGTCGCGGCCGGGGCATGCGCCTGCAGGAAATCAGCCGGATAGGGTGTCCCCTGCGCGCAGGAGGCGATGTTGACGCCCAGCCCGATGACGACGCTGAACTGCCCTGCCCGGCTCTCGCCTTCGAGCAGCAGTCCGGAGCATTTGGCACCGTGGATCAGGAGGTCGTTCGGCCATTTCAGCGCCAGCCGCGGCGCCGCGAGACCCGTCACCCTGGCGGCTGCGTCATGCAGGGCGAGCCCAGCGACGAAGCCGAGTTGCGGAGCGAGCACCGGCTCGCAGGGCGCGACCAGCAGCAGGCTGGCGTAGAGATTGCCGGGCGGCGAGGTCCATTGCCGACCATGACGGCCGCGGCCGGCATTCTGGCTGCGGGCGACGATCCAGAGCTTGCCGGTATCGCCCTGGGCGAGCGCGCGGCGCGCCTCCTCCATGGTCGAGCCGACCTCGTCTCGGACGATCAGCCGGTAGCCGGCGGCGCGGGCGGACTCACCGAGCACGGCGCGACCGATCATTCTCGGGCGATGCGAAGCACAGCCCCAAGAACGTCTGGCAGGAGATGCTCGGGTCAGGCCCGAGCATGACGCGCTTGCGCACTCAGAACAGCGACTTCGCCGCAGCCGCAGCCGAATTGAGCAGCGGCGCGGGCAGAAGCGAGAGCGCCAGTACGAAGAGCGCCGATACCAGCAGCACGGCACGCACGCCGAGATCGCCCTTCTCGAAGGCGGGCTTCGCATCGTCGAAATACATCACCTTGACGAGGCGCAGGTAGTAATAGGCACCGACCACGCTGGTGACGACGCCGATGACGGCCAGCACATAGAGCTTTGCGTCGATCGCGGCCAGGAAGACGTAGAACTTCGCCCAGAAGCCGGCCAGCGGCGGGATGCCGGCGAGCGAAAACATCATCATCGACAGCGCGAAGGCCATCCACGGGTTGGTCCGCGACAGGCCCGCGAGCTCCGAGATGTCCTCGACCGCCTTGCCGTCGCGGCGCATCAGCAACACGCAGGCGAAGGCGCCGAGCGTCGTCGCGAGATAGATCGCCATGTAGACGAGCACGCCCTGCACGCCACCCGCGGTGCCGGCCGCGAGGCCGACCAGCGCATAGCCCATATTCGCGATCGAGGAATAGGCCAGCAGGCGCTTGATGTTGCTCTGGCCGATCGCGGCGAAAGCGCCCAGGGCCATCGAGGCGATCGAGATGAAGACGACGATCTGCTGCCATTCATGCAGCGCGCCCGGGAAGGCGCCGACGAAGATGCGTACGACCATCGCCATCGCCGCCATCTTGGGGGCGGAGGCGAAGAAGGCGGCGACCGGGGTCGGCGCACCCTCATAGACGTCGGGCGTCCACATGTGGAACGGCACCGCGGAAATCTTGAACGCCACGCCGGCGGCGATGAAGACGATGCCGAAGATCAGGCCAATGCCGGGATGTCCGTGCTGCACGGCGGCCGCGATGCCCGGATAGGTCACCGTCCCGGTGAAGCCATAGACCAGCGAGGCGCCATAGAGCAGCATCCCTGAGGAGAGCGCGCCGAGGACGAAGTATTTCAGGCCGGCTTCCGTCGACTTGGCGTTGTCGCGGTCGAAGGCGGCGACGACATAGAGCGCCAGCGACTGCAGTTCGAGGCCGACATAGAGGCTGATGAGATCGTTCGCCGAGATCATCATCATCATGCCGATGGTGGCGAGGACGACGAGGATCGGGAACTCGAAGCGCATCGAGCCGTCGCGGCGCAAGCTGTCCGACGAGAGCAGGATCGCAGCCGCGGCGCCGAGCAGTGTCAGCACCTTGAAGAAGCGGGCGAAGCTGTCGACGACGAAACCGTCGTTGAAGGTCAGCACCTTGCCCTGGCCCGAGAGCACCAGCACGAGCGTCAGCGCAAACAGCGCCAGCGCCACGCCTTCGAGCAGGCGCGTCGCGCGCTCGCCCCGGATCGCGCCAACAAGCACCATCGCGATGGCGCCGAGGCTAAGGATGATTTCCGGAAGCGCCGGGCCGAGAGCGGGCAGAGCCATCCTGCGAGACCTTACTGAATAGCCAGCATCGCCGTTTTCGCGGCGGTGAGTGCGGCCTGATAGTTCTTGATGAGGGCTTCGGTCGGCGCGGCGAAGGCGTCGAGGATCGTGCCCGGACGGATGCCGTACCAGATCGTCAGCAGCACCAGCGGGGCGAGGATCACCATCTCGCGGCGGTCGAGATCCATGATGTCCTTGAGCTCGGGCTTGACCAACTCGCCGAAGACGACGCGGCGATAGAGCCAGAGCGCATAGCCGGCAGAGAGGATGACGCCCGAGGATGCGATGAAGGCGACCCAGGGGTTGGCCTTGAAGGCGCCCATCAGCGTCAGGAACTCGCCGACGAAGCCTGCCGTGCCGGGCAGGCCGACATTGGCCATGGTGAAGACCATGAACACCACGGCGTAGATCGGCATCCGGTTGACCAGCCCGCCATAGGCGGAAATCTCGCGGGTGTGCATGCGGTCGTAGATGACGCCGACGCAAAGGAAGAGCGCGCCCGAGACCAGCCCGTGGCTGACCATCTGGAACATCGCGCCCTGGATGCCCTGCGTCGTCAGCGTGAACAGGCCCATCGTGACGAAGCCCATATGGGCGACCGACGAGTAGGCGATCAGCTTCTTAATGTCCTCCTGCATCAGCGCCACCAGCGACGTGTAGACGATGGCGATGACGGAGAGCGCGAAGACGAAGGAGGCGAAATACTGCGACGCCTCCGGGAACATCGGGATCGAGAAGCGGATGAAGCCGTAGCCGCCCATCTTCAGCATGATCGCCGCCAGCACGACGGAACCGGCGGTCGGCGCCTCGACGTGGGCATCGGGCAGCCAGGTGTGGACCGGCCACATCGGCATCTTCACCGCGAAGGAGGCGAAGAAGGCGAGCCAGAGCCAGGTCTGCATGCCGGACGGGAACTTGTGCGCCAGCAGCGTCGGGATGTCGGTGGTGCCGGCATTCCAATACATCGCCATCAGCGCGAGCAGCAGCAAGACCGAGCCAAGCAGCGTGTAGAGGAAGAACTTGTAGGAGGCGTAGACGCGCCGCTTGCCGCCCCAGATGCCGATGATCAGGAACATCGGGATCAGGCCACCCTCGAAGAAGAGGTAGAACAGCACGAGATCGAGCGCCACAAAGACGCCGATCATCAGCGTCTCCAGGATCAGGAACGCGACCATGTATTCGCGCACCCGCTTCGTGATCGAGTGCCAGGACGCCAGGATGCAGAACGGCATCAGGAAGGCGGTCAGCACCACGAAGGGGAAGGAGAAGCCGTCGACGCCGAGCTTGAACTTGATCGCGTCCGAAACCCAGGCATGGGTCTCGACCATCTGGAAGCCGGGATTGGCCGGATCGAACTGCGCCCAGGCGACACAGGCCAGAACGAAGGTCGCGATCGTCGCGGCGAGCGCCGCATAGCGCGCATTGGAGTCGACCGAGGCCTCGTCGCCGCGCTGCGCCAGGATAAAGGCCGCACCGACCAGCGGCAGGACGAGAAGACCGGTGAGGATACCGAAGCCGAACATCATCTCACCCGCGCGCCAAGAGATACCAGGTCACGAAGCCTGCGACGCCGATCAGCATGGCGAAGGCGTAGTGATAGACATAGCCGGTCTGGAGCCGGACGACCCGGTTGGTCACGTCCACGATGCGCGCGGAGACACCATCGGGGCCCATACCGTCGATGACGAAGCCGTCGCCTTTCTTCCAGAGGAATTTCCCGATCCACATCGCCGGCTTCACAAAGAGGAAGTCGTAGATCTCGTCGAAATACCACTTGTTGAGCAGGAAATTGTAGAGGACCGGGTTCGCAGCAGCGAGCTTGCCGGGAACATCCGGGCGCAGGACGTACATGTAGAGCGAGACCAGGAAGCCCAGCACCATCGCGATGAAGGGCGACGCGATCACCCAGCCCGGAACCTCGTGCATCTCGTGCAGGATGTGGTTGTCCTTGCCGGTGAACAGCGCGGCCTTCCAGAAGTGCTCGTAGTTATGGCCGATGAACGCCTCCTTGAAGGCGAAGCCGGCAGCGACCGCGCCCAGCGAGAGCACGGCGAGCGGGATCAGCATCACCAGCGGGCTCTCATGCGGCATGTGGTCATGGCCATGGCCGTGATGATCGTCATGGGCATGCGCTGCATGGGCGTGGTCGTCGTGACCGTGTGCGGCATGAGCATCCGCACTCCAGCGCGGCTTGCCCTCGAAGGTCATGAAATACAGCCGCCAGGAATAGAAGGAGGTGAAGCAGGCAGCCACCACCAGCAGCACGAAGGCATAGGAGGCGGCGAAGCCCTTGTGCGCGACTGCGGCATAGGCGCTCTCGATGATCGCGTCCTTGGAGAAATAGCCGGCGAAGAGCGGGAATCCGGTCAAGGCCAGCGTACCGATCGTCATGGCAGCCGCCGTCAGCGGGATGTGCTTGCGCAGGCCGCCCATGTTCCGCATGTCCTGCTCGTGATGCATCGCATGGATGACGGAGCCAGCACCCAGGAACAGCAGCGCCTTGAAGAAGGCGTGGGTGAAGAGATGGAAGATGCCGGAGGAATAGGCTCCAACGCCCAGCGCCACGAACATGTAGCCGAGCTGCGAGCAGGTCGAATAGGCGATGACGCGCTTGATGTCGTTCTGAACGAGGCCGACCGTCGCGGCGAAGAAGGCGGTGGTCGCGCCGATGACGATGACAACTGTCAGGGCGACGGGCGCATATTCGAAGATCGGCGAGAGCCTCGCCACCATGAAGACGCCGGCGGTGACCATGGTCGCGGCATGGATCAGGGCCGAGACCGGGGTCGGGCCTTCCATCGCGTCCGGCAGCCAGGTGTGCAGCAGGAACTGCGCCGACTTGCCCATGGCGCCCATGAACAGCAGCAGCGCGGTCAGCGTCAGCGCGTTCCAGTCATAGCCGAGGAAACGGAAGCTGCGCTCGGTGAGGCCGGCGATCTGCGGGAAGATGCTTTCGAAGCCGACCGAGCCCGTCAGCACGAAGACCATGAAGATGCCGAGCAGGAAGCCGAAATCGCCGACGCGGTTGACGATGAAGGCCTTCATCGCCGCGGCACAGGCGGAGGGCTTCTGATACCAGAAGCCGATCAGCAGATAGGAGGCGAGGCCGACGCCTTCCCAGCCGAAGAACATCTGCACCAGGTTGTCGGCCGTCACCAGCATCAGCATGGCGAAGGTGAAGAGCGACAGATAGGCGAAGAAGCGCGGCCGATGCGGATCCTCGTGCATGTAGCCGATCGAATAGAGATGCACGAGCGACGAGACGGTGTTGACGACGACCAGCATCACCACGGTCAGCGTGTCGATGCGGAACGCCCAGTCGACCCGCAGGTCGCCGGAGGCCAGCCAGGTCGCGATCTGAACGCGCGTCGTGCCGGCGCCGAAGCCGACCTGGAAGAAGGCGACCCAGGACAGAACGGCCGAGACGACCAGAAGCGAGGTGGTGACGATCTCCGAGCCGCGCGCGCCGATCAGCCGGCCGAAGAGGCCGGCGATCAGGAAGCCGATCAGGGGGAGGAAGACGATCGCGTGATACATCGGGCGGTTCCGGGCGCGTGCGCGCCTCAGCCTTTCATCATGTTGATGTCTTCCACCGCGATCGTGCCGCGGTTGCGGAAGTAAACGACGAGAATGGCGAGCCCGATCGCAGCCTCGGCCGCCGCGACCGTCAGCACGAGCAGGGCGAAGACCTGGCCGACGATGTCGTTGAGGAAAGCCGAGAAGGCGACGAAGTTCAGGTTCACCGAGAGCAGGATGAGCTCGATCGACATCAGGATGACGATGACGTTCTTGCGGTTGATGAAGATGCCGAGGACGCCGAGCGTGAAAAGGATCGCGCCGACGGCGAGGTAATGGCCAAGTCCGATCATCAGACCGTCTCCTCCGGCAGGGCGGCGCCGGAGGGCACCTTCTTGACGTCCATCGCGGTCGCCTTGGTGCGCGCGTTCTGCACCACGATATCCTGGCGCTTGATGCCGACGCGCTCGCGCAGCGTCAGCACGATCGCGCCGATCATGGCGACGAGCAGGACGAGCCCGGCCGCCTGGAAGTAGTAGACATACTGGGTGTAGAGCACCCGCCCGAGCGCCTCGGTGTTGGTGATGTCGGCGGGGATCGCCGCGACCGGCGCCTTGACGATCTGCGGGTCGATGACCCAGGCGCCGACGATGAGCAGCAACTCGACCGCGAAGATCAGCCCGATCAGCGCCCCGATCGGCAGGTAGTTCAGGAAGCCCTGGCGAAACTCGGCGAAATCGACGTCGAGCATCATCACCACGAAGAGGAAGAGCACCGCGACCGCGCCGACATAGACGACGATCAGCAGCATCGCCAGGAACTCGGCCCCGAGCAGCAGGAACAATCCCGCCGCATTGACGAAGGCCAAGATCAGGAAGAGCACCGAGTGAACGGGGTTGCGCGAAGCCACCACCATGAACGCCGAAGCGACGGTGATGCCTGCGAACAGATAGAAGAAAGCCGCTGCGGCATTCATCTCGGTCAGCCTTTCCGCCCCTGCGGGCGGCTCTCGTTTTCAATCACGCCCGACTCTCGTGGGGCGCAGTTTGGAGCGTCTATAGTCAGGGCAGCAGCAGCGGACAACCGCGCGACGGCCCCCGTCGCCTTCACCGATACGGTGCGTCCATCGCAATGTTGCGCGCGATCTCGCGCTCCCAGCGGGCGCCGTTCGCGAGCAGCCGGTCCTTGTCGTAGAACAGCTCCTCGCGGGTCTCGGTCGCGAACTCGAAGTTCGGTCCCTCTACGATGGCATCGACCGGGCAGGCCTCCTGGCAGAAGCCGCAATAGATGCATTTGGTCATGTCGATGTCGTAGCGCGTCGTGCGGCGCGTGCCGTCGTTGCGGCGCGGCCCGGCCTCGATGGTGATGGCCTGCGCCGGGCAGATCGCCTCGCAGAGCTTGCAGGCGATGCAGCGCTCTTCCCCGTTGGGGTAGCGGCGCAGCGCGTGCTCGCCACGGAAACGCGGGCTGAGCTGCCCCTTCTCGAAGGGGTAGTTCAGCGTCGCCTTCGGCTTGAAGAAATAGCGCATCGACAGCGCGAACGCGCCGACGAACTCCTTCAGCAGCAGGCCCTTGGCGGCTTGTGCGAGCGACATGCCTTCTCGTCCTTCCAACTCAGCCAAACACCGTCTGGCCGATGACATAACCCAGCATGGGCGTGACGCCGATCATCAACACGATCAGCGCGACCCTGACGTAAGCGATGCGACGCTCGTAATCGTCGCGCTCGCCTTGAGTCTTCGACGGATCGGTCCGGCGCAGGGCCCCGATGACCAGCGCCGAAACGATCCTGTATTCCACAATCCCCACGACGAGCCCGATCAGCGCACCAATGGGACCGGCCCAGTTCTCGATCACCGCAAGACCTCCTGGCTTGAGGGCCATTCAGTCACGCCGCGACCAGCCCAAGCCAACCTGCCATGCGGTGCCCTAGAAAACCTCCGATGATGGCTGCGGCGGATATTCCGCCGAGGCCGACGTCAAAGGCATCGAACACCTTGCTCCGTCGGAGCAGCCAGGCTGCAGCGACGAAAAGAAGAACCCCAACCGCCATCCCGACCACCGTCAGAATGACAGCAACCGCCATCAGCGCACCGGGCCCCAGCCCGTGACCTGCAGCACGAAGGCGACGACCACGACGGAGACCAGCGAGAGCGGCAGGAAGACCTTCCAACCCAGCCGCATCAACTGGTCGTAGCGGTAGCGTGGCACGAAGGCCTTCACCATCGCGAACATGAAGAAGACCGCGCAAACCTTCAGCGCGAACCAGAACACGCCCGGCAGCCAGGTGAAGGGCGCGATCGGGAACGGCGGCAGCCAGCCCCCGAGGAAGAGGATCGTGGTCAGCGCGCACATGGTCATGATCGCCACGTATTCGCCGAGCATGAACAGCAGATACGGCGTCGAGGAGTACTCGACCATGTAGCCCGCGACGAGTTCCGACTCCGCTTCTGGCAGGTCGAAGGGCGGCCGGTTCGTCTCGGCCAGCGCCGAGATGAAGAAGACCACGAACATCGGGAAGAGCGGCAGCCAGTACCAGCCGAACATGCCGACCCGGGTGTTCTGCGCCTCGACGATGGCGGTCAGGTTCAGCGAGCCGACGCAGAGCAGCACGGTGATGATGACGAAGCCGATCGAGACCTCGTAGGAGACCATCTGCGCGGCCGAGCGCAGCGCGCCCATGAACGGGTATTTCGAGTTCGAGGCCCAGCCCGCCATGATGACGCCGTAGACGCCGAGCGACGAGATCGCGAGGATGTAGAGGATGCCGACATTGATGTTGGCGATCGCCCAGCCTTCCGCCACCGGAATCACGGCCCAGGCGCCGAGCGCCAGCAGGCAGGAGATCAGCGGGGCCAGCAGGAAGACGCCCTTGTTGGAACCCGACGGGATGATCGGTTCCTTGAAGGCGAATTTCAGCAGGTCGGCGAAGCTCTGGAACAGGCCGAAGGGGCCGACAACGTTGGGGCCGCGCCGGAGCTGCACCGCCGCCCAGATCTTGCGATCCGCCAGCAGGATATAGGCGATGAAGACGAGCAGGCAGACCAGCAGCAGCAGGCTCTTGCCGAGGATGATCGCGAGATCGAGGACGAGGTCCCAGTTCATGGCCGCTTACTCCGCCGCCTGCTGCAGCCGGCCAGAGGCCAGCGCCGAACATTCGGCCATCACGGCGGAAGCGCGCGCGATCGGGTTGGTCTGGTAGAAATCGGCGACGGTCGAGACGAAGCCGGCCTTGTCGGTGCCGCCGCCAAGGCCGGCAAGCGCAGCAAGGCCTGCCGCGTCCGCGATCTGCAGCGTATCGAGCGCCGCGAAATGCGGCTGCGCCTCGTAGAGCGCCTTGCGCAGGCCCGATAGCGAATCGAAAGGCAGTGTCTTGCCGAGCGCCGCAGACAGCGCCCGCAGGATCGCCCAGTCCTCGCGGGCATCGCCCGGCGGGAAGGTGGCGCGGTCGGTCATCTGGACGCGGCCTTCGGTGTTCACATAGGTGCCCGACTTCTCGGTATAGGCCGAGCCCGGCAGGATGACGTCGGCGCGGTGGGCGCCCTTGTCGCCATGCGTGCCCTGATAGACCACGAAGGCCCCCGCCGGCACCTCGACCTCGTCGGCGCCGAGCAGGAACAGCAGGTCGAGCGCGCCCGGCGCGATCATGCCGGCAACGTCGAGCCCGCCTTCACCGGGGACGAAGCCCAGATCGAGCCCACCGACGCGGGAGGCCGCTGTGTGGAGCACGCCGAAGCCGTTCCAGCCCTCGGATACGGCACCCAGCGCCTGCGCGGCTCTGGCAGCCAGCGACAGTACGGCCTCGCCGTCGGCGCGGGCCAGGGCGCCCTGCCCGACCAGCACCATCGGTCGGTCGCCGGCCTTCGCCGCCTTGGCAGCGAAGTCGATCAGCGTCTCGGTGCCGGCGCCGAGATAGTCGTAGTCATAGGTCAGATCGGCCTTCTCGCCGATCACCTGGACCTTGAAGTCGCCACGCAGCCAGCGCTTGCGGATGCGGGCGTTCAGGATCGGCGCCTCGCGACGCGGGTTCGCTCCGATGATCAGCAGCGAGGTCGCGTTGTCGAGACCGGCGATGCCGGCGTTGAGGAGATAGGAGGCGCGACCAAATTTTGGGTGCAGCTTCGTGCCGTCCTGGCGGGCGTCGAGATTGCCGCTGCCGAGCGAGGCGATCAGGCTCTTGAGCGCAAACATCTCCTCGACCGCGGCGAGATCGCCGGCGATCGCACCGATCTTCGCAGGCGCCGCCGCCTTCACCTTATCGGCGATCAGCGCGAAAGCCTCGGTCCAGCTCGCCGGACGCAACGCGCCGTTCTGGCGGATATAAGGACGGTCAAGGCGCTGGGTGCGCAGGCCGTCGACAATGTGGCGGGTCTTGTCGGAAATCCACTCCTCGTTCACCGCCTCGTTCAGGCGGGGCAGGATGCGCATGACCTCCTTGCCGCGGGAGTCGACGCGGATGGCCGAGCCGACGGCATCCATCACGTCGACGGATTCGGTCTTGGTCAGCTCCCAGGGCCGGGCCTTGTTCTGATAGGGCTTCGAGGTCAGCGCGCCGACCGGGCAGAGATCGACGACGTTGCCCTGGAGTTCCGAGGTCATCGCCTGCTCGAGATAGGTCGTGATCTCCATGTCCTCCCCGCGGCCGATCGCGCCGAGGTCGCTGGCACCGGCGACTTCCGTGGTGAAGCGGACGCAACGCGTGCACTGGATGCAGCGCGTCATCGAGGTCTTGACCAGCGGGCCGATATACTTGTCCTCGACCGCGCGCTTGTTCTCGGCATAGCGGGAATTGTCCACGCCATAGGCCATGGCCTGATCCTGCAGATCGCACTCGCCGCCCTGGTCGCAGATCGGGCAATCCAGCGGGTGGTTGATGAGGAGGAACTCCATCACCCCCTCGCGCGCCTTCTTGACCATCGGCGACTTGGTCGAGACGACCGGCGGCTCACCGTTCGGGCCCGGGCGCAGGTCGCGCACGCCAATGGCGCAGGAGGCCTGCGGCTTCGGGGGGCCGCCCTTCACCTCGACGAGGCACATGCGGCAATTGCCGGCGATCGAAAGGCGCTCATGGAAGCAGAAGCGCGGCACCTCGGCGCCCGCGGCCTCGCAGGCCTGGAGCAGGGTGTACTCGGCTGGGACGTCGACCTCGATGCCGTCGATGAGGAGTTTGGTCATGATCTCACTCCGCCGCCATCAGACGCACCGGCTCGGAGTGCGGGTTGGCGGCATAATCGTCGATGCGCTTCTCGATCTCGTGACGGAAATGCGCGATCAGGCCCTGGATCGGCCAGGCCGCGGCATCGCCGAGCGCGCAGATCGTGTGCCCCTCGATCTGCTTGGTGACGTCGAGCAGCATGTCGATCTCGCGCTTCTGCGCCCTGCCCTCGGCCATGCGGGTCATGACGCGCCACATCCAGCCGGTGCCCTCGCGGCAGGGCGTGCACTGGCCGCAGCTCTCATGCTTGTAGAAATAGCTGAGGCGGGCGATGGCGCGGACGATGTCGGTGGACTTGTCCATGACGATCACGGCCGCCGTGCCCAGCCCCGAGCGCAGCTTCGAGAGCGAGTCGAAATCCATCGGCGTGTCGATGATCTGCTCGGCCGGCACCATCCTGACCGAGGAGCCGCCTGGGATGACCGCCATCAGATTGTCCCAGCCGCCGCGCACGCCGCCGCAATGGCGTTCGATCAGCTCGCGGAAGGGGATGCCCATCACCTCCTCGACATTGCAGGGCTTGTTCACATGCCCGGAGATGCAGAAGAGCTTGGTGCCGACATTGTTCGGGTTGCCGAGCGAGGAGAACCAGGCCGCGCCGCGGCGCAGGATGGTCGGCGCGACCGCGATCGACTCAACGTTGTTTACCGTGGTCGGGCAGCCATAGAGGCCGACATTCGCGGGGAATGGCGGCTTCATGCGGGGCATGCCCTTCTTGCCCTCGAGGCTCTCGAGCAGGGCCGTCTCCTCGCCGCAGATATAGGCCCCTGCGCCGTGATGGACGTAGAGATCGAAGGGGTAGCCGTGGATGTTGTCCTTGCCGATCAGGCGGGCCGCATAGGCCTCGTCGACGGCACGCTGCAGCGCCTCGCGCTCGCGGATGTACTCGCCGCGGATGTAGATGTAGGCGGCATGGGCGCCCATCGCGAAGGAGGCGATCAGGCAGCCCTCGACCAGCGTATGCGGGTCGTTGCGCATGATCTCGCGGTCCTTGCAGGTGCCGGGCTCCGATTCGTCGGCATTGACGACGAGGTAATGCGGGCGCCCGTCGTTCTGCTTGGGCATGAACGACCACTTCAGCCCGGTCGGGAAGCCGGCGCCGCCGCGCCCGCGCAGACCGGACTTCTTCATCTCGTCGATGATCCAGTCCCTGCCCTGCTCGAGCAGGAACTTGGTGCCGTCCCAGGCGCCGCGCGCCATGGCGCCCTTCAGCGACAGGTCGTGCAGGCCGTAGAGGTTGGTGAAAATCCGGTCGCGATCAGCAAGCATCGTCTTCGCCTCACTTCACCGGCTTGTCGCCGAGGGCCGATTCCGGCCGCCAGCCTGTCGCGAGCTTCGTCGCCTGCGAAATCCAGTCATCGCGCGTGGCGCGGCCCTTGAAGCCGGTCAGGCGAGCATCGACCCAAGCCAGTTCCTCGGCCTTCCAGCCTGCTATCTGTTCGAAATGCCAGACGCCCATCTCGTTCAGCATCTTCGCGAGCTTGGGGCCGACGCCCCAGATCAGGGAGAGATCGTCGGGCTTGCCGTTACGCGCAGCCGCGAGAAGCTCCGGCTTCGTCTCCGCCACAGCCGGCGGAGCAGATGCGGCCGGCTTGGCCGACTCGGCGACGGCCGCCCCGGTGATCTTGCCGTTGGCTGCAGGCGTGTCATGGGCCGCGCCCGAGGGCTGGGCCGGCGCCGAGGGCTTAGGGCGCCCGGCCGCGGCGGTCTCGGTCGCTGGCTTGGCCTCGACGGCGGCAGGCGTCGCCTCGGCAGCCTTCGCCGCAGCTTCGGCGGCGGCCTTGGCGGCGGCAGCCTCGGCTGCGGCCTTGCGCTGTTCGGTGACGCGCTTCTGCCAATCGCCGGCGCCGACCATCGTGCCGTCGTAGAGGGCCGCGTCCTTCAGCGTCTCGCCACCGCCCAGCGGCTCCGAGCCCGAGCGGCCGTTCTGCGGGCCGGGCTTCGTCGGCCGGCCATGGCGCAGATCGTCGAGCAAAGCCCGGAAATTCTCGGGCGTCAGGTCCTCGTAATAGTCGAAATTGACCTGGACCATCGGCGCGTTGCAGCAGGCGCCGAGGCACTCGACCTCGAGCCAGGAGAGCTTGCCGTCGGCGCTGACCGTCGATTGCGGTCCGATGACGTCCTCGCAGACCTTCCGGATCGCCTCGGCGCCGCGCAGGGCGCAGGGCGTCGTGCCGCAGAGCTGGATGAAATGCTCCCCGACCGGCTGCAGGTTGAACATCGTATAGAAGGTCGCGATCTCCATGACGCGCATCGGCGCCATCCCGAGCTTGCGCGCGACCTCCTCGATCGCAGCGCGCGGCACCCAGCCATCGTGCTGCTCCTGCGCCTTCCACAGCAGCGGGATCACGGCCGAGGCCTGGCGGCCTTCAGGATATTTGGCGATCTGCTGGGCGACCCAGTTCTCGTTCGCCGCATCGAAGGCGAAGGAAGCGGGCTGGACGTGATCGGGTGCGAGGCGACGGACTGACATCAGCGGTCTACTTCACCAAAGACGATATCGAGGGAGCCCAGGATGGCGGAGACGTCCGCCAGCATGTGCTTGCGGCACATGAAATCCATGGCCTGGAGATGGGCGAAACCGGGAGCCTTGACCTTGCAGCGATAGGGCTTGTTGGTGCCGTCCGCGACGAGATAGACGCCGAACTCGCCCTTGGGGGCTTCGACCGCGGCATAGACCTCGCCAGCCGGCACCTTGAAGCCCTCGGTGTAGAGCTTGAAATGGTGGATCAGCCCTTCCATCGAGCGCTTCATCTCGCCGCGCTTGGGGGGCACCATCTTGCCGTCGAGCGAGGAGACCGGCCCGCCGCCATCGGCGGAGAGCAGCTTCGCGCAGCACTGCTTCATGATACGCACGGACTGGCGCATCTCCTCCATGCGGATGTGATAGCGGTCGTAGCAGTCGCCGTTCTTGCCGATGGGGATGTCGAATTCCATCTCCTCATAGCACTCGTAGGGCTGCGACTTGCGCAGGTCCCAGGCGGCGCCGGAGCCGCGCACCATCACGCCCGAGAAGCCCCATTTCCAGCAGGTCTCGAGATCGACCACGCCGATATCGACATTGCGCTGCTTGAAGATGCGGTTGTCGGTAAGCAGCGTCTCCAAATCGTCGCAGACCTGCAGGAACGGATCGCACCAGTCGGCGATGTCGTGGATCAACGAGGGCGGCAGGTCCTGGTGGACGCCGCCAGGCCTGAAATAGGCCGCGTGCATGCGCGATCCCGAAGCGCGCTCATAGAAGATCATCAGCTTCTCGCGTTCCTCGAAGCCCCAGAGCGGAGGCGTCAGGGCGCCGACATCCATCGCCTGCGTGGTGACGTTGAGGATGTGCGAGAGGATGCGGCCGATCTCGGAAAAGAGCACGCGGATGAGCTGGCCGCGGCGCGGCACCGTGACGCCCATCAGCTTCTCGACCGCCATGCAGTAAGCATGCTCCTGGTTCATCGGCGCGACATAGTCGAGCCGGTCGAAATAGGGCAGCGCCTGCAGGTAGGTCTTGGCCTCGATCAGCTTCTCGGTGCCGCGATGGAGCAAGCCGATATGCGGATCGACGCGCTCGACGATCTCGCCGTCGAGTTCCAGCACGAGGCGCAGGACGCCATGGGCCGCAGGGTGCTGCGGGCCGAAATTGATCGAGAAATTCCGGATGTTATGCTCTGACATGTCCGGCTCCGATCACGCCGTCTTCGCTTTTTCATCGCCCGGCAGCACATAATCCGTGCCCTCCCATGGCGAGAGAAAATCGAAGTTGCGGAATTCCTGGTTGAGCTTCACCGGCTCGTAGACAACGCGCTTCTGCTCGTCGTCGTAGCGGACCTCGACAAAGCCGGTCAGCGGGAAGTCCTTGCGCAGCGGATGGCCCTCGAAACCGTAGTCGGTGAGGATGCGGCGCAGATCGGGATGGCCCGAGAACAGGATGCCGTAGAAATCATAGGCCTCGCGCTCGAACCAGTTCGCCGCCGGAAAGACCTCGATGACGGAGGGAACGGGCGTCGCCTCGTCGGTCTGGACCTTCACCCGGACGCGGCGGTTCGAATAGGGCGCAAGCAGATGGTAGACGACGTCGAAGCGCTTCTCGCGGCCGGGATAGTCGGCACCGGCGATGTCGGTGAAGTTCACGAAGCGGAAGCGCGGATCGGTGTAAAGCGTCCGCATTACATTCACGATCGACGCAGCTTCGGCGTGAACCGTCAGTTCGCCGAAGGCGACGACAGCCTCCGTCACAGCGCCCGGCAGCGCCGCCTTGACCTCTTCGCCGAGTGCTACGAGCGCTTCGCTCATCGTCTTACCTTCGTTGCCGGCTCGGCGTCATGGCCGGGCTTGACCCGACCATCTCTTCCGGAACCAGACTTCGTCCCTGCGTTCAACAGACGCCTCTCCGTCAGGAGATGGCCAGGTCAAGCCCGACCATGACGCCTTGCGTTCCGTCTAGCGCTCGATCGTCCCGGTGCGCCGGATCTTCTTCTGCAGCAGCAGCACGCCATACAGCAGCGCCTCCGCCGTGGGCGGGCAGCCCGGCACGTAGATATCGATCGGAACGATGCGGTCGCAACCGCGCACGACCGAGTAGCTGTAATGATAATAGCCACCGCCATTGGCGCAGGAGCCCATCGAGATGACGTAGCGCGGCTCAGGCATCTGGTCGTAGACCTTGCGCAAAGCCGGAGCCATCTTGTTGGTCAGCGTGCCGGCCACGATCATCACGTCGGATTGCCGCGGACTGGCGCGCGGAGCAAAGCCGAAGCGCTCGACATCGTAGCGCGGCATCGAGAGCTGCATCATCTCGACGGCGCAGCAGGCGAGACCGAAGGTCATCCACATCAGCGAGCCGGTGCGCGACCAGTTGATCAGGTCGTCGGTCGCCGTGACGATGAAGCCTTTGTCGGCGAGTTCGCTGTTGATCTCGGTGAAGAATGGATCGCGGTGGCCGACGGGCCTTCCGTCTGGCCCGAGCAGACCTTTCGGCGCGGGCGCAACGAGCGGATCACCGCGGTCGATCGCTGTTGTTGCCATTCTCGTATCCTCGTGAACCCATAACCGTCAGATATATCGCGAGCTTTTCGCCTGCGAGATGACAGTTAGTCCCACTCCAGCGCGCCCTTGCGCCACTCATAGACGAAGCCGACCGTGAGCACGGCCAGGAAGATCATCATCGAGACGAAGCCATACCAGCCGAGCCCACCGAAGGCGACGGCCCAAGGGAACAGGAAGGCGACCTCAAGATCGAAGATGATGAACAGGATCGCGACCAGATAGAAGCGAACATCGAACTTCATGCGCGCGTCGTCGAAGGCATTGAAGCCGCACTCATAGGCCGAGAGCTTTTCAGGGTCCGGCTTCGAGTAGGCGATCACGAAAGGCGCGATCAGCAAGGCGAGCCCGATCACGCCGGCCACGGCGAGGAACAGCGCTAGCGGCAGATAGTCGTTCAGCAGGGACGGCACTTGAAGAGCTTGCATGGACGATCCCGCTTCAAACGGACGACGGCGGCACGCCGTTTCTGTCGATTAGACCTTGCATTAGAATGAAGCAAGACTCTGCCGCGCCGCACAATCGCGCAACCGGGTTGAATCGGACGCAAGCCGCGGCCTCGTTGTCGACCGCACCGGATTTTTGCCGCATATGACGGGTCCTGCTGGCCGATGCTGGCGCGACGCGACACACTCGCGGCGAATCGATTTTCCCACGCGCAGCTCGCGCTTTCGAGAAAGGGGCGCTCATGACCCTGCTTGCCAGGCTCTTCCTCGCGGCAGCACTGCCGATCGCGCCGATCGTCGTCACCGGGGCGCATGCGGAGGGTGTCGATCTGACGCGGGCCAGCTGCGCCGATTTCGCCGCGATGAGCGAGAACGACCAGACGCAGCTTTCGCTCTGGCTCGCAGGCTATTTCGCCGGAAGCGCCATGCGCCCCCTGCTTGATCTCGAGAAGATCACGGCTGCGCCCGCGGGGCTCGCCGCCCTTTGCAGCAAATCCCCGCAGCTTCCCCTGGTTGGCGCCGAGACTCGAGCCGTCTTCATGCCTGCGCCTGCACCCTGAGCGAGATGCGGCTTTCCATTCCCGCCGGGCTGGCGCTGGCCTGCGTGCTGCATGTCGCGGGCGCGGTGGCGCAGGACGGGCAGATGACGCGGGCGCCGCTGCCGCCGCAGCGGCCCTTCGACCTCGACATGCCGAGCAGCCTGACGCTGCCCCCGATCGTCGTGCCGCCGCCCCTGGAGCAGGCTGCCGAGTCGGCGCCCGCCAGTCCGACCTCCCCCGCCAGTTCGGAGCCGGACGAGGATGAGGGCCCCGAATGGCCGCAGTTGACGCCCGGCCAGAAAGCCGGCGCCGAACCTGCATTCGACCCGAACGAAAAGCCTGACAAGCCGGGCGTCTCCACCGATCCCGGCACGTCGATCGCCTGCCTGCCACAGCGGCTGAAGCTCATCCTCGCCAGCATCGCCGACAAATACGGTGCGGTGAAGGTGACCTCGACCTGGCGGCCGCCGTGGCGAGCGCGCCGAGGCTCCTATCACAAGCGCTGCGAGGCGATGGATTTCCGCGTGCCGGGCGTGCGGCCTCGTACCGTGCTGGAATGGGTGCGCGTGCAGCCCGAGGTCGGCGGCCACAAGGTCTACTGGAACGGCATCCTGCACATCGACACCGGGCCGCGCCGCCCCTGGTGAGCCGGCCTCACTCGGGCGCGGACTCCATACCCTTCTCGGCAAGGATACGCCTGGCGACATCGCTGGAAAGGAAGGCCAGGAACGCCTTCGCGGCATCGGACCTGGCGCCTGCGGCGGCGAGGCCGCCGGTGTAGACCGTGTAGCTCTGGATTTCCGCCGGCAGCGGCCCGACCAGCACGGCGCCCGGCACGGCCAGGATTTCGCTGATCTGGTGGACGGCGAGATCGGCCTCCCCGCTGACGAGGCGCTGGGCAACGAGCCCGCCCGGGACGAGCACCGCCTTCGCCCTGACGACGTCTGCGATGCCCATCGTTTCCAGAAGCCTGGAGAAATAGATGCCGCTGGAGCCGCCGGCGGCGGGATCGATATAGGCCACCTTGCCCGCCGCCAGCAGCGCGGCCTTGAAGGCTGCGACCGTCGCAATATCGGGCCGGGGAGCCCCGTCCTTGACCGCGACGCCGACCGAGGTGCGCGCCAGGTTGATCGGCGTGCCCGCGGCGATCTTGCCGGTACCGACGAGCTCCTTCACGGCAGCGGGCGTCAGCACGGCGACGTCGAAGGCCTCCCCGCCGCCGATTCGGCGCAGCAACCCGCCCGCCGTGTCGTTGTCGATGACAAGCTTGTGGCCGCTGTCCTTCTCGAACGCCCCCGCAACGGCCAGCACGATCGGTTTGAAGGCGCCTGCGGTGAGCACCTTGATCTCGTCGGCCAGGACCGGCCCGGAGGGCAACGAGAACAGACTGGCGATCGCCAGCAGAGCGGCTGACCTGCGATGCATGGCTATCTCCGGGCGGCAAGCGATCCGGAAGGATCGGGCCGGAGAACCTTAAAGAGAGCTGCCGCATCGGCAAGGGATCGACGCTCCAATCGGAGCGGATCACGTTTCACACCGTTGTGATGAAGGGAGAAACGTGGCGCGGGCGACGGGGCTCGAACCCGCGACCTCCGGCGTGACAGGCCGGCACTCTAACCAACTGAGCTACGCCCGCGCAGGGCGGCTGGGGCGCGGTGGCCGTCAGCGAGGTGTGGATTATGGCGACCGGCCGGAAGTGTCAAGCACGAGAGTCCCGCAAAGCGGAACGGTGGAAAACTATCTGCCCGCATCGGCGGGCTGCGTCCCGCGATGCGGGCTATTCCTCCGATGTCAGACAAGGGTCGAGCAGCACGTGGCGGCGGTCCTGATGATCATAGCCGTCGCGGGGCACCACTCTGTCGCCGCGTTTGAGGTCGTTTGCGCTGCAGGTGACACAGAGCACGCGCTCCTCCGGATCGGAGCAGACCGCGACATACCAGAGCGCGCCATCCGCCTGAATCAGGGTGGCGTCGCCGGCGATGGCCGTGTCGACCCGCGAATCGCGCCGGACCAATCCGGAAGCTGGGCCGCAGGATCCTCGCAGCTTGCCGGCCGGGCCGGTTGCTCGGCGCGGGAAAGGCCGGGCGGCCGGTGAAGAAGGAATTGGGCAGAAGCGCTTGGGCTGACGCGCCGGTCGTGGCCAGGACGGCCGCGAGCGCTGCGGCAGCAAAGGCCCGGGCGTGCTGAGGAAGCGCGGAGGCTCAGCATCTCATGCGCGGCATGCCTGCCCGGTAACGTGGCGAAAATACCGGCCGTAGTTCACACCCGTCCTGCCAGCTGTGGCGACGCGTCGCCACAGAGAGACACGCAGCAAGGATAAGGGCCTGGGGCATGGTGGGCGGTGCAGGGCTCGAACCCGCGACCCTCTCCGTGTAAAGGAGACGCTCTACCAACTGAGCTAACCGCCCCTGCCGCGTGGGCTTTAAGGCCTGCGGGCCGCCTCTTCAAGCGCACAAAGCGACCCCTGCTCCGGCCACGCCAACAGAAAGCCGCCGGCGACGAGCGCCGGCGGCATTGTTTCGTCCTGCGAAGGGCTCAGTGGGCGATGACGCCGGCTGCATCCTCGTCGCCCGCCTTGGCGGGGATCGCCTTCAGATCCTCCTCCCAGACGATCGGGACCGGCTGGCGCGTCAAGGCGTGCTGGAGAACCTGCTCCATCCGCGAGACCGGGATGATCTCCATCCCCTCCTTCACGGACTTCGGCAAATCGACCAGATCCTTGGCGTTGTCCTCGGGGATCAGCACCTTCTTGATGCCACCCCGCAGCGCCGCCAGGAGCTTCTCCTTCAACCCGCCGATCGGCAGCACCCTGCCCCGCAGCGTGACCTCGCCGGTCATGGCGACGTCACGGTTGGTCGGGATGCCGGTCAGGATCGAGACGATCGAGGTCGCCATCGCGATGCCGGCCGAGGGGCCGTCCTTCGGGGTCGCCCCCTCAGGAACGTGGACGTGGATGTCGCGCCGATCGAACAAGGGCGGCTCGATCCCGAAATCGACGGCGCGCGAGCGGACATAGGACGCCGCAGCCGAAATCGATTCCTTCATCACCTCCTTGAGGTTGCCGGTAACGGTCATCCTGCCCTTGCCGGGCATCATGACGCCTTCGATCGTCAGAAGCTCGCCGCCGACCTCGGTCCAGGCCAGTCCGGTGACGACACCAACCTGATCCTCGGTCTCGGCCATGCCATAGCGATAGCGCGGCGGGCCGAGATACTCCTCGAGCAGCTCGCTGTTGACGGCGACCTTCTTCTTCTTGGTCAGCACGATATCCTTCACCGCCTTGCGGACGGTGTTGGAGAGCTCGCGCTCGAGATTGCGGACGCCCGCCTCCCGCGTATAGCGGCGGACCAGCGTCTGCAGCGCGTCATCGTCGATCGACCATTCCTTGGATTCGAGGCCGTGCTTCTTGATCGCGTTCGGAATCAGGTGACGCCGGGCGATCTCGGTCTTCTCATCCTCGGTGTAGCCGGCGATGCGGATCACCTCCATGCGGTCCAGAAGGGCCGGCGGGATGTTCAGCGTGTTGGCCGTCGTCACGAACATGACGTTCGACAGATCGTAGTCGACCTCGAGATAATGGTCGTTGAAGGTGCCGTTCTGCTCGGGATCAAGCACCTCCAGCAGGGCCGCCGAGGGATCGCCGCGGAAGTCCTGGCCCATCTTGTCGATCTCGTCGAGCAGGATGAGCGGGTTCGAGGTCTTGGCCTTCTTCATCGACTGGATGATCTTGCCGGGCATCGAACCGATATAGGTGCGGCGGTGACCGCGGATCTCGGCTTCGTCACGCACGCCGCCGAGCGACATGCGCACGAACTCGCGCCCGGTCGCCTTGGCGATCGACTTGCCGAGCGAGGTCTTGCCGACGCCCGGAGGGCCAACGAGGCACAGGATCGGGCCGGCGAGCCGGTTGGTGCGCTGCTGCACCGCGAGATACTCGACGATGCGGTCCTTGACCTTGTCGAGGCCGAAGTGATCGTCGTCCAGCACCGCCTGCGCGGCCGCGAGGTCCTTCTTGATCTTCGACTTCTTGCTCCACGGAATGCCGAGCATCCAGTCGAGATAGTTGCGCACGACGGTGGCCTCGGCCGACATCGGCGACATCTGCCGCAGCTTCTTCATCTCCGCGACGGCCTTGTCGCGGGCCTCCTTGGAGAGCTTGGTGCGGGCGATGCGCTCCTCGAGCTCGGCCAGCTCGTCACGGCCTTCCTCGCCGTCGCCGAGTTCCTTCTGGATCGCCTTCATCTGCTCGTTGAGATAGTACTCGCGCTGGGTCTTCTCCATCTGGCGCTTGACGCGCGAGCGGATGCGCTTCTCGACCTGAAGCACCGACATCTCGCTTTCCATCAGCGAGAGGACCTTCTCCAGCCGGTGCGCGACATGGGTGATCTCGAGCACGGCCTGACGGTCGGCGATCTTGACCGCCAGATGCGAGGCGACGGTGTCGGCGAGCTTGGTCGGCTCCTCGATCTGCGAGACGGCCGCGACGATCTCGGGCGAGATCTTCTTGTTGAGCTTCACATAGCTCTCGAACTCGCTGACGACCGAGCGGCCGAGCGCCTCGACCTCGACCTTCTTGCCCTCCTCCTCAGCCAGGCCGGTGGCCTCGGCCTGATAGAAGGCATCGTCCGCGATATAGGCCGTGGCCTTGGCGCGGCCGACGCCCTCGACCAGCACCTTCACGGTCGAGTCGGGCAGCTTCAGCAGTTGCAGCACGCGGGCAAGCGTGCCGATCTCATAGATATCCTTGGTCTCCGGATCGTCGTCTCCGGCATTCTTCTGCGTAGCGAGCAGGATCAGCCC
This sequence comes from Bosea sp. 124, assembly GCF_003046175.1. Taxonomy (NCBI): domain Bacteria; kingdom Pseudomonadati; phylum Pseudomonadota; class Alphaproteobacteria; order Hyphomicrobiales; family Alloboseaceae; genus Allobosea; species Allobosea sp. 124. The sequence continues at coordinate 5,051,792 of NZ_PZZM01000001.1, forward strand.
GTCGGTCTTGACGACCTCCTCCAGGGCACGGATCGACTTCTCGCGGCCGACGAAGAGCGGCACGATCATATGGGGGAAAACGACGATGTCGCGCAGGGGGAGAACCGGATAGGTGCCGGTCTCACCGGAAACGAAAGGAGCGCGGGGCGCCGAGCCAGTCATGACTTTTCCTTTGTGGTTGCGCCCGGCGTGACCCCAAAATGGGCATCAGCATCGAACGTAAGCGGGCAGAGCGACCATTCACCCCGTCCGCCCCCGCGCATCGCACCCTCGACAGGCATGCGACTCTCGCGAGTGAAGCTAAAGTGGCGACTTCCTCGCCGGCTTTCAAGCGACCCGTCGCCGGTTGACCCCAGAAGTTTGCACCGCGTCAATTTGCGCCAGCCGAGGTCAGCAAAAGTCTTCGCCCTGCCCTGCAGGCCAGCACGGTGAAGACTCGCAATCACCCGAGCGAGCCCGGCAAGCAAACGATGCTGCGGATACGCAAAACGCGCGCCAACAGGCGCGCGCTTGATAGATCGACATCTATGGCCACTCGAATCGAACAGGGCCCGATCCTCGTTAATCGCCGACGTGCTCGACCGGGCCCGAGCGTCAGGCCGAGGCCGACTTGGCCTCGTCCTCGCGCTCCGAGTAGATGAAGAGCGGGCGGGACTTCGACTCGACGGCTTCCGGACCGATGACCACCTGCTCGACGCCTTCGAGGCCGGGCAGTTCGTACATGGTCTCAAGCAGGATGCCCTCCATGATCGAGCGCAGGCCACGCGCGCCAGTCTTGCGGTCGATCGCCTTGCGAGCGATCAGGCTCACCGCCTCGTCGGTGAAGGTCAGCTCGGTGTCCTCCATCTCGAACAGGCGCTGATACTGCTTGACGAGAGCGTTCTTCGGCTCGGTCAGGATGGTCTTCAGCGCAGCCTCGTCGAGATCCTCCAGCGTCGCCAGCACGGGCAGACGGCCGACGAATTCGGGGATCAGACCGAACTTCAGCAGATCCTCGGGCTCGACCTCGCGGAAGATCGCGCCGCTGCGGCGCTCGTCAGGCGCCTTCACGGTCGCGCCGAAGCCGATCGAGGTGCCCTTGCCACGGCTCGAGATGATCTTGTCGAGGCCGGCAAAGGCGCCGCCGCAGATGAAGAGGATATTGGTGGTGTCAACCTGCAGGAACTCCTGCTGCGGATGCTTGCGCCCGCCCTGAGGCGGCACGGAGGCGACAGTGCCCTCCATGATCTTCAGCAGCGCCTGCTGGACGCCCTCGCCCGAGACATCCCGGGTGATCGAGGGGTTGTCGGACTTACGGCTGATCTTGTCGATCTCGTCGATGTAGACGATGCCGCGCTGCGCCCGCTCGACATTGTAGTCGGAGGCCTGGAGCAGCTTCAGGATGATGTTCTCGACGTCCTCGCCGACATAGCCGGCCTCGGTCAGCGTCGTCGCATCCGCCATGGTGAAGGGCACGTCGAGGATGCGGGCGAGAGTCTGCGCAAGCAGCGTCTTGCCCGAGCCTGTCGGCCCGATCAGCAGGATGTTCGACTTCGCCAGCTCGACGTCGTTATGCTTCGTCGCGTGGGAGAGCCGCTTGTAATGGTTGTGGACCGCGACGGAGAGGACCTTCTTCGCATGCTCCTGGCCAATGACGTAGTCGTCCAGGACCTTGCGGATCTCCTTCGGGGTCGGCACGCCGTCCTTCGACTTCACCAGCGCGGATTTGGATTCCTCGCGGATGATGTCCATGCAGAGCTCGACGCATTCGTCGCAGATGAACACGGTCGGGCCCGCAATGAGCTTGCGAACCTCGTGCTGGCTCTTGCCGCAGAAGGAGCAGTAGAGCGTGCTCTTCGAATCGCCGCCGCTGACCTTACTCATCGTCCATCTCCATTCTAGGAGCCGGAGGCCAGACCCGCCGCGGCGGGTGCAACCGTCGTCTCTTCGTCATAATAGGCGCCCAGTTCACGATCATCAGGTTAACGGCCGGTTCCGGCACATCCTGAATCAAACGCGATCCACAACCGGATCATGCTGGGGCACCTCGGGATCATCCTTGGGCCTGTCCGATTCCCCATGCAATCATGGGGCCGGGTCCCATGCAATATGTGCACTGCACGCCGCGCCGCCAACCCACAGGCCGCTCGCAAGCGGCCCGAAGGCTCACGCCGCCTCTTCCGGACGCTTGTCGATGACCTTGTCGATCAGGCCGAAATCGCGCGCCTGGGCGGCGGTCATGAAGTTGTCGCGCTCCAGCGCCGGCTCGATCTCCTCATAGGAGCGGCCGGTATGCGTGACATAAATCTCGTTCAGCCGGCGCTTCAGGCTCTCGACCTCGCGGGCATGGATCAGGATGTCGGTGACCTGGCCCTGATAGCCGCCGGAGGGCTGGTGGACCATGATGCGGGCGTTCGGCAGCGCGAAGCGCATGTCCTTGGCGCCGGCGGTCAGCAGCAGCGAGCCCATCGAGGCGGCCTGGCCCACACACAAGGTCGTGACCGGGCAGCGGATGAACTGCATCGTGTCGTAGATCGACAGGCCCGAGGTGACCACGCCGCCGGGCGAGTTGATGTAGAAGGAGATTTCCTTCTTGGGGTTCTCGGCCTCGAGGAACAGGAGCTGCGCCACGATCAACGAGGCGGAGTAATCCTCGACCGGGCCGGTCAGGAAGATGATGCGTTCGCGCAGCAGGCGCGAATAGATGTCGAAGGCGCGCTCGCCGCGGCTCGACTGCTCGACCACCATCGGGACGAGATTATTGTAGGTCTCGATCGGATCGCGCAGCATGGAGATGTCCTTGGGTGGCAGAGGCCGGGATTGAAGCCGGCGAATCGTGGCTGTCTTGAGGAGACAACCACATAAGCACGGCAAAGGCGGCTGAAAAGAGAAGCGCCGCCCGGCACGGGGCCGAGCGGCGCAAATGTTCGGATTAAGGTTTCCGTGGCGGTCAGGCGGAGGCGTCGTCGGCCGCACCGTCTTCGGCCTTGTCGGCCTTCTTCGCCTTCTTGGCGGCGGCCTTCTTCGGCTTGGCTTCAGTCGTCCCCTCGGCGTCCTCGTCGGCGTAGAGCGCCTCGCGGGACACGGTCTGGTCCTCGACCTTCACCTGGCCGAGCAGATGGTCGACGACCTTCTCCTCGAAGATCGGGGCGCGGATCTCGGCGAGCGCCTGCGGGTTCTTGCGGTAGAACTCCCAGACCTGCTTCTCCTGACCGGGGAACTGGCGAGCGCGCTCGACCAGCGCCTGGGTGACTTCGTCATCCGAGATCTGGACCTTGGCCTGTTCGCCGATCTCGGCCAGGACGAGGCCGAGGCGGACGCGGCGCTCGGCGATCTTGCGATAGTCGACCTTGGCGGTCTCCTCGGTCGTGCCCTCGTCCTCAAAGGACTTCTTGGCTTCCTTCATATCCGCCTCGACCTGGCTCCAGACGCTGGCGAATTCCTGTTCGACCAGGGTCGGAGGCAGTTCGAAGGTGTATTTGCCGTCGAGCGCGTCGAGCAGGCTCTTCTTGAGCTTGCGACGCGACTGCTGGCCGAAATCGCGGCCGATCTGCTCGCGAATCGCGGTCTTCAGCGCATCGAGCGACTCCATGCCGAAGGCCTTGGCGAGCTCGTCATCGATCTTGACCGGCTCGGGAGCCTGGACCTCGGTGACGGTGACCTCGAACTCGGCCGGCTTGCCGGCGAGATGCTCGGCGGTGTAGTTCTCCGGGAAGGTCACCTTGACCGTCCGGGTCTCGCCAGCCTTGGCGCCCTCGAGCTGCTCCTCGAAGCCGGGGATGAACTGGCCCGCGCCGAGATCGAGCGGGATGCCCTCGCCCGTGCCGCCGTCGAAGGGCTTGCCCTCGAGCGTGCCGACGAAGGAAATCATCAGGCGGTCGCCGCTGGCGGCCTTGGCCTTCTCGCCCTTGTTGGCGAAGGTCCGGTTCGAGGAGGCCATGCGCTCGAGCGACGAGTCGACATCGGCGTCCGGAACCTCGGCGACCGGCTTGACCAGAGCGACGTCCGACAGGTCGGCGAGCTCGATTTTGGGCAGGACCTCGAGCGCGACGGTGAAGGCGAGATCGCCCTTGGCCTCCATCGCGGCCTCGATCTCGTCCTTGTTCTCAGGGAACTTGATCTGCGGCTCGAAGGCGAGCTTCAGGCCGTTATCGGCAACGATCTTCTGATTGGCCTCGTTGACCGCGTTCTGAAGCACATCGGCCATCACCGAGCGACCATAGAGCCGGCGCAGATGGCCGACCGGCACCTTGCCGGGGCGGAAGCCGTTGATCTTGGCCTTGCCCTGAAGACCCTGAAGGCCGTCATCGAGCCGGGTCTTGAGGTCGGCGGCGTTCAGCACCACCTGAAATTCGCGCTTGAGGCCCTGCGAGAGGGTTTCGGTCACGTTCATCGTTTTCGATCCGCCAACAGCTCGTTACTTCAATGTCCAAAGCGCGACGCCGGGAGACCGCCGCCGCGCTCGCGAAAAACCTCCGCATCGAACCGAAAAGTGGAATGCACTTTTCGGAAAATCCGACGCGGCATCAAATACGTAGATCACCGTTATCCGCACCCGCCAGGGCGCACGGTGATCTATGCCGATGGTGCGGGCGGAGGGACTCGAACCCCCACGACTTTCGCCGCTGGTACCTAAAACCAGTGCGTCTACCAGTTCCGCCACGCCCGCCGGCCCGATTGCGCTGCGCGCGAGCAAACGCAGCGCGGCCATCATTGGGCGCCGGTGCTATACGCATTTCAGCCGGGCCATGCAGCAAAAAAATGACGGTTCTGCAAAACACGCCGGTCCGGGGGCGGCTGCAGGCGCCGCGATGGCCTCTCGCCATCGGGCGCCGCCGACATTATGCCGGTCGTCATGAGTGATCGATCCGACCGCCCTGCCCCCCCAACCCGCCGCGCCGCCCTGCTCGGGCTCGGCGCCGCAACCATGCCGGGACTGGCCGGGCGGGCTCTGGCGCAAACCGCACCGCCCGGCCCGGCCCAGCCGGCACCGGCGGGACGCGTTCTGACAGCCGGCCCGGCCAAGGCGAGGCTGAGGCCCGCCCCCGCCTCGGAGACCGAGATCTGGGCCTTCGACGGCGCGACGCCCGGCCCGGCGCTGCGAATCAAGCAAGGCGAGACGCTGCGCCTGACCGTGGCGAACAGCACGACGAGCCCCCTCTCGCTGCATTGGCACGGCCTGCGCGGCGAGGCGGCGATGGACGGCGTCGGCGGCTTCAGCCAGCCTCCGATCGCGCCTGGCGAAAGCTTCGAATACCGGCTGCAACCGCTCGATTCGGGCACGGTCCTGTATCGCCCGCTGGTGATCGGCGGCGCGTCGGAGCCGGCCGGGCGCGGGCTCGGCGGCCTGCTGATCGTCGAGGAGCCGGAGCCGCCGCCGGTCGATCTCGACCTGCCGGTGCTGGTCACCGACTGGCTGCTGGGCGACGACCACGCGCTGCAGCCCTTCTCGGCGACGAGCCCCGATGGCGCCACGGCCGGCCGGCTGGGAAGCTGGATCACGGTCAATGGCGGTTCGCCGCCGCAGCGCATCGCCGTCGCGCGCGGGGCGCGGGTCCGGCTGCGTCTCGCGAACGGCTGCAATGCCCGGATCATGCGGTTGCGCTTCGATGGCATCAAGGCGGTCGTCATCGCCGTCGACGGGCAGCCGACCGAATCCTTCGAGCCCGTGCGCTCGCAACTGCCCTTCGCTCCCGGCACGCGCTACGACCTGCTGGTCGACATGCCGAGCGAGGCCGGCGCGACCGCCATCGTGACCGCCCTGGTCGGGGCTGGCGTGCCTCTGGTGCGGCTCGTCACCGAGGGGGCCGCGAAGCCTGCCTCGGCCGCTCCGATGGCGCTGAAGCCGAACCCGACCTTGCCGGCCGCGGTGCGCCTGCAGGACGCGCACCGTCCCCAGATCGTGATCGAGGGCGGGGCCAAGGTCTCGCCCGAATTCAAGCCCGACCTGACCGGCATCGATCCCGCCCGGCCCTGGCGCATCAATGGCGGTGTCGGCGAGGCTTCGACCAAGCCACTGTTCAGCGTGAAGCGCGGCACGCCGATCGTCCTCGCCATCGAGAACAGGACGGCGTTCTTCCAGCCGATCCATGTCCATGGCCATACCTTCCGCCTGCTTCATCCGCTCGACGACGGCTGGGAGCCCTATTTCCTCGATACGGTGCAGATTCCCGAAGGCAAGCGGCTGCACATCGCCTTCATCGCCGAGAACCCCGGGCGCTGGTTGATCTCCTCGACGGTGCTGGAGCGCTTCGACCGGGGCTTGTGGACCTGGTTCGAGGTGACGTGACCGCCCCCAGCCGAGCCCGCGTCGCGATGCGCTGGCTGATGTCGGCCTTCTATGGCGGCGCCGGCCTGTTGCATCTCGTCAGACCCGACGGCTTTCTGCCGATCGTGCCGGCCTGGGTGCCCGAGCCGCGCATGGTGGTGATCGCGACCGGCGTCGCGGAAATCCTCGGAGCGCTCGGCCTGCTCGTCCCCCCCCTGCGCAAGGCCGCCGGGCTTGGGCTCGCGCTCTATGCCCTCTGCGTCCTGCCGGCGAACATCAAGCACGCCGCCGAGGGCATCGTGCTGGCCGGGCTTCCGTCAAGCTGGTGGTATCATGCGCCGCGTCTGGCGCTGCAGCCGGTGCTGATCTGGGGGACGCTTTACGCCGGCGGCGTCATCGACTGGCCGTGGCGGCAGGAGGGCAAGGTCAAGCTCGGTTGAGCCCCCTCACCCCGCCCGGCTCAACCGAGCCCGAGCCCGAGCCGGGTCAGCACTTCCGTCTCGATCGCGTCCTTCGACAGCTCGACGGAGACGACGAGAGGACGCTCGTCCTCGCCCGGCTCCTCCAGCGCCGCGAACTGGCTGTCGAGCAGGGCCGGCGGCATGAAGTGGTGCTGTCGCTGCGCCATCCGCGCGCCGATCAGCTCCCGCGAGCCCTTGAGATAGACCAACGCGACATCGCGCCTGTCGCCGATGATGACGCGGCGATAGGCGCGCTTCAGGGCCGAGCAGGTGACGATGCCGTTGCCGCCCGACGCGCGCAGATCGTCGATCCAGGCGGCGATGGCGGCGAGCCAGGGCTTGCGATCCTCGTCGTTCAGCGGCGTGCCGCCCGCCATCTTGGCGACGTTCGCGGGCGGGTGGAAGGAATCGGCGTCGCGGAACGGCCAAGCGAGCTGGCCCGCCAGCCGCTCGCCGAGCGAGGTCTTGCCCGAACTGGCGACGCCCATGACGACGATGACGGCCGGCCTCACGACCGTTGGCGCGGAGGTCATCGTCGATCAGCCCTGCTTTTTGGGTTCGACATGGCCACCGAAGCCGGCACGCATGGCGGAAAGCACCTTCTCGCCGAAGGTGTGGTCGACGCGGGAGCGGAAGCGGGCGAAGAGCGCCGAGGTCAAGACCTCTGCCGGGGTGGCGGTCTCGACGGCAGCGTCGACCGTCCAGCGACCCTCGCCGGAATCCGAAACATTGCCGGAATAGGCGGAAAGGTCCTCGTCGGCGGCCAAAGCCTCGGCGGTGAGGTCGAGCAGCCAGGAGGTGACGACCGAGCCGCGGCGCCAGACCTCGGCAATCTCGGCGGTGTCGAAGTCGAAGCCGTATTCGGGCGGCAGGCCTTCCTTCGCCGAGGCGTTGCGCAACAGGTCGAAGCCCTCGGCGAAGGCCTGCATCATGCCGTACTCGATGCCATTATGGATCATCTTGACGAAGTGGCCGGCGCCGACCGGGCCGCAATGCAGATAGCCTTCCTCGCTCGTCGGATTGCGGCCCTCGCGATGCTTGGTCGGCTCGAGCTCGCCCTTGCCCGGCGCCAACGCCGTGAAGATCGGCTCCAGCCGGTCGAAAGCAGCCTTCTCGCCGCCGATCATCAGGCAATAGCCGCGATCGAGGCCGTGAACGCCGCCGGAGGTGCCGATATCCATGTAGTGCAGGCCCTTCGCGGCGAGTTCGCCGCCGCGCCGGACATCGTCCTTCCAGAAGGCGTTGCCGCCGTCGATCAGCGTATCGTCGGGCGAGAGCAGGCCAGACAGCTCCGTCAGCGTCGCCTCGGTGATCTTGCCGGCGGGCAGCATGACCCAGATCGCGCGCGGCGCCTTCAGCTTGGCGACCATGTCTTTCAGATCGCTGGCGACGATCGCGCCATCGGCCGCCAGCGCCGCTCCGGGCTTCGGATCGCGGTCATAGACCACGCAGTCATGACCGGCGCGCATCAGCCGGCGCACGATATTGCCACCCATCCGGCCGAGGCCGATCACTCCAAGCTGCATGAGATTCTCCTGGGCAGCGGGCGCAGTTCCGTAAAAGCGGTTCTGGCATCGGCCCGTCGCCTCGACAAGCCAGCTCGCGATCCGACCCCGAGCTCAGGAACGCCTTTCGTGCTGGCGGATTGTGAATGAGAAGCCCGAATGAGGTAGCTTTTGTGGCGGATTGGGCAGGTAGACCACAAACTCTCGCCGCTTTCTTAAATCGGTGTAGAGGTTGCCCTGATAGCACTCATACAGGCCGCCTCTGAAGGTGTAGTAGGTGGTCGCGTGTGCATAAGTGACTTTGGTGTCGATCAGGCGGGCACCCGACGCCACCGGATGCAGCCCGAACGCGAGGCAGAAGGCAAAGAGATCGCGTGCATCCGCCGTTCCCTCGGCGAATCGATCCGCAACTCGGTCGATCGTCTCCTCGCCTGCTTCATGCAGTTGCGGTGCCCATTGCTGGAACTGATGCTTGAGCGCAAAGGCGAGATACGCGCTATTCTCGCGCCGACGGATCGGGTCCAGTTCGCCCAGGCCCTTGAGAGCCTGCCCGATGCCGAACTTCAACGCAGCATCCAGCGCCTTTTTCGCCTTCTCCCGGTAGGCCCCCTGCAAGTCCGGAAAGGTTCTCGATATCGTCGTGACGTCTCCCCGCTTGACGATGGCCACTATCGCGCTCCTCATCCAGCCCGCCGCCGAGCGGCGACTAGAGCGCTTCGACAATCGGCCTGCAAGAGCGGCCGACGTTACGTCAGTCATAGGCCGAGGTTTCAGGGGAACATCAGGGCGAGCGGCTCCATCGACCAGATCGGCTGGACCCGCAGGATACGGGCCGATGTCGAGGCCGCGAGGACGCCTTCCTCGCGCCAGCGTTCGAGCAGACCCGTTGCGGCGGCAGCGCGCGCAAGACCGATCGCGACGACCTCGCGCTCGGGCTGGCCGGAACTGCCCGCTTCCGTTGCCACGAAGCTCAGCCTCGCCTGCCCGGCCAGCGCGAGCGCGCCGGCCCGCTCCAGCAGGGCGGCGCGGCCGGACACCGCACCCGCAGCGAATTCGATGAGGACAACGACCTCCATCGCGATCAGCCGTTGCGGAAGGTGTAGCTGTAGCCGTTGATCGCCGGCACGCCGCCGAGATGGGCGTAAAGCACCTTCGATCCGGCCGGGAAGAAGCCCTTCGTCACCAGATCGATCATGCCCTGCATGGATTTCCCCTCATAGACGGGGTCGGTCATCATGCCTTCGAGCCGGGCCGAAAGGCGGATCGCCTCGATCGTTTCCCTGGAGGGGACGCCGTAGACCGGATAGGCGTAGTCCTCGTTCAGCACGATGTCGTCAGCGACGATGTCCTTGCCGCCGATCAGCGCCGAGGTCTTCTGCGCGATGTCGAGCACCTGCGCCTTCGTCTGCGCCGGAGTGAAAGAGGCGTCGATGCCGATGACGCTGCGCTGGCGGTCATCCTTCGCGAAGCCGACGACCATGCCGGCATGGGTCGAGCCCGTGACGGTGCAGACGACGATGTAGTCGAAGCTGAAGCCGAGCTCGGCCTCCTGCGCCCGCACCTCCTCGGCGAAGCCGACATAGCCGAGGCCGCCGAACTTGTGGACCGAGGCGCCGGCGGGAATCGGATAGGGCTTGCCGCCCTTGGCCTTCACATCGGCCAGCGCCTGCTCCCAGCTCGCGCGGATGCCGATATCGAACCCCTCGTCGACGAGCTGGACGTCGGCGCCCATCACCCGCGACAGCAGGATGTTGCCGACGCGGTCATAGACCGCATCCTCATGCGGCACCCAGCTCTCCTGAACGAGCCGGCATTTCATCCCGATCTTCGCCGCGGTTGCCGCGACCATGCGCGTGTGGTTCGACTGCACGCCGCCGATCGAGACCAGCGTGTCGGCGCCGGACGCGATCGCGTCGGGGACGATATATTCCAGCTTCCTCAACTTGTTGCCGCCGAAAGCCAATCCGGAATTGCAATCCTCGCGCTTGGCGAAGAGCTCGACCTTGCCGCCGAGATGGGCCGACAGACGCGGCAGTTTTTCGATCGGCGTCGGGCCGAATGTCAGGGGATAACGCTCGAATTTGCTCAGCATGGCAGGCCGTCCTCAATCGATTTCGATGGCCGAAAACCTATCGAAACTGGACTGGAACGTCCTTCCGAAGTGAGGCAGTATTCTGCACGCTAATTAGGTAACTGCGTCTATCCTTCGTCCTGACCGCGCAGAAATAAGGTCAAATCTGGAAGATTCTTTCATGACCTCGAATCTCGACCGAACCGACCTCAAAATCCTGCGCCTGCTGCAGTCGGACGGGCGGCTTGGCAATGCCGAGATCGCCAAGCGGGTGAACACCAGCGCCGCCACCTGCCACCGCCGGATCCAGCGCCTGTTCGCCGAAGGCTACGTCACCTCGGTGCGGGCGCAGGTCTCGCCCAGACATGTCGAGATGGGCACGCTCGCCTTCGTCGGCGTGGTGCTTGACCGCTCGACGCCCGAGAGCTTCGGCGATTTCGAGGCCGCCATCCGGGCGATGCCGGTGATCCTCGACTGCCACATCGTCGCCGGCGATTTCGACTACATCCTCAAGATCCGGGTCCGCGACATGGCGGATTTCAACAAGCTCCACGCCGAAAAGCTGATCGCCCTGCCGGGCGTCCGGCAGACGCGGACCTTCTTCGTGATGAAGGAGGTCGTCGACAACGCGCCGCTGGCGTTTTGAGGGGCGACGGGTGTCCGGATTGCCGAGCAGCTGACTCTTAATCAGCGGCTTGAACCCGTCATGCTCGCCCTTGTGGCGAGCATCCACGTCTTGACCAGCGCATTCGACCAGCGAAGAGGTGGATGGTCGGGACAGGCCCGACCATGACGGAACAGCACCGGGCCGCGGCTCTGGTGCGCTCCGGCCCTCACACCTGAATCAGCCGTTGCACCTGGTTGGCGTCGAGGTCCTTCATCGGGCCCGACAGCACGACCTCGCCGCGATCCATCACGAACATCGTGTCGGCGAGGTCGCGGGCGAAGTCGAAATACTGCTCGACCAGCACGATCGCCATGTCGCCCTTCGAGCGCAGATAGTCGATCGCGCGGCCGATATCCTTGATGATCGAGGGCTGGATGCCCTCGGTCGGCTCGTCCAGCACCAGCAACTTGGGCCGGGTGACCAGCGCTCGCGCAATGGCGAGTTGCTGTTGCTGGCCACCCGAGAGGTCTCCGCCGCGTCGGCCCAGCATGGACTTGAGCACGGGGAAAAGGTCGAAGAGTTCATCGGGAACGTAGCGCTCCTTGCGAGGCAAGGGCGCGAAGCCGGTCTCGAGGTTTTCCTTCACGCTCAGCAGCGGGAAGACCTCGCGGCCCTGCGGCACGAAGCCGATGCCGGCCCGCGCACGATCCTCGGTCCGCAGGGTCGAGATATCCTCGCCGCCGAAGGAAATCTTGCCGGCACTGATCGCCTGCTGGCCGACGATGGCGCGCATCAGCGTGGTCTTGCCGACGCCGTTGCGGCCCATCACGCAGGTGACCTTGCCAGCTTCAGCCGTGATCGAGACGCGGCGCAGCGCCTGGGCGGCACCGTAATGGAGATCGATGGCGTCGACACTCAGCATCGTTCTCACCGCCCCAGATAGACTTCGACGACGCGCTCATTGGCGCTGACCTGGTCGAGCGGGCCTTCGGCCAGCACTGAACCCTCGTGCAGCACCGTGACCTTGACGCCGAGTTCGCGGATGAAACCCATGTCGTGCTCGACCACGATGACCGAATGGTCCTTCGCGATCTCCTTGAGGAGGACCGCCGTCTCGGCCGTCTCGCCATCGGTCATGCCGGCGGCGGGCTCATCGACCAGCAGGAGCTTGGGATCCTGCGCCAGCAGCATGCCGATCTCGAGCCACTGCTTCTGGCCATGCGAGAGCGAGCCGGCGAGCCGGTCGCGGGCATCGCCGAGCTTGATGATGCCGAGGATGTCGTCGATGCGCTTCTGCTGCGCGGCCGCCGTCTTCCAGAACAGCGTCTTGCCGACCGAGCGTGGCGCCTTCAGGGCCAGCAGGATGTTGTCCTCGATCGTGTGGAAGTCGAACACCGTCGGCTTCTGGAATTTGCGGCCGATGCCGAGATTGGCGATCGCCGCTTCGTCGAGCCTGGTCAGGTCGACCGAGCCGCCGAACATCACCGTGCCGACATCCGGCTTGGTCTTGCCGGTGATGATGTCCATCATCGTGGTCTTGCCGGCGCCGTTGGGGCCGATGATGGCGCGCATCTCGCCAGGCGCGATGACGAGCGAGAGCCCGCGAATAGCCTTGAAGCCGTCGAAGGAGACGCTGACGCCGTCGAGATAGAGCAGCGAGGAGGTGAGAGCATGGCGCGAAAAAGTGGACGCCGGTTTTTCGCCAAGGCCACGCTCTCGAATGTTGGAATCGATCACGCCTTTGGCGTGATCTCTGGCGCCGGGGTTGGAAGCGGTCATGCGCGTCACTCCGCCGGGGCCGGTTCGGCCGCAGGGACCGGAGCAGGTTTCCTGCGCTTGTCCCACCAGTCCTGCGCCGTGCCGAGGATGCCCTTGGGCATGAAGATCGTCACGAAGACGAAGAGCGCGCCCAGCGCGAACAGCCAGTACGGCGCCATGAAGCCCGAGGTGAAGACGGTCTTGGCGTAGTTGACCACGACGCCGCCCAGCGCCGCGCCGACCAGCGTGCCGCGCCCCCCGACCGCGACCCAGATCACGGTCTCGATCGAGTTGGCGGGGGCGAACTCGCTGGGGTTGATGATGCCGACCTGCGGCACATAGAGCGCGCCCGCCACACCCGCCATGCAGGCCGAGACGGTGAAGACGAAGAGCTTGAAGCGGTCGACCCGGTAGCCGAGGAAGCGCGTGCGGGATTCGGCATCGCGGATCGCGATGACGACCTTGCCGAGCTTCGAGGCAACGATGCCGCGCGCGATCAGGAAGCCGGCTGCCAGCATGACGCAGGTCATCGAAAACAGAGCCGCGCGAGTCGTTTGCGCCTGGACGTTGAAGCCGAGGATGTCCTTGAAATCGGTCAGGCCGTTATTGCCGCCGAATCCCATGTCGTTGCGGAAAAAGGCGAGCAGCAGCGCATAGGTCAGCGCCTGGGTGATGATCGAGAGATAGACGCCGGTCACGCGGCTGCGGAAGGCGAACCAGCCGAAGATGAAGGCAAGCAGCCCCGGCGCGAGCAGCACCATCAGCATCGCGAAGGGGAAGGAGGAGAATCCGTACCAGTACCAGGGCAGCTCCTGCCAGTTCAGGAAGACCATGAAGTCCGGCAGGACCGGGTTGCCATAAGTGCCGCGCGAGCCGATCTGGCGCATCAGATACATGCCCATCGCATAGCCGCCGAGCGCGAAGAAGGCGCCATGGCCGAGCGAGAGGATGCCGCAATAGCCCCAGACCAGATCGAGCGAGATCGCCAGCAGGGCATAGCAGAGATACTTGCCCCAGAGCGACATGGTCGAGGTCGGGATGTGGAAGGCCGAACCGACCGGCATCAGCAGGTTCAGCAGCGGAACCAGGACGGCGATGGCGGCGATGATGGCGAGGAAGACGTAGCCCCGCCTGTCCATGTTCTGCAGGAGAAAGCGGGAGATCATGCTTCCACCGCCCTGCCCTTGAGCGCGAACAGGCCGCGCGGGCGCTTCTGAATGAACAGGATGATGAAGACGAGCAGCGCGATCTTGCCGAGCACCGCCCCGGCATAGGGTTCGAGCAGCTTGTTGGCGACACCGAGCGTCATGGCGGCGACGAGCGTGCCCCAGAGATTGCCGACGCCGCCGAAGACCACGACCATGAATGAGTCGATGATGTAGCTCTGGCCGAGATTGGGACTGACATTGTCGATCTGCGAGAGCGCGACGCCGGCGAGCCCCGCGACCCCCGAGCCGAGCCCGAAGGTCAACGCATCGACGCGGCCGGTGCGGATGCCCATGGCCGAGGCCATGCGGCGGTTCTGGGTGACGGCCCGCATCTGCAGGCCGATCGGCGTCAGTTTCAGGATCGCCAGCAGCGCGGCGAAGACGAGGCCGGCGAAGACGATGATCCAGAGTCTGTTCCAGGTGATGGCGAGCTGACCGATCTCGAAGGCGCCGGACATGAAGTTCGGGGCGCCGACCTCGCGATTGGTCGGGCCGAAGGCGGTGCGCACCGCCTGCTGCAGAATCAGGCTGATGCCCCAGGTCGCGAGCAGCGTCTCCAACGGACGCCCATAAAGGAAGCGGATGACGCCGCGCTCGATCGCGATGCCGACAGCACCAGCCACGAGAAAGGCGAGCGGCACGGCGATCAGCAGCGAATAGTCGAACAGGCCGGGAAAGCGCGTGCGGATGATCTCCTGCACGATGAAGGTGGTGTAGGCGCCCAGCATGACCATCTCGCCATGGGCCATGTTGATGACGCCCATCACGCCGAAGGTGATGGCGAGCCCGATCGCCGCCAAAAGCAGCACCGAGCCGAGCGACAGGCCGTACCAGAGGTTCTGTCCGGCCCGCCAGAGCGCGAGCTTGCCCTCGATGGCCGAGACGGCGCGGCCTTGCGCCTCCTTCAGCGCGGGCGAGGAATCGCCCGGCAGCGAGCGCAGGGTCGCCAGCGCATCCTGGTCGCCGCGCTCGCGAAGGACGTCGATGGCGGCGATCCGGTCGAAGGGCGGCGCGTCGGATTTGGCGACGAGGATCGCTGCCTGGGCTTGGCGCAGCGCCGCCTTCGCCCTGGGATCGCTCTCCTTGGCGATGGCGCCTTCGAGCACCGGCAGCAGGGATGCGTCGCGCGACTTGAACACGGCCTCGGCGGCCGCGATGCGCTTGGTCGCATCGGGATTGAGCAACCCCAGGCCGCCCAGCGCAGCCTGAATGTTACGTCGGACACTGTTGTTGAGGCGAACCGGGGCGAGGCCCGCGGGCTCGGCCGGGAGAGCCGCGCCTGTCTTCGCGTCGAGGAACTTGCCGTCTTTCGTCCGGACGGTGACGGCGCCGCCGCCGGCCAGAAGCCGGCCATCGGCCAGAGCCTCGATGATCGTCGCCGCCTGCGGATGGGCGTTTGCGATCAGAAGCTCGATGGCGCGGTTGGTATCGGAGAAACTGTCGGCGCCGAGCCTGGTGAAGGCTTCATCGGCGCTCTGGGCGACTGCAGTGCCCGGCTGGAGTGCAAGCAGCGTCGCTAGCGCAATCAAGCGCAAAAGGCAGGACACAATCCGCATGGGCTCGTTTCGGGTTTGCAGGCCTGCAACCTGGTTCGGTTGCAGTCTGGATCGGCGGTGTCGGATGCCCCCGGCGCCAAGGCCGGGGGCATCGTCGAATTCGAGGAACGGCCGGATTTTATGAAGTCCGTGCCGTCCCTCCCCCTCTTGAACTCAGCAGGCCGCCCTCACGCGCCGCCGCACTTGCCGGTCTTGACGTTGAAGTTGCCGCACTTCTTCTCGACCCAGTCGCCGATCAGGTCCTTGGAACCGTCGAGCTCCTTGGACCAGGCGTCGCCGGCGACGAGGCCGGTCTTGGAGACCACGTCGAACTGGCCGTCGGCCTTGATCTCGCCGATCAGGACAGGCTTGGTGATGTGGTGGTTCGGAAGCATCTTCGAGATGCCGCCGGTCAGGTTCGGCGCCTCGATGCCGGGCAGAGCGTCGATGACCTTGTCGGGATCGAAGCTCTTGGCCTTCTCGACAGCCTTCACCCACATGGCGAAGCCGATGACATGGGCCTCCATCGGATCGTTAGTGACAGCCTTGTCGTTCTTCTTGTAGGCCTTCCACTGCTTGATGAAGGCCTCGTTCTCGGGCGTCTTGACCGACTGGAAGTAGTTCCACGCGGCGAGATGGCCGAGCAGCGGCTTGGTGTCGATGCCGGCCAGTTCTTCCTCGCCGACCGAGAAGGCCACGACCGGGATGTCAGTCGCCTTGACGCCCTGGTTGCCGAGTTCCTTGTAAAACGGCACGTTGGCGTCACCATTGATGGTCGAGACCACGGCGGTCTTCTTGCCGGCGGTGCCGAACTTCTTGATGTCGGAGACGATCGTCTGCCAGTCCGAATGACCGAACGGCGTGTAGTTGATCATGATGTCTTCGGACTTGACGCCCTTCGCCTTCAGATAGGCCT
Organism: Bosea sp. 124; assembly: GCF_003046175.1. Lineage (NCBI taxonomy): Bacteria > Pseudomonadati > Pseudomonadota > Alphaproteobacteria > Hyphomicrobiales > Alloboseaceae > Allobosea > Allobosea sp. 124. Next base: position 5,068,100 of record NZ_PZZM01000001.1, read on the forward strand.
CAAGGACCTTGTTGGTCGTGCGTGGGTAGACATAGTCGGTGCCGGCGAGGACCCAGCGCTGAACCTTCTCCTCCTTGGCGAGGTAGTCGACGGCCGGGATCGCCTGCTGGTTCGGCGCGGCGCCGGTGTAGAACACATTGCGCTCGCTCTCCTCGCCCTCGTACTGGACGGGGTAGAACAGGATCGAGTTCAGCTCCTTGAAGACCGGCAGCACCGACTTGCGGGAAACCGAGGTCCAGCAGCCGAACACGGCCGAGACCTTGTCCTTGGTGATGAGCTCGCGGGCCTTCTCGGCGAAGAGCGGCCAGTTCGAGGCCGGATCGACCACGACCGCCTCGAGCTTCTTGCCGAGCACGCCGCCCTTCTTGTTCTGCTCTTCGATGAGCATGAGCATGACGTCCTTCAACGTCGTCTCGGAGATCGCCATCGTGCCCGAGAGCGAGTGGAGGATGCCGACCTTGATGGTCTCTTGCGCCGCAGCCGGCAGATATGAGCCCAGAATGGTGGCGCCCGCGAGAGCGGCACCCAAAATAACGCGACGTGTGGTGTTCACGGACATATCCCCCGAACCATCCCTGGTTGGCCGCGCCCTTGAGTGGGCGGCGGCGGGCCTCCCCGGCCCGAGGCAGATGGCTCGCAAGCGACGTGCCAACGGCACAACCGGACGTTACGGAACCACAAGTCTCTGCCAAATGCTCTCCTCCGACGGCATTTCCTGCGGTCCATGACCTCACGCACGCAAAAATCATGCGGGACCGCGGTATTTGTCTAAATAATAAGCATGAAAGCCGGCGCGAAATTAGGCAGTTGCCGGGAACTGCGCGATTCAGGCGCTCCCGCCTCAGATTCCCACACGTCCGGCAGCGTGTTTTTTGACATTTACGCCGGGTCGAGAATCGACCTAGCCTGACATCGTCGGTAACAACTGAAAGGAGGTGATCCAGTGTCTCATTGTCATCAACCGCTGGTTCAAAGCGGGCGGACCTGGGCTCTTTCCATATGGGGTTCTTGTTCCGCGTGAGCTTTTGGATCTTCAGGCCCGGTTACCGGGGCTGCGGTTCGGCAATGGAAGGGCTGCCCGAAAGGGCAGCCCTTCTTTCGTTGCAGGGGACCAATTCGGTGGTGGTTCTGGTATCCTGGCGTGGCGCGTGCGACATCAGGGCCATGACCCTGCATTCAAGTTTCCCCGCAAGCCTGTCCGAGAGCCACCGCGTTGTCCGCGCCTGAACCCAGCCGCCAGGCGATCCTCGACTTCGTCGAATCCGAGCGGGAGGCCGGCCGCGAGGTCGGCCGGCGCGAGATCGCCAAGGCCTTCGGCCTGTCCGGCGGTGGCAAGATCTGGCTCAAGCGCATTCTCAAGGAGCTCGAGGAAGAGGGCGAGACCGGCGGCGACGGCGTCGAGCGGCCAGTGCATCCCCGTGGCGCCCTGCCGCCGGTCCTGCTCTGCGAGATCAAGGGCAAGGATCGCGACGGCGACCCGTTCGCGGCACCGCTGGAATGGAACGAGGCCGACCAGGGCGCGCCGCCCAGGATTCTGGTCGAGCGGCAGCGCGAGTTTCGCGCCAAGCGCCATGCGGCGCCTGCTCCGGGCATTGGCGACCATGTCCTGCTCAAGCTGACGCGCCTCAAGGGCGTCGACGGCTTCGCCTATTCCGGCCGCGTGCTGAAGGTGATGGGCAAGGGCAAGGCGCAGGTGCTCGGTATCTTCCGCGCCCTGCCCGACGGCTCGGGCCGGCTGATCCCGATCGACAAGAAGGCGCAGGGCCGCGAGGCGCTGATCCCAAGGGGACAGACCGGCGACGCACAGGATGGCGACCTCGTCTCGGTTGCGCTGCGCAGCGAGAGCCGGTTCGGCCCGCCCGAGGCGCAAGTACGCGAAAGACTCGGCTCGCTGAAATCGGAGCGCGCTGTCAGCCTGATCGCGATCCATGCCCATGGCATCCCGCATGTCTTCCAGCCCGCGACGATCGCAGAGGCCGAGGCCGTGCGGCCGGCGGGCACGGCGGGGCGCGAGGACTGGCGCGAGCTGCCGCTGATCACGATCGACCCGGCAGACGCCAAGGACCATGACGACGCGGTCCATGCCGCTCCCGACGACGATCCGGAGAATCCGGGCGGCCATGTCGTGACTGTCGCGATCGCCGATGTCGCGGCCTATGTCCGGCCCGGTTCATCGCTCGACAAGGAGGCGCTGGAGCGCGGCAACTCGGTCTATTTCCCCGACCGTGTCGTGCCGATGCTGCCCGAGCGCATCTCCAACGATCTCTGCTCGCTGCGCGAGGGCGAGGACCGCCCGGCACTGGCGGTCCGGCTCGTGCTCAAGGCGGATGGTTCTAAGAAGAGCCACTCCTTCCACCGCGTCCTGATGCGCTCGGCGGCGAAGCTCTCCTACCAGCAGGCTCAGGGAGCCATCGACGGCCAGGGCGACGAAAAAGCGGGTGCGGTTCGCGATGCGATCCTGATGCCGCTCTGGGCGGCGTATGGCGTCGCGGCGCGCGCCCGCGACGCGCGCCAGCCGCTCGATCTCGACCTGCCGGAACGCAAGCTGGTGCTGAAGGCCGACGGCTCGGTCGATCGCGTCATCGTGCCGGAGCGCCTGGCCGCGCATAAGCTGATCGAGGAGTTCATGATCCTCGCCAACGTCGCCGCTTCGGAGACGCTGGAGAAGGCCGGCAGCCTCCTGATCTATCGCTGCCATGACGAGCCCTCGCTGGAAAAGATGCGGGCGCTCGGCGAGGTCCTGGCCTCGATCGGGATCAAGCTGCCGAAGGACGGCGTGCTGCGGCCAGTGCTGTTCAACCGCATCCTCGCGATGATCAAGGGCTCGGAGAACGAGACCTTCATCAACGAGGTGGTGCTGCGAACCCAGGCGCAGGCCGAATATGTCGCCGAGAATTACGGGCATTTCGGCCTGAACCTGCGCCGCTACGCGCATTTTACCTCGCCGATCCGGCGCTATGCCGATCTCGTCGTGCATCGGGCCCTGATCGCCGCGCTGAAAGCCGGCGATGACGGGCTGGGCAGAGGCACGACGCTGGAGGCATTGCGCGAGGTCTCGACGCGAATCTCGGCGGCCGAGCGGCGCGCCATGGCGGCAGAGCGCGAGACCACGGATCGGCTGATCGCGCATTTCCTCGCCGACCAGATCGGATCGTCCTTCGACGGGCGCATCGGCGGCGTCAACCGCGCCGGGCTGTTCGTCAAGCTCGACGGTACCGGCGCCGACGGCTTCATCCCCGCCTCGACGCTGGGCGCCGACTACTATCGCTATGACGAAGCCGTTCACGCCCTGATCGGCGAGCGCACCGGTGAGAGCTTCCGTCTCGGCGACCGGGTCCATGTCAAGCTGGTCGAGGCGGCCCCCGTCGCGGGCGCGCTGCGCTTCGAATTGCTCTCGGAAGGGCGGCAGGGGGCATCGTCGAGCCCTGGCGTCCGTGCGGGCCGCACGCCGTTTTCCGCGCGAGGCCGGCCTGGCTCGACATTCGGCGGGCCGGGAGGTCGGGCGCCGGGCAAGAGCGGTCCTGGCAGAAGCGGGCCTGGCAAGCCCGGAAAAGGCAAGCCGGGCACATCGAAATCCGGCAAGAGGCGATGATGGCGATCCAGATTCACACAGCGGCCGAGCGCCCCGTGGAGCGCGACTGGCGCAGCGCGATCGGCAACGGGCTGCGCGGCCGTTGCCCGCGCTGCGGTCAGGGCCGGCTGTTCCGGGGCTTCCTCAAGCCGGTCGATACCTGCGCCGCCTGCGGCGAACCGCTGCACTACCAGCGCGCCGACGACCTGCCGCCCTATCTCGTCATCACCATCGTCGGCCACATCGTCGTCGGCGGGATTCTGATGGCGGAGAAATACGCCGACTGGTCGATGGGGCTGCATATGGCGATCTGGCCCGCCCTGACCGTGATCCTGTCCCTGCTGCTGATGCAGCCGGCGAAGGGCGGGGTCATCGGCCTGCAATGGGCGATGCGCATGCACGGTTTCGGCGGCACGCCCGATACGCCCGAGCGCCAGCCCCTCCCGCCAACGGTCCACCAGTCATGAACGATCACGCCGTCACCCTGACCCAGACCGAGCGCGTCCGCGTCGCGACCAACATCCGCCCCAAGGATGCGGCGACGATGATGATTCTCGATCGCAGCGCCGCGAAGCCGCGCATCCTGATGGGCAAGCGTCACCCCAGCCACAAATTCATGCCGGGCAAATACGTCTTCCCTGGTGGCCGCGTCGATCCGGGCGACAGGCGGATGACGGCGACGGGCGCACTCTCCCAGATCTGCGAGGACAGGCTCACGGCGCGGACCGTGCGGCCGACCGCCGCCAAGGCGCGGGCGCTCGCCCTGGCCGCGATCCGCGAGACCTTCGAGGAAACCGGCCTGCTCTTCGGCTCGGCCGAGTACGGGGCACCGGAGCGGCCGCCGGCCGGGAGCTGGAGCGAGTTCGCCGGGCACGGCATCTATCCGGACCTCTCCGCGATTTCGTTCGTGGCCCGGGCCATCACGCCGCCACGCCGGCCGAAGCGATTCGACACCCGCTTCTTCACCGTTGATGCCTCGGCCTCGGCCAAGCAGATCGAGAATGTCGTCGGCCCCGATTCGGAACTGATCGATCTGGTCTGGGTCGATTTCGACGAGGCCAAGCGGCTCGACCTGCCCGCCATCACCAAGGTCATCATCCAGGAGGTCGAGGCCCGTATCGCCGCGGGCTTCGCGCCCTATTTGCCGGTGCCCTTCTTCTGGGAGAAGAAGGGCAGCTTCGTGCGCGAGGAGCTCTGACGCCGGCTGCCGGCGCGAAAGTCGCGCGCCGCCACGCCATTCCACCTTGACTTCGACAGGCCTTTACGGCATTCCCACGCCCGACGGTTTGCCGGGTTCGCCCGGCCATTATCATTTCCCGTGGGCCTCACCAGCCCCACATGGTTCGAGGATATCCCCATGGCCAAGGCCGTGACCATTAAAGTGAAGCTGCTTTCGACCGCCGACACCGGCTTCTTCTACGTGACGAAGAAGAACTCCCGCACGATGACGGAGAAGATGTCGAAGAAGAAATACGACCCCGTCGCGCGCAAGCACGTCGAGTTCAAGGAAACCAAGATCAAGTAAGGCCCCTTCGCCTGCTGATGATGGTTCGAGATTGAAAGCCGCCCCGTCCGGGGCGGTTTTTTATTGCCTTAAGTGTTGGCCTCTTAGCCCTCCAACGCCCGCCCCGCTTCGTCCAGTCCCGGCAGGCCATCGCCTGCCATCGCCTGCGGAAGGACCCTTGCGTCATGAGCATCGACCGGCCACGCCGTCCCGTCAGCGCCCGCGACAAGGCGGAGGCGCTCTTCAGCGCAGCGACGCCGAAGGCCGCCGCACCGGCTCCGCCGCGGCCGGCGGTGCCGGGCGCACGGGAACTCGTCTCGCTGCGCATCGACAGCGACGTGCTCGAACACTTCCAGAGCGACGGCCCCGGCTGGCAGGATCGCATCAACGACGCACTCCGGCGCGCGGCCGGCCTTTAGGCGGCCTGCTTTTCCCGTCGAGCGACAGTGTGGCGAGAGTCCGTCCGATCAGGTCGGCTCAGCCTGACCGGATCCCGCTCTAATAGTACGGCTTCGGCACGAAGAGGCAGAACGGCCGCTGCGACGGCGCGATCACCGTGCCGGTCAGGGTTCCCCCGCTCCGGCAGATGTGAAAGCGTCCGTCCCTGGAGACGCGTGTCGCCTTTTCGGGGACGAAATGTCCGTCATGGGTCAGGTAGCCGCCGGGCACGATGCGCGGATCAGGCTCTCTTGCGTCGACGTCCAGCCCCATGGGCCAGCAATCGCGGTCGCTGCAGCAGTCATAGGGGTACCAACTATGCGCGTAGACAAGCCCTCCACCCCACGGTGACGCCGCGAGGCAGAGCGCCAATGCGAAAATACGCATGGGTCGCTCCAGTGATTGAGGATGTCAGGCCAGCATCTTCGCATCGACAAGCAGGATGCGAATCGTTCTCAGGATATCACGCTGTGCTGGCAGCGGTGATAGCCATGCTGCACCGCAACATGGAAATCAGCCCGACGGCCGGGCTCAAACGGCTGTTTCCGGCATGGTTGCGGCGAATATGTCACTCTCGTGAATGCATATTGATGCCAGGATCGCGGTGCGGGTCGCAATCGGCCGAGACGATGCCCATATCAGGCGTGTTCCTGCCGAATGCCGTCCCAAGGCAGCTTTCCCCTTTCACCGGAATACGCATCGTGATCACCGGCGACAGGCAACCCGAACCGCGCAGCACGCCTCATGGGCCGGGCAGGCGCATGCTGAAGATGCTCGTCGAGATCGACTCTTCGCGCTTCTTGCGCAATCGCGTCGGCGCGGCCATGGCCCTCGCCGGGCTTCTGGCGATCTTCGCCGGCATCGGCTACGGCGTGCCGGCCGTGATCTCGCAATATTTCTGACGGAACGGCCGCGCATTCAGCAAAGGCCGATGGGCAAGAGGTGGCCGGCCGGCGGCGGTTCTGAGGAGGCCAGAGAGTCCGCAACCGGCCGGCCGAGCCCTCCGGTTTCCCAGGAGATGCGGCGGACCTGAGCACCCGAGGGGCGTCGCGAGGCAGCGGATGTCGCTGCGTCGCAGAAACCCTTGCAGCCGGGCCGCGGGCGAATCAATCGAATACGATCGATTCACCAATGTTCATCGATGCTTAACCTTACTGCGTAACCAGTCGAGCCGCGATTACCCAGCGTCATGTTGCCGAAATCGTTCCGGTGCTTGCTGGAAACGCATGCGCCTGATGGGCCAACACTCAGGCTGCGTTGGCAGCCATGACGCGGTTGCGGCCGTTCGCCTTGGCCAGATAGAGCGCATCATCGGCGCGTTTCATGATCTCGGCCGGCGAGGCGTCGCCGGCGCGCCGGCTCGACACGCCGATCGAGACGGTGACGGGAATGGCGCGCGTATCGCCGTGAATGCCGAAGGGCTCGGCCACGACACGCTCGCGGATGCGCTCGGCGACCGCATAGGCGGCATCGAGCGCCGTGTCCGGCAGCACCACGACGATCTCCTCTCCGCCCATGCGGGCGACGAGATCGATGCCGCGGGTGCAGGCACGCACGCGATCGGCGAATTCACGCAGCACCTCGTCGCCGGCATCGTGACCCCAACTGTCGTTCACCGACTTGAAGTGGTCGATGTCGAGCACGAGCAAGGCGAGCGAGCGCGCCCGCAACGCGGATTCGTCGAACATCGCCGCCATCCTTGTGTCCATGTAGCGGCGGTTGTGCAGCCCGGTGAGCTGGTCCATCACCGCCATCTCCATCGAGGACTGCACGCTGTCGCGCAGCTTCTCGGTGAAGCGCTTGCGCCGGACCTGGGTGCGGACCCGGGCCAGGAGTTCATTGCGGTCGATCGGACGGATCAGGAAGTCATGCGCGCCGATCTCGAGGCCGCGCAGGATACGGGTGCGATCCTCGGCCTCGCCCATCATCAGCACGGAGACGTTGCGGGTGCGCTCCAGCGAGCGGAGCTGGCTGCACAGGCGCAGCCCGTCATAGTCGGTCAGGTCGAGGCTGACGATCACGCTGTCGAAATCTCCCTCGACGGCGCGCAGCAGCGCCTGCTGCGGGTCGGCCTCGATCTCAACGACATGAAAGGCCGAGAGCGCGCTTTCCAGGCGCTCGGTCACCCTCGGCCGGTCCTCGACCAGCAGGATGCGACCGTTCAACCCGGTTTCGGAGGCAGCGGCCGCGAGTGGATCGGCAATGCCGAGACGACGCGAGGCCAGCGCCCGGTTGCGCAGCTCGTCCGTCATCGATTTCAGCCGCACCAGGCTGCGGACGCGGGCAAACAGCGCGGTATCGTCGAGCGGCTTGGTCAGGAAATCATCAGCGCCGGCGTCGAGCCCCTTCAGCCGGTCGCCGGGCTGATCAAGCGCAGTGACCATCACGACCGGGATATGCGCGGTCGTCGCCTCGCTCTTGAGGCGGCGGCAGACATCGAACCCGTTCATGCCCGGCATCATCACGTCGAGCAGGACGATGTCAGCCTCGCCACGCTCGCAGATCGCGAGGGCATCGGGCCCGTTGAGCGCGGTCACGACGTCGAAATATTCCGCCGAAAGCTTCGCTTCCAGCAGCTTCACATTGGTGACGATGTCGTCGACGACGAGGACGCGCGCGGACATGGCTGCTCTCAGGGCTCAGGCTGTGCCGGCATAGGCACGGACGGTCTCCAGGAACTTCGCGACCGAGATCGGCTTCGACAGATAGGCCTCGCAGCCACCCTCCCGGATCCGCTCTTCGTCGCCCTTCATCGCGAATGCCGTGACCGCGATGACGGGGATCGATTTCAGCGTATCGTCTTCCTTGATCCATTTCGTGACCTCGAGCCCCGAGACCTCCGGAAGCTGGATGTCCATCAGAATCAGGTCGGGGTGATGCGCGCGGGCCAGCTCGATCGCCTCGATGCCGTCGGCTGTCTTCAGCGTGGCATAGCCATGCGCCTCGAGAAGGTCGTTGAAGAGCTTCATATTGAGCTCGTTGTCCTCGACAATCAGAACCGTCTTCATGATGCCGCCCTTCATTTGCGCCACGGATTCCCGGCACGATCCGGATTGTCCAAGCTGGCGGCCTCGTTCAATGATGCTGCTCTAGCATGCGAGCCGTTGACGAAACGCAAACCCGATCCCGGACTCATCAGGAGCACACGACCGTCATGGCGAGACCGCCCAGCCTTCAGGACGCCGAGACGCTGGCGCTGCGCGCTCTGGGCTTCCTGGCCGCAGAGCCCGAGCGGCTCGAGCCGTTTCTGGCAACGACCGGGCTCGGCCCTGCGACGCTGCGGGCCGCCGCGAGCGACCCCGGCTTCCTCTCGGCCGTTCTCGACCACATCGGCGGCAGCGATTCGCTGCTGCTCGAGTTTGCAGGAAATCTGGGTGTGAGTCCGGAGAGCGTCGCACAGGCGCGTGACCGGCTCGGCGGACCGCATCCCGGCGAGCCGGCTTGAGCCCCATGCAGCCTTCGGCGTCGCGGCGGGTGCTGTGCCGCGACTGCCTGAGCGACCATGACGGCACGGCGTCCGAACCGCGCCGCTGCCCGTCCTGCGGTTCGCCGCGCCTGCTGCGCCACCTCGAGCGCGACCTGTTGAGCCTGGCCCATATCGATTGCGACGCCTTCTATGCCGCGATCGAGAAGCGCGACGACCCATCCCTGATGGACAAGCCGGTGATCATCGGCGGCGGCAAGCGCGGCGTGGTCTCGACCTGCTGCTACATCGCCCGGACCTATGGCGTGCGCTCGGCGATGCCGATGTTCAAGGCGCTCAAGGCCTGCCCCGAGGCGGTCGTCGTCAAGCCGGACATGGCGAAATACGTCGCTGTCGGCCGCCAGGTCCGCCGGCTGATGCAGGAGCTGACGCCGCTGGTCGAGCCGATCTCGATCGACGAGGCCTTTCTCGACCTGGCCGGCACGGAATTGCTGCACCATGCGAGCCCGGCCGTCACGCTGGCGCGTTTCGCCAGGCGAATCGAGAGCGAGGTCGGGATCACGGTCTCCGTCGGACTGTCCTATGCGAAATTCCTGGCCAAGGTCGCCTCCGACATGGACAAGCCGCGCGGCTTCTCGGTGATAGGGCGAGCGGAAGCCGTGGCCTTTCTCGCGGCCAAGCCGGTCGGCCTGATTCCCGGCATCGGGCAGGCCAGCGCCGCCAAGCTCGCCGAGGCCGGATTCCGCCTGATCGGGGATTTACGCGAGGCGCCGGTCGACAAGCTCTTTCGGCTGGCCGGCAAGGACGGGCCGCGGCTGAAGAACCTCGCCAACGGCATCGACCAGCGCCGGGTGACGCCCGACCGGGAAACCAAGAGCGTCTCCACCGAGACTACGCTCGATATCGATCTCGCGCGCTTCGAGGAGCTCGAGCCGGTGCTCTGGCGGCTTTGCGAGAAGACCTCGAAACGGCTGAAGCATCAGGAGCTTGCGGGGAGAACCATCACCCTGAAGCTAAAGACGGCAGACTTTCACTCGATCACGCGCGCCGCCCGCCTCCCGGAACCGACGCAACTCGCGGCGAGGCTTTTTACGGCCGGACGCGACCTGCTCCGGCGCGAATGCACGGGCGCGCGCTACAGGCTGATCGGCATCGGCGCGAGCGACCTCGCCGGCCCCGAGGAAGCCGACCATGGCGACCTCGCCGATGTCGCGACGCCGCGGCTGAAGGCGATGGAGGGCGCGCTCGATGCCTTGCGCGCGCGCTTCGGCGATGCCGCGATCGGCAAGGGGCTGAGCCTGCGCCTGCCGCAGCGGGCTGGCAACGGCGCCGCTACTTCGCGCACTCCGCCTGAGGCAGAAGATCCAGACGCGTGAGCGTGCCGCGCAGCGCGAAGCTGCCGTAGTCGAGCCTCACGGCGCCAGTGACGCCGTTTTCGTAGAGCTCAAAGGAGATCGTGTAGGAAGGCGTCGTTTCGCCCGATCCGACCTTGAAATAGGACATCGTCACCGGCCAGCGCGCCAGCTTCTCGAATTCCGGCCGCAGCAGCGGCGTCTCGACCGGCTTCGCCTCGATGCGCCTGCCGATGACCGAGAGCGTCTCATAGACATCCTTGCCGCCATTGGCGCCGTCATAGAGCCTGACGTTCAGCGTGCTCTGTCCGGCGCGGGCAGCCTGGATCACCGCCTTCATCTGGGCATTGGGAAACAGCGCGCCGATGGCCTCGCGATGGGTCTCGGCCTTGGGAGCGCTCAGCTTGACCTCGTAGCCGTCGCCGGCCTTGCTCGCCATGCCGTCGACCGTCTCGGTCGGGGTGCCGCTGGCCGAGCTTTCGGTCTTGAAGCGGTAGCTCGCGCCGTCGCCGGCCTCGAAGCTCGTGGTGCGCGCATCGATGGTGCGCGGGCCGCGTTCGCCGCTGTCGAGCTGCGTGACCTGGCGGAAGGACAGGGCATAACCCTCGCAGGCATCGCCGGTGAAGTCGAAGGCGATGCGGCCGCGGGCCGATTCGACGTTCTTGGCGGCCTTGCCGTCGTCGAGAACGAGATCGTAGACCGCCCGGTGCGGGACGAGCACGACGCGCCCCGCCGATTGCGGCTGCGCGAAGGCGGCCCCGTTCCAGAGCGCCGCAACGGCGAGGATACCGGCAAGGCCTGGAGCGTTCGTCTTCATGGGGCACGCCGCTTTCGTTTGGTGGTGCGTTGAAGCTAGGTGCATTGCCGCAATGGCGCAAACAAGGCAGCGAGCGAGCGGCATCGCGCCGCCCCTGCAACGGACCGGCCTGCACGGCGTCCGCGCCCGCAGGGCATGGCCACGCGCTTGCGGCTGGGCCGGGCATCGGCCATGAAAGGCACTCAGCCCCTCGGAGAGGCCAAGCCCTCCCGAAAGGCCCTGCCCCCGGTGGAGTTCGCCCTGATGAATGCCGTCGACGCCAAGCTTGCCGAACTCGGCATCACCCTGCCAACGCCGGCCGCGCCGGTCGCCAATTACGTGCCCTATGTGATCACCGGCAATCTGCTCGTGATCTCGGGCCAGCTTTGCTTCGGGCTCGACGGCAAGCTCTCCGACAGCCACAAGGGCAAGCTCGGCGTCGAGGTCTTCAACGAGGCCGGCCTGGAGGCCGCCCGGCTCTGCGCCATCAATGTGCTGGCCCAGGCGAAGGCCGCGCTCGGCGGCGATCTCGGCCGCATCGCGCGCTGCGTTCGCCTCGGCGGCTTCATCAATGCCGCTCCCCATTTCGCCGCCTTGCCGGCGATCATGAACGGCGCCTCCGATCTGATGGTCGCGGTGCTCGGCGACAAGGGACGCCATGCCCGCTCGACCATCGGTGTCGCCGAACTCCCGGCCGACGCGGCCGTCGAGGTCGAGGCCATGTTCGAGATCGCCTGATGCGCGACCGATCCATGCACGAGCACTCCCATTCCGGCCTGGGCTGGCTGATCGCCCGGCCGATCGCGCATCGGGGGCTGCATGACGCGGCGGCCGGCGTGATCGAGAACAGCATCCCGGCAGCGGAGGCTGCGATCGCCGGGGGCTTCGGCATCGAATGCGACGTCCAGCTCAGCGCCGATGGCGAGGCCATGGTCTTCCATGATTTCGGGCTCGACCGGCTGACGGGGCACAGCGGAGCGGCCGCGGCGCAGAAGGCCGAAGCGCTCGCCGCGATCACGCTGAAGGGCAGCGAGGCCAAAATCCCGACGCTCTCCGGCTTTCTCGACCTGATCGCCGGGCGCGTGCCGCTCGTCATCGAGATCAAGAGCCGCTTTGACGGCGATCTCGCGCTGACGCGCCGCGCCGCCGAGATCGTCTCTGGCCGGGCCGGCCAACCGATCGTGTTCAAGTCGTTCGATCCGGAGATCGTCACCGCCCTGCGCGACATCGCGCCTGCGGTGCCCCGCGGGATCGTCGCGATGAACGACTACACCTATGACGACTATGCCCATCTCGATGCCGGCAAGCGCCGCGCGATGGCGAACCTGTTGCATTTCGACGAGAGCAGGCCGGACTTCCTGTCGTGGAAGGTTTCCGATCTGGAGAGCGCCGCGCCCTATCTCTGCCGGAACGCGCTCGGGATGCCGCTGATGAGCTGGACGGTGCGGACGCCAGCGGATCGCGCGATGGCGGCGCGCCATGCCGACCAGATGGTCTTCGAGGGCTTCAAGCCTTGAGTTCGGGCGGGCGCGGCGACCTCAGGGTCCGCGTCGCCACCTCGCTCAAGACCGTGCCGGCCGGCGCCTGGAATGCCTGCGCCAATCCGGCTGCGCTGAGCGAGGTGCTGGGCGCGCCCAGCCGCCCTGCCGAGGCCGTGCAGGCTGGCGCGGACCATGACAACCCTTTCGTCTCGCATGAATTCCTGCGTGCGCTGGAAGAGAGCGGGTGCGTCGGCGGGCGCTCGGGCTGGTCGCCTGCCTATCTCCTCGTCGAGGATGGCGAAGGCGCCCTGCTCGCCGCCGCGCCGAGCTTTCTCAAGAGCCACAGCCAGGGCGAATACGTCTTCGACCATGCCTGGGCGGACGCTTACGAACGTGCCGGCGGGCAATACTACCCCAAGCTTCAGGTCGCGGCGCCCTTCACCCCGGCGACCGGGCCGCGCCTGCTGGTGGCGGATACGCTGCGGGCCGAAGAGGCGCGGGCCGGGCTGATCGCGGGGCTGGAAGCGCTGCGCGGCCAGGCGGAGGCCTCCTCGGTGCATGTCACCTTCGCGCAGGAGCCCGACATCGCGACGCTGCGCGAGGCCGGCTATCTCGAACGGCACGACCTGCAGTTCCACTGGCAAAACGAAGGCTTCGCCGCTTACGACGATTTCCTCGCGACGCTGGCCTCGCGCAAGCGCAAGGCACTGAAGCGGGAGCGGCGCGAGGCGCTGTCCGCCGGCATCACGGTCGAGGTTCTCTCCGGGGGCGACCTGACAGAAGCGGTCTGGGACGATTTCCATTCCTTCTACGAGGATACCGGCGCGCGCAAATGGGGGCGCCCCTACCTCAACCGGGCGTTCTTTTCGGCGGTCGGCGCGGCGATGGGCGAGCGTATCGTTCTGGTGATGGCGCGGCGCGCGGGGCGATACATCGCGGGCGCGATCAATTTCCGTGGCGCCAACACGCTCTACGGTCGCAACTGGGGCTGCATCGAGGACCACCCCTTCCTGCATTTCGAGCTGTGCTATCATCAGGCGATCGACTACGCGATCGCTCACAGGCTCGTCCGCGTCGAGGCCGGGGCGCAGGGCGAGCACAAGCTGGCACGCGGCTACCGCCCGGTCATCACACGCTCGCTGCACCATCTCGCCGATCCGGGATTGCGACGCGCCGTGGCACATTACCTGACAGGCGAACGGCAACAGATCGCGCAGGCGCAGGACGCGCTCGCGGCCGAGAGCCCGTTCCGCAACGCCGGAGACACGGCCGGAGACACGCATGAGTGATGGAGCCGGGCCGGCGGCGCGGGAAAACCCCGCCGCGTTCTCCAGTGATGACGAGCTGGGCTATCTGCGCAGCCGGACGCCGTTTGCGGATGGCGTGCCGCTCACGCTCGATGAGCCCTACCGCCTAGCCCATCTCCCACTGGTGTCGCCGGCGCATCCTGGCGTGATCGCCCGCAAGGACGGCCGCTTCTACGACATGGGCCGGCACCCGACGGTGTTTTCGCTCGTGCTGCCGATCGACGAGGCGGCGCTGGCCGCATCCGCAGCGTTCGCCCGGCTCGATGCGGAGATACGGCGCGCGCCCTTCGCTGCGAAGATCGCCTGGGACATCCTGCCGCGACGGGCGGACCGGCTCCACGCCACGCTGTGCGGCACAATATCGACCGTCGAAGCTCCCGTGATCGACGCCCGCACCCGCGAGGCGGTTTCACGCATCGGGTCGTTCACGGTCGAGATCAGGGGCTTGTTCTCGGGCAACATCAACCGGGGAAGGCTCTATCTGCGCCTCTATCCGGAAAGGCGTGACGGGACGAACCCGATCCACGCGATCCAGACCGCGTTCGGGCGGCAGCCATCGGATCTCTATCTCGTCGGGCTCTACAACCTGGTCGACGATCTCGACGCCGAGGAGACCGCCGTGCTGGCGGCTCTGATCGAGCGCTGGTGGAACGAACCGCTGCTGCGCTTCGAGGCGACAGGCCTCTGGGTACTCGGCGCCCGCGACGATCTCGTGCTCGACGCCGATCTGGCCGAGGTGCTGCCGCTGCATGCGGGTCCTGCCTTATCGATGCCGAGGCTGCGGCCTTGACGTCGGCGGCCGGCTCGCGACAGGCTGACAATCTATCCCGCTCCACCTCGCCCGCCCCGGATTTCGCATGACAGCCTATGACCCCGCCAATGTCTTCGCCAGAATCCTGCGTGGCGAGCTGCCTTCGCACACCGTCTATGAGGATGCCGAGACGCTGGCGATCATGGACATCATGCCACGCGCCGACGGGCATGTGCTGGTGGTCCCGAAAGCTGCGTGCAGGAACGTGTTCGATGCACCGGCGGATGCGCTGCAGGCGGTCGCGCTGACGACGCAGAGGCTCGCACGGGCCGTCACGACCGCTTTCGCAGCGGACGGCGTCACCATCCAGCAGTTCAACGAGGCCGCAGGCGGGCAGGTCGTGTTCCATCTGCATGTGCATGTGATGCCGCGCCATGACGGCGTGGCACTGCGACCGCATACCGGCGCTATGGAGAAGCCAGAGATCCTCGTCGCCAATGCCGAGAAGATCAGGATGGCGCTGACGGGCGGCTGAGCCCGCGTGCGGGGCGTCCGAAACCGCCGGCCCGGCTCAGTTCAGGAGCCAGATTCCGCCCATCAGCGTCGTCTCGCCGGCCAGCACCGCCAGCACGATACGGCTTCGATTGGTGAGGATGATGGCGACGGTCACGGCGAGTGCGCCGACCCGCAACGCCAGCGGTGCGACGCCCAGCACGCCCGGCGGCGCGATGATGAGCTTGGCCACGACGCCGGCCAGCAGCGCCGTCGCCACCGCCCTGACCCAATCCAGCACCGGCGAGTCCGGGGCGACCCGGCGCGCCATCGCGACTGCGAGCCAGCGCCAGATCTCGGTCGGCAGGAAAGCGAACAGCAAGAGCGCGAGATAGGGCCAGAACGGACCGTCGAGCCAGGCGATGGGCTGCGTCATGCCGGCCTCGCCCGCTTGCGCCCGACGGCAAAGGCGATGCTGCCGCCGATCAAGCCGGAGACGATCAGGTCGAAGCCGCCGCCGATGAAGCGGTCCGAGACCGGGGCGAAAGCCAACCCCAGCGCGATGGCCAGCGCATCGCTGCGGACGCGGGCGCCGGCGACCAGCGAGGTCAGGAAGAAGATCGGCGTCAGGCAGAGCAGGCCGGCCGCAAGGGGGATCGGCAGGGCCCCGAGCAGATAATAGCCCGCGAAGGTGCCAATCGCGCTGACCGTCATGCAGGTCTGGCAGAAGCCGATGAAATAGGTGACGCGCTGGTGCGGCGGCACGGCGGGCAGGCGTCGCAGGCCCTCGGCCCAGCCGGTCACGGCGACGTAATGCGCCAGCAGCAACTGCATCCTGATGCCCTGCCCGGGCTTGCGCAGCAGCGGCAGGATCGCCACCGTCATCGGCAGGAAGCGCAGCGAGGCGAAACCGATCGCGATCGCGATCGCGCTCCAGGCGGCGCCCGCGGCGATCGAGGCGAAGAAGATCACCTGGGACGGGCCGGCCCAGACCAGCACGGTCGAGAGCACCGCGACATCGACAGGGTAGCCGACATCGCGCGCCAGCGAGCCGATGCCGACAAGGCCGAAACCGACCATCCAGGCGGGGAAGGACAGTGCATCGCGCATCCCAGCCAGCGCGACGCGCTGCCAGCCCCAATCCGGCGAAACTGTCATGGATGGGTTCGCACGCCTGTCAGATCGCCGCCGGGGAGAAATGGACCGGCGGCGTTCGCCGACCCTGCCGCGGTTCTAGCAAGCTGCGCCGGTCAAGCCGACATGCGGTGCCGCGCGGCGGACCTGCGCCCGCTGCACGGAAGGCGCCGACACCGATCAGCGCCCGCCCTTGAAGACGATGCCGATGAGCTCGTTGCCGAAGTCGATCAGCTCCTTGGGAATGCCGCCGACCGCCTTCACCGCGAGGTAGATCCCGTAGATGAAGGCTGGAACCAGAATCCAGCCCAGCACCTCCTCGAACATCTTGCGCCGGCGCCGGCGCCGGTCGCGCTTCTCGAACCAGCCGAGCTTCTCCCGACGCACCGGAAGAGTCTTTTCCGGAGCGGGCTCCGCCGCATGGGCGAGCAGGGTGTCTGTCTTGCGCCTGAAGAACACGCTCTCAAGCCTTCGTCAGCGGGACCTTGGGGACAGTGCGGACCGAGCGCTGCGCCTTGGGCGCATCCGGCGCCTTGCCGCCGCCATCGCCCTTCCCGGCCTTGCCGCCGGTCCCGCCGCCGCGACGCGGAGCGGCCGAGGTCGGCTTTGCGGGAGACGACGCCTTGGCGCGCGGCTTGCGGGCACGCTGCTCGGCGGCGGCTGCCACGTCCTTCTCGGGCTTGGGCTTGACCGGCCCGTCCGGGAATTCGAGGCCGAGCACCTTGATGCCCGTTTCGGACTGCACGACCACGACCTTCACCGCACCGCCGTTCTTGAGGCGCCCGAACAGCACCTCGTCGGCGAGCGGGGTCTTGATCGTCTGCTGGATCAGCCGGGCCATCGGGCGGGCGCCCATCGCCTCGTCATAACCGTTCTCGACCAGCCATTCGCGGGCCTCGTCCGACAGCTCGATCGTGACGTTGCGGTCGGCCAGTTGCGCCTCGAGCTGGAGCACGAACTTGTCGACGACGCGGGCCACGACCGTCTTCGGCAGATGGCCGAAGGAGATCACCGAATCGAGCCGGTTGCGGAATTCCGGCGCGAACAGCTTGTTGATCGCCTCGGTGTCGTCGCCCTCGCGCTTCTGGCGGGTGAAGCCATAGGCGTTGCGGGCCATGTCGGCAGCGCCGGCATTGGTCGTCATGATCAGGATGACATTCCTGAAATCGACCTGCTTGCCGTTGTTGTCGGTCAGCTTGCCGTGGTCCATCACCTGCAGGAGGATGTTGAACAGGTCGGGATGAGCCTTCTCGATTTCGTCGAGCAGCAGCACGCAATGCGGGTGCTGGTCGATCTGGTCGGTCAGCAGGCCGCCCTGATCGAAGCCGACATAGCCCGGAGGCGCGCCGATCAGCCGCGAGACGGTGTGACGCTCCATGTACTCCGACATGTCGAAGCGAACGAGCTCGACGCCGAGCGAGGAGGAGAGCTGGCGGGCGACCTCGGTCTTGCCGACGCCGGTCGGCCCCGCGAAGAGATAGCAGCCGATCGGCTTCTCGCCGTCGCGCAGGCCGGCACGCGCCAGCTTGATCGAGGAGGATAGCGCCTCGATCGCCTTCTCCTGGCCGTAGACGGTGCGCTTCAGCGTGGTTTCGAGATTGCGCAGGACCTCGGCATCGTCCTTCGACACGGTCTTGGCCGGAATCCGCGCCATGGTGGCGATGGCGGCCTCGATCTCCTTCACGCCGATCGTCTTCTTGCGCTTGTTCTCGGCCACCAGCATCTGCGAGGCGCCGGTCTCGTCGATCACGTCGATCGCCTTGTCCGGCAGCTTGCGGTCATGGATGTAGCGGGCCGACAGCTCCACCGCCGCCTTGATGGCGTCGTTGGTGTAGCGCAGCTTGTGGAACTCCTCGAAATAGGGCTTCAGCCCCTTCAGGATCTCGATCGTATCGGGGATCGACGGCTCGTTGACGTCGATCTTCTGGAAACGGCGGACGAGTGCCCGGTCCTTCTCGAAATACTGGCGGTATTCCTTGTAGGTGGTCGAGCCGATGCAGCGCAGGCCGCCCGAGGCGAGTGCCGGCTTGAGCAGGTTCGATGCATCCATGGCGCCGCCCGATGTCGCACCGGCGCCGATCACCGTATGGATCTCGTCTATGAACATGATCGCCTTGGGGTGGGCCTCGATCTCCTTCATCACCTGCTTGAGGCGCTCCTCGAAATCGCCGCGATAGCGCGTGCCGGCCAGCAGCGTGCCCATGTCGAGCGAGAAGACCGTCGCGTCCTCCAGCACCTCGGGCACCTCGCCGCGGATGATCTTGAGGGCGAGGCCCTCGGCGATGGCGGTCTTGCCGACGCCGGGCTCGCCGACCAGCAGCGGGTTGTTCTTCTGCCGGCGGCAGAGGATCTGGATGGTGCGCTGGACCTCGGCCTCGCGGCCGATCAGCGGATCGATGCGGCCGTCGCGGGCCTTGCGGTTGAGGTTGACGCAATAGGCGTCGAGCGCGCTTTCCTTCTTCTTCTTGTCCTTGTCGGCATCGTTGCCCTGGTCGGCGGCACGCGAATCGCGCTGCTGCTCGGGCTCCTCCTCGACGCCTCGGACCGGACGCGGCTCGCTGGCGCCCGGGCGCTTGGCGATGCCGTGGCTGATGTAGTTGACCGCGTCGTAGCGGGTCATGTCCTGCTCCTGCAGGAAATAGGCGGCGTGGCTCTCGCGCTCGGCGAACATCGCGACCAGCACGTTGGCGCCGGTCACTTCCTCGCGACCCGAGGACTGGACATGGATGACGGCACGCTGGATCACGCGCTGGAAGCCTGCGGTCGGCTTCGAATCATCACGCCCGTCGGTGACCAGATTGGCCAGTTCGGCGTCGATGTAGTCGACGAGGTTGCGCCGCAGCGTGTCGAGATCGACGCTGCAGGCGCGCATCACCGCCGCCGCGTCCTGATCGTCGACCAAAGCGAGCAGCAGGTGCTCCAGCGTGGCGTATTCGTGGTGGCGCTCATTGGCGAGGGCCAAGGCCCGGTGAAGCGCCTGTTCGAGACTGCGCGAGAAACTCGGCACGGATAGCGCTCCTATTCCGTTTCCAGATGGGTATGCGAACGCAAGGCTACTTTTTCTCCATCACGCATTGGAGCGGATGCATGTGCTTGCGCGCAAGATCCATAACGAGCGTGACCTTCGTCTCGGCAACCTCGTAGGTGAAGATGCCGCATTCGCCGACGCCGTTCTGATGCACATGCATCATGATCTGCGTGGCTTCGGCACGATCCTTGTTGAAGAAGCGTTCCAGGACGTGAACGACGAACTCCATCGGGGTGTAGTCGTCGTTCAGCAGGAGAACGCGGTAGAGGTTCGGCTTGCGTGTCCTGGTACGGGTCAGAACCGCGGTGCCGGCGCCGTCCCGCGAGCCATCGCCAGGCGACACCGGCCGCCGCGGGCGATCGGCCATGTCCGTCTGCCCGGCCGCCGCCCCGACAGAGCCAACCGCAAGCGCCGCCACGGTGTCACGCGACCCCGTGGTGTGCCCTGCCTGCGTCGTCGTCGCTGCCATCGTTCTCAAGATCGATCCCTGGCGTTTCCCACCCGACATAATGCTTCGGCGATGAATTTACAGACCTCGCCTCCGCTTCGCCAGTGCGTTCGACGCGATGTCGCAGCTTATCGGCATCGCGGGTGCCGTGGGTTGACCCGCGGGCCCAACCGGACATAAGCCCGGCGGCCTCATCCCAACGGAGATGCCACCCATGACCGCCAACGCCATCGTCTCCGTCGGCACCGACCTGGCTTCACCCGTCCGCTTCGGCAACACGCTGCCGCTCGCGATCATCGCCGGCCCGTGCCAGATGGAAAGCCGCGAACACGCGCTCGAGATGGCCTTCGCGCTGAAGGAGATCTCGGAATCGCTCGGCATCGGCCTCATCTTCAAGACCTCCTTCGACAAGGCCAACCGGACCAGCGTCAGGGCCGAGCGTGGCATGGGGCTTGCGGCCGCCCTGCCCGTCTTCGCCGAGATCCGCGAAGCGACCGGCCTGCCCGTCCTGACCGACGTGCATGAAGCAGGCCAGTGCGCGGCAGTGGCGGAGTGCGTCGACGTGCTGCAGATCCCCGCCTTCCTCTGCCGCCAGACCGATCTCTTGGTGGCGGCGGCGCAGACCGGACGCGTCGTCAACATCAAGAAGGGCCAGTTCCTCGCGCCCTGGGACATGGTCAATGTCGCCGCCAAGGTGACGGAGAGCGGCAATCCCAACGTCATGCTGACCGAACGCGGCGTCTCCTTCGGCTACAACACGCTCGTCTCCGACATGCGCGCGCTGCCGATCATGGCCCAGAGCATCGGCGCGCCGGTGATCTTCGACGCGACCCATTCGGTGCAGCAGCCAGGGGGCAAGGGCTCCTCCAGCGGCGGCCAGCGCGAATTCGTGCCCGTGCTGGCGCGCGCCGCCGTTGCCGTCGGCGTCGCCGGCGTGTTCATCGAAACGCATGAGGACCCCGACAGCGCCCCCAGCGACGGCCCCAACATGGTGCCGCTGAGCGCCTTCCCTGCGCTGATCGCAGAGCTGCAAGGCTTTGATCGCCTTGCCAAAGCCAAGGCCAGGCCTACTCTGGCTTATGTCTGACACGCCGACACCGGCGCCGCCCCTCGCGCCGGCTCCAACTTCGCTTCGCCCCCTCATTCTGGTCCTCGGAGCCTGCGGCTTCGCATCGACCTTCACGATGCGGATCATCGACCCGCTGATCCCGACGCTCGCCGGCGAGTTCAGCCGGAGCATTCCGCAGATCGTGATGATGGTGACGGCGTTTTCGCTGTCCTATGCACTGGGCCAGCCCTTTCTCGGCCCGCTTGCCGATGCCATCGGCAAGGTCCGCACGATCCTGATCTGCCTGCTCGCGCTGGCGCTCTTCTCCACCGTCGCCGCCCTGTCCGGCTCCTATGAGGTGATGTTCACGGTGCGCGCGGTCACGGGGATCGCGGCGGGCGGCATCATTCCGATCGCCATGGCGGCGATCGGTGACCGCGCTCCGATCCAGGAGCGGCAGGTCGCGCTCGGGCGCTTCCTGGTGCTGATGATCATCGGACAGATGTCCGGCTCGGCCTGCTCGGGCCTGATCGCGACCCATGCCGGCTGGCGTGCGGCCTTCCTGTCGGCGGCGGTCATCGCGACGCTGGCGGCCATTCTCGTCGCAGTCGTCCTGAAGCCGCGCCGCAACGTCACGCGCAAGGCGCTGAGCCTCGCCGGCGCGCTGGCCAACTACCGCATCGTCTTCGCCAATCCGAGGACCAAGCTGCTCTACGGCCTCGTCGTCATCGAGGGCATCCTGCTGTTCGGCATTCCGGCCTATGTCGCCGCGATCCTGTTCGAGCGCTCGGGCGTCGGGCCGGCGCAGGCCGGGCTCGTCATCGCCGGCATGGGCTTCGGTTGCCTGGTCTATGGGCTTCTGACCCGCATTCTCGTCGAGCGGCTGGGGCCGACGCTGATGACGCGGACGGGCGGCGTGATCTGCGCGCTCGGCCTCGCGCTCTTCGCCTTCGACTGGCCGTGGTGGAGCGCGATCCCGATCTTCGCGGCGCAGGGCTTCGGCTTCTTCCTGCTGCACGGCACCTTCCAGGCACAGGCGACGGAACTCGCGCCGAGCGCACGTGGATCGGCGATGGCGCTGTTCGCCTGCAGCTTCTTCCTGGGCCAGGCGACGGGCCCCCTGGTGATGGGCTTCACGATGCACCTGCTCGGGACGGGGACCGCGATCCTGCTGTTCGCCATCGCCATCGCCGTGTTCGGCTATGTCACGCCGCGCATCATGCCGGTCGCCCGCAGCCGGACCTGACGGGAATTCCCTTTCAGAACAAAGGTCTGTTTCAAAGGTTAGCGGAACGGAATCTCAACATCTCTGCGTCATGGCATGGTCTCATGAGCAACTGAACGCAAATAGCCTCGCATCAGAACACCGTGCGAGGCCATTGCGCCAAGGGAGATGCCGCGATGGGCCCGTCCTTCACGGATTCGTTTTTTCGGCTTGCCCGCCGCTTCCGCGAACAGGAATCAGGCGCAACCGTCACCATGTTCGCTTTTGCCGGCGTCGTCCTGATCTGTCTGGCCGGGGCCGTGGTCGATTATGGCCGCGTCAGCAAGGCGCATACCTCCCTGCAGGCGGCGACCGACGCCGCCGCCCTGGCGGCGGCGCGCCTGCCGAGCAAGGATGCAGGCCTGATGCGGACCGCGGCGAACAACTTCTTCGTCGCCAATTCCATCGGCATCGACGGGCACAACATCCAGATCACCAACTTCACCTTCCAGGAGGCGAGCGGGACGGTCTCCGTCGAGACGAGCGGCGTTCTCGACACGTCGCTGATGTCGCTGGCCGGCATCAAGACGATGGGCTTCAGCGCCAAGTCGGCAGCCGTCAAGGAAGTGACCGGCACGGTCGAGATGGCCCTCGTCCTCGACAACACCTGGTCGATGTCGGACAGCGCCGGCGGCAGCGACTCCAAGATCACCATCCTCAAGGCGGCGGCCAAGAACCTGATCACGACCGTCCTCAAGGAGGGCGGCACCAATGTGAAGATCGGCATTGTGCCCTTCGCCGACTATGTCAATGTCGGCACCGGCAATCGCAGCCAGTCCTGGCTCTCGGTGCCCCCCGACACGACGACGACCACCCAAAATCCTCCACGCACATGCGTGACGAAGACCACGAAGTCGGTCTGCACGAAGGGCGCGCCCGCCACCTGCACCCGCACTGTCGATGGCGTCCGCGAAACCTATGACTGCACGCCATCGACCTGCGTCGACCAGACCGTAGCGCCCTATGAATCGTGCAGCGGTGGCGGCTCAAGCACGACCACGACGCGCTGGTATGGTTGCGTCTATTCACGCAAGACGGGCAGCCTCAGGCTGAACGACAGCGAGCCCACGACACCTTATGTGGGCTTCCTCGGAACAAGCCAGAAATGTCTCAATCCGATCGTGCCGCTGACGTCGGAAAAGACCGTCCTGACGACCGCCATCGATAACCTGATCATCAATATCGGCACAGGCTATCGACCACAGACCTATATCCCGGCCGGCATGATCTGGGGTGTCAACGTCCTGTCCCCAACCGCGCCGTTCTCGGAAGGGGCAGCCTACGACACCGCCAACAGGATGCCGCGCAAGGCGATGGTGCTGATGACGGACGGCGCGAACACGCTGCGCTTCAACAGTGCGGACGGCAGCCACGCGACGCTGAACAGCAATGCCACCACCGCGGCGAACCAGGTCACCGCGACGAACACGGACACCTCGGCCATCTGCACCTATGCGAAGTCCAAGAACATCGAGGTCTTCACCGTGGCGTTCGCCGTGACCGACGTCGCGGCCAAGACGATGCTCCAGGGCTGCGCCACCGACGCGGCACACTACTACGACGCAACCAATGCCGCCGCGCTCGCCGCCGCGTTCCAGGCGATCGGCCAGTCGCTGACCAGCCTGCGCCTGTCGCAATAATCGCGGCAGGCGGCTGAACCGGAACCGGGTGTCAGCGCCCGTTCCGGAATTAAATCAACCGGATCGGATCCGGCTCTAGCGTCCGCGATAAGGTGCGACTCCCTGGTCCGGCAGCCAGAGCCCCTTCGGCGGCTCGCCCGTCTGCCAGAACACGTCGATCGGGATGCCGCCGCGCGGATACCAGTAGCCGCCGATCCGGAACCATTCCGGTTCCAGCAACTCGACGAGCTTCCTGCCGATACCGACCGTGCAGTCCTCGTGGAAGGCGCCGTGGTTGCGGAAAGCGCCGAGATACAGCTTCAGCGATTTCGACTCGACCAGCCATCGACCCGGCAGGTAGTCGATCACGAGGATGCCGAAATCGGGCTGTCCGGTCACAGGACAGATCGAGGTGAACTCGGGACAGGTGAAGCGCGCGAGATAGGACGTGCCCTGATGCGGATTCGGCACGCGATCGAGGCGTGCCTGTTCGGGCGAGGCAGGCAGCTCGGCATGCTGCCCGAGTTGCAAGGTCGAGGCGTCGATCGACATCGGAGGCTCCTGAGGTTTGGCGCCTTCTAGAGCATTGTCCGAGAGAGTGGGAATCGGTTTTCGTGATGCGGGGTCACGGCGCGTTCGTTGCGGCACCATCCGCCACGCCGAAGCGGGGCACCCGCCGGCCTGCTCCGTCGATTTGATTCAAATCCCGCACGTCCCGTAAAATCGATCGGAGCAAACGGTACGCTAGTACGTTTTCCAGCCACGGACTTCGCTGTGTGCCACGAGACGAGCGATCCTATCCGACCATGATTATTGCCGGCATCCTGTTTCTCATGGGGATCTTGATCGGGCTGTCCTACAACCACTTCGCGATCCTCGCCGCGAGCCTGGCCATGACGCTGGTCATGCTCCCGCTCTGGCTGGCGAGGGGTGAGTTCGGCTTCTTCAGCGTCCTGGTCTGGATCGGCTATCTGTTCGCGCTGCAGAGCGGCTTCCTCGTCGGCGGCTATCTCCGCCCGGACGAGGATTCCTGATCACCAGAACCAGACCGCGCGGCCAGCGACCGCGCAGAGCCCCGCCCACCAGGCGAGGGTGACGGCGACCGAGGCCAGGACGATCGTCGGCGACGGCCGGCGGTTGTTCGGCATGATACGGAACATAGTCGTCTCCGGATGAAACAGGGGAGCTGCATTCACCGGGGAAAGCGCAAGACGCAGGCCGCATCGGGGGCCGCGAGAGCCGGTCGCATGCCGAATTCCGCACACATCGCGGGCGGCAGGCGGATTGAGACTTCCCGAGCGCAGGGCCCTTGGCTAGAAGCGCGGCTGAGACCCTCCTCCTGCGTCCGCCACGGAGCTTTCCATGACCGCGATCATCGATATCATCGGCCGCCAGATCCTCGATTCCCGCGGCAACCCCACAGTCGAGGTCGATGTCGTGCTGGAAGACGGCTCGATGGGCCGCGCCGCCGTTCCCTCCGGCGCCTCGACCGGCGCGCATGAGGCGGTCGAACTCCGCGACGGCGACAAGAGCCGCTATCTCGGCAAGGGCGTGCTCAAGGCCGTCGAGGCCGTCAATGTCGCCATCGCCGAGCAGCTCGTCGCCATGGATGCCGAGGATCAGGTCGCCATCGACGAGGCGATGATCGAACTCGACGGCACCGAGAACAAGAGCAAGCTCGGCGCCAATGCCATCCTGGGCGTCTCGCTCGCCGTCGCCAAGGCCGCGGCCGAGGCCGCCGGCCTGCCGCTCTACCGCTATGTCGGCGGCACCTCCGCCCGCATCCTGCCCGTGCCGATGATGAACATCGTCAATGGCGGCGCCCATGCCGACAACCCGATCGACTTCCAGGAATTCATGATCATGCCGATCGGCGCTCCGTCCTTCTCGGAAGGGCTGCGGATGGGCTCGGAGATCTTCCACACCCTCAAGAAGAAGCTCCACGACGCCGGCCACAACACCAATGTCGGCGACGAGGGCGGCTTCGCGCCGAACATCAAGTCGGCGGAAGCGGCGCTCGACTTCGTCATGCAGGCGATCGAGGCCGCTGGCTACAAGCCCGGCGAGGACATCGCGCTGGCGCTGGACTGCGCCGCGACCGAGTTCTTCAAGGATGGCACCTATGTCTACGAGGGCGAGCGCAAGACCCGCGATCCCAAGGCGCAGGCCAAGTATCTCGCCAAGCTCGTCGGCAACTACCCGATCGTCTCGATCGAGGACGGCATGTCCGAGGATGATTGGGAGGGCTGGAAGGCGCTGACCGATCTCGTCGGCGGCAAGTGCCAGCTCGTCGGCGACGATCTCTTCGTCACCAACGTCACGCGCCTGTCGCGCGGCATCAAGGAGAAGACGGCCAACTCGATCCTGGTCAAGGTCAACCAGATCGGTTCGCTGACCGAGACGCTGGCCGCCGTCGAGATGGCGCAGCGCGCCGGCTATACCGCCGTGATGTCGCACCGCTCGGGCGAGACCGAGGATTCGACCATCGCCGACCTCTCGGTCGCGACGAATTGCGGGCAGATCAAGACCGGTTCGCTCGCCCGCTCCGACCGGACCGCGAAGTACAACCAGCTCCTGCGTATCGAGGAAGAGCTCGGCGCCCAGGCGGTCTATGCCGGCCGCGCCGCGCTAAAGGCGCTGGCCTGAGCCTCACAGGCGCGGCAGCAGGTCCGAGGCGCGCGACAGCGTCCAGCTCCCCGCCGCGCCGACCAGACCGACCGCACCGGAGACCGCGTCGCCGACGCGGGAGACCGGCGCGGGCATGGTCACGCCGAGCAGGCTGCGCTGTTGCTGCGGCATGGCCGCGTCGGTTGCCGGCAGTCTCTCCGCGATCTGGACGGCCGAACGCGCGACCTGAAGCGGCGCCAACTCGGCGACAGCAGCCGTGCGTTCGGCTAGAGGCCGTTCGATCGCCGGCCGGCGCGGCGGCAACGCCTGCGCTTGCTGGGTGCGAATGCGTGGCTCGGCGACAGGAGCGGGACGCGCCTGCTGAGCTACCGCGACATCGGCAGCTGGCTGCGTCCATGCGAGCGCCATCGGCATGACGATCGCTGCCGGGCCGACCAGGCCCTGGCCGTCCCGCGCGGGCATCGCCGCGTCCCCGCCGGCTGCTGCATCATGATGACGCTCGCGGATCTTGCCGTCGGACGCCACGGGCGAAACCCAGCCCTCGGCGGCGTTGCGGCCGGCATCGCCCTGCTCCGCCGTGCCGCCAAAGACCGATAGCGAGAAGCCGGCGGGAAGGGCGAGCAGCGCCGCGGCGATGGCCGAGGCCGCAACCGAGACGGCCGCCTGATTGCCGACGCCGCGCAGGAAACCGGCCGCAGCCGTAAAGACAGAACCCGACATGTCCGAAGCTCCTCCTTGAACACGATCAGGAGAGCACCGGCGCACCGGCACGAGAACGGCTGAAGCTAGGAGCAATTGCGATGTTTCGTCTCCGATTGTTTCCGAAGAGAGACAGAGCGCCGATGCTGCACCTGCGAATGCGGCGCGCAGGGGCCATGCACCCGCGGTGCTAACGCCGCTCCGGCAATCGAGCGATACCGGATGCATGGACCAGATGTCGCCGTTGTCCGAAGCCACGCAGATTCGCGACAAGCGGCTCTGGCGGCTTTCTTTTGCCGGCATGGTGCTCGCCATGGTGATCTTCGGCTCCAATTTCGTGATCAGCCGCCATGCCGTGCTGAACGGCCTGTCCTCGCATGACCTGCTGGCCATGCGTTTCGGCATCGCCGGCCTTCTGCTGTTACCGGGATTCCTCGCCCGCGGCGTCGCGACCTGCAACGGCGTCGGCTGGGGCCGCGGCATCCTGCTCGCGGTGATGAGCGGCTTTCCAATGAGCTTCCTGCTGCTGACCGGCGTGACCTATGCACCAGCCGCCCATGGCGCAACGATCGGGCCGGGGCTCGTCACGGTGATCAGCATCATCGGCAGCGTCGTGCTGTTCGGCGCGATGGTCACGCGCCAGCTCGTGCTCGGCGTCGTGGCGGTACTGCTCGGCCTGGTCTGCCTCGGCATCGCCGGGACGACGCATACGAATCCGTCGATCCTGTTCGGCGATCTCTGCTTCGTCGGGGTCGGGCTGATCTGGGGCATGTATCCGCTGCTCGTCCAGCTCTGGCGTCTCGACGCGCTGAAGGTGACGGGCATCGTCGCGGTGCTCTCGATGGTCTATCTGCCGTTCTATGCGCTGTTCTTCTTCCGGGGCTTCGACGTCGCGCCCTGGTGGGTCATCGTCCTGCACGGGCTGAATCAGGGCGTGCTCAACGTCGTTCTCGGGCTGTGGCTGTGGAGCCTGGCTGCCCGCAGGCTAGGCCCCGCCCTGGCCGGGCGCTTCCCGCCGACGATTCCGGTCATCGGGACGCTGCTTGGCATCCCGGTTCTCGGCGAGATCCCGACCGGCCTGCAGGTGGCCGGCATTGGCCTGATCATCGGCGGATTGTTCGTGGCGTCCTGGCGGCGCTCAGCGCGCGCGGCGGCTTAGCCGCATCAACCCCAGATTCCAGACGACCGAGATGGCGAGGCTCAGCGTCAGCGCAACCGCGGATCCGAGCGGGATTGCCGTCAACTGGACGGCTGCGATCGCGATCCCGAAGCCGATCAGGGGCAATGCGCCATTGGCGATGACGGCCGCGGTCGCAGGTCCGCCGATCCGCGGCTGAAGCATCACGATCATGCTGGTCAGCACCACCGGCAGCGCTGCGAGCGCCCCAGACCAGTTCGGGCCGAGATGCGCGCTGAGCGTCGTCACCGTACCGGCGAGCGTCGCGACGAAGCCGGCGCGCATCGGGATCAAGTACCAGGGCCGGCTCGGCTCATGCGTCGGCCGCGCCGCGCGATAAGGCCGGAAGAGCCGGTGCAAGCCGCCATAGACGAGGATCGTCGCGGCCAGCATGACGGGAAGCGACGGTTCGAGCAGGCGCAGCAGGAGCAGCGTCGCAAGCCAGGCCAGCATCGCCGCCCCGAGAGAGAGGGCGGTTCCGAAGCGCTGCGCCATCGGCACATAGGCGAAACTCAGCCCCGCATTGGCGAGATTGGCCGCCATGCTGCCGAGAGCGCCTTGCGCGATGAAAGCGGCGTCATGATCGAGGGCGAGGAAGATGTAGACCGGGCCGATCGAGATCGGCAGCGTCGCGATCAACGCCGCGACCATCGGCCCGCTGCGTTCGGCCAGGAGCGAACAGCCGACGACGACGGCCGCCGCGGTCGCCATCTTGACAGCCAGCAGCAGAAACCAGGGGTCGATCACGCCGCCTCGCCCGAGGTGTCGCCCCTAACCCAGCCCTCTTTGGTCTCGGCGACGAAATCGGCCAGCCGGCCGGCCGCGATCGCGGCGCGCAGCCCGGCCATCAGCTCCTGATAATAGGCGAGGTTGATCCAGGTCAGCAGCATCTTCCCCAGCATCTCCTCGGCCTTGACGAGGTGGTGCAGATAGGCGCGCGACCAGTCCCTCGCCGCCGGGCAGGACGAGGCCTCGTCGACCGGGCGCGGGTCCTCGGCGTGCTTCGCATTCTTCAGGTTCATCCGGCCGAACCGCGTGAAGATCTGGCCGTGGCGGCCGGCGCGGGTCGGCATCACGCAGTCGAACATGTCGATGCCGCGGCAGACGGCCTGCACGATATCGTCGGGCGTGCCGACGCCCATCAGGTAGCGCGGCCTGGCCTGCGGCAGATGCGGCTCGACCGTCTCGATCATCGCCAGCATGACATCCTGCGGCTCGCCCACGGCCAGACCGCCGATGGCGTAGCCCTTCAGGTCCATGGCGACGAGCTCGCGCGCGCTTTCGACGCGCAGAGCCGGCACCGAGCCGCCCTGAACGATGCCGAAGAGCGCCCGCCCCGCGGGATTGCCGAAGGCCTCCTTGCAGCGCTGCGCCCAGCGCAACGAGAGCCGCATCGCCTTTTCCGCGACCTTGTCCTCGCAGGGCAGCGAGACGCATTCGTCGAGCTGCATGACGATGTCGGAGCCGAGCAGGTTCTGGATCTCGACCGAGCGCTCGGGGCTGAGCATGTGCTTCGAGCCGTCGATATGGGAGCGGAAGGTGACGCCCTCCTCCGTCAGCTTGCGCAGATTGGCGAGCGACATCACCTGGAACCCGCCGGAATCGGTCAGGATCGGGTGCGGCCAGTTCATGAAGCTGTGCAGGCCACCAAGCTTCGCCACCCGCTCGGCGCCAGGCCGCAGCATCAGGTGATAGGTGTTGCCGAGCACGACATCGGCGCCGAGCGCCCGGACCTGATCGGGATACATGCCCTTGACGGTGGCGGCCGTACCGACGGGCATGAAGGCCGGCGTGCGGATGACGCCACGCGGCATACGGATTTCGCCGGTGCGGGCGGCGCCGTCGCGGGCGTGGAGATGGAAGCTGAAGTCGGTCGCGCTGGGCTCGGTCGTCATGGGCTGCGAGGTAGCGCAGTCGGCCGCGTCGCGAAAGGGCGCGTCCGGTGTAGCGGCTGCGCCTTGACCGCGTGTCAGCCGGTCTATCGCGTCCGATAGGATTGGCGCAGCGCGAACACCAGGATCGCCACCGTCAGCCATAGCCGCACGGTCGCAAAGGAAAAGACGAATGCGAAGAAGAGCAGCCCCTTGACGCTGCGAGGGAGGTCGGCGTGGAACCACATGTCGCGGATCAGCATCCGAAACCAGCCCTGGACCGGATGAAGCAGGATCGAGATCGCAGCCACCAGCAGGACACCCGGCACGAGCCAGCTCGCCCTGTCCGCAAACTGCCGCATCGCTTTGAAAAGACCAGGCTTCGACGCCTCGTCGACCTGCAGCACCATCAGCAGGAGCAGAGCCGCCACGAGTGCGCTCCAGACACGGCCGAGAGGACTCCTTTGATCAAAGGCGATGCCGTCAAAACCCAGCATGAGCTCATGAGGCTCGGCGACAAGGCCGGAACTCGCTGCGACGATGGTCGCCACGATCATGAGACCGAAAATCGGCAGGAGAACGGTGCGGGACATTTTGATCTGCTGCGACAGACCCATCTGGCCCAGGCCGCTTTGACCGTTGCTGATCAGCACCATGCGCCACGTCACGATCACAAATGCCAGGAGCAAGGAGACATTGGCGATCACGATGGCCGGCACGGCGATCAATCCGCCGCCAAATGCCACAAGGCGCATCGTCGCCGCCAGCATGAGCCAGGGGATCGCCTGGAGCAGCCGAAAGGGGCCATAGGAAACCGATGGCAACGCGGGTTGCGGCAGGGCAAGAGGTGTCGCCATGACGCGCACCCTATCAGCGACGGCTCAACCACCCGTTGAGCCGTCGCTTAAAAAGCTCCGCTTCGTGCCGGCAATGGTGGGCGGTCAAGCCGCCGCAGGCTTGATGCCCCCGGCATAGATTTCCGGCTTGAAGCCGACGATCGTCGCGCCTTCGCCCAGATCGAGCACCGGTCGCTTGATCATCGCGGGCTGCGCCAGCATCAGGGCGATGGCCTTTTGCGCGTCGAGGCCATGCTTGTCGGCGTCGGGCAAGGCGCGAAAGGTCGTCCCGGAGCGGTTCAGCACCGTCTCCCAGCCATGCTGCTTCACCCAGCGCTCCAGCGAGGCGCGATCGACGCCGCTGGCCTTGTAGTCATGGAAGGCATGGGCCACCCCATGCGCCTCCAGCCAGCTCCGCGCCTTCTTGATCGTGTCGCAGTTCTTGATGCCGTAGATCGTGATCGCCACGCTGGACGCTCCTCAGGCCGGCCGCTTCGGGCTGTCGAGACCGCGCTGGACGGCGGGCCGTGCCAGTCCGCGCTCGAGCCAGGCCGGAACGTTCTTCAAGCTGGCGTAATCGACGAGTTCGCCGGCGCCATAAAAACCAACGAGATTGC
The DNA here is from genome assembly GCF_003046175.1 of Bosea sp. 124. NCBI lineage: Bacteria > Pseudomonadati > Pseudomonadota > Alphaproteobacteria > Hyphomicrobiales > Alloboseaceae > Allobosea > Allobosea sp. 124. The sequence continues at coordinate 5,099,585 of NZ_PZZM01000001.1, forward strand.
GCACCCAGCCGAGGGTCGCGATGTCGGCGATGCTGTAGTCGGCGCCCATGATCCAGTCGCGCCCGGCAAGCCGCGTCTCCAACACACCGAGAAGGCGCTTGCTTTCGGCGGCGTAGCGGTCGCGCGGGCGCTTGTCCTCATAGTCCTTGCCGGCGAATTTGTGGAAGAAGCCGAGCTGGCCGAACATCGGCCCGATGGCCGCCATCTGGAACATCACCCACTGGATCGTCTCGTAGCGGGCAGCCGGGTCGGCCGACATCAGCTTGCCGGTCTTCTCCGCGAGATAGACCAGGATCGCGCCCGACTCGAACAGCCCGAGCGGCTTGCCACCCGGCCCATCTGGATCGATGATCGCCGGAATCTTGCCATTGGGGTTGAGCGAGAGGAATTCTGGCCCCCAGGTCTCGTTCTGGCCGATATTGATCGTGTGCGGCTCGTAGGGCAGGCCGAGTTCCTCCAGCGCGATCGACACCTTCACGCCATTGGGCGTCGGCAGCGAATAGAGCTGGATGCGGTCGGGGTGCTTCGCCGGCCAGCGCGTCGTGATCGGAAAAGCGGACAGGTCTGCCATCGGAAGCTCCACGGACACCAAAGGCGCCGAGGAATCGACGCATGATGGGCGGGACGATAGCCGCCCTGCCCGGCCGTGCAATCTCACATGCCCGTCAGCGGCAGCAGCCGTGCCACGCGTTCAGAGCGGGGCGGCCTCGCGGGCACGAGCCACCGGGGCGGCGGCTGGCGCCGCGTCGTCCCGCTCGGCGCGGAACGCCGCGATTTCCCCGGCGAGCATCGTCTCGATCGGTGGGCTGGCATCGTCGCAGACGATCGGCCTCAGCCGCGTCTCGACGAGCGAGAGGTGGCTGCTCATCGCCTTGACCGCCTTGTTGCGCTCGCCCGCCGCCAGCGCCCGGAAGATCAGCCGATGCTCCTCGCAGCCGCAAGCCGAGCCAGCCGTCGTCTCGTAGCGCTTCACCAGCATCAGCGTCCGGCTGATCAGTTCATGCGCCTGCCGCTGGACGATCGGGTTCCCGATCATCTCGGCCAGCAGGAAATGGAATTCGGCCGAGAGCCTGAGCCAGGTCGGCTGATCGCCGCGCCGCATCGCATCGGCCTCGGCATCGACATGCTCGCGCAGCCGGGCGATCTGGGGCTCGGTCAGGGTGTCGGCGAGATGGGCGACCATGCCGCTTTCGAGGATGCGCCTGGCCTCGTAGACCACGCGGCCCTCGCGCAGGTCGGGCTCGATGGTGAAAGCGCCGCGATTCTTGACGATCTCCAGCAGGCGTTCATGGCCGAGCCGGTGCAGCACCTTGCGAATGCGCTCGCGGCTGACCCCGAAGACCTCGGCGAGGCGATGCTCGCCGAGCTTCATCCCGCCCGGCAGGCCGCCGGCCAGGAGGAATCGGGAGAGGATCGCGTGAATCGTCGCTTCGTTCATTTCAATCCGTCATACCGCATGTTCGGGCCGGCGAGCGGTCTTCCGCTGTCCGCCAACGACGCCTCCGATCATCCCCACTCTATCATCGGCGGCCCGAATCTTATGCACATTCTATTTGCGATTGTGCACAAAATTGACACGACCATGCGCTATGGCCGCGCCTGTTCCCGTGATGAAACCGATTCCGGAACCGCCCTCATCCATCTGAAATTACGACATCTTTTCAAGGCGTCATGAGTCGTCCGGCAATTGGCATGGCGGTTGCTAAAGCCTTCGGATGTCCGCGCCACCTGGGAGCGCGCCGAAGCTGAGAGGCCAGACCATGGATACGCTTTTCGAGGGCCAGCCGACCCGCCGCGCCTTGCTCCGGGCCGGAGCCGCGGCCTCCGTGCTGATCGCCTCTCCGGCCGTGCTGCGCGCGCAGACCAAGGAACTCGTCGTCGGCGGCGCCGCCGGCCACAAGCCCTGGGTCGAGCAGATCGTCACCCCCGCCTTCGAGAAGAAGTACAACTGCAAGGTGCTGTTCGAAGGCACGCGCTCCCTCGTCAATCTCGAGAAGATGCAGAAGAACAAGGGCAGCCAGTACATGTCGGTCGTCCAGATGGACGATCCCGTCATGATCCTGGCGGTCAAGGAGGGCCTGCTCGAGCCGCTGACCGTCGCCAAAGCGCCCAACCTCGCCGACCTGCTGCCTGGATCGACCCATATGGAGGGGATGTGGGCAAACTACCTCCAGCCCTGGCTCGGCGTCGCCTACAGCAAGAGCGCGATGAAGACCCCGCCCTCCTCCTGGGCCGAGATGTTCGACCCGAAATACAAGGGCCGCATCGTCATCCCGTCGCTGCAGAATACGGAAGGCCTGCCCTCGCTGTTCGTCGCCGGGCTGCTCGCAGGGGGCACGATAGAGAGCGTGCAGAAGGACACCGATGCCGGCTTCAAGAAGCTGGCTTCGCTGAAGCCGAACCTGCTGACGATCTACACCCAGCAGCCGCAGGCCTTCAATCTGCTCGAACAGGGTGAGGCCTGGATGATCGGACCGGCGATGTCGTCCTATGCGCTGGAGCGCAAGGCGGCCGGCGCGCCGATCGATCTCGTCGCGCCGAAGGAAGGCGTCTTCGCGATGCCGTCGGGCATCGCCGTGATCAAGGGCGCGCCGCAGGCCGAGCTCGCCTTCGCCTATGTCAACGAACTGCTCGGGGCCGAACTGCAGAGCAAGCTCGCCGGGCCGACCTTCTCGCTCGCCACCAACAAGGCCGTTCCGAAACCGGAGGGCCTGGGCGCCGACGTCAAGATCCACCAGATCGACTGGGCCAATGTCGCGGCCCAGCGCAATGACTGGGTCAAGCGCTGGGACCGCGAGATGGCGATCTGAGCATGGCGGACGGTTTCCTCTCCGTCGCCGGGGCGGCGAAGACGTTCGGCAGCGCCCTGGTCCTGGACGGCGTCGACCTCTCGATGAGCCGCGGCGAGTTCATCTCGCTGCTCGGCCCCTCGGGCTGCGGCAAGACCACGCTGCTGCGCATCGTGGCCGGGCTGATGCGGCCCGACCAGGGCAAGGTCGCCCTCGACGGAGAGGACATCACACGGCGCCCGCCGCATCGGCGCGACGTCAGCGTCGTGTTCCAGAGCTATGCGCTGTTTCCGCATCTCACCGTCGCGGAAAACGTCGCCTTTGGGCTCAAGGCACGCGGGGCGCCCGCAGCCGACGTCGCGCCCGCAGTCGCGCGCTTCCTCGACCTCGTCCAGATGGGCGCCTATGCCGGGCGCTCGATCAAGGCCCTCTCGGGCGGCCAGCAGCAGCGTGTCGCAGTGGCGCGCGCGCTGGTCGTCGGGCCGAAGCTCCTCCTGCTCGACGAGCCATTCTCGGCGCTCGACCGCAAGCTGCGCGAGACCATGCAGATCGACCTGAAGCGCCTGCTGCGCGAGGTCGGCACCACCGCGATCTTCGTCACGCATGACCAGGACGAGGCGCTGACGATGTCGGACCGCATCGCGGTGATGTATCGCGGCCGCATCGAACAGCTCGACACGCCGGCCGAGATCTACCGCAAGCCGGCCACGCCTTTTGCGCTCGGCTTCGTCGGTCTGTCGACACGCCTGCCCGGCAAGGTCACCGAATCGGCCGGTGGCATCGTCACCGTCGCGACGGCCGCCGGCCTGCTGCGCGCCAGAGGCAACTTCCTGCCGGGCAGCCCCGTCCTCGTCGGCGTACGGCCTGAACGCATCGCACTCGACCACGACCGTGCCAACCGGATCGAGGCGCCGCTCTCCGATGCCGCCTTCCAGGGTGCCCGCGTGCAACTGCATTTCCAGGCACCTGAAGGCGGGCAGATCCTGGTCGAGGCCCCCGCTTTGCCAGCCGCGGCGGGACCCGGCACGAAACTCCCGCTGTCCTGGGATGTCGAGGACACGCTGATCTACCCTGCGCCGGACAGTTCGCCATGACTGCCGCGCGCCGTCTCGACCCGGTCATCCTGCTGGCCCTGCCGGCCGTTCTCTATCTCGCCATCGTCTATGGCGTGCCGCTTCTGGTGCTGCTCGGGCGCAGCATCATGGTCGGCGGGGTGCCCTCGCTGGCCCCCTTCGTCGGATTCCTGTCCGATCCCTTCAGCTGGACCGTGATCGGCAACACCGTCCGCATCGCGGTGATGGTCACGCTGGTCTGCCTCGTCATCGGCTATCCAACGGCACTGGCGCTGTCGCGGGCCAGCGGACTGGCGCAGGCCCTGATCCTGGTCGCGATCATCCTGCCGCTCTCGGTCGGCGTGGTGGTCAAAGCCTTTGCCTGGCAGATCGTGCTGCGGCGCGACGGCGTCGTCTCGCAACTGATGATGGGTCTCGGCTTATGGAACGAGCCGCAGCGCCTGCTCTTCACCGAAGCCGGGCTGGTGATCGGCGCGGCCAACGTCTTCGTGCCCTTCATGATCCTGCCGATCTATTCGGTGCTGAAGCTGGTCGATCCGCGCCTCGGCGAGGCGGCCGCGACGCTCGGCGCCTCGCCGCTCTACCGCTTCTTCAAGGTCGCGCTGCCGCTGTCGCTACCGGGCATCGTCACCGGCATCGCCTTCGTGTTTTCGATGGCGGCCTCGATGTATGTGATCCCGAACCTACTGATCGGTGACCGCTTCCAGACGCTGGCGACGCTGACCGGCCGCTCCTTCCTGTTCATGCGCAACGAACAGCTCGGATCGACGACCGCCGTGGTGCTGCTGGTGCTCACGGTTGCCGTCGTGGTCGGGAGCGCCGCGCTGTCGAAGCGGCTGGGAGGAGCCTCGTGACCGCCATCGAACGCATCGCCTCGGTCGTCGTCTGGACGCTGGCCGCCTTCACGGTGGTCTTCCTGCTGACGCCGCTCGTCGTCACGGTCATGGTCTCGTTCGGGTCGAGCGCCGTCTTCACGCTGCCGGCGCCGAGCTGGTCGCTGCGCTGGTATCAGGCGCTCGGCCGCTCGCGCGAACTCTGGCCGGTCGTCGCGGCCTCGGTCCAGCTCGCGGCGCTCTCGACCGTGGTGGCGCTGGCACTGGGGACGCTCTGCGCCATCGGCCTGCTGCGCAGCCAGTTCCGGGCGCGCGACGCGATCGTCACCTTCCTGGTGTCGCCGCTGATGCTGCCCGGCCTCGTCATCGGCATCGCGATGCTGGAAACCTTCCGGGCGGCTGGTTTGCGCGATGTCTGGGTCAGCCTGATCCTGGCCCATGTCGTGATCACGCTGCCCTATGTGGTGCGGACGGTCTATGCGGCGCTGTCACTGTTCGACTTCACCCTGATCGATGCCGCACGCACGCTCGGCCTGCCCTATCCGAAGGCGGTGATGAAGGTGCTGGTGCCGGCGCTGGCTCCAGCCTTCCTCACCTCGGGCATGTTCGCCTTCCTGGCCTCGATGGACAATTATCCGATTTCGATCTTCTTCACCGATGCCTGGACCAAGACCTTGCCGATCCAGATGCTGCAATATGTCGAGGAAAGCCCCGATCCGACGATCGCGGCGATCTCTGCCCTGCTGATCCTGCTGGCGGCCGGCGTGCTCATCATCGGCGACCGGCTGGTGGGGCTGCGCCGGATGGCCGATCTCTGATGTCGCCCATGCCCGAGGGCGACCGCGACTTTCGCGGTTACGGCGCCAATCCGCCCGCCATCCGCTGGCCGAACGGCGCACGGCTCGCCGTCTCCGTCGTCGTCAATGTCGAGGAGGGCGCGGAGCTTTCGATCGGCCAGGGCGACGAGCGCAACGAGAGCGTCTACGAGGTCGTCGAGGAAATCACCGGCGTCCGCGATCTCTGCATGGAATCGCATTTCGAATACGGCCCGCGCGCCGGCTGGCCGCGCATCCGCGCGCTGCTCAAGAGCTATGGTGTCAGCGCGACGCTCAACGCCAATGGCCGGGCCGTCGCGCTCTCGCCCTGGCTCGCGCAGGAGGCGGTCGCAGACGGCCACGAGGTCGCGGCCCATGGCTGGCGCTGGGAGCGCCACGCCGGCATGAGCGAGGCGCAGGAGCGCGAGGCGATCGCGCGGGCCGTGTCGGCGATCACGGAGGCGGCCGGCACGCCGCCGGTCGGCTGGCACACGCGCTCGGCGACGTCGGTCAACACCCGCCGGCTGCTGCGTGAGCATGGCGGTTTCCTGTACGATTCCAACGCCTACAATGATGACCTTCCGTTCTTCGTCGATGTCGAGGGGGCCGAACACCTCGTCCTGCCCTATGCCTTCGACACCAATGACATGCGCTTCCAGCGCGGTGGTGGCTTCGTCTTCGGCGATGATTTCGCACGCTACTGCATCGATGCCTTCGACCGGCTCTACGACGAAGGCGGCGACGCACCGCGGATGATGTCGGTGGGGCTGCATCTGCGGATCATCGGGCGGCCGGGCCGGATCGGCGGGCTGGAGCGTTTCCTGGCCCATGCCGCCTCAAAGCCCGGCGTCTGGTTCGCCCGCCGCGACGCCATCGCCCGGCACTGGCTGGCGGCAAGCGGCAAGGGTTGAGAAGCGCTGCCCATGCCGCCGATCCTGATCTAGAGTTGCAGGCATGACCCAACGCGACCTCGAAGGCTATGCCGGTGCGTGGCCCGACATCACCTGGCCGAACGGCGCGAGGCTCGCCGTCTCGGTCGTGGTCAATTTCGAGGAGGGTGCGGAGCTTCAGGTCGGCGACGGCGATGCGCGCTCGGAAACCATGGGCGAGGTGATCAGCGTCGTGCCTGCGGGGAAACGCGACCAGGGTCAGGAGCAGATCTTCGGCTACGGCATGCGGGCCGGCCTCTGGCGGATGCTCGACGCGCTCGACGAGACTGCGATCCGGTCGACAATCTTCTTTTGCGGGCGCGCGGTCGAGCGGGTTCCGGCCCTCGCGCGGATCGTCGTGGAGCGTGGCCACGAACCGGCCGTGCATGGCTGGCGCTGGCGCCCGCATGCGGACTACGACACGCGTGAAACCGAGGCTGCCGACATCGACCGCTGCGTCGAGACGATCACCGCCGCGACCGGCGTCAGGCCAGCCGGCTTCTTCTGCCGCGGCGGCGAGAGCCCGTGGACGCGCTCGCTGCTGGCCGAGCGCGGCTTCCTCTACACCTCCAACGGCTTCGACGACGACCTGCCCTATTGGGACCGGACCCTGCCCGGGGCGCCATTGCTCGTGGTGCCCTATTCGCTCGACAGCAACGACATGAAGTTCTTCCATCCCAACGGCTTCGTCCGGGCGCGGGAGATGGTGGACTACGTGACCGACGCGCTCGACGTACTGGAGGCCGAGGCCGAACGCGGCCTGCCGCGCCTGCTCAATATCGGCTTCCATCTCCGCATCGTCGGGCGACCCGCGCGGCTCGCGGCCTTTCGCGATATCCTGCGCCTGCTGGCCAAGCGACGCGGGCGCATCTGGATCGCCAGCCGTGCCGAGATCGCGCGCGCCTTCATCGCCGCCGTGCCGGAGAGCCCATGACGCGCCTGCTGCTGATCAACCCCAACACCAATGCCGCCACGACCAGCATGATGCGCGCCATCGCCCAGGCGGCCGCACCCGGCGGGACCGTGATCGACGCGATGAGCGCGCCCTATGGCGTGCCGCTGATCACCAATGAGGAGGCCCTGGCACAGTCTGCCAAGGCCGTGCAGGCGCTCGCCGGCACGATCGCCACGACGCCGCCCGACGGCGTCATCATCTCGGCCTTCGGCGACCCCGGGCTGGCGGCGTTGCGGCTGCGCCTCGCCTGCCCAGTCACCGGCATCGCCGAGGCCGGCATGGCGGAGGCAGGCTCCGGCCGCCGGCCCTTCGCCGTGGTGACGACGACGCCCGATCTCGTCGACTCGATCACGGCCCTGGCGCACGCCTATGGCCATGGCGCGACGATGCGCGGCGTCGCGCTGACGGAAGGCGACGTTCATGCCGTGATGGCCGACCAGGCCACGCTGGTGGAGGCGCTCGCCAAGGCTTGCGCCCATGCTATCGAGACACTCGGGGCAAAGGCGCTGGTGATCGGCGGCGGGCCGCTCGGACAGGCCGCTCAGTCGCTCAATCTGCGCTTCCCGGTCCCGGTCATCGCGCCGATCCCCGCCGCCGTGCGACTGGCGCAGAAGCGGATCGCGCGGGGTTTCTGAGTACCTCCCGCGCCTCAGAAGCGCCCGCTCGGCCGATAGAACGGCTCGTCCCCCTGCCCGTCGAGATAGCCGTCATAGAAGCACCGGACATGCGGCAGCAGCGCCTGCGACAGCGCCACGCGGCCCTGCTCCGCCGATGTCCTCGGTTTCGCCAGCGCCTCGGCGATTCCGGCCAGTACCGCGTCGCGGTCGAGCCTAGTGAAGCGCCGCTCGCGATAGACGAACTCGCCGCCGATCATGACGCTGTGCACCGCCTTCGCCTTGGCGCGCTGGACCAGCACGTCGACGAAGCCGAGCGCAGCGTCCTGATAGGGGAAGGTCACGGCAGGCCAGTCGAACAGCACGAGATCGGCCGCCATGCCGGGATCGAGCCGGCCGATGCGCCCGGCGAAGGGCGTGGTGCCGGCGCCGCCCTCCGTCGCCATGCGCAGCACTTGGGCTGATGAGGGATGGGGCGCATCGATGCCGGGCTCGCGATGGGCGCGCAGCACGAGACGCATCTCCTGCAGCATGTCGCGATCGTCGTTGATGCCGGCCTCGTCGATGCCGAGGGCGACCGGAATGCCACGCGCCAGGAAACGGTTGACGGGGGCCACACCGCTTTTCAGGCGGAAATTCGACGAGCAGTTGTGGCAGACGCAGACGCCGCGCTCGGCCGCGAGTTCGATGTCCGCCTCGCTCATCCAGACACCGTGGCCGATGGTGAAATGCGGGCCGAGCAGACCGAGTTTGTCGAGATGGGCGAGCGCCGAGCCGCCGGTGCGCTTGCGGGCATAGGCCTTCTGATAAGGCGTCTCCAGCACATGCATATGCACGGGCAGGCCGGTGCGGCGCTGGAGCTCGCCGGTCACCTCCAGCGCCTTTTCCGAGAGCCAGTGGAGGTTTGCCGGCGCGATCTGGATGCGGATTCGATCGCCCGCGCCATGACGGGCGACAAGTTCGTCGAATACCGCGACCTGGTCAGCGAGCGGCACGGTGAAGCGCTGGAAGAAGGCGCTCGCGGCCGGGCGCAGCTCTTCGGGCAGGCGCGCGACGAAATCCTGATCAGCCTCGTAGACGAGCCGGTTCTGATCGCGCAGCGCCATCGAATAGGAGGCGCGCATGCCGATATCGCGATAGGCGGCGATGACCTTCTCGGCCGCAGCGAGGATGTCCGTCGGCGTGCCGGGCGCACGGCTGTGCAGATGCTGGACCGTGGTGACGCCGCTCTCGATCATCTCGAAGGCCGAAAACAGCGTGTCCGCATGGAGATCGACATCACGCAGCGCGATGCGGCTGGCGAACCAGAGTTCCAGCGGATGGTCGGGCGAGCCGAGTTGCAGCGGCGTCAACCCGACATGATGATGCGCATTGACGAAGCCGGGCGTGATCGCGAAATCGGCGCCGCCGCTGATCGTGGCTTCGGGATAGCGGTCTTTCAGCTCTGCCAGGGCGCCGGTCGCGACGATGACGCCAGCTTCGCAGACCACGCCCGCATCGTGAAGGATCATCGGCTCACCGGCTGCGTCGAAGCCGGTGAGAAGCGTTGAACCCCAGACGATATCGGTCATGCCGGTCCCGCCAAAACAGCCTCGGCCTTCATATGCGGTCGCCTCCCCGCGCCTTCATGGCCAGGCGGTCAGCCATTATTTCAATCCAGCAGCCGCAGACGCGTGAGACGGCTCGGGCTGCTCTCGGCCAGCAGGATGTCGCCGCCAGGCATGCCGAAGATGCCGTGCGCACCCATCAGGAAGGGCCGGCAGCGGCCGAGCTTCTCGCCCATCGGGCCGATCTTCTGAAGGGTCGGCTGCGTGTCGGTGACATAGGTGTTGCCAGCCTCGTCGCCCCAGATCGCCACGGGATCGCGGAAATGGGTCCAGCTCGCGAGGTGATTGCCGTTGCGGTCGAAGACCTGGACGCGGTCATGGGTGCGATCGACGACGACGACGCGGCCATCGGCATGGGTCCAGATCGCGTGCGGCCAGCCGAACTGGCCGTCACCGTCGCCATGCTCGCCCCAGCTCTGGATATGCACGCCATAGGCCGAGAAGCGGTGGACGCGGCTCGCGGCATAGCCATCGGCGACGTAGATGTCGCCCCAGGCCGAGACATGCACATCGGTCGGGTGGTTGAACGGCGCCAGCGGCTCGCCGCGCTGGCCGAGCCCGCCGAGCCGCTCGCCCGTGACCGAGCAGATGATGATCTCGTGCATGTCGCGGTCAACGCAGAGGATACGGCCCTGGGCGTCGGCCGTGAGCATGTGCGAATCCGCGATCAGGTCCCCGCCCCAGCCACCGAGATAGTCGCCCTCGGGCGACAATTCGACTACGCGCGGATCGTTCGGCTGGGTCAGCGGATCGTGCCGCAGCATCACGAAGACATGCCCGCGGGAATCGACCGTCACATCGGTGACGAAGCCCGCATTCTGCGGCCAGGAGCCGAACGGGCGTTCGACGAGGTAGCGGGCGTCGCCAAGCGCGACGATGAGTTCTGGAGCGGGCAAGAGATCGTCCTTGTATGGGGTCACGCGCCGTCGCCGTCATTCTCGGCCGGAGCGCAGCGAAGAGTTGAGAATCTCGTCGAAGAGATGCTCGGGTCAAGCCCGAGCATGACATGCAATCAGCCGAGTTCACCCGCAAACGGATGCGTCTTCGCCCAATGCTTCGCAATGTCGAGCCGGCCGGTGACCCAGACGCCCTCATGCTTCTGGACATAGTCGAGGAAGCGGGCGAGGCCGGCAGCGCGGGCGGGATGACCGATCAGGCGCATGTGCAGGCCGACGGACATCATCTTGGGCTGCGTCGCGCCCTCGGCGTAGAGCATGTCGAAGGCGTCCTTGTGCCACTCGAAATAATCGTTCGAGGTGGCGAAAAAGCCCGAGCCGAACTTGCCGTCATTGTTGACGAGCGAATAGGGCACGACCAGATGCGGCTTGCCGTCGACGACCTTCCAATAAGGCAATTCGTCATCGTAAGCGTCTGAATCGTAGAGGAAACCGCCCTCCTCCACGATGAGCTTGCGGGTGTTCACGCTGGGGCCATAGCGGCAATACCAGCCGAGCGGGCGCTCGCCGACGGTGGCCTTGAGCGAGGTGATCGCCCTGGCGATGTGCTCGCGCTCCTCGGCCTCGGTGAGGTCGTAGTGCTTGATCCAGCGCCAGCCATGGCAGCAGACGTCGAAGCCCGAGGCCTTGATCGCGGCGGCTGCCGCGGGATTGCGCTCGATCGCCAGCGCGCAGCCGAACACCGTCATGGCCAGGTCGCGCTCCTGGAAGAGACGCATCAGCCGCCAGAAACCGACGCGGCTGCCATAGGCGAACATGCCCTCGCCGGCGAGGTCGCGGCCCTTGACGCCGGTCGGCAGGCCGTTCGCCTCGGTCAGGGCGATTTCGGTGAAGCCCTCGCCATCCTGCATCGAGGGCTCGGAGCCCTCCTCGTAATTCATCACGAAGTTGATCGCGATGCGGGCACCGTTCGGCCATTGCGGATTGGGCGGATTGGCGCCGTAGCCGATCAGGTCGCGGTCATAGGTGGCGGTCATAGGCGGTCTCCGTATTTGCGGTCATTCCGGGACGGGCCGAAAGGGCCGAACCCGGAACCCACGACCGGGTGCAACCGGCGGGATACTTTGAGGCTGCACCCAGCCATGGGTTCCGGGTTCATCGCTGCGCGATGCCCGGGAATGACAACGGTGGGTTCCATCACCCGCTCATGCGCCTGGTCAGGCCGGTCAGCCGGTCCATCACGATCATCAGCACGAGCGTGGCGAGGATCAGCACGCCGGCGATGGCGGCGATGCGGACGTCGAGCGTCGATTCCATCATGCCCCACATCCGGATCGGCAGCATCGAGGTGCGGGCATTGGAGAGAAAGAGCGAGACCGGGACGTTGTCCATCGAGGAGATGAAGGCGAGGAAACAGCCCGCCGCGATGCCAGGCGCGATCAGCGGCAAGGTGATGCGACGAAAGCCGTAGAAGCGGCTGGCGCCGAGATTGGCCGAGGCCTCGAGCAGGACCGGATCGAGCTGCGTCAGGCTCGCCAGCGTCGTGCGGAAGATGAAGGGCGCGATCACGACGAGATGGCCGGCGATCAGCAGGTTGAGCGAGGGCCGGATGCCGAGCACGGAGAAAAACATCAACGCAGCCAACCCGTAGGAGAGCGTCGGCAGGACGAGCGGCGAGAGGAAGCTGGCCTCCAGGAAGCGGGCCGAGGGCCTTGCCACCCGCGTGATCGCGAGCGCGGCCAAGACCGAGAGCACCGCGCCGATCAGCGTCGCGGTGCCTGCGACCCAGAGGCTGTTCAAGGCGGCGATGTGGATCTGGGCCGAGCGGGCGGAATCGAACAGTTCGCCATACCAGCGCAGCGAGAGTGCCGGCGGCGGGAAGCGCAAGGTCTGGGAGGTGGTGAATGAGGTCGCGATGACGATCAGGACCGGCCCGATCAGGATCAGGACGGCGAGTCCGGCGAGAAAACCGATGACCCAGTTGTAGGTGACGTCACCGAGCGTGGAGCGCTGCATAGTCTTGACCTCAGCTCGTCCTGGCGAAGCGGCCGAGCCAGCTCAGCGCCATGATGCCGGCCAGCACCGTGAAGAGCAGCGTCAGCGAGGCCACCGCCGCGAAAGGCCAGTTATAGACGACCGTGACCTGCTGGTAGATCAGGGCCGGGAGATAGACGAGTCTGGCCCCACCGATCACCGATTGCGAGATGAACGCCGTCGTCGCCGAGGCGAAGACCAGCGTCGCGCCCGCGATCCAGCCCGGCAGGGTCAGTGGCAGCGTGACGCGGAAGAAGGTCCGCCATTTCGAGGCGCCTAGCGCGCGCGAGGCGTCGATCAGGTTCTGGTCCATCTGGTTCATGATGGTGAGCAGCGGCAACAGCATCAGCGGCATTTCGATCTGGGTCAGCGCGATGACCAGCCCGAGTTCGGTCTGCAGCAGGTTGAGCGGCGTCGCGGTGATGCCGAGGCCAATCAGTGTCTGGTTGATCACCCCCTCGCGCGCCAGGATGACGATCCAGGCGAAGGTGCGGATGACGACCGAGGTCAGCAGCGGCATCAGGATGATGAAGATCAGCACGCGTTGAGCGCGGGCACTCGCGGCGCGGAACACCAGCGCCAGCGGATAAGCGAGCAGCGTCGTCGCGATGACGGCGAAGACGCCGAGCTTCAGGGTGTCGAAGATGACCTTGAGATAGAAGGCGTCGCTGTAGAACTTCGTCCAGGACTCGAAGCCCAGCCGCGTCTGCTCGGGATCGGCATAGAAGCTGACTCCGAGCAGGATCGCGAAAGGTGCGGCGAAGAAGGCGAGATAGACCAGGCCGAGCGGCGCCGCGAGGCGCCAGTCGACCTTGTCCGTGCTTGCCGGCGCGGTTGCTGCGATCGCGGCCATCGAACTTGCCTTAAATCTCGCCTTACTTGGTGATCTCCTTGTTGAAACGCTCGATCCAGGCCGCGCGCTGCGGATTGATCTTGGTCCAGTCATGGGTGACCATCTTCGACAATTCGTCGAGCGACTTGATGTCGAGCGTGGGTGCGAGCACGGTTTCGGTGTTGATCGGCACCATGTTGTAAGGCGCATTCTGCAAGGCGGTCTGGACCTCGGGCGAGATCGCCGTGTCGATGTATTTGTAGGCCGCGTCGACGTTCTCGGCGCCCTTCACGATGTGCAGCGTGGTCTGGAAGGTGATCGAGCCCGATTCCGGCGCGATATAGGCGATATCGACGCCACGGCCCTTCAGGATCGCGACCGTGTTGGTGTTGCCGTACATGATGTCGACCTGACCCTGCTGGAACAGGCCCGGCAGTGCAGCCGGCGTCGAGATGGCGGCAACCTTCGGCACGGCCTCCTTCAGCGCCTTGAAGATCGGCTCCATATCGGCTTCCGAGCCGCCGAAGGCCTTGGCCATCTCGATCAGCGAGACGGTGCCGAAGGTGGTCTGGAAGCCGGTCAGGCCGAGCCGCTCGACGTAAGGGCTCTTGAACAGGTCGGCCCAGGTCTTGGGCGGGTTCGGGAACTTCTTCGGGTTGTAGGCGATGCCGACGACCTGCGCGTTGCAGGTCACGGCATGCGAGGTGATCAGCCCCTTCGGCACCTTGGCGGCATTGCTCAGCTTCTTGATGTCGATCGGCTCGAACAGGCCAGCCTGCATCGCAGCCGCCGCCGGGCCCGGATCCAGCACGAAGCAATCGAAGGGCGGCACGCCGCGCGCGGCGCGGACCTTGGCGACCTGATCGACGGCAAAGAGCGCATCGAACGCGACATCGACACCGAAATTCTTCTTCAGAATTGGCGCGACGACGCCGCGATAGGCCTCTTCCCAAGTGCCGGGATAGATCGCGGCGGTGAGGCTGCCGGCGGCGCGGGCATAGCCCGGCAGAGCGGCGGCAAGGCCGAGTGCACCGGCGCCGGCCAGGAGGTCTCTGCGGTTCATCTGTGTCATCGGCTTGTGCTCCGGATCAGGGTTGAGAGGCAGGAAACAGGACGGGCCGGGCATGGGCGGCGAGCCCGCAGAAGGCCGGGCCCGAGCGGCCGGACGCCATGCCGGGGCGCCGCGACAGCGCCACCTTCAGCGAGGCGCCGTCGGCGCCGGTGACGTCGTGGATGAGTTCGCCGCCGATCGGCAGGCTGAATTTGAGGTCGACCGGGAAACGTTCATCGCCGGGTTCGGCGGCGAGCAGCATATGTTCGGGCCGGACCGAGACGATGACGGGCTGTCCGGCTTCGAAGCGGCCTCTGGACGCGACCGTCCAGGCCGCGCCATTGCCGAGCGAGACCCGGTAGCCGCCGTCGACGGGCGCCTCGATGCGGCCGTTCAGGAGGTTGCTGGAGCCGATGAAGCTGTTGACGAAGAGCGTCGCCGGCTCGTCATAGATCTGCACCGGCGTGCCGAGCTGCTCGATCCTGCCCTGGCTCATCACGGCGATGCGGTCGGCAATCGCCATCGCCTCGTCCTGGTCATGCGTGACCATGATCGCGGTCAGGGCGAACTGGCGCTGCAAACGCTTGATCTCGATCTGCATGTCGAGCCGCAGGTTCTTGTCGAGCGCGGCAAAGGGCTCGTCGAGCAGGAGGATGCGCGGGCGCATGGCAAGCGCGCGCGCCAGCGCCACGCGCTGCTGCTGGCCACCCGAGAGCTGCTTGGGTTTGCGGTCGGCGAATTTGCCCATCTGGACGGTGGCGAGCATTTCCGCGACGCGCTGCGCCTGAACCTCCCGGCTCTCGCCCCGGGCCGCGAGCCCATAGGCGATGTTCTCCGCCACGCTCATATGCGGAAACAGCGCGTAGTTCTGGAAGACGATGCCGATCTCGCGCCGGTTCGGCGGCAGCACGTCGATCGGCCGACCGTCGATCGTGACCTTGCCGTTGCTCTGCTGGATGAAGCCGGCGACGATCCGTAAAAGCGTGGTCTTGCCGCAGCCGGAGGGGCCGAGCAGGGCCACGAGTTCGCCGCCCTTGACCTCAAGCGTGACATTGTCGACCGCGAGTCCACCGCCATAGCTGTGCGTGATGCCGTCGAGCGTCAGCGGCTGGGCGGTCATCGCGCCGGATTCGGCAGGCACAGGCATCTGAATGGCGACGATCCTCCGGACGGGTCAGGCCGGGAAAGCCAGCAACTGCCGTGCCAACATGGCGCGGCCGGCCGCATCGCCGATGCGCCCCTGACAGTTCCGCACCTCGCTGCTATGGCTCGATATCCACGCGTCGTTCGCGACAGCTATGATGGACACCGTCGATGACCGAGACCTTTGCGCCCTGGCCGGCGCTCGCCGAGATTGCAGAGGCCGTCCGCGCCGGACGCAGCAGCGCCAGGGCCCAGGCCACGGAAGCCCTGCGCCGGATCGAGCTCCTGAACCCGGCGCTCAACGCCTTCGTCTCCGTCGATGCCGCTGATGCGATGGCGCGAGCCGAAGCCGTCGACCGGCGCGTCGCGAAAGGCGAGGACCTACCGCTCGCGGGCGTGCCCGTCGCGATCAAGGACAATATCTGGGTCAAGGGCCGGCGGATCACGCAGGGCTCGCATCTGTTCGCTGATTTTGTCGCGCCCGAGGATGCGGTCGCGGTGGCGCGGCTCGTCGCGGCGGGCGCTGTCGTCGTCGGCATCGCCAACACCGCCGAATTCGCCGCCAAGGGCCAGACCACCAACCTGCTGCACGGTGCGACACGCCATCCGCTCGATCCGGCCCTGTCGCCGGGCGGTTCGTCGGGCGGGCCTGTCGCGGCCGTGGCTGGTGGCATGGTTCCCTTCGCGCTCGGCACGGATGCCGGTGGCTCAAGCCGGCGCCCGCCGGCCCATACCGGCCTCGTCGGCTTCAAGCCCTCTTTTGGGGCGATCCCCTACGGTCCCGGTTTCGAGGAGCCGTTCTTCGGCATCTCCTGCCCTTGCCCCATCGCGCGGACGGTGGCCGAGGCCGCACTTGGCTTCGAGGTGATGGCCGGCCCCTCACCGCTCGATCCGCATTCGGGCATCGTCGAGGCGGATGGCGGCGCCGAAGGCGAGGTGCCGACGCTGGCCTACAGCCCGAAATGGGGGCTCGACGTGCCGGTCGATCCGGAGGTCTCTGCCTGCGTTTCTGCCGTGGTCGAGTTGCTCCGCCGCGCCGGGCTCGCCATCGTCGCGCGCGATCCCGTCTGGCCGGCGGGCGCTGCCGAAACGGGCCTCAACCCGCTCCAGCATGCGGGGCTTGCCGCCCTCTATGGCGAGGCCTGGCGCAAGGCACCCGAGCGGATCGACCCGGATCTCGGCAGCCAGATTTCGGCCGGCCTCGGTTATGGCGGGACGGAGGTAGCGGACGCGTTGCTGCTTTCAGAGCGCGTCGCGGTCGCCGCCGCCCGCTTCTTCGTGCAGGAGGGCGTCGATGCCCTGATCGGCCCGACGACGCCCTGCACGGCCTGGCCGGTCGAGAAGCTCGGGCCCGACACGATCGACGGTGTCGCCGTCGGTCCGCGTGGCCATGCCGTGTTCACGCCGCTGTTCAACCATTCGCGCCAGCCGGCGATCTCGATCCCTTGCGGCGTCGATGCTGCCGGGCTGCCGATCGGGCTGCAGATCGTGATGCAGCGCCTCAAGGACCGCAGGCTGCTGACGCTGGCCGCGCAAATCGAAGCGGTGCTGGCCGGCGCGAGACTGCCCGGTTCATCAGCAACCGCATAAACATGCGGCAGAAACACCCGCTGCCGGGACGACAACCGTCCCTGCGCAGCCCTTTCGTCACCGGGACACGCCATGTCTGATCATCTCGAATTCGGGCTCGATACCTTCGGCGATGTGACCTCGGGTCCCGACGGCGCCCTGCTGCCGCATGCGCAGGTGATCCGCAACCTGATCGACGAGGCCGTGCTCGCCGACAGCCTCGGCATCGATTTCTTCGGTGTGGGGGAGCATCACCGGGCCGATTTCGCCATCTCCGCGCCCGAGACGGTGCTGGCCGCCATCGCAGCCCGGACCAGCCGCATCCGGCTGGGCTCGGCGGTGACGGTTTTGAGCTCGGACGATCCAATCCGGGTGTTCCAGCGCTTCTCGACAATCGATGCGATCTCGAACGGGCGCGCCGAGGTCATCCTGGGCCGCGGCTCCTTCACCGAGTCCTTTCCGCTCTTCGGCTATGATCTCAGCCAATACGAAACGCTGTTTTCCGAGAAGCTCGACCTGTTCGCGGCGCTGATCAGCCAGAAGGCTGTGACCTGGCAGGGCACGATCCGCCCTGCCCTGACGAACCAGCGCGTCTTCCCGCCGATCGAGACCGGCGGCTTGCGGACCTGGATCGGCGTCGGCGGCAGCCCTGAATCGGTCGTCCGCGCCGCGCGCTACGGCCTGCCCCTGATGCTCGCGATCATCGGTGGCGATCCCGCCCGCTTTGCGCCCTATGCCGATCTCTATCGCCGTGCCTTCGCGCAACTCGGCGAGCCGGCGCAGCCCATCGGCGTGCATTCGCCGGGCTTCGTGGGCGAAACCGACGAACAGGCGCGCGAGACCGTCTTCGCCGACTACAAGCGCATGCGCGACCGCATCGGCGCCGAGCGCGGCTGGCCGCCGATGGGCCGCGACGAGTTCGAGCGCGAGGTCACGCAGGGCTCGCTCTATGTCGGCTCGCCGGAAACCGTCGCGCGCAAGATCGCGACGACCGTCAGGACGCTGGGCCTATCGCGCTTCCAGATGAAGTACAGCGCCGGCCCGCTGCCGCATGAGGCGATGCTGGGCAGCATCACGCTTTATGGCGAGAAGGTCATTCCGCTCGTGCGCGACATGCTCTCCTGAGCGCCCCGCAACCGCCCCAACCCTCTTCCGACACGCGCATCGCAGCGCTCCCGTGCCGCCTTCAAAAGGCGGTTGACGAGAGGCAGCATTCTGCTAGCGTATCAAATAACAAAATGACGTTTCATTATTTGAAATGAGACGCAGAGGAACGCCCTTGTCGACGGAACCGGATTCAGCTTCGGCCAAAGCCGCGCCTGCGGGCACCAGCACTCTCGATCTCGCGCTGCGCGCGGTCGAGTACCTGGTGCAGCAGAGCCGTCCGGCTGCGCTGGCGCAGATCGCCGAGGCCCTGTCGGCATCGAAGGCGACCATCTACCGGCACCTGGTGACGCTGCAGCGCCACGGCTTCGTGCGCCAGGACGCCGAGACCGGGCGCTATGACGCCGGCATCAAGCTCGTGGTTCTCGGCGAGGCCCTGCGGCAGCGCTTCGACATCGTCGCCGCAGCGCGCGAGGAACTGATGACCTTGCGCGACCATACCGGGCAGGCGGTGACACTATGCTCCGTGATCGACGACGAGGTGATCGTCCTCGAACTGATCCAGGGCCGCACCCTGGTCGAGTTCGCGACCCGGCGCGGCACGCCCATGGCCTACCATGCCAGCGCCCATGGCAAGATCTGGCTCGCCTTCGGATCGCAAGAGCGCCTGCGCCGGATCGCAGCCGGCCCGCTCAAGGCCTGGACGCCGGGCAGCATCGTCTCGGGCGAGGCGCTGCTGGCGGAAATCGCAACCGTACACGAGCGCGGCTGGGCGACCGCGCCCGACGAGGTCATCACCGGCGTCAACGCGCTGGCGGCTCCCGTCTTCGACCACCGCAAGATTCTCGTCGGCTCGATCGCCATCGTCGGCTCGACGCAGTTCATTCCCCCCATTCCCGATCCCGAACAGATCCGTGAGGTCGTCGGCAGCGCCGCACGCATCTCGCGCGGCTTGACCTGGCAAGACTAAAGACCCGGAAAGACTGAAGCCCATGACCTATTCGCTGGCCGTCGATATCGGCGGGACCTTCACCGACATCGTCCTGCGCGACTCCCGCGGGGGCCTCAGCGTCGACAAGACGCTGACCACCCATCACGACCTGCTGGAAGGCTTCTTCCGCGGCGTCGATTCCGTGCTGGGCAAGGCCGGCGTCGAAGCCGGCGCGATCGACGGTGTCGTGGTCCACGCCACCACGGTCGTCACCAACGCGCTGATCGAGCGCAAGGGCCTGCCGACGGCGCTCGTCGTCACCGAGGGCTTCCGCGACGTGCTCTCGATCCGCAACGAGCACCGCTACGACATGTACGATCCGCAGATCGAGTTTCCCGAGCCGCTGGTGACGCGCGAATTGACCTTCGGCATCAAGGAGCGCGTGCTGGCGGATGGAACGGTGGCGCTTGCGCCCAGCCCTGCGGACATCACCAAGCTCGCCGCCGATATTCGCGCCAGCGGAGCACGCGCGCTGGCGATCTGCTTCCTGAACAGCTTCGCCAATCCGGAAAACGAGGCGCTGGTCGCAGCCGCGCTGGCGCGCGAGCTCAACGATGTCTTCATCTGCACCTCGGCCGAGGTCGCGCCGCAGATCCGCGAATACCAGCGCGCTTCGACCGCGACGGTGAACGCCTATGCGATGCCGATCTCGCAGCCCTATCTGAAGCGGCTGAGCGACCGGCTGCGGGTCGAGGGCTTCGCCAACACGCCGCTGATCATGCTGTCCTCCGGCGGCGTCGTCGGCGCCGAGACCGCGGGCAAGAACCCGGTGCGCATGATCGAGAGCGGGCCCGCAGCAGGGGCCCTCGCCGCCTGCCACTATGCGGAGTTGCTCGGCATCGACCGGCTGATGTCCTTCGACATGGGCGGCACCACCGCCAAGGCCTGCCTGATCGAGAACCGCACGCCGCTGATCACCGGACTGTTCGAGGTCGACCGGCGCTACCGCTTCCGCGAAGGCAGCGGCCTGCCCGTCACCGTGCCCTCGATCGACCTGATCGAGATCGGCGCTGGCGGCGGCAGCATCGCCCATGTCGATGATCTCGGCCTGCTCAAGGTCGGCCCGGAAAGCGCCGGCTCCAATCCGGGCCCGGCCTGCTACGGCCGCGGCGGCAGGAATGCGACCGTCACCGATGCCGACCTCGTGCTCGGGCTGATCGACGCCGAGAACTTCCTCGGCGGCGACATGTCGCTCGACAAGGCGGCCTGCGACGCTGCGCTGACACGGCTCGGAGACGCACTCGGCCTCAATGCGGTGCAGGCGGCGCGCGGCATCTACCGCATCGTGACGGAGGCGATGGCCTCCGCGGCGCGCACCCACGCCACCGATCGCGGTGTCGATTATCGCGGCCTGCCGCTCTTCGCCTTCGGCGGCGCCGGCCCGCTGCATGCCTGCGGCGTCGCCGATCTGCTGCAGAGCACCTCGGTCATCGTCCCGCCCCAGTCGAGCGTGCTCTCGGCCTTCGGCACGCTCGTCACCCCCGTCCGGCTCGATCTCGTGCGCAGCGATCTCACGCGGGTCGACCAGCTCGACTGGGCGCGTGTCGACCGCGTGATCGGCGATCTCGAAAGCGAGGGACTGGCGGCTCTGGGTGAATCCGGCTGCGCGGCCGCCGATGTCACGATCCTGGTCGGTGCCGACATGCGCTATGTCGGCCAGCAGCACGAAGTAACGATCATCTTCGAGGCCGATCCGCGCCAGAGCCGCGATGTCGCCGCGCTGACGGCGCAGTTCGAGGCGGCCTACCGCACGCTCTACGGCGTCAACCCCTCGCATGTGCCGATCGAGCTGGTGACCTGGCGCGTCGTCGCGCGCGGCCCCCTGCCGCATTTCGACGGCCAGGACAGGGCGCAGATCGCGGCCGGCGCGCCCAAGCGCCGCCGCCCGGTCCATGCCTGGGAGGACGGCCAGTCCGTCCCCGTCTACGAGCGCGCCGCGCTCGCCACCGGCCAGACCATCACCGGCCCCGCCATCATCGAGGAGCGCGAGACCACGACCGCGCTGCCGCCCGGCTGGAGCGCGACGATCGACGCGCTCGGCTGCATCGTCGCCACGAAAGGCTGAATTCCGATGGCAAAATCACCTGCGATGGCCAAGCCCCCCGCGATGGACGGCGTCGAACTCGAGATCCTCTGGTCGAACCTGATCGGCATCGTCAACGAGCGCGCCAAGGCGCTGCAGCGCATCGCCTTCAGCCCGATCGTCCGCGAAGCCGGCGACCTCGCCTGCGCGCTCTTCGACCAGCGCGGACGCATGGTGGCGCAGGCCAATACCGGCACGCCCGGCCACATCAACTCCCTCGCCATCGCCGGCGCGCATCTGGTGCGCCTGTTCAAGGGGCGCTGCGAGCCCGGCGACGTGCTGATCACCAACGATCCCTGGCTCTCGGCCGGGCACTTCTTCGACATCACGATCCTGACGCCGATCTTCGACGGAGAGAAGCTGCTCGCCTATATCGGCTCGACCATCCACCACACCGATATCGGTGGCTACGGCATCGGCGCCGGCGCCCGCGACGTGCATGAAGAAGGGCTCTGGATTCCGCCGCTCAAGCTCTATGAGCGCGGCAAGCCGAGCGAGATGCTGCACGACATCATCCGCCGCAACGTCCGCACGCCCGACGCCGTCTTCGGCGATCTCTCGGCGCAGGTCTCGTCGGGCGAGGCCGCGGCCGAGCACCTGATCACGCTGTGCGAGCGCTATGGCATCGACGACATCGAGGCCCTGTCGGACGAGATCATCGACCGCTCGGAAGAGGCGACGCGCAACGCCATCCGCAAGCTGAAGCCCGGCACCTATCACGGCGAGACCTCATTCGACGTGCCCGGCGGCGAGATCATCACGCTGAAGACCGCGCTCACCGTCGATACCGAGAGCGGTTCGATCATCGTCGATTTCGAGGGCTCCTCGCCGCAGACGACGACCGGCATCAACGTCGTCCTGAACTACACCCACGCCTATTCGACCTTTGCGATCCGCTCCTGCCTCAATCCGGACCTGCCCAACAACACCGGGTCGCTGGCGCCGATCGAGGTGCGCGCGCCGGTGGGCTCGATCATCAACTGCGCCTATCCGGCCCCGGTGAATGCGCGCCATGTGGTGGGCATGTATGTGCCGATGCCGATCCTGAAGGCGCTGCATCAGGTCATGCCGGAGCGCGTTCTGGCCGAAGGGTCGGGCGCGGTCTGGACGATCCAGATCCAGGGCCGGCGGCCGAGCGGCGAGGCCTTCACCTCGTCGATGTTCAACTATTCCGGCGGCATGGGTGCGCGCGCCGGCAAGCCGGGACCGAGTGCCACCTGCTACCCGACCGGCGTGGCGGCGGTGCCGATCGAAATCCTGGAAGCGGCCATGCCGATCGTCTTCGACCGCAAGGAGCTGCGCCCCGGGTCGGGCGGCAAGGGCCGGATGCAGGGCGGTGACGGCCAGATCATCCAGTTCCACATGCGCACCGACCATGCCTGGCTGCTCAACGCCGTGCCGAGCCGGCTCGAGCGCGGCCCCGACGGCATCGATGGCGGGCTGCCTGGGGCGGCCGGCCGCTTCCTGGTCAACGGCACATCCGTCAGCGAGGCGAAGAAGCTGACCATGCAGGCCGGCGACGTCGTGTTGCTGGAAACGCCGGGCGGCGGCGGCTACGGCAAGCCGGTCACCTGACGGCACAGCACTGCAAATCCGCATAAAACCAAGAAAAAGGCGGGGCCTCGCAGCGAGGCCACCAGCCCAAGCCAGAGACAACCGGGAGGACAGATGATGAAGCATATTCTCTTTGCAGCGGGGTTGACCGCCGGCATCGCGGTCGCCGGCGCACAAGGCGTCCACGCCCAGGAACCCTACAAGATCGGCGTCTCGGCCGGCCTCACGGGCTATGCCGCGACGGTCGATCGCGCCTGGCGCGACGGCGTCGAACTCGCAGTCGCGGCGGTGAACGCCAAGGGCGGCGTGATGGGCCGCAAGCTCCAGGTCGTGGTCGAGGACAACCGCTCCGAACCGCAGGAATCGGTGACCGTCTACCGGAAGATGCTGAGCTCCGACAAGGTCGACGTCTTCATCAGCGGCTGCGTCTCGGCCGGCAATTTCGCCGCGGCCGGCCTGGTCGTGCGCGCCAAGGTGCCGATGATGCTGTGCTCGATCCTGCCGCAGCAGCCGGACCATCTGCAATGGGCCTTCACCACCCTGCCGCCGGCCGGCTTTGAGGTCGACAAGCGCCTGGAATACCTCAAGGAGAAGACGCAGATTCGCAAGATCGCGGTGCTGCACGACCCGACCCCCTACGCCAATCTGCAGAAGGGCGTGGCCGAGCGCAATGCCGCGAAGTTCGGTCTCGAGGTCGTCTCGGTCGACCAATACAAGCAGGACGATGCCGATCTCAGCGTGCAGATCAGCAAGGCCCGCGCGGCAGGTGCCGGCGCGATCCTGAAGATCGGCCTCGGCGGCACCACCCTGACCGCCGCCAAGAACATCAAGCAGCTCGGCGCCGATATGCTGCTGCTGACCAGCCTCGAGGATCTGGCCGTGTTCGGCCCCGTCTCCGAGGTGCTGGGCGACAAGTTCTTCTTCGTCGCCTCGCCGTCGCAGGTTTACGAGGCGCTGGCCGAGGGCGACCTGAAAAACGGAATCAAGGCCTTCCTCGATCCGTGGCGCGAGAAGTTCAAGGACCGTGATCCGAACTGGGCCTCGCGCGGCTGGGACGGCGTCATGCTGACCGTCGCGGCCATCGAGAAGGCGAAATCCTTCGAGGGCGAGAAGCTGCGCGCGGC
The DNA here is from genome assembly GCF_003046175.1 of Bosea sp. 124. Classification (NCBI taxonomy): domain Bacteria; kingdom Pseudomonadati; phylum Pseudomonadota; class Alphaproteobacteria; order Hyphomicrobiales; family Alloboseaceae; genus Allobosea; species Allobosea sp. 124. The sequence continues at coordinate 5,123,581 of NZ_PZZM01000001.1, forward strand.
CTATGAGGAGCTGACCGGCTTCCAGGGGACGACGGGCATGTACAACTTCCGGCCCGACTTGCATCAGGGCATCACCCGCAACCCCTTCGTGCTGGCGACGATCGAGGCCGGCAAGGTCAAGGTGGTGCAATGAGCCTCGCGGTCGCGGCCAAGACGCAGGTGAATTCGGCTCAGCCGAGCTTTGCACCTCCCATCCTGGCCGCGACCGGCCTCTCGGCACGCTACGGCCACGTCCATGCGCTGCATGGGGTCGATCTGCGCATCGGAGAAGGCGAGCTCGTCGCCGTGCTCGGCCCCAACGGCGCCGGCAAGTCGACGCTGCTGCGCGCGATCATGGGGCTCTCCGCCAATAGCGGCGAGGTGCGCTTCCGGGACGAGGTGCTGCCGCGGCACGATACCGTCGCGGTCGCCTCGCGCGGCATCGTGCTGGTCCCGGAGGGGCGCGGCCTGTTCGCCCCGATGAGCGTCGCGGACAATCTCGAACTCGGCGCCTATCGCCTGCGCGACAAGGCCGAATTCAACCGCAGGCGCGAGCGCGTGCTGACGCTGTTCCCGCGCCTGAAGGAACGGCTCGGCCAGGCCGCCGGCTCGATGTCCGGCGGCGAGCAGCAGATGCTCGCGCTGGGCCGGGCGCTGATGGCCGGGCCGAAACTCCTGCTGCTGGACGAGCCCTCGCTCGGCCTGGCGCCGCGCGTCACCGGGGAAATCCTGGAGACGCTCGGCCTCCTGAACCGCGAAGGCCTGGCGATCGTGCTGGTCGAGCAGAAGGCGCCGCTGGCGCTCGAACTCGCAGCCCGCGTCTACCTGCTTTCGCTCGGGCGCATCGTCGCCGAACTCGATCCGCGTGACATCACCTCCCATGACGATCTCGCCCAGCACTACTTCGCCTGAACGGCGCCCGCTCAGGCTGGTCGGCCTGCTGCCCTGGCTCTTCGCCGGGCTGGTCGTCGGCTATGCCATGATCGTCGGCGGCTATGCCGCGACGGTCGTCTCCTTCGCCCTGATCTATGCGGTCTTCGTGACGGGGCTGAATCTGTTCATGGGCTTCGCCGCGCAGGTCTCCTTCGGGCAGAACGCCTTTGCCGCGATCGGCGGCTATCTCTCGGCCGTGCTGACCGCGACCCATGGCTGGAGCCCGCTGCCCGCCATGGTGCTCGGCATCGTCGCAGCGGTCCTCGCCGCCGCCATCGTCGGCTTCCCGGCGCTCCGGCTGAAGGGCCATTACCTCGCCATGGGCACGCTCGCCATCGGCCTGATCACCTATGAGATCACGGTCGAATGGCAGTCGGTGACGCAAGGATATATGGGCATCTCCGGCATCCCGCCTTTCGGCATCGGGCCTTACGAAATCACCTCGGACCGGGGCCAGCTCATCCTGCTTTCGCTCGTCGTCGGAGCTTGCGCCTTTGCCGCCGCGCGC